>CAJVZZ010000003.1 GCA_913020435.1 uncultured Flavobacteriales bacterium | reverse complement strand
AAAATGCAGTGTCTCCTTTACATACATATTTGTCTGGATCCAATGCCGCTGATGGTTTTACATCCAACTCAAATACAGAGAAACCACTGCCGGGAACATCACATTTATCATCTGAGAAAGAAATAAAGAAACTCTTAATAGGATCATTACCCATTACCGCTCGCCATTTAAATCGAACGACAATAACATTTCTTTGACCAGTAGGGATAATAGTCATTGTTGCATTTGGCATACTTCTATTCATGTTGGTTTCTACATAAATAGAATCCCCTTTGTCTGCATCAGATAAAGTATCATCCCAAGTAATCAAATCACCATTACATACTTCAATTTTATAAGAAGAAAGCAAAGTTGCTCGACCCGTCATATTGGAAATACCACTTTTATCTTCTGGAATACTATTTACTGAACATGATTCAACTCTAAATTGAATCTCACGATAAGTTTTTCCTTTAAGAATACCAGTACAACGCTCATATTCCTCTACATAAAAAGCAACTATGTAGGCACCTTGAGCTTGTGCGGTAAAAGAAAGAAGTCCTGTAGCAGCATCTAATATTAAACCAGGAACAGCACGTGCACATGTAACCCCTGTTCCATTTGGGCTCATTCTTGCTAAATTAGGTCTTCCATTACTAGAATTTGACGCCCAAGGACAACATGCCACGAATCTAAGACTATCACCATCACCATCATAAGTACCTATTCCATAAAACACATCTTGACCAACACAAACCGAAGGGAATGGCTTCGCTTCATCAGCAAATACAGGAGCACTGTTAGCTGGAGCCCCTCCCGGATTAGTTCTAGGGGACCATGCAGTATTTATAAACGTTTCCAAACCTACATTATAACCTCCAGTATAATTCCGCACGGCATTTCTTGCATTGGTGCAGGTCTGATGTGTAATTCTCCATGAATTACATCTTGGTAAATCAATAAATGCCTCGTAAAAATAAACTTCATAACCACTCAGGGCAACCGTATTTCCTTCACATCGTGACTGAGTCCTAGAACACAAATCAGACACATCTTTAGCGCCTCTAGGATTATTACGATCACCTGGTTTTGGAATATAAGGCATCGCAGTGAGTGTAATTGGCCCCAATTGAGCTCCAGTTTGAGTACATTCAGCATAAATAACATTCGGATTACCTCCACAACTAACTGAAATCCCACGGCAATCTCTCACTATACTAACTCTTATCTTATATCTCCAAGAGGTAGTGGAGCCTGGTGTTGGACCTACATAATCATACCGAATGCTGCCACCTGCAAGATGAGAAGCGCTAGTATCATAACTTATTGTTAACCCGACAACTAGTCCAAAAACTATTGCAATTAACTTTCTCATATATTAATTTTTTGATTAGTTTATAACTTAAAGACGCTATTAATAAGAGCTAAGTTGCCTCTATATTTAAAATCAGTAGAATGACAAAGGTGGTCAAATTAACTACAATAAATACCTCTTGAACAACCCAAAACATCTGACCTGCCGTTAGTTAATTCCTTTATCGCATCCTAAGCAATCCATAAGGCTAACTTTGAATCTTTTATCAAAATCTCACAAGCAATGAATAGCTATTTTGTTTGGATCAATATGTCACTTACTACTGCTTCGCAATACTCGGCTCACTTTCTTTTTCACATAGAGCTACTCACCAGTTGAAGGATTAAAAATTAGTGCTGAAAAAATCTCCTAAACTATATTCTCTGCTTTTTTATTGGAGATACAATATGCGGCAATTAAACCAGGCTCTGCATATTATGCAAATTCTGATTCGCGCATCATCTACTTTCTCTATTTTAATTTCGTCTAATTGGCTTTTTGCAATCACCACTCTTAGTAATACTCAAATACAGGTTTCCAAATTGTCAAAAGTTTTAATCCATTTCTAAGCTAATTAGTCGGTTAGTTTTTTGGATAGAAATAGCTTTGCACAGAGAGTTCGTGCTCCATAAATATTCGTATCAAAAGGAGCTATTACTAGTTCATTATTTTTGGCGAATTTACGAGCAATAGTGATTAAATTAAATGCATTATATCTGCAGTATTAAAAAATTCAATACCTAGTTTTTGTTTTTTCAAAAGAAACTTTACGGGATGGCCGATACTTTTAAAAGGGAAATTATTGCTTTTACAGTTTTCATTTTTTCTCATAAACTCTAACCTCAGCTGTAAAGCTTTCAGATTCTAGTGCAAAACGCCCTTCAATATTCCAATTGGACAATTCTATTTCAGGGAAAAAAGTGTCGGCGTCATAGTTTTTAGCAACATGGGTAATATACATTTTATCGATAACATTCTTTCCCATTGCCTCCTTGTATATTTGGCCACCTCCAATAATAAAAACCTCACTCTCATTTTCACTTTTAGCAAATTCTAATGCTTCCTCTAGGCTATTTTTCACGACGGCACCATCAGCTTTATAATTGGCATTTCGAGTAACTATAATATTAGTACGCTTCGCTAGAGGCCTATATTTTTCTGGTATCGATTCGTAATTTTTCCTTCCCGTTATGACGCAATGCCCCAACGTTGTTTTTCTAAAAAACTTCATATCCGAAGGCAAATACCACAATAAATCATTGTCTTTACCAATGCCATTGTTTTCGGAAATGGCAACTATAATTGACCGAATCAAACTGACACCTCCGCCTTAATGTGTGGCATTGGATCGTAATTCAATAATTCGAAATCTTCAAATTTAAAATCGAAAATATTTTTCACGTTAGGATTGATTTTCAATTGAGGTAATGCTTTTGGCTCACGAGTTAATTGCAATTTCGCCTGTTCAATATGATTATTGTAAAGATGAACATCACCAAATGTGTGCACAAAATCACCCGGTTCTAGATCACAAACTTGAGCCAGCATTAAAGTTAACAGCGCGTATGATGCTATATTAAATGGAACTCCTAAAAACGTATCCGCACTTCGTTGATACAATTGACAGGAAAGTTTTCCATCTGCAACATAAAATTGGAACATTGTGTGACAAGGTGGCAAAGCCATATCTTCAATAAACTCACAATTCCAAGCACTAACCATCAATCTTCTAGAATTAGGGTTAGTTTTAATCATTTCTACTAAGCGAGAAATTTGATCTACTGATTCCCCAGTAGAAGTTGGCCAACTCCTCCATTGATATCCATAAACTGGTCCCAAGTCTCCATTATCATCCGCCCAGTCATCCCAAATTCGAACTCCATTCTCTTTAAGATATTTAATGTTTGTGTCTCCACTCAAAAACCAAAGCAACTCATGAATAATAGATCTGAGGTGCAGTTTTTTAGTTGTACAAACCGGAAACCCTTTGCTCAAATCAAAACGCATTTGATAACCAAAACAGCTTAGAGTTCCTGTTCCTGTGCGGTCCCCTTTTTGATTTCCGTTTTCTAAAATATGATCGAGAAGCTTTAAATATTGCTGCATAATTGATTTAATTTTCAAAAGCAACAAATTAACGTTGAAGTCTTTCTAAAAAGGGAATAAAACAGTTTGATTTACTAACAGATAATGCACAAATTTCTTATCCCTTATCTTAATAAATAGCGCCAATAATTGTAGCGGATACAAGTGACGCTAACGTTCCACCTAGTAAAGCCTTCATGCCATACTCACTCAGCATCTTTCTTTTGGATGGCGCCAATGAGCCAATGCCCCCTATTTGAATTCCAATAGAAGCAAAATTCGCAAACCCACAAAGCATATAGGTAGCCATAATAATAGATTTTTTCTCTGAAAAAGCGCCTGCTTCTTTTAGTGAAGCAAGACTTGTATAACCAACAAATTCAGAAGCAATTAGTTTTTCTCCTAACAACTGACCAACTAGAGCAATATCCTCTGTAGCAACGCCAATCAACCACATTAAAGGCGCAAAAGTGTATCCCAAGATAGCCTCTAACGAAAGGTTTGAATAATTCCCATCGGTAATTTCATTAATCCAAGGATTTAAATTGGTTAGATCACCAATTTTTATAAAAATGAAATTAATCATTGCAATAAACGCAAAGAATACCAAAAGCATTGCCCCAACATTCACTGCCAGTTTAAGTCCTTCTGTAGTTCCGTTTGATAAAGCATCCAAAAAATTACTTCCAACTTGCTGTCCTGAGACTTCAATATTCGAGTTTATTTCTTCAGTTTGAGGCATTAGTATTTTGGAAATAATGATTGCACCTGGAGCTGCCATAATTGACGCTGCTAATAAATGCTTCGCAAACTCTAAACGAGCTACTGGATCATCACCGCCTAAAAAGGAAATATATGCAGATAATACACCACCCGCTACGGTTGCCATTCCTCCTATCATTACCAAAAGAATTTCGCTTTTATTCATTTTTGGTAAATATTCCTTTATCAACAATGGGGCTTCTGTTTGACCAAGAAATATATTACCAGCAACACTTAAAGACTCTGCGCCACTTATATTCAGTAGTTTAGTAAATATCCAAGCCAAACCATAAACAATCTTTTGAATGATCCCTAAATAAAATAGAACCGAAGTAAGTGCCGAAAAGAAAATAATAGTGGGCAACACCTGAAAAGCGAAAATAAATCCGAATGAATCTACTTTCAGCATATCTCCAAATAGGAAAACACTGCCATCCCTTGTAAAATCAAGTATTTTAACAAAGACCTTTCCGCAGAATTCAAAAAAGCTTTGTACGAAAGAAACTTTGAGGATAGCCAATGCAAGTAGCAATTGCGCTCCAATCCCAATTCCGACAACCTTCCATTGAATTGCTTTCCTGTCACTACTGAAAAGCCAAGCCAAGGCCAGAATAACAGCAAGACCGAGTAGACCCCTTCCCAAAGATTCAATACTTATTGTAAGCAACGTCATTCGGCCAAAATACTATTTTCTACGCTCTATTTCATCTCGAATTTTTGAAGCGAACTCATAGTCTTCTTTTGAAAGCGCGTCGTGAAGTATTTCATCCAGTTGTGCAGCTGTTTTACTTTGAATAGGGTCGCTTGATGAAGTTTTCGTTTCAGCATCGCTCATCGCATCTGCTATATCTTGTTCCACATTAGAGTGAGCGGGCCTAATCTCCGAATCCTCATCGATTATAACTCCAGCGTCTTTTAATATAGATTCGTGGGTATAAACAGGACATTTAAACCTCACAGACAATGCAATTGCGTCTGAGGTTCTTGCATCAACTTCTGACACTAGTCCATTTTTATCCATACAAATCAATCTTGCAAAAAAAACACCCTCTTGAAGGTTATATATTATGACTTCTTTTATGTCAATTTTGAACTCATCGGCAAAGGTTTTGAAAACATCATGAGTTAATGGACGGCTTGGTTTCATTGATTCCAACTCAATGGCGATTGCCTGAGCTTCAAAAGAACCAATGATAATCGGGAGACTCCTTTTACCATCTGTCTCGCTCAAGACAAGGGCGTAAGCCCCAGTTTGAGCCTGACTATATGATAGTCCAGATATTTCTAATCTGATTTTGTCTTCCATCTACAATTACTTACAACTAGTTTAACGCTTTGGCAGCAGCAACTAATTTTGGTACAACTTCAAAAGCATCTCCTACAATACCGTAGTCAGCAGCCTTGAAAAAAGGTGCTTCTGAATCTTTATTGATTACAACGATTACTTTCGAGCGATTGACTCCAGCTAAATGCTGAATAGCACCCGATATTCCAATTGCAATATAAAGATTAGGGCTAATTGCAACTCCAGTTTGACCAACATGCTCGTGATGTGGTCTCCAACCAATATCAGCAACTGGTCTTGAACAAGCGGTAGCAGCTCCTAAAACCGAAGCTAATTCCTCAACCATTCCCCAGTTTTCAGGCCCTTTAAGTCCACGACCAGCACTAACAACAAGCTCAGCTTCATTAAGATCAATTTTACCTTCTCCGCCTTTTTTCTTAAACTCTTTAATCACCATTTTCGCAGTTCCTAAGTCAGAACTATCAGCAATAACCTCAGCCTTGTTATCTGTTGTTATTACATCCAATGAGTTTGGAAGAAGAGACAAAACTGCTTTTTCAGAATTTACTTTATAATCTGCAAAAGCTTTTCCCGAGAAAACTGACTTCTTAACTGTAAAACCACCATCAAAATTTGGTAATTCAACAACTCCAGAAACAATTGCTGCATTCAGTTTTGCAGCAACTCTTGGAGCAACTGCTTTACCAGAAAAATCATGACTAAAAACTACGATTGATGCTGAATTAGATTCAACTAAATTTGAAACTAACGAAGCTATTTGTGAATTATCAGCGTTCTCCGTATTGTTACTTACAACCTTACTAGCACCATAATTGCCTATTGACTCTAATACTTCATTCGATAATTTACCACAAGAAACAGCAATACAATCCACTCCTTTAACAGAAGCAATATTCGCCGCATAATTCACAGCCTCGAGCGATGATTTCACAAACGCCCCATCTTTATTATCTAAAAAAACTATAACACTCATCTTTATATCGCTTTAGCTTCATTTCTTAATAGACTAATTAATTCCTCTGCGTTATCAGGATCAATATACTTACACCCCGACTTGGCTGCTGGTAAACTGTAACCAACCACTTCGCAATTATTGGTAGCACCAGACCCAGGCATCACTTCTAATTTCTTGGTTCTAGCGGCCATAATACCTCGCATGTTAGGAATACGTTGTTCAGCCATACCTTTAGCTACACTCAGCACAATAGGTAAATTAGCTTCTAAAACCTCTGTCCCTCCTTGCACATCACATTCAATAGTTGCTATAGTTCCGTTAATCTCTAATTTGATAGCTTGTGATGCAAATGCGATATCCATAAACTCAGCAATTAAACCTGGAACCTGCGCTCCATTATAACTGATAGTCTCTTTACCGCATAAAATCAAATCATAGCTTTTATCAGATACATAATTTGAAATTTCTTGAGCAACCGCAAATGCGTCTAATGCTTCAGCGTCAATTCTTATTGCATCATCAGCACCTATAGCGAGGGCTTTTCTAATTATAGGGTCGTTTTCTGCTCCGCCTACAGCAATTACAGTAACCGTTCCTCCCATTTGTTCTTTTAATTCTAACCCTCTTACCAATGCATACCACTCATCATAAGGATTTACTATAAACTGCACTCCAGTTTCATTAAACTTAGTGTTTTCATCAGTAAATAGAATTTTTGACGTGGTATCTGGGGCCTTACTTATACATACTAAAATCTTCATATATCAGATATTTTGAGCACCTTTTTTATTAGTTGCAAAAGTACATAAAAGCCCTTGTTTAGAAAATAGTAATCATTTACGCATTAGTCTAGTAAAAAGTTGGTTTGACTTAAAGTGATATTCCTATTTTTGTGAGTTGCAAAATTCAAAATAATTATGAGAGTAATTCAATTCAGAGATGCGCTTAACGAAGCGATGAACGAAGAAATGAGAAGAGACGAAAACGTCTATCTAATGGGCGAGGAAGTTGCTGAATACAATGGCGCATATAAAGTTAGTCAAGGTATGCTTGATGAATTTGGCCCCAGACGAGTTATTGATACACCGATAGCGGAATTGGGTTTTGCAGGAATTGCCGTAGGATCAGCAATGAATGGTTTGCGTCCAATTGTAGAGTTTATGACTTGGAATTTTGCAATTTTAGCAGCCGATCAAATTATAAATAGTGCAGCCAAAATGTTACAAATGTCTGGTGGACAATTTAATGTTCCTATAGTATTTAGAGGTGGAAACGGAACTGCTGGCCAATTAGGAGCGACGCATTCGCAAAGTTTTGAAGCGTTTTATGCTCACGTTCCTGGTCTTAAAGTAATTACTCCATCAAATCCATACGATGCTAAAGGACTTTTAAAAGCAGCAATTCGTGATGACAATCCAGTTGTTTTCTTAGAATCTGAGAGAATGTATGGAGAAAAAGGTGAAGTTCCTGAAGGCGAATATGTTTTACCAATTGGTAAGGCCAATATTAGAAGGCAAGGATCTGACTGCACTATCGTAAGCTTCGGGAAAATTATAAAAATTGCAGAAGAAGCGGCTGAAACATTAGCTAAGGAGGGAATCAACGTAGAAATAATTGATTTAAGAACAATACGTCCTTGGGATGAGGAATGTGTAATTAATTCTGTCAAGAAAACTAACAGATTGTTAATAGTAGAAGAATCTTGGCCTGTAGCTTCAATAGCCTCAGAAATCACTTATCGAGTTCAACGTGAAGCATTTGATTATTTGGATGCACCAATTAAAAGATTAACTCAATCTGACACACCATTTGCATTTTCACCAACACTTATAGAAGAAGCATTACCGCATCCAAAAGATGTCTTTGATGCTGTAAAATCTTTAATGTACAGGTAATATATTTATGATTGTTAATCGTTTTAATTGTTATTTTAAAATGTACGAATCTCCTTATTAACTAATACATCTCTGCTGGTATTTGTCTCTGATTTTGTAAAAAGAACTTTGTTACAATCGTTCCAACATCCAGCTAAACCCTCGCTAAGTTCTTTAAGGAAACTGGAAAATAATTCAGACCAAAGAAGAAGGAAATGCTGCCATTGGAAGCGGCACGTTATCTATAGTTGGCTCTAATAGAATGTCTCTAGAAGGATTTATGAACTTAATTTGGGGATAAATAAAACACGTAAAGCTAACATTAAGATGCTATCACAATAATGTTTTGGCAACAACAACTTGAAGCAAAAGTTATTATCACAATGATCAGGAAGGTGGTTTTTAAAATCTGATGAGCAAGTGACATTTTATGCTAATCAAGAAAACGTTCAAGATATTTGCTTCACGAAATACGACAGCGCCAATCTTGAAATCCCACAATTATCATTGCCAATTGGTTCAACATCAGAAGGATTTAAGTATTCTGGAAAAATTGTGGTTGATATGATTAAAGTAGATTGAAACCAACCAAAAAAATCCTCTTGGTTAAATCAACCGAATAACTACTTTTGCAGCTTTTTTAGCAAGGTTAAATCTTGCTATTTTAATATGAAACAAAATTTTTTAAGATGGATGCATTAACTCAGAATGTAATATATATCGCACCAATTTGCGCAGTAATTGGTTTAGTTATGATGATGATCAAGTCTGCTTGGGTAAAAAAACAATCCGCAGGTAATGACAAAATGAAAGAAATTTCAAAAGCCATCCAAGAGGGTGCTCTTGCATTTCTAAACGCAGAATACAGATTATTATTAATCTTTGTAGTAATCGCATCCGTTGCTCTTTTCGGAATATCAATGATTGTCTCCACCACTAGTTGGATGATTGTTCCAGCATTTATTTTCGGTGCTATATTTTCTGCTTTGGCAGGGAATATTGGAATGAGAATAGCAACTGCTTCTAACTCTCGAACTGCAGAAGCTGCAAGAACCAGTCTTCCTGAAGCTTTAAAAGTTTCTTTTTCTGGTGGAACAGTTATGGGTCTTGGTGTAGCAAGTTTAGCAGTAATTGGATTGAGTTTGTTCTTCATGATATTCTTAAGTCAGTTTATGAGTGAAGGTGGTAATTTTTACAACAATATGACAATTGTTCTTGAAACCTTAGCTGGTTTTTCTCTGGGTGCTGAGTCTATTGCTCTTTTTGCTCGTGTTGGAGGCGGAATTTACACTAAAGCCGCTGATGTAGGCGCTGATCTTGTAGGCAAAGTAGAAGCTGGCATTCCAGAAGATGATCCAAGAAACCCTGCTACAATTGCAGATAACGTAGGTGATAATGTTGGAGATGTTGCTGGTATGGGTGCCGATCTTTTTGGTTCTTATGTCGCTACGGTTTTAGCTACTATGGTTTTAGGTAACTACATTATACGCGACATGTCCGCAAATGGTCAATATACAGACTCATTTAATAACATGGGTCCTATCTTACTTCCAATCGTAATTGCAGGCGTAGGTATTCTAGCGTCTATAATCGGAACCTTCTTTGTGAAAATTTCAAGTAACGATGCTAAGGAAGCTCAAGTACAAAAAGCACTTGATACTGGAAACTGGGTTTCAATGGGTCTTACCTTAGTAGCATGTTGGTTCTTAATTGACTGGATGTTACCTGAAACTCTTCTTATGAACTTTTTCGGTGAAGGATTAAAAGAAATACCATCTCAACACGTCTTTTACACTGCATTGATTGGTTTAGCTGTTGGGGGATTAATCTCATATGTAACAGCATACTACACTTCATTGGGTAAAAAACCAGTTATGGATATTGTACAAAGTTCCTCTACAGGAGCAGCTACTAATATTATCACAGGTTTAGCAGTAGGCATGAAGTCTACCTTCGCTTCGGTAATATTGTTTGCTGCCGCTATTTATGGTTCATACGAATTAGCTGGTTTTTATGGTGTAGCTCTTGCCGCATCTGCTATGATGGCTACTACAGCCATGCAATTAGCAATTGACGCATTTGGACCTATTGCTGATAATGCTGGTGGAGTTGCTGAAATGAGTGAACTTCCAAAAGAAGTACGTGAGCGTACAGATATTTTAGATTCTGTAGGCAATACTACTGCCGCTGTCGGAAAAGGATTTGCGATCGCATCTGCTGCACTTACATCTTTAGCATTATTCGCTGCCTACGTAACCTTCACTGGAATTGATGGTATCAATATTTTCAAAGCTGATGTATTAGCAATGTTATTTGTTGGTGGAATGATTCCTGTTGTTTTTTCTGCTCTAGCAATGGAATCTGTAGGTAAAGCGGCCATGGAAATGGTGCAGGAAGTTAGACGTCAGTTTAGAGAAATTCCTGGTATTATGGAAGGTACTGGTACTCCAGAATATGCTAAATGTGTTGATATTTCAACCAAGGCTGCATTAAGAGAAATGATTTTACCTGGTTTATTGACGATAATTACACCTATCGTGGTCGGTTTACTTTTTGGCGCTGAACCACTTGGAGGCTATATGGCTGGAGTTTGTGTTTCAGGTGTTATGTGGGCTATCTTCCAAAATAACGCTGGTGGAGCTTGGGATAATGCTAAAAAATCATTTGAAGCTGGTGTTATGATTGATGGTAAAATGACTTTCAAAGGGTCTGATGCGCATGACGCTGCAGTGACTGGAGATACAGTTGGTGATCCATTTAAAGATACTTCTGGTCCTTCAATGAATATACTAATTAAGCTTACTTGCCTAGTTGGCTTGGTAATCGCTCCAATATTAGCTCAAATGTCTGGAAATGGTCATGGTGAAGAAAAACAAGAGGTTGTTAAAGAAGTAGTAATCGAAAAAATCGTTGAAGATGAAGTTAAGTAGTACTATCATTAGTGGAATAATTGCATTAGGGGTAATTTCTTGTGGTGAAGAGACACCAAAAGAGAGAGTGAATAACATGAGCCAAGAAACAAATGAATTAGTTGGTAATTCTATTGGCAAGATTTATGAAATCGTTGAGGATGAGTCTTTTATCAAATGGACAGGAAGTAAGCCAACAGAGGATCATTTTGGAACCTTAAATATTATTCCTACCTCAATTGAATTAAAAGGTGAGTTAATAATGGGTGGTGACATTATTATTGACATGTTGTCCTTGAAGGTTACAGATATAGAAGATGAAGAATCGAACGCCAAATTGTTGGGTCATTTGAGGGGTGAAGACTTTTTTGCTGTTGATCAGTATCCCGCAGCACATTTATTTGTTACAGAATCAATAATGAATGATACCGCTAGATTGCTTCTTGCTGAGTTAGAGATTAAAGGAATCGCACACCCAGCCGAAATTCGATATGACATCAAGAATAATGATGATATAGCTGTAATCACTGGAACCCATACTTTCGATAGAACTATCTACGATATAAAGTACAAGTCAAAAAGTATTTTAGGAGACTTAGGTGATAAGTTTATAAACGATGAAATCAAACTTGAATTCAATATTGTTTTGAAAGAAGCTAAAATGAATTAGGCTAGACAATAAGAAATTATAAATTTGAGCCATGCAGAATTTTTCTTCATGGCTCTTTTTTTTGCTGTTTATTGGAGTTTCCTTAAGTGGAATTGGCCAAGATTATGTGGATTTGTTTAGGGTTCAATATAGTAACACCGGAGTCAACGGAGTCAAGAACGACACAAGTGGAATTAAGAATGCGGGTTCAAGTATTCAAGAATTTGGAGTTGACCTTACTTTACCAATAAAAATTAACGAGAAATTCGTAATCATCAGCGGCTATTCGTTTGATGACCTTGAACTTTACCCCTTTCCTGAACAATTAACCGGCCCTTCTTCTACATATAGAATGCACTCTGCAAAGCTTGGATTAGCTTGGCAGCACAATGATACTTGGTCAGGGCAATATTTGCTAATTCCGAAAACTACAGGATCTTTAACTGGAATCGACAATAAAAACAGTCAATTAGCAGCATTAGTTTTAATCAAACAAAAGAAAAAAGAAAACCTATTTTATAAATATGGATTGTACTATAATTCAGAAATTTTCGGACCATTTTTCGTCCCTTTATTGGGTATTTGGTATCGAAGTCCTAACAAAAAATTTGAAATGAATTGGACGCTTCCAGTTTGGGCAGATATGAATTATACATGGAAGCCTTGGTTCACGACTGGATTCAACTTCCAATCCTTTGTACGAACATTTGATGCACCAAATTACATTTCAGACTATAACGGAGGTAAACCAACGAACCAATACATGGTAAAAGCCTCCAACGAGATTTACCTCTACACTCAATTCAATATAAAAAGGAGTTTTCTTATCCAGGCTAAAATTGGTCAATCAATCGGTAGGAAATTCAAACATTACAACTACGGAGATAATGTAGATTGGGGATTTAGTGCATTCCGATTTGGAGATAGTCGTACACAATTAAATCCAAACCTTAAAGACGGTATAGTCTTTCAAGTTCGATTTATCTACAGGTTTTGGTTAGACGAAGAAGCTGGAGGTGAGCCCACCTCAAATCTTCTTAATCAAGTACGCTAATTAAAATAATCCGTGCAGCTCGGCGTCAATCATAGAAATGATTTTACCTAAGTCTTCTTTATCTTCTTTAAAATTGTTGTCGTCAACATTTACAACGATCACTCTGCCTTTATTGTAAGTAGAGATCCACGCTTCGTAACGCTCGTTTAAACGCTTCAGGTAATCCAATCTAATTTGCTCTTCATATTCTCTACCTCTAGCCTGAATTTGGCTTACTAATGTAGGAACTGAAGCTCTAAGGTAGATTAACAAATCTGGAGGAGCAATGAAGGTCTCCATAAGATTGAAA
Organism: uncultured Flavobacteriales bacterium; assembly: GCA_913020435.1. Lineage (GTDB taxonomy): Bacteria > Bacteroidota > Bacteroidia > Flavobacteriales_G > Salibacteraceae > UBA6770. The sequence goes on along the minus strand of CAJVZZ010000003.1, from coordinate 152,392 downwards.
AGAGAAAAGTAGTTTTCAAAATCTCGAGTGGTCATGAGACCCATTGCATGCAAGTTGGGAGCAAAAATGAAAGCATCTTCATAAATCGTTCGATCTTGAATTACATACTTACCCGATTCCTTTATCTCTTGAATTTGTGCAAAGCGACTGTTTAAATAATAAATCTGCAAGTTGAAAGACCAACGCTGCATATCACTGTAAAAATCATTTAGATATGGATTGTCATCAACGTCTTCAAAATGGGCATCCCACTTGTAATGCTTTGACAAAAGCGTAGTTAGCGTTGTTTTTCCTGACCCTATATTTCCTGCGACCGCAATATGCATTTTTCTCTTTTTAAAGCTCACTAAATTAAAAAAACTGTCAGCTAGAACAGGGAAAAGTTCTTAACAATTACCGCCTATACTCAAACAAGTTTAACTCTTTATCATTAAGGATATTAAGCTGATTTTTGGTTATAAAAACGCCTTTATTTTTCACTTCGAAATTAAACAGTGTATCAAACTTAAGTTCCTTGGTGTCAAAACTTATATAATACTGGTCTTTGGTATGAAAAACGCGGTGCTCTTTTATTTGAAAATAATCCACATTTTTAATTGGAATCGTTTTATAATATGCTCCGAAATTATCAAATACAAGAATACCTCTTTTAGGATCGTTTAGGTAAACCCAATTATTATATTCTCGCATAAAGTTGGGTTGAGGAGCAAAGCCAAGTACTTGCATTAGATTGCCACTTTTTGATGTAAATTTTCCGTTTTGATCTACTCTAGTTAATTCAAACCGTGTTTGATCAAACAACCAAACACCCATACCATGGCTGGTGCAAGCAAGGGTCACTTGGTCAAAACCTATTTCTTCTAAAGAAAGTTTCTTTCCTTTTTCGGCTAACTGATTATCTAGAAATATTACTTGAGAAAGGTCTTTAAAGAAAAGCAATAACTCTAATCCATTACTTGCATCTAGGTCACTTATTTTCCCGTATAACTTGTTGCTATTTCTGACTATGAACTTTCCTGCAGGATCTAGCAAGCTAATTTCATTTTGACTTACTAAATAGAGTTTCCCGAAATTATCGACTCGAAGTAGTTCGGCATCTGTTGGAACTTTAGCGATTGGCTTTAGTTCTTGACCTGATGTATTTAAGACACAACTAATCAATAAAATACTTCCTAATAGCTTATACCAAAACCAACTCATGAATTTCTTCTATTAATTTTCTGTGATTACTCAATCTTGGAACTTTATTCTGACCGCCTAATTTTCCTTTGGATTTCAGCCATTCATAAAACGTTCCATTTTTAACTGAAGTCAATTTAGGCATCTGCATATTCATATCCTTATAACGTTTAGCTTCATAATCTGAATTTAACGATTTCAGAGAATTATCCAACGCTTCAGTAAAATACTCTAAATCTTCAGGAGCATTTTCAAATTCAATAATCCATTCATGCCCCCCTCCATTTTCGCCTTCATTAAAGTATGGGCCGGCAGTATATTCTTTTATTGAAGCTCCTGTTTTCTCACAAGCCAATTGCAACCCTTTTTCTGCATTTTCGGCCATTAATTCTTCACCAAACGCATTTATAAAATATTTAGTTCGTCCACTAATTTTTATGCGATAGGGTTCTAAAGAAGTAAAACGAACAGTATCTCCAAGCATATAACGCCACAGTCCTGCATTAGTACTCATTACAATTGCATATTCTTGACCTAACTCAACATCCTCCAATAATTCAGCCTTTGGATTATCGCTAACTAATTCACTAAGCGGCAAAAATTCATAGAAAATTCCGTAATCCAACATCAACAGTAAGTCACCTTCTTCGCTGCTGAATTGATCTTGCAAACCAATGAATCCTTCTGAGGCATTATAGGTTTCCATGTAAACCACTTCTTCACTAGGGAATAGTTTCTTGAATTTTTCTCGATATGGTGTAAAGCTTACACCGCCATGTGCATACATTTCAAAATTTGGCCAAACTTCCAACATATTTTTCTTTCCAGTAATTTCAAGAATCCTTTGCAATAAAGCCAGATTCCAAGATGGTACTCCACTAATATTTGTAACATCCTCTTGAGCTCCTGCTTGAGCCATTTTTTCAATCTTAGTTTCCCAATCTGGCAAAAGCGTAATGTCTATGCTTGGAGTCCTTACGTACTCTGCCCAATACGGCAGATTTTTTATGATAATCGTTGATAAATCTCCGTAATAAGAATTCTTTTTATACTCATTTACTTCGCTACTTCCGCCAAGTACCATTCCTTTTCCAACGAATAATTTACTCTCTGGAAAAGTATTAAAATAGATTGAAAGTAAATCCTTACCTCCTTTATAATGGCATTCTTCTAGGCTTTCTTTGGAAACCGGAATAAATTTACTTTTATCAGAAGTGGTTCCCGAACTTTTTGCAAACCAGTTAATTTCAGTTGGCCAAAGCACATTTTGTTCACCTTGTCGAACCCGTTCGATATATGGTTTTAACGTTTCATAGTCTGAAATAGGCACCCGTTTTTGAAAATCCTGACGCGACTTTATACGTTTAAAATGATGTTTTTTACCAAACTCCGTATTTTTAGCAGTGTTTATCAGTTTATTAAACCACTCTATTTGAACCTCATGAGGATATTTACGAAACAACTCGATTTGATGCATTCGCTTTTTCAGCATCCAAGAAGCAATAGAATTTACGAGTTCCATAGTATAATTTCAATCTTAAAGCAAAGATGGGGATTGGTTTTGAACCTAGGAATTATCTTAACTATATTTCTCATTCCCTGTTTCGGTTTTACTCAAGTAAAATCAATCACAGCCTATAATTGGTCTCTTAATAAAGTCTCTAATTTACCCGAACCCGTTACAAATGGGGCTGTATCAGCCTACAGTACATTTAACGGCACCTACATTTATATTTTCGGAGGACTTGATAGCACCTTACTCTCTTCAGGAATTCATAGGAGATGTTATAAAATAAACATTTCTGATTCTAGTGACATAACTAGGCTCCCTGACCTGCCAGACTCGCTTGGTCGTATTGCTCTTTCGGCTACTAAAGTGAGAGATAAAATTTATATTGTCGGAGGTTATTATGTTTTTGCAAATGGAAGAGAGAAGAGCTCTAGTCTTGTGCACGAATTTGATGTGCGAGGTGATACTTTTACAAACAAAAAAATCGTTCTTCCTGTGCCTATTGACGATCATATTCAAGATGTATGGGAAGATTCTTTACTATTCGTTATAAATGGTTGGTCTGATTCAGCTAACGTGCGTGAAACTCAGATTTACAATCCTTCTAATAATAGCTGGAAAAAAGGCTCTCCATATACAAATGACATGATTCCAACTTTTGGTGCAGGAGGTGGAATTAGTGGAAACACTATCTATGTTCAGGGAGGTGCTCGGAGTGATAGAAATTCGTTTCCTTCAGTCAGCAATTATTATAAAGGAGAAATTGAACCAAACAATCCTACCCAAATAACATGGAGCACAATTACTAGTAATGATAGTCTAACCTCCTATCGTTCTGCAATTGTTTTTAATGGAGATGGAGGACCAGAGCCCATTATAGTCGGAGGAAGTAAAAGGAGTTATAATTATAACGCTAGAGATTACTCAAGCGGAAAATTATTAGCTCCGATGAAGTCATCTATTATTTTAGGTTCAACTCAATCCGAATTTAATACTGATCAAGTTCTCATTCCAACAACTGATCTCAGTATTCCTATGGACATCAGAGACTGGGGCATTTTGCGAGATTGGTCCTTCACTCTTTCATCGAATTCACCTAATTTTTCTATCACTTATCTTGCTGGAGGAATTCTTGAAAACGGTAAGGTTTCAAATCAAATTCTTTCATTATCTCCAAGTTTTCCTGGAAACTCTAATTCCATTGACACCGGCGTTGAACCTCGGTTTTTTCCTAATCCTACAAAAAGCACAGTGAATATTCGATATAATAATTTGTTTTCTACACAAATTCGGATTTACAATAGTTCAGGTAATTTGGTGGATCAATTCTATCAAAGTGAACATGAATTCATTTTGGATTTATCTCATTTAAGATCTGGCATCTATTATTACGTCGACAGCCAAAACCAAGTCACTAAAAAATTGATAAAAAAATAGCTCCTCAAAAGAGGAGCTATTTCACTTGACTAAACTGCGTTTTAATGCAGTTTAGGTTTTGTTAGCGCGCGTTATTTTTAATGATTTTGTTTGTAACAACTTCACCACTTTTCAACTGAATAGATAGAACATAGACACCAGAACAGAGTGATAAAAGTCCTATTCTGCCGTCATAAATTGAAACTTTTATTTCTTTTCCAGTCATATCAAAAAGCTTAATTACCTCAATATATTCTGCAGATTGCAAAGTAATGAAGTCGGATGTTGGATTAGGGTAAATGCTAATTTCATTTTCTAAAGATATTATAGAACCAGTTGAGAGTGTGCCGATTTCAAAGGTGGTATCAGTATTTGCAATAATTGTATCAAAACTTCCAGCACATGATGTCCCTTGATGGTATTCTATATTAACTATGTAATTACCTATTGGTAAAACACCTAAGGAGAACGTGTCAATGGAGTTACATAAAGTAGAGCCTCCAAATCCACAATATTCAGGATTAATGTTAATCACAGTACCCGACTGAATTATATCTTCATTTACAAGGCCAACAGCACAATTACCATAGTAAGAAAAGTCAGATATAACGAATACTGTATCCGTTGCTGTTGGATTACTCGGCTGGATTGTGATATTATTTACACCTTGCCCAAATGTTAATTGATTACCTGCGCAAGAAATGATAAATAATAGTACAATTGAATTTCTCATATTCTTGTTTTTATGAACGCTAACAACTAAATATATTCCGTGCTTTTATCGAATTTCAATGTCAAAAGGAATTCGAGCTTGAATTCTTTCTGAATTTGTTAGTCTTTCAACTGTTTGGTAATAAGAGTAGAAATCACCCATTTTCCATCTCATGAACATATTGCTAGACTCTCCTGTTATTTCTTTGATAAACTCTTGGATCGCATCTTTCTTTTCAGGAAAACTTTTGATTCTATAATTGGTTAAACCCGCTTGTTCAGCAGCATAAGCAATTGCATCATTCAGTCCACCTAATTCGTCTACCAACCCCAATTCCAAGGCGTCTTCCCCTGTCCAAATTCTACCTTGTCCAATTGCATCAACTTCGTCTCTAGTCATATTTCTTCCCTCAGACACATGCCCGAGGAAGGTATCATAAACTTTTTCCACCGATTGCTGAATTTTACCGTATTGAAATGGAGTAAGAGGCTGAGTTAGCATTCCCATATCCGAATTTGCATTGGTTTGAACTCTATCGAAAGTTAAGCCAAGTTTGTTGTTCAACATTTTCTTAGCATTTGGAATCATTCCAAAAACACCAATAGAGCCTGTAATAGTATTTGCACCAGCAAAAATCCTATCTGCACCAGCACTAACATAATATCCACCTGAAGCAGCTAATCCACCCATACTGATCACAAATGGTTTCGCAGCTTTTGCTAGTTGAGTTTCTCTCCACATAACATCACTTGCTAAGGCACTTCCACCAGGAGAATTAACTCTAAATACAATTGCTTTAATTGAAGAATCTTCTCGAGCAGCTCTAATCGCTTTTACAATTGTATTAGACCCCATTGTTTTTTGATCGCTACTACCACTTCTAATTTCGCCCGCTCCATATATAATGGCAACCTTGGCTTTTAAATCCCATGGTTTTGGAGCTCCATCCTCAAATTTCTCTGGTGCTTTGGTGTATTTGTTTAGTGAAATAAAATTGATATCGTCATTCGTTTTAACATCAACTCTAGTTCTAATACTGTCCAAAACTTGATCCCCAAACAAAAGCCCATCAACCAGTTTGTAAGATATAGCATTTGCAGGATCAAAAGCTCTAAGACTATCAGCATACTCATTCAGTGATTCAACTGTAACTCCTCTTGAAATTGCAATTTTCTCTGTCCAGTTATCCCATACGGTAGAAAGTAACTTGTTCAATTGCTCTCGGTTTGGGTCACTCATTTTATCATACATAAATGGCTCAACCGCACTTTTGAATTTATTGTTTTTACCTCTAATAATCTGAACTTCTACTTCTAGTTTTTCCAACATCCCCTTAAAGAACATTACCTCAGACATTAATCCATTGAACTCAACCCCCCCTTCTGGGTAAACATAGATTTGATCTGCAACACTTGCAAGATAATAGGTTCCTTGACTGACATTTTGACCATAAGCAATAATCCATTTTCCTGAAGTTTTAAAGTCTTCTAACCCTTCTCTAACCTCATCAAGGTTAGCCATATTCATGCTTACGCCTTTCAAATCTAAGAAAGCTCCTGCAATATTTTCATCAGATTTGGCCTTCTCCAAGTTGTCTAAAACTTGCTTCAAGCTCAGCTTTTTGTTTGATTGCATAGTATTTAAATCAAATGTTTCGAACGGGTTATCTGAACCCCGATCAACCAATCCACCACTAAAGTCAAGATGTAAAACAGAATTCTCTTTTACCTCTAAATTCTTTTCATCTTTATCTCCTCCAGTAGCAGCGGCTATAATACCAATTACTATTATTACGGCTAAAAAGATGGTTGCTCCAAACCCTAACATTGAAGCAAATACTATTTTAAAAAACTGTTTCATTCCTTTCAATTTAATTTTGAACGCCAAAGATATTGCAGCTTTGTGATTAACGGCTTTAGATATTACATTAGAGGAAATTACATTGTATAAAGCAGATTAGAAAAGGATTGATGGAAAACAAGAAATTACTAACGGTTTATATTGCTTACGGATCTAATATGGGTGAATGGCTGAAAATTCAAAAAAAAGTATTCCCTCTTATTGAATTACGAATAGGAACTGTGCTTCAAAAATCGAAGACATATATTTCCCCCGCTTGGGGTAAAACTGATCAACCCGATTTTAAAAACGGAGTGATTCAAGCTGAAACAGCTCTGAATTCTTTGCAATGCTTAAAAGCACTTAAAAAAATTGAGCTTGATTTAGGACGTGTTACGATAGAAAAATGGGGTCCAAGAATCATCGACCTTGATATTATAGATTTTAATGGAGAAATTGTTTCAACAGAAGAACTAACATTACCTCACCCCTATGCACATAAGAGGCAATTTGTGTTAGAACCTTTGGCTGAGATAGCTCCAAATCTTGTACTTCCTAATTTCTCAAAATCAATCTCAGAAATCCTTTCCTCTTTAGCAGATAAAGTAGTTTTGACGTTTCATTAGTAGAATGAGTAACAAATATATTTGTATAGAAGGCAATATTGGAAGCGGAAAAACTTCTCTTGCTAAATCTTTAAGCCAGAGATTACAAGGAAAGCTTGTACTTGAGGAATTTGAAGAGAATCCTTTTTTACAAAAATTCTATAAAGATCCTACTCGATATGCTTTTCAATTAGAGTTAAGTTTTCTAGCAGAACGATTTCAACAAATTCAAATCGAAACTCCAAACCGAGACCTATTCCAAGAATTTATGTTTTCGGACTATATGATTGAAAAGTGTCTGATTTTTTCTAAGAACAATTTGGATGATCAATCTATTCAGCTTTACAGAAAATTATACGACATTATACTCAAATCAACTCCAAAACCAGATCTTATTATTTATCTACATAAGGATTCAGAACAACTTCTTTCTAATATTGAAAAACGTGCTCGCCCTTATGAACAAGACATTAAAGCGAAATATTTAGAAGACATTTACAATAATTATGTTACCTATTTCAAACAACAAAACCAGTACCCTATTCTGTTTGTGGATACGAACGAAATTGATTTTATAAAGGACCCAAACCAGATTGATAGTTTTATAGACTTAATAAATAAATCGTTCGAAATAGGTTTGCACCCAATTAGACTGGATTGAAAAGCAATAGCTAAAAGCCTAAGATATAGCTTGAATCGAAACATTTAATTATTATTGCAGCTTAATAAAAACAGAAAGAAAACTTTAACGCTTATCATAAGCTTCACATCATGAAAAAACTAAGTTTAAAAAGTATCGCGATCGTAGCTATTGGTGCTACAAGTTTAATGGCATGTAATCCATTAAGCAAAATGAATAAATACGCTGAGAACATTAAATATAATGTTACTCCTAATCCTCTTGAGGTGCATGCAGACAGTGTTGAAGTATCCGTTTCCGCAAAGTTTCCGCCAAATTTCTTTCACAAGTTAGCAACAATGACTGCGACGCCAGTATTAAAAAATGCTGATGGTGAAGTAGTAAAAGAGTTGAAGGCGTTGAAAATGATGGGTATAGAAGCTGATGGTGAAGGTCAAAAAGTTGATTTCGAGAAAGGTGGAACAGTAAGTTACACGGACAAAATAGCTTATGATCCAACTATGACGAATGTAACAATGACAATTTCTGCTGTTGCAGGATATAAAACTAAAACAAAAGAGTTTGAAACAAGAAAAATTGCCGATGGTACAATTACCACTTCAACCTTGGCTCAGACTGACGCAAAACCTATTTTAGGAACAGATAACTTCAAAAAAGTAATTCCTCGTTCGGTTAAAGCTGATATTAACTATATGATTCAGCAGTCAAGCGTTCGTTCTTCTGAACTTTCTGAAGATGACATGTTGGCGCTAACAGCTTTTGTGGAAAATGCTGTTGCAAACGAATTTGTATTCAAAGGAGTTAGCATTGATGCATACGCTTCTCCAGATGGAGAATTAACCATAAATGATAATCTTGCTAATAATCGTGCAAAATCTGCAGGAACTGCTATCAATAAAATCCTTAAGAAAAGTAATGTAGAAGCTGCCAAAACAGATGGTTTCATCACAGAAACTGGCAAAGGTGAAGATTGGGAAGGTTTCAAAAAAGCAATGACAGCATCCGACGTGAAAGACAAAGAATTGATTATTCGAATCCTTAGTATGTCAAGTGATGGTGAAAAACGCGAACAAGAAATCAAAAATTTAGCTGCAACTTATGTTGAAATTGCAGACAAAATTCTACCTCAACTAAGAAGATCTAGTATTACCATCAACGCTGATGAGATGTCAAGAACGGACGAAGAAATTACTCAGTTGACAAATTCAGATTCTACAGTTCTTAGCATTGAAGAAATATTGTATGCCGCTACCTTGTCAAATGACATAGAAGAAAAATTAAGAATTTACAAATTAGCTAAATCTCAGTATTCAAAGGATTGGAGAGGTCATAATAATGTAGGTTATGTCTATGTTTTGAAAAATGACATGAAAGCTGCAAAAGCGGAATTCGATGCCGCTGCTGGAGTTGAAAAAAATGCTACTACAAGCAATAATTTGGGTGTTGTCGCATTATTTGGTGGAGATGTTACTGGTGCTAAAGAAATGTTTGAAGCTGCTTCGGGAGCAGGCACAGAAGTTAACTATAACAAAGGAATTATTGCAGTTAAACAAGCTGATTACAGTGACGCCGTCAGTAAGTTTGGCTCTGAAAACACTTTTAACTCGGCATTAGCTAAAGTATTAAATGGCGACAATGAAGGTGCTCTTAAAGCAATTGAAGCATCTGAAGCAAGAGAATCTGCTGAAGGATATTACTTGAAAGCAGTTATCGGAGCTAGAACTGCTAACAAAGACTTAATGAACAACAATTTAAAATCTGCAATAGCTAAAGATGCAAGCTTAAAAACAAAAGCTATGAATGATGCAGAATTCTTGAAATACAGAATGGATGCTGGATTCATTGCATTGTTTGCAAACTAGAATTTTATATCACTTACTAAAAAAAGGCGCTAAATAGCGCCTTTTTTTTTTTCAATAGTGAATGTAAAACCTATATTACTATATTTGCTTAACTAGTAAAATGATTATGAAAAAAGTATTGTTTTTATTTGCCATCGGAAGTATTATTAGTTTCTCTTCGTGTAAGAAATGTTCTACTTGCACATTTAACGATCCTGATAAAGGAGAATTGGAAAGTAAAGATGTCTGCCAAAAAGGCAAACAATATAACCATGTTTTAGATATGTACGATCGCAGTGGTTGGACATGTACAAAGAATTAAGCTAAACTTTATATATTACTTTGAAAGGGTCTAATTTATTAGACCCTTTTTATTTTCCCAATAATATCCCATAATGCAATTCCTGCACTAACAGAAACATTGTAAGAATGCTTCGTGCCATACTGAGGAATTTCAATACAGACATCACTACTGTCAATAACCTCCTGCATTACCCCATCCACTTCATTTCCGACTACCAATGCATACTTTGAATCTTTAGTGGAAACAAAATTATCGAGCATTAAACTATCTTCCACTTGCTCCAATGATAGAATTATGAAGCCGTTCTTTTTCAATTCAGAAATTGAATCCATAGTATTTTGAAAATATTTCCAATCAACCGATTCAGAAGCACCCAAAGCAGTCTTGTATATCTCTCGATGTGGAGGAGTTGCCGTTATCCCACATAAATAAACACTCTCTATTGCAAGAGCATCTGCCGTTCTAAATATAGAACCAATATTAAAGGCACTTCTTATATTGTCTAGCACAACAACTACTGGAAATTTTTCAGCAGATTTAAATTCCGAAACGCTAATTCTATTTAACTCTTCTAGTTTAAGTTTCTTGTTCATAATTCATGAAAATAATGAACCTTCAAAGGTATTCTTACTTTGTAAGTGTATGTAACTTAGATGACCCTAATTACAAGGAAATAAGTGGCAAAAAGTAACAAGCCGAGCGAAACTCCGCTCATGAAACAATACAATCGAATTAAGGCTAAACACCCAACAGCCTTATTACTTTTTCGCGTTGGAGATTTCTACGAAACCTTTGGTTCCGACGCAATAAAAGCATCCAAAATATTGGGTATTATCTTAACCAAACGTAAAAATGGAAGTGGATCCCATATCGAGCTTGCAGGCTTCCCTCACCATTCCTTAGACACCTACTTGCCTAAATTAGTGCGTGCAGGTCAACGTGTTGCAATTTGTGATCAATTAGAGGACCCAAAGCAAACGAAAACTATAGTAAAACGCGGAGTAACTGAATTAGTCACTCCTGGGGTTTCCTATAATGATAAAACATACGACCAGAATTCTAATAATTTTTTAGCAGCGGTTTATCTGGATAAAAAATCAGCAGGAATTTCCTTCCTTGACATTTCAACAGGCGAATTTTTAGTTGCTGAAGGAAGTTTTGTATATATAGATAAGTTATTGCAAAGCTTTGAACCGAACGAAGTTTTATATCAGCGTAACAAAAAAAGCGCTTTCGAAGAAAATTTCGGGACGGATTTTAATACATTTCAATTAGAAGACTGGGTTTTTGATTTTAGCAATGCCGAAAATAGATTAAAAGAACATTTCCAAACTGCATCTCTTAAAGGATATGGAATAGAGGACATGTCTGCAGGGATTACTGCTGCAGGTTCAGTGTTCTCTTATTTGAATGAAACAGAACACCATCAAATTCAACACATTTCTAAGATCAGTCGTATTGAATCTGATAAATACGTTTGGCTTGACCGATTTACTATTCGAAACTTAGAGATTTTCAAAGCAAGTTCTCCAAATGGTCAATCACTTATTCAAACAATAGACAAGTGTATAACCCCGATGGGAGCAAGGCTTTTAAAAAGGTGGTTAGCGCTACCCCTAAAAGATAAAACACTGATAGAAAAACGATTAGAAGTTGTTTCTTATTTAGTAAATAATGACACGATAAACGAATGGCTTTCAAGTGAGTTCAAGAACCTTGGAGATTTAGAACGGCTTATTTCTAAAGTATCTTTTGGGAGAGTTAACCCTAGAGAATTACTTTATCTATTTAAGGGCCTCGAATTTATTCCCAAATTAAAAACTCAACTAAACTCCTCTGGACATTCTGCTTTAAAATTGCATGCCGATCAGCTCAATATTTGTAAAGAAATCACGGAACGGATAGGGAAAACGCTAAATCCTGAGGCTCCTGTTCAGCTTTCAAAAGGTAATGTAATTAAATCTGGAGTGAATGCAGAGCTGGATGAATTACGTGAATTGATGCAATCTGGAAAATCTTATTTAATTAAAATACAAGAGCGTGAAATAGAAAACACAGGCATTTCAAGTCTAAAAATTGGGTTTAATGGCGTCTTTGGATACTTCCTAGAGGTAACACATACTCACAAAGATAAAGTACCAAGCGAATGGGTAAGAAAACAAACATTAACTGGTTCTGAGCGCTACATAACCGAAGAATTAAAAACCTACGAAACCAAAATATTAGGTGCAGAAGAAAAAATTGCAGTCTTAGAATTTAACTTGTACCATGAATTAGTAGCTGCGGTTTCAGGTTATACGAAGGCTATTCAGCAAAATTCTGAAATTATAGCTCAACTAGACACTCTGCTCTCTTTTGCAAATCACGCAATTAAAGAACATTATACTCAACCGAAAATTAATGATGGTTTTGACTTGGCAATTCAAGATGGACGGCACCCCGTTATTGAAAAAATGCTTCCTATTGGAGAAGAATATATCGCCAACGATGTTTTCTTAGATAGAAAAAGTCAACAAATATTAATGATTACAGGACCTAACATGGCTGGTAAGTCAGCTTATTTAAGGCAAAACGCACTAATCGTTCTACTTGCTCAGATCGGAAGTTTTGTACCAGCTAAAGCTGCTGAAATTGGACTAGTAGACAAAATATTCACCCGAGTTGGCGCTAGTGATAATATATCGCAAGGCGAATCTACTTTTATGGTTGAAATGAATGAAACTGCCAGTATTCTAAATAACATTACAGAACGTAGCATGATTATTTTGGATGAAATAGGTAGAGGCACCAGTACCTATGATGGAATTTCTATTGCCTGGGCTATTGCCGAATTTTTACACGAACATAAATGCAACCCAAAAACTCTATTTGCCACACATTACCATGAATTGAATGACATGTGCAAGTTGCACAAGCGAATTAAAAATTACAATGTTTCGATCAAAGAACACAATAAGAAAATCATTTTCTTAAGAAAAATAATTCCAGGCGGAAGTGAACATAGTTTTGGTATCCATGTTGCGAAAATGGCGGGGATGCCAGTGAAAGTTTTGAATAAAGCCAATAAAATACTAGTGGGTCTCGAAAAAAACCACTCTGGGGGAGCAAAAAATGTTTCCATTGAACCAGACCTACAAATGAGTTTCTTTCAGCTAGACGACCCCACCTTGACTCAGATAAAGGAAGAAATAATCAATATAGACATTGATACATTAACCCCTGTCGAAGCACTTTTAAAGCTGAATGAAATAAAAAGTTTATTGAAAGGCTAATTTCCTTTGAGAACTTGATAATTTATATAATTTTGCAGACCGATAGGCGAAAGTAGCTCAGCTGGTAGAGCACGACCTTGCCAAGGTCGGGGTCGCGGGTTCGAATCCCGTCTTTCGCTCAAAAGAGGCTGCTTAGGCAGCCTCCAATGTTTTGCTTAAAGCGAAACGATTGTTCTTTAAAGCATTCATCACGCCCGGGTGGTGGAATTGGTAGACACGCAGGACTTAAAATCCTGTGGCCATCGCGGCCGTGCCGGTTCGATCCCGGCTCCGGGTACTAAAGCCCTTCGCTTGCGAAGGGCTTTTTTTATGCAAAAAAAACTCACCAATCTAACTACTTAAAATTATTTTTAATCTTGATTGTAACTATAATTAATGATGAATATTCGAATTGCCACAATTAAAGACTCAAACGAGATTTATGAAATTGGTAAAAAATCATTCATTGCGTCACACAACAAAAGCAGTTCAGAAAAAGATATTAATGCATTCATTAAAATGTATTACAACCCTTTAAGTATAACTCAGGAATTAAAAAACCCAACTAACAATTACTTTATAATTAGTCAAAACAGTGCACTTTTAGGGTTTTCTAACATTGAACTGAACTGTAAGAACTCTAGTATTCCTTCCCAAAACAGTTCTAAATTAGACCGGATTTACTTTCTGGAGGAAGCATTTGGAAAAGGGTTCGGGAAGATACTATTGAAATTCAATATTGATTTTTCAATAAAAAACGAACAAGAAGGAATTTGGCTCTATACATGGACAGGAAATCATAGAGCAATTAAATTCTACAAAAAAAATGGATTTGAAATCATAGGAAATTACGATTATAAAATCTCAGATACCCACTCAAACCCTAATCATATTATGTATTTAAAATTTTAATTCAACTTATTTTTTTGATAATGTTGATAATCGATTGGAAAACATATCTTTGCAACTTATTAATATTTAAGTTATGAGTGAAGGAACAGTAAAATTTTTCAATGATTCTAAAGGATTTGGATTCATTACCCCAGATGACGGTGGCAAAGATGTATTTGTACACGCAAATGGATTAGTAGACGAAATCAAAGATGGCGACAAAGTAAGCTACGATGTAGAAGAAGGTCGTAAGGGTTTAAACGCAGTAGATGTGAAAGTCGTTTAAGCGATACTTTATATATACTTTTTAAAAAGGCTTGTCATAACTGACAAGCCTTTTTTGTTTCTAAACGGTTTTTTAGAAGATCTTAAATTTCGAGATTCAGTTGATTCTGATTTATCTTCAGTAGTTACCTTAATAGCAAGCAATGATTTAGGAGATACTTGGGGAGAAGATAGAAATCAGCGATTAATTGTTAGAACCAATAAAAAAACAAGTAATAAAACGAACATTACAACTAAGTTTTATACAATATCGTATGTATTAAGGTGGAGTTGGAACACAAATTGAATCTGCTAGAACTCAAAAAAACCAAACAGAAAAAGGGATAAGCAAAAAAATATTCGAATGGGCAATTCACACCTGTAAAGAAAAGGTACTCCTATAATTCAGCTTACCACTGACAAAAAACGTCATGAAGTACTTCAATTCTGCAACCACCTAGGACTTAATAAACCGCATGAGGGGATGAAACTTCACTTAACGCAAGGCATCTAAACGATTCTGTAATACTACGCGATTAATTTCCAGCCTAAAAAAAGAAGAAACAGGGACAGTAATATGGACGAAGAAATATAAATACTAGCTTGAATAAAATCACCCGTCTTAAGCAAGTTAACGACCTCCAAAGAAAAAGTAGAAAACGTAGTAAATCCACCACATAAACCAACTGTCAAGGCCAATACTATGCTTTCATTTTGCCCGTTTTGCTTAGCAAAATATGCTAACAAAGCACCTAGAAAAAACGATCCAACAGCATTTACGGAAAAAGTAGCTAATAAAGGATGAAAGTTGGTTTTAACAGAAATACAATGAGCAATTCCATACCGTAAAACGCTCCCTACTCCACCACCAATAAAAATCAATAAAAATTTCATATTACAAATATTGATTTATCTGATCCACAACTTTAAGAGAGGCTCCTTGATTTTGTTCAATATAAGATTTACAGACCTGTGATCTCTTAATTAAAATTTTCGGGTCGTTTAGTTTTTCAGATTGCTTATTGAAGCTACTAAAACTAATGATACTAGCGGCTCCGCCTAGTTCGATCAAATCAACTGCCTCACTAAACTTTTTATATTTAGGGCCAAAAATCACTGGCACGCCAAATACAGCAGGTTCGAGAATATTATGAATACCATCTGAAAACCCTCCGCCAATAAACGCCCAGCTACCATATTTATAAAGATCCTTCAATATTCCAATGCAGTCTATAATCAAAACCTGTCCTTCTGGTTGGATATTATTTAAATCCATATGAGTGTACCGAACAGTTTTAACCTTTAGAGAATTCACTAAACTCTGAATACGTTCCTCATCAATTTCATGCGGAGCAATAATTATTTTACCAGAATAAACTCCCGAATTAAGCCATTCAATTAATATTTTTTCTTCTGCAGACCACGAGCTTCCAACAATTATTGCCTTTTCATTTTCAAGAAATTCTTCAACAATACTATTAGATACTTTTGAAGACGCAACTTCTAAAACCCGATCGATTCTTGTGTCACCAGTAACCACTACATTATCTATACCTAATTCCTTAAGCAGAGTATTTGTTGATTCATCTTGCACAAAAAACAGTGAGGGAAGTTGCAGTACTTTTCGATAAGACTTACCGTACCATTTAAAGAACAAATGATTTTTAGTCAACTTAGCTGAAACTAAAAACAATGGGATCTCTCTTTTGGCAAGACCCTTAAAATAGAAATACCAAAATTCATATTTTATAAAAATGGCAATTTTCGGGTTTACAACATTCAGAAACTTTTTAGCATTCGATTTACTGTCTAATGGTAAATAGTGAACTGCATCAACTTCCTTATAATCTTTATGTTGCAAGAAGCCACTTGGAGAGAAAAATGTTAATAGGAAAAAGTAATCTTCTTTGGCCTTTCTCAAGCCATCTATTACCGTTCTTCCTTGCTCAAATTCTCCCGTAGAGGAAGCATGAATCCAAATTATAGGTTTTTTATTTGAAGCTAATTTATTCTTTAAACTCGAATACCAATTCCGCCTTCCAGACACCCAATTCTCAGCTTTATTATTACCAAATAACGCTACTACATGAACCGCCAGTCCATAAGCCTTGACTATTATTGAGTAAATTGTTTTGATAAGCTTATTCGTAATAGAACGCCTTTGGAGCGCGTTTATAAATTGGGATCATCCAGCCAAATTTAAACCCGACAGAACTATCAAACCTAGTATCGGTATCTTGTCGTTTTTCACTAAAATTGTATGGTCTACGATTTCTCGTAAATGCTTCATTAAACTCTATTCCGGCATAAAAATTAACAAGCTTAGTATTGCTATAAATTTGATAACCTATAAATTGGGTGAGCATTACACCATTAGTTAACCTGTCATAACCCTTTTGATAAGGCCATGCTAGTTGAGGAGTGTTTACTTGCCTATCCTCTACTCGAATTTTATGTTGCATGAATCCAATACCTGCTCTAACTAAAATCCCTGAATTAGGATTTGGCTTATTAAGTGAAAAAACTTTTCCAATATTTACTCGAAACTGCCAACCCCTCATCGATACCAGTAGATTAGCTGCTCTTCCATCAGAATCTAGTATCGTACTATTTTGTGTCAATAAATTGTCAATTATAGTACGTTCTCTTATTTGGGTCCCAAACAAGAAGGTTGCTCCTCCACCGTATTCAAAATTATTTTTTCCTTTATGAAAGAATCCCCCTCCTATTCCATGAAAAAAACCAAAACGATCCGCTAAATCACCAGAAGGAATTTGCAAAGCATACATAAAATCAATATGAGAAACGCTAATTACTGAATCTGAAATACTTTTTTGAGCAAAAGACGTTAGCCCTGTGCTTATCAGAAGCAACAGACAAAATATGGGCTTCAATAACGTTTTTAACAGGTGTCGATTCATCAAGTTTTTCGAGAGTTTATAGACTTTCACGGTTGCAAATTTAATTATATTCGTAACTTTATTTTTACGCAAAATTTTTCAATGAAAAACTTACAACTTGTTGACCTCAAAACCCAATATGAAAAAATTGAAAGCGAGGTAAACGCAGCTGTATTGAATGTTCTAAAATCTACGGCATTCATTAATGGACCAGAAGTTAAATCGTTCCAAGCTGAATTTGAAAATTACCTAGATGTAAAGCATGTCATTCCTGTAGCTAATGGAACAGATGCTTTACAAATAGCCTTAATGGCTCTAGGATTGAAGCCCGGTGATGAAGTTATTTCTCCAAGTTTCACGTATATCGCCACCGCAGAGGTAATTGGCCTGTTAAATTTAACTCCGATTTTTGTTGATGTAGATAAGGAGACATTCTGTATGAATCCAGACTCTCTTAAAGCTGCAATTACGTCTAAAACAAAGGCAATAGTTCCTGTCCATTTATATGGACACTGTGCTCCCATGGATGAAATTATGGAGATTGCTAACGAACATGGTATTGCAGTAATAGAAGATACTGCTCAAGGTATTGGATCTAATTACACCGGAAAGGATGGCGTTTCAAAAAAAGCAGGCACCATTGGAACTGTAGGAACTACTTCATTTTTTCCTTCTAAGAACCTAGGCTGTTACGGAGACGGCGGAGCCATTATGACTAATGATGATGATTTAGCTGCCATGATTAGAATGGTTTCAAATCATGGTCAAAGCAAAAGATATTACCATGATGTTATTGGAGTAAACAGCCGGCTTGACTCTATTCAAGCTGCTATTCTTCGTATAAAGCTCAAACATTTAGACACCTATCTATATGAAAGAAATATTGCTGCTAATTTTTATAACAATGAATTCTCAGAGCGCCCTGAGCTTACTGTTCCAAAAACTGCAAGTTATTCGGATCATGGATTTCATCAGTACACGCTAATCTTAAATGGAGTAGATCGCGATGAATTAATGAAGCATTTGGATAAAAAAGGAATTCCTTCAAATATTTATTACCCTCTTCCAGTGCACGAACAAAAATCATTTGCGGAGATATTTGAAGATAGAGTGTCTTTAGAGAACACCGACTACTTAAAAATGAAAGTCATTTCATTACCAATGCATACAGAATTAGACGAAGAACAACTTGAGTTTATTACCTCTTCGGTAATTGAATTCTTAGATCAATAACCTTAATAAAATAAAGAATGAAAGTTGCTGTAATTGGAACAGGATACGTAGGATTGGTTACCGGAACATGTCTAGCCGAGACAGGCAACCATGTTATTTGCGTGGATATTGATGCCAATAAAGTCGAGAAAATGAAGAATGGTCAGGTTCCTATTTATGAACCTGGTTTAGAATTATTATTTGAAAGAAATATTGCTCAAGGAAGATTGAGTTTCACAACCGATTTAAAATCGGCAATTGATCAGTGTGATTATGTTTTCCTTGCTTTACCGACACCTCCGGGAGAGGATGGGTCGGCTGACCTATCGTATATCCTTGGAGTAGCCGATGAATTAGGTAAAATTATTACTGATTATAAAGTTATCATCGATAAGAGCACTGTTCCTGTTGGAACTGCAGAAAAAGTGATTGCTGCCATTGCTAAAAATGCACAATGTGATTTCGATGTTGTTTCTAATCCAGAATTCTTGAGAGAAGGCTTTGCCGTTGATGATTTTATGAAACCAGACCGAGTAGTAATTGGTCTTTCATCTGATCGAGCTAAAAAACATATGGATGATTTGTATAGACCATTTGTACGACAGGGTAATCCAATAATTTATATGGATGAAAAATCGGCAGAATTAACCAAGTATGCTGCTAATTCCTTTTTGGCGACTAAAATCACCTTCATGAACGAAATCGCAAACATTTGCGAAAAAGTTGGAGCTGACGTTGATCAAGTAAGAATGGGTATGGGTTCTGATACTAGAATTGGAAAACGCTTTTTGTTTCCAGGTATAGGATACGGAGGAAGCTGCTTTCCTAAAGATGTTCAAGCATTAGTAAAATCTTCCAAAGACATTGATTACAATTTTCAAATTTTGAATGCTGTAATGGAAGTAAATCAAACACAAAAAACAAAGCTATTTCCTCGTCTAAATTCATACTTCAATAATGATTTAAAAGGGAAAAAAATCGCAATTTGGGGTCTTGCTTTTAAGCCAAATACAGATGACATAAGAGAGGCTCCAGCATTGTATAATATTGATTTATTGATCGAAGCAGGAGCTGATATTACGGCTTTTGACCCAGAAGCAATGGAGAATGTTAAAGCACTGTATGGGGATAAAATAAAATTCGCAAACAATCAAAATGAAGCTATTGAGAACTGTGACGCTTTGCTTATTTGCACAGAATGGCAAGTGTTCAGAACACCTGATTTTGAAAGGCTAAGTGCTGGAATTGCAACTAAAGCGATTTTTGATGGACGTAATCTTTACGACACCATAGAAATGAAGGAAAAAGGATTTAATTATTTTAGTATAGGACGATAATGGAACAAGTTTTAATAACCGGTGCAGCTGGATTTTTAGGTTCCCATCTTTGTGAACGCTTTTTAGATGAGGGCTATCGTGTTATTGGAATGGATAACTTGATCACAGGAAATTTAACCAATATCGAACATTTGATGTTGAACGAAAACTTCGTGTTTTCAAATCATGATGTTTCTGATTTTGTAAATGTACCTGGTAAGCTTAAGTATATTCTGCATTTTGCATCACCAGCCAGCCCTATTGATTATCTAAAAATCCCAATCCAAACTTTAAAGGTGAGCTCCCTTGGTACTCATAATTTATTAGGACTGGCTAAAGATAAAAATGCACGAATAATTGTTGCAAGCACAAGTGAAGTATATGGTGACCCTACAGTTCACCCTCAACCAGAAGAATATTGGGGTAATGTAAATCCTGTTGGTCCAAGAGGAGTTTATGATGAAGCTAAACGTTTTCAAGAAGCTATAACCATGGCTTATCAAAATTTCCATGATGTTGAAACTAGAATTATTAGAATTTTCAATACTTATGGTCCTCGAATGAGATTGAATGATGGAAGAGTTTTACCAGCTTTCATTGGACAAGCCTTAAGAGGAGAGTCTCTCACAGTATTTGGAGACGGTTCTCAAACTAGGTCGTTTTGTTATGTAGATGATTTAGTAGAAGGTATATATCGTTTGCTCCTTTCAGATTATACATTACCAATGAATATTGGAAACCCTGATGAGATTACAATTGGAGATTTCGCAGAAGAAATTATCAAATTAACTGATACTGATCAGAAAGTAATTTATACCGACCTGCCTGTTAACGATCCCAAACAAAGGCAACCTGATATTACAAAAGCAAGAAGTATTTTGGATTGGGAACCGAAGGTTAATCGAGCGGAAGGATTAAAAATTACTTACGAATATTTCAAATCGCTGAGCTCGGATGAATTATACAAAACCGAACACAACGATTTTACCGATTATATTAAAAAATAAATGGGCTATTTTAATCATGAGACAGCGGTAATAGATAAGGGTTGCCAGATTGGTGAAGGAGCTAAAATCTGGCATTTCTCTCATATTATGAAAGATTGTATTATTGGCAGTAATTGTAACATTGGACAGAATTGTGTTATTTCTCCTGAAGTCATTTTGGGTAAAAATGTAAAAATTCAAAATAATGTATCGATCTATACTGGAGTGATTTGCGAGGATGACGTTTTTCTTGGGCCTTCTATGGTTTTTACTAATGTAACTAATCCTAGAAGCGCAATAAACAGAAGAGGACAATACGAAAAAACTACAGTTAAAAAAGGAGCGACAATTGGTGCTAATGCTACGGTTGTTTGTGGAAATGATATTGGACGGTTTGCTTTTATTGGAGCGGGATCAGTTGTCACGAAAGAAGTTCTGGATTATGCCTTAGTGGTTGGAAACCCTTCAAAGCAAATAGGCTGGATGAGTGAATATGGTTCTAAACTGATTTTCAATGAAAATGGAAAGGCAACTTGCGAAGAATCTAAAGAAAAATACGAATTAATCGAAGGATCTGTAAAGAAATTAAACTAGAATGGTTTTAGAAAAAATATTGAATAAAGAAAGTAAAATAGGCATTATTGGACTTGGATATGTTGGTCTTCCAATTGCGTTAGAATTTGCTAGAAAAGTTAAAGTTGTTGGTTTTGACATTAATGCTGAAAGGGTAGAAATGATGAAAAACAACGTTGATCCAAGTGAAGAATTAGAGTCTAAAGACTTCGAAGGATGTGATATTATGTTTACTCACAAATTGGAAGATTTGTCAGATGTTAACTTTTTCATAGTAGCTGTGCCTACTCCGATTGATGAATATAATCAGCCTAATTTACGCCCATTGTTAGGGGCATCAACTACCGTTGGAAAAGTGCTAAAAAAGGGAGATTATGTTGTTTTTGAATCAACAGTATATCCTGGATGTACGGAAGATGATTGCATTCCTGTTTTGGAAGAACATTCTGGATTAAAATTTATAGAAGACTTTAAAGTTGGATATAGCCCAGAGCGGATTAATCCAGGGGATAAGGAGCATACGATAACAAAAATATTAAAAGTAGTTTCCGGTTGTGATGATGAATCTTTAGACGTGATTTCTAAGATTTATGAACTAATAATTGAACCAGGTGTGCATAGAGCATCATCGATTAAAGTTGCAGAAGCCGCTAAAATCATCGAAAACACACAGCGAGATTTGAACATTGCTTTAATGAATGAATTGTCAATCATATTTAACAGGATAGGCATTAATACATTCGAAGTATTAGAAGCGGCTGGAACTAAATGGAATTTCCTTCCATTTAAACCTGGTTTAGTTGGTGGTCATTGCATTGGTGTTGATCCATATTATCTAACGTTTAAGGCAGAGGGAGTTGGATATCACGCAAGAGTAATTAACTCTGGACGATATGTAAATGATAGTATGGGGTTTTATGTGGCTAAGCAAACAGTAAAACAGATACTCGCTAAAGGAAAAAATATTAGCGGAGCGCGTATTTTACTTATGGGTGCCACATTCAAAGAAAATGTAAGTGATATTAGGAATTCAAAGATTTGTGATGTTGTAAAAGAACTTCAGTCTTTCCGTGTAAATGTGGATGTAGTTGATCCTCACGCAGACTCAAAAGAACTATTTAAAGAATATCACTTCGGATTAGCCGAAAATGGAATTACTGGTAAATATGATGCCGTCATATTAGCAGTTAACCATGATGAGTATATTGCATTAGATGAAAATTATTTCAAAGGAATAATGTCTGAAGATGGGCTTTTTGTTGACGTAAAAGGAGTATTTCAAGGAAAGTTCAAGGATCTAGATTATTGGTCTTTATAAATCATGAATTTTACGAAAAATATTCTAATAACAGGAGGTGCAGGTTTCATTGGTTCGCATCTAGTGAGACTGATGGTAAATAAGTATCCGGATTATAGAATTATAAACTTTGATGTTCTAACGTATGCAGGAAACCTTGAAAATTTAAGAGATATACAAGATGCCTCTAATTATGTCTTTGTTAAAGGGGATATTTGTACTGTTGATGATATTGAAAGTGTATTCAAAGAGTACCACATTGATCATATTATTCATTTAGCTGCTGAATCGCATGTTGATCGGTCTATTGAAAATCCTAATATTTTCGTTGAGACCAACGTTATTGGAACAGTAAACCTGCTGAACTCTTGCATTAAAAATTGGAAAGCACCATTTAATGACAATATTTTCTATCATGTCTCTACAGACGAAGTATATGGAAGTTTAGGAGATACGGGGCTTTTTACAGAAGAGACTTCCTATGACCCTAAAAGTCCTTATAGCGCATCTAAAGCAGCCTCTGACCATTTCGTAAGAGCTTTTGCAAACACTTACAAACTTCCAATTAAAATATCCAACTGCTCCAATAACTATGGTCCTAATCAATTTCCAGAAAAATTGATTCCGCTATGTATTAACAATATTAAAAATAACAAGCCGCTACCTATATACGGAAAAGGCCTGAATATTAGAGATTGGCTTTACGTTGTTGATCATGCAGAAGCGATTGATTGTATTTTCCATGAAGGTATTCTTAATTCCACCTATAATATTGGTGGATTAAATGAATGGACGAACATTTCACTAGTAAAAGAATTGTGCCGTGTTATGGATCATGAATTAAACAGAGAAACTGGTAGTTCAGAAAAACTAATTACTTATGTCGAGGACCGTAAAGGTCATGACATGAGATATGCTATTGACGCAAACAAAATAACAACCGAATTAAACTGGACTCCCGACGAAACATTTGAAACGGGTATACAATCTACGGTGAAATGGTACCTAAACAATGAATCATGGCTAAACGGGGTTGTTTCTGGATCTTACCAAGACTACTATCAGAAAATGTACCAATAAGCTTTATATACATTTAGTCACAAAAAAAGGGAAGCAAATGCTTCCCTTTTTTTTATTCATATTTCTGATTACGTTAGAAATGCCATAAATCGTGTTCATAATTGAAGATTTCCATCTCAATTTTTTCTGCTTCTAACAATGCATCTAAACCGGTTTTATAATCTCTAATTTGCCTATCATAAACATTAGATACTTTTATTACAGTAGATTCAAATTGGCGTTTCCAAAAGACATCCTCATAGGTTCTTCTTTCCGCATCATTCTTTCTGTTGAATACTTCACTATTAGCAAAAACATAACGAGCCTCTGGAAAATAAATCCAAAATAAATCTTGAAGAGTTGGATTACCATCAGGACCTTCAACTTCTGCCATTGGCTTTATTCCAATAATTCTGACATCCATGACCGATCGTTGTCTTTCGAAAAACCATTCTTCCTTTACTTCGTAAAACTTTATTTTAGCAGATCTTAAAGTATCAAATACGGTTAAAACACCGGTAACATCACCAAATTCATCAAACTCTTCAACTTCGGTAGCAGTTATCATTCTTTTAAGAACTTCTTCAGCTGTATAAGCTCGTGTAAACTCATCATCCGGATCAGTGGGAGGTCCTGGATCGTATGCCGTTAATGTACCATCATCAATTAACCCCTCTTTGATATAATCAAATAAGTTCTTACGTCCTTGCGATGGTTCTTCAGGAAAATAGAATACCTGATTTTGTTTTTTTCTTAAATCAATCCTTCTCCAAACTCGCTTTTGCCACATAACATCCGCTTGTCGAAGGTTAGTGTAAGGTATAATTTTCCTAGACGGTGTATTCTCATTGACAACAATCCCATCTAACACCATACTTTGTTGAGCGCTTCCAATAAATCCCAGAGAGACACACACTATTACTAAACTAATTTTAAGCAGATTATTCATGACTCTTATTTTACGTGAATAATAATATTACCATCTAAAGGACGAGCTGTTGATCCAGCCTTATCCATTTGCGCAACAACTTTCTGGAATATTGCAGTTTGACCTGGCTTCATTGTTCTCAAAACACTCTTCATCTCTCCTGTGAGTTTATTACCTTTAGCCACATATACAGCAGACTTCCCACCAACGCTCACAAACATCTCAAAACTTTTTACTCTGTATCTTAGTTCAAACAGGAAATCATCGAGCTTGGCTGTTATAAACCTACCAGTAAGTAACTTACTTTTCCTCATATCAACTGAACCAGTTTCATTGTTAAAATAAGGAATTGGCTTAGGAACCGTCTTTAAACGATACTCTATTGCTGGATAAGAATTCTTTACACCATTAACGTTTGAAGTAACCGTAATATTTACCGTTCTATCCTTTGACCTAGGGTTAGGAACAACCTCATACTGTCCCATCTCTTTTTTGACAGGAACAACACGACAACCACCACCAGAGATAGTCATAGTTAAATTCTGAGAGGCCACACCGGAAACCGAAATATCTACTGGATTTTCCAAACCTTTGTAGAATACATTCATTTTAGTTGGAGAAACCACCAAACTAGGCTTTGCCACCATGTACTTATGCTCGAATTTGTAAGGAGCCCATTTTCCGTTAGGCTTCAAAATTTGAATTACACCGCCCCAAGTTTGCTCCCCTAAAGCATTTGTTTTAACTCCGTAAGTAGGTATTCCTCTATTTTCAAATCTAACATTTGAAGTATCCCCATCTTTTACCTCTGGCTGAGATCCTGTAGTATCAACTACTCCGATAAGGAGTCTTGGGTTTTTTGTAGTACTGTAAGCCGCGACAATAACATCTGCCTTAAAAGAATCTCCTTGTGTAATGTAAGTTCCATTGTGAGGGATTACTTTAACTGCTAAAGTGTCGAATGAAAAATCATCTGCACCTATTTCAGACATTAGTTCTTTCAGCGCGTCTGCTTCAGAATTTCTAACTGCAGCTTGAAAACGTGTTAAATTAGTAACCGTAGCAACCAACGGTAAATGGTTAAAATTCCCAATTTCCCATGGAACCATCATACCGTGTTCACTTATTTCACCCAAAGGAATTTGCATTTCAGCAACAAGTTCCTTTTCCAAAATGAAACTTTCCAAATGTTCATTAAAAACTGCGATTTTCCCTTTTAAGTTAAGTGCACTAAATTCGACTTCAGGACCATATGGATTATTCAAATCAGGACCAATCATAATCTGAGCTCCAGCATCTTGGTTATCCTTACTATGGCAATGGCCAACGTGAAATAAAGAATCTGGCGCATCGTCAGGCAAACCATCACCTGTTTGTACTAATTTCCTTTTAATTAATTCAATCAGCTCAACGATTTCATCTGCGTTTTCTTTTAACTCCTTAGCATGATCGTAAAATATACCAACTTTATCAGGATCATCTGCCATCTTTCGACCAAAAACATCATAAGTCTGATTTATCTTACTCTCGAAATTTTCAGTTGTTCTTTCTAAACCTTCATTAATTATCAAAAATGATTGCAGAATCTCTTTCGACACATTCATGGCAAGCATACAAAGCAGCACCAAGTACATCAAATTGATCATCTTCTGCCTTGGTTCCATATCACCTAACGACATATTCTATTCTCCCTCTATTAAATGTATATAATAATTTAATTTACCTCTTCCTAGACTATCTCTTTAAGAGTTAGCATTAGGATTCATTGCTGTTAGCATGTTTCCATAAACAGTATTCAATGAAGTAATATTCCTTGAAAGCTCAGTCATTTTTTCTGAATATATTTTAGCATCATCAACTGAATTATTCAAGCTATCCATTAACTCATCAACTCCATTAAAGTATCCTTTCGAATTTTCTAATGTTTCTTGAGCACTTTTCAATTGTAATTCATAAGCAGAATTCAATTCGGTAAGATTAGACGACATTTTTGACAATTGATCACCAAAATCTGCGCCTTCTCTGTTATCTCCTGCTAGACCTGATAATGCGTCTGCAGCCATTGTATAAGTTTCAGATAAAGTTGTCACAGAACTTGCAGCCCCTCTAACACTTTGCACATACTCATCAGTTGCTACCGTTGCGTCTGTGATATCTGAAAGTTTACTAGCTTGATCACTTAAACCCCTTAAACCACTACCTAAACTTTCCAATAATTCTGGGCCAATTTTCGCTTCTTCAAGCATATCATCTAGCTTTTGAGTAACGGTCAAGTCATCACCACCTTCATTTAGTTCTGACAAACCCTCAGATTCAAAATCATCCTCTTCAGCTGCGTGTTTCAATTCAGGATAAACTTTAGACCAATCATCCTTCAAATGTTGTGGTTCAATGGCACCTAAGGCAAATAATGCAGATTCAGTACAAAGACCTATTATCAGCATCAAACTAGCACCTGGGTAATGCTGGATTTTAAACAATGCACCTAGAATTACAATTGCCGCACCCAAACTCATGGCCATGTTTACAATTGTCTTTCCTTTTTCTGTTCCATAAAGAAACGCTGCTAATCCACCTTTTTTCCCTGACATAATTTTATTTTTTTAATTTTTTAATTTTTTAATCTTAGATATCACTTTTACCCATTCCAAGATAACTCATCACATTTCTAAAACCGATATATGACTTAGCTGTATCTTGGTATTCGTAAGTTCTAGAGCTAGTTTGCAAGAAATATCCAACATCCTTCCAAGAGCCCCCTCTGATAACCTTTCTTTTCAATACTGGAGGATCATCATCCTCAGCCTCGTATTTATAATCCATATTCAAATCATGTGCGAAATCGTAAACTGATTCGTCAAATGCTGTAGTTGTCCATTCCGCAACATTACCTGCCATACAGTACAACCCAAAATCATTTGGTTCGTACGAAACTACAGGAACTGTGTGAATACCACCATCATCATAATAATTGCCTCGTAGCGGTTTAAAGTTCGCCAAAAAGCAACCTCTAGTATTTCTTATATAAGGACCACCCCATGGATAAGGACTAAGATCTAGTCCACCCCTTGCAGCGTACTCCCATTCTGACTCAGTAGGAAGTCTATAGTCCTGAACAAAAGCCTCTCCAACTGAAGACAAAAACCTATTATGTTCTAAAGTTCTCCAAATTGAGAATGCTCGAGCTTGCTTCCAAGTAACACCAACTAAAGGATATTCATCGTAAGCTGGGTGCCAGAAATACATATTGGTTAATGGTTCATTGTACGAATAAGTAAAATCATGAATCCAACACAATGTATCCGGGTAAACGGAAATTTCATCTCTACGTATAAACACTGATCTATCGTTCATTCCTCTGTCTCTAAGAGGATCACCATTAATCGTTGGGCTTTTTCTTGCTGCATCTTTATAATCAATCCAATAATACTCATAGACCAATTTCCTATTGTCCAAAGCCTTTTTTCCGTAAAAACGCTCGTATTCAGGCAAGAACATCACAGAAAGTGCTTCTCTATTCTCAGGGTCATTCCAATCTAAATAAGCATCCCAATTAATAATTGGAGGATCGATATCTTCTTCGAATTGGTTAACCGCAATAAGAAACTCCTCCTCACTGACCTCTTCTCCTAAAATCTTATAAGCCATCGAATCTCGAACCCAATATACAAATTGACGATATTCGTTATTTGTAATCTCTGTCTCATCCATGTAGAATGGCGAAATAGAAACTGTTTTCGACTTTGCTGTAAATGAATAGGGTGCATCCGC
Source organism: uncultured Flavobacteriales bacterium (assembly GCA_913020435.1). Classification (GTDB taxonomy): domain Bacteria; phylum Bacteroidota; class Bacteroidia; order Flavobacteriales_G; family Salibacteraceae; genus UBA6770. Next base: position 123,898 of record CAJVZZ010000003.1, on the reverse strand, counting down.
GTCACTTGGGCCCATGGTATAACTACCCGGAGGTATGTATAACATTCCATATGGATCTGGTTGATACCAAACCTGACGCCCTGTAACACCGGTCAACTGTCCACCTGCATCGTTCATGCAACTAGAAAGGATCATTGCTACGAATCCTACAATCAGTAAGTTTTTCATGTTACCTCTTTTTTTTGATATGTGAGTATTTTTATACAATATGAATCTATGGTTAAACGCCAAAATTAACGCAAATAAAACAATTTATTGTGATTAAACTAATTTACTACAACCAGCGTGGATTTTTATGAATAGTAATTTTGGGTTTGGGGGTTATTGTAAAACAATAATTCAGGAACACCTCAACAGTACCACTGTTGAAGCTTCTTAGCTTTGAAGTATTTAAATCATAAGAAGCGCCTATCTTCATTACACCTGGTGCTCCAAAGTCATGTTTATAACCTGCCATTGGCGAAATAGCATCTTGAATTCTATAAGAGACTCCACCCCAAATCATTCCTTTATATATAGCTCTAGCATTAAAATCAAACTGAGTAGTAGAAAATTCTGTTTTCAAGAAAACAGAAGGAACAAACTCCCAATTCGGAACTAAATTATTTATTCTATAGCCTCCCATTACATACAAATGCGATTCAACTTTATAATCATTAGACTGATCTCCTACAAGATCACCTTGAAGTTCGCTTTGAGTTAAATGCATCATCGATACTCCAGCAAATATGTTATTACTTGCGCTTCTAAAGTATGCACCCATATCAAAATCAAACCCATAAGCCTTTCCCCCAACTCCTGGAGCCAAATTAGGGTCTGTTATAACGCCGGTTAATGCATCTTCACCATCAGGTGTCAAAAAGTTACTCCCATCTATAACAGCACCGAGTGTTCCGACACCAACACCTATGCTAAGTGTACCTGCATTAAATGTAAATCGATTTGAAATTGCCAATTTGAAAAAATTTGTGTTTAATGGACCAATAATATCATTCGCCGCAGTAAACCCAACACCAAGATTGATGAGGCTAGTTTCGATAGGTAATTTAATAGGACTATGTATTGAAATAAGTCCTGTTCTTGGAGCCCCATCAAAACCTAACCACTGCTGCCTTCCTATTACGGTGGCGCAAATAGCACCGTTCATTCCAGCGTATCCGGGATTGTTATACAATTTATTAGCAAAGTTCTGTGTAAACTGAGGGTCTTGCTGCCCAAGCACGCTCAAGGTACTGAAAGTTAACACTATAAGTATTATTCTCTTCATAAACATTACTATTTTCTTCTAAATAAGGCGCTAAAATACTCAAAAAAATAAATCAACCAAATTTAATTAACATAAAGCGAAACTCGCAATTACCCTTGTTAGTAACTTTAAATCAATAACTTAAAGCACGAAAACCAGAATAGAGCTATCGCAATCTTTTATAATTTCTCCACCACTTTTCTGGAATACCATCATTACACGCTTGCTGATAGTCACTATAGCTGCACGGAACAAGCTGATGCCTCCTATACTTTGATAATTTGGACTCAGGATAAGGCACGTCCATCCACCACCTATCAGACTTTAAGTTTTTATAGAAAACAATTTCATCGGCATCAGTTGAAGTTGCAACTGTATATTTTAACACATCGTTACCGTCCTTACTTACACCATCTCCCTTTCTATTGTAATACCCTTCCATAATATACCATATCATTTCAGCTATCAAGAACGCTGTCTGGCCTTGGCTATCAACTTCAGGATTATACTCATATATACCAATACTAGAGAGCTTATCACTTAAACCAGCATATCTGGTAATCGCACAAATCTCTTCTCCGTCAAATCCATTTGGTGTAGTATTTCTATTTCCTGGAGCATCTGCACTACGTACAGCAGAAATATCAATAGAAAGCATATCAGCGTTCCTTACAATAGGTTCAACTTCCCTAATATCATTTTTCACTTCTCCCAATCGGTGAATATCAAAGAACAACTTATCCATTAACGATCTTTCCTCTTCAGAAACAAAATAAGTTTGATAACCCAAATTGCTATAACTGAAAAGATAGTTAGGCTGATGCAATATAATTTTATTCAAAAATGCCTTTGAGTTAATTGGCTGATCCACTTCTCCTAGATCAACTGCATTATCAACAGAAACAATATTTACTACCTGCTCAAGCGCCTCATATGCTTGATAATTAGCAAAGGTTAAGTCTTGACTACCACCTATAATAATTGGTAAAACATTTTCTTTAATACATTGTGAAACCACCGAGCTAACAGCAAAGTAGGTGTCAGAAACCTCTTCTCCTGGGAAAACATCTCCAAAATCAGCAACAGAACAATTCCAATTTCGTTTTAAAGCGTAAAGTTTTTTCCGAATTTCATCAATACCATCCGCGCATCCAGTGTTACTCACAGCATTTCTGTCTTCGATTACTCCAAAGATCGCAATATCAATTCCCTTCAATTCTGGAAATTCATTTGAACCATTATTTATAAGAATCTTCTCCCCTATTGAATTCGCTGAAAAATCAGCATTCAAGAATTCAATCTTTTTAAAATAGATATCGATTTCCATTTCCAATGCTCTTAATTAAGATCTATTTCTTCTTAGCTTTAGTTGCCTTTTTCGCACCTGCCTTACTCTTTTTTACAGGTTTGTTTTTCTCGATAAGATCTTTTACATCTTTAAGAGATAGGCTCTCGGCATCTACTGTTTTCGGAAGTTCAATCTTAGTTTTACCCTTTATAATGTTAGATCTTCCCCAACGTGCTTTTTCAACTCTGATTCCTTCTTCTTCCCAATTATGAACAACCTTATCAATTTCTTTTTGCTTTTTGTCCTCTATTAATTGGACAATGTCTTCATGAGAAAGGTTATCGAAATCGTATTTCTTGTTTACGTTAATAAATATACTATTCCACTTAATAAAAGGACCAAATCTTCCAACACCTTTTTGAACAGGGAGGTCATCGTAATGATCAACAGGTGCATCAGCTACTTTTTTCGCTTCAATAAGTTCAATCGCTCTTGGCAGCTCAACGGACATAGGGTCTTCCCCTTTATCTAGAGACACGTACATTGTACCATATTTAACATATGGCCCAAAGCGCCCCACAGCAATTAAGACTTCTTCTTTGTCGTGCTCTCCTAATGTTTTTGGAAGCTTAAAAAACTCTAACGCTTGTTCGAGTGTAACCTTGGTCATACTAATATTCCCTCGAATTGGAGAAAATAAAGGCTTTTCTTCATCTTCTCGCTCGCCAATTTGAATCATTGGCCCAAATCGACCAATTTTAGCATAAACGTTTTTGCCAGATTTAGGATCTACCCCTAGCAATCGTTCACCATTTGCGCGGCCTTCATCTTCCAGTGCGGCATTCACCGCCTTGTGAAAAGGTCCGTAGAAGCGATCGATCATATCGTTCCACTTTTTCAATCCTTCAGCTATTTCATCAAATTCTTTCTCAACTTCAGCCGTAAAACCGTAATCTAGCACTGAAGGAAACGTTTTAACTAAATAATCGTTTACAACTCTGCCTATATCCGTAGGAAATAATTTCTTTCGCTCAGCACCAGTATTCTCAACTTTATCATCTTCTTTGACATCATTTCTTCCGATTAAAGATAACTGACGGAATTTCCTTTCGTGCCCATCGCGATCAGCTTTTTCAACATAACCTCTTTTTTGAACTGTATTGATCGTTGGAGCATAAGTAGATGGTCTACCAATTCCTAATGCTTCTAACTTCTTAACTAAACTAGCTTCACTGTATCTTGGAGGATGATTTGTAAATTTCTCTGTAGCAAGAATAGATTTTGGTTCTAAAGCCTGTCCTTCTTTAATTGGAGGCAACATTCCTTGCTCTTCTTGCTCATCATCATCATCAACTCCTTCTAAGTATACTTTTAAGAATCCGTCAAATAGCAACACCTCTCCTTTGGCCTTAAAGTGTTCATTCTGACTTTTACTTATATCAATTACCACGTTGGTTTTCTCAAACTTGGCATTCGACATTTGAGAGGCAACAGTTCTTTTCCAAATCAAATCATATAGCCTTTGCAGACTAGAATCTCCAAAAACAGTATGTTCTGCAAAGTTTGTCGGACGAATCGCCTCATGCGCTTCTTGCGCACCTTTAGACTTGGTTGTATATTGTTTAATATTTGAATATTCTGAACCGTATGATTTTAAAATCTCATCTTTTGCTCCATCAATTGCGGTTTGAGAAAGATTCATGGAATCTGTTCTCATGTATGTTATCTTACCACTTTCATAAAGTTTTTGAGCAACAACCATTGTTTGTTGAACTGAGTATCCCAATTTCCTACTAGCTTCTTGTTGTAAAGTTGAAGTAGTAAAAGGTGCTGAAGGAGATCGTGTTCCTGGTTTCTTTTCAATAGATTTTATGCTGAATTCACTGTTCTTACATGTTTTCAAAAAGGATAAAGCGTCTTCTTCCTTCTCAAACCTATGCGGCATTTCTGCCTTAAGAACACTTTTTTCGTCTACTAAAAAATCTGCATTAACTCTATAAGCAGAAACAGGTACAAATTCTTCAACTTCTTCTTCTCTTTCGGCGATTAGACGAACTGTTACCGATTGCACACGACCCGCAGACAAAGAAGGCTTTACTTTCCTCCATAATACGGGTGAAAGTTCAAAGCCTACCAATCTATCTAATACACGTCTTGCTTGCTGAGCATCAACTAAATTCTTATCGATTGTTCTAGGATTTTCAATTGCTTTTGTAATGGCTGATTTAGTGATTTCATGAAACACAATGCGCTTAGTCTTTTCAGGAGTCAATCCAAGTGTTTCGTACAAATGCCAGCTAATAGCCTCACCCTCACGATCCTCATCCGTTGCTAACCAAACAATATCACTTTTCTTGGCTAATCGCTGAAGCTCTTTTACGATCACTGTTTTATCTTTCATTACCTCGTAATGAGGTTCAAATCCATTATCAACATCAATAGCCTTGTCTTTTCCAGCTAAATCTCTAACGTGACCAAAACTTGACTTAACAGTAAAACCTTTACCTAGAAAACCTTCTATAGTTTTGGCCTTGGCTGGTGACTCAACAATTACTAAATTCATTCAGTTTGTTTTAATTTTTATCAAATTCAGAGAAATCTATTTCACTTTTTTGATCGGTGCAAAGTAAGGCAATCTTTAAAACATCAAAATCAAAGTTTAATTTTTACTATCAAACCACATACAATTAGAGTTTAAAACCACTCTTCATTGAGTGCTTTTAACCTGAATTAAAATGACAGTTTGACAGCTCTTTAATTATTGCCTAGTTTTGCACGCTAAATACAGACAGAAAGCGAATTTCATGCCCGTAGAAACAAAAAATATAGTAGAAGAAATACAGGGTAATTCTACCCTTGTGGATTTACCTACGAAACCAAATGGAAAAAAACTTTATTTGGAGTCGTATGGTTGCGCAATGAATTTCTCAGATAGTGAAATTGTTGCGTCCATATTAACCAAAGAAGGATTTACAACTACGTACAACCCACAAGAGGCTGATCTTATTCTCATTAACACTTGTTCGATTAGAGACAAAGCGGAACAAACAGTAAGAAACAAACTCAAAGAATTTAAAGGAATTAAACGAAAGTTCAATCCTAAAATGAAAGTTGGGATTTTGGGATGCATGGCCGAACGGCTTAAAACACAGCTACTTGAAGAAGAGAAATTAGTTGATTTAATTGCAGGACCAGATTCTTACCGCGCATTACCAGAATTGATTCAAGAAATTGAAAGCGGTCAAAAAGCAGTTAATGTTTTACTGTCTAGAGACGAAACCTACGCAGATATTTCTCCAGTAAAATTAGGAGCAAATGGAGTTTCTTCATTCATTTCAATAACAAGAGGCTGCGATAATATGTGCTCCTTTTGTGTTGTTCCGTTTACTAGAGGAAGAGAACGTAGTAGAGATCCCGAAACTATTGTCCAAGAGGCCAGGGATTTATTTGAAATGGGATTTAGAGAGGTTACTTTATTAGGACAAAATGTTGATTCTTATCGTTGGAACATTTCTAAAAAAGGAGAAATAAAAGATGAAAATAAATCGACAGTAAGCTTCGCAGAACTTATGGTAATGGTTGCGGAAGTCGATCCTCTGCTTAGGGTTCGATTTTCTACTTCGCATCCTAAGGATATGACAACCGACGTATTACACGCAATCAAAAAATATAAGAATATCTGTAATTACATTCACCTACCTGTTCAATCAGGAAATAGTGAAATGCTCAAACGAATGAATCGTGGCTATACTCGCGAATGGTACTTGAATAGAATTAATGCTATTAAGACTATTACGCCTGAATGTACGATTAGTACTGACCTTATAATCGGATTTTGCGATGAAACCGATCAGGAACATCAAGATACTATATCATTAGTGAAAGAGGTAGAGTTCAGCTTTGCCTATATGTATAAATATTCTGAACGACCTAAAACGTTGGCTGAACGAAAGTTTGAAGATAATGTTCCTGAAAAAGTAAAAGCAGACCGATTAAGCGAAATAATCGATATACAGAGAAAGAATCAGAAAAAGACGAATGATTCTTTTATTGGGCATACTAAGGAAGTGCTGATTGAAGGTCCATCTAAAAAAGACCCCAATGAGTTTTGCGGGAGAATCTCAGAGAACACCATGGTGATTTTTCCAAATCAAGGCTTTAAAGCAGGCCAGTATGTCAATGTTAAGATAATCTCAGCAAACTCAGCTACGTTAAAAGGAGAAGCAGCAGTCTAAACGACATGACAGTTCAACAAATAAAACAACGATTCGAAATTATTGGAACTTCTGAAGCTTTGGAGCGATCTATTGCCAAAGCTATGCGTGTTGCTCCTACAGATTTAAGCGTTTTGGTTACAGGTGAAAGTGGAACTGGAAAGGAAAACTTCCCGAAAATCATCCACCAACTAAGCAACAGAAAGCATAAAAAATATATTGCCGTTAATTGCGGTGCTATTCCGGAAGGAACGATCGACTCCGAGTTATTTGGCCATGAAAAAGGAGCCTTTACAGGAGCCCAAAATGCACGTCAAGGGTATTTTGAAGAAGCAGATGGTGGAACAATTTTTTTAGATGAAGTTGGAGAATTACCGCTTCAAACTCAAGTGCGACTGCTTCGGGTTATAGAAACTGGTGAATTCATAAAAGTAGGCTCCAGTAAAGTTCAAAAAACAGATATTAGAATTGTAGCCGCAACTAATGTTAACCTTCCAGAAAACATTCAAAAGGGCAAATTTAGAGAAGATCTTTTTTATCGCTTAAGTACAGTTCCATTAACACTTCCTGCCTTAAGGAATCGTAAGGCTGATATTTATTTGTTATTCCGTAAGTTTTCATCAGACTTTGCTGAAAAATATACGATGCCACCTATTCGATTGACTGAGGATGCTCAGCATCTTTTAATGAATTATGCTTGGCCCGGAAACATTCGACAATTGAAAAATATAACCGAACAAATTTCAATTATTGAGACGGAACGCAATATAACCTCAGAGGAAATACTGAAATACTTACCAAACTACTCTAGCAGCTCTTTACCCGCGATCGCTTCAAAAAAGAATCAGTCTGAAGGATTTGAAAATGAAAGAGAAATTCTTTATAAAGTACTTTTCGATTTAAAAGGTGACGTAACCGACTTGAAAAAATTAGTCCTTGAAATGGCCCGCACCAATAATATTGACACAGATGATACTGAAAACTCTAGGATTCTAACTCAGATTATTAAAGATGTCAATTCTGGAAATGAAAGACAATTAACTACCACCAGCGAACCTGAGAAGGAAAGTTCTGAGGAGGGAGACGATTTTTCACCAATCTACTCTAACCCTGATACAGATGGGTTCCAACATCATGAGGTCATAGAAGAATCACTTTCTTTGGAGGAAAAAGAAAAGGAAATGATTGCTAAAGCATTAGAGAAGTATAAAGGGAAACGAAAGATGGCGGCAAGTGAACTTGGGATAAGTGAGCGCACACTCTACCGAAAAATCAAAGAATACGATCTCAATTGAACCGGACTGCTATCATATTAATTGCATTGATTTCAACTGTTTATGTCGGTTGTAAAATAAATTATGGATTTTCAGGCGCATCAGTAGACTACAACGAGGTAAAAACATACTCCGTCGATTTTTTTCCAAATTACGCACCACTCGCTCAGCCAACAATGTCACAACAATTTACAGAAGCTCTGAGAAATATTTTTCTTAATCAGACAAAATTGGATCTCGTTAAAAAAGACGGTGATCTGCAGTTTTCTGGGAAAATAACAGATTACAGAACCGCTCCAATAAGTATTCAAGCTAGCGAACTTGCTGCTCAAAATCGTCTCACAGTTGCCGTTAGCGTTGTATTTGTAAATACCCAAGATGAATCCAAAAACTTTGAACAATCTTTTAGCCAATACATTGATTACGATAGTCAGAAGCCTCTTTCCGAAGTAGAAGACGAACTTATTTCCCAAGTAAATGAATTACTGGTTCAAGATATTTTCAACAAATCTGTAAGCGACTGGTAATGAATTTCAACTGGTTAATAGAAAGTATAGAAAATCCTAAAGTTCTTTTGCAATCTAAAGTGGAGTTGCAAGAACTAAAAAAGCGATATCCCTATTTATCGAGTCTACATGTTTTCGATGCTAAGTTAGAGCAGTTGGAATCAGGATTAGACTATCAAGAAAAAATTAAAAAAGCAGCTATATACTCGCCTAACCGCAGTGCTTTATATGATTATGTCATTAAGCCAAATGTTGAAGTAGCAATTGCTAATCAAGGAGAAAGCAAAAAAGTAGAAATTACTTCTTCAGTTGATCCATCAAAAATCCAAGAAACTAAAATTGATATTGTGCCTGAGCAGCCTTTATCTCAAAAAGAAAAAGAAGAAAAACGAGCTTTAGAGAAAGAAATCTTAAGCCATGCTATTTCAGCTTCGATACTTAAAGAAAGTGTTGAACAGCCAGAACTTAAAGAGGAAACTAAAGCTGAGAAATCTGAGGTTTCTGAAAAAGAACACCTGGAAGCAGTAAAAATTGAATTGGATAATTCCATGAATGTACTTGCTTGGCTAAATGTAAGTTCAGGAAAAGGAACGGCTCAACCAAATCCCTTGAAAGCTTCTATTCCGAAAGCTCATAAAAGTCATTTAATTGAGAGGTTTATTACTCAGGGTGAAGAAAAAATCCACTTATCAAAAGAAGTTACACCTACCTTACTTCAAATAAGAAGGCCACAAACCGAATTTTTCTCACCTGAAAACATGGCCAAAATGAGTCTAGCAGAAAACGAAGACTTTGTTACTGAAACACTTGCGAAAATTTATGCGCAGCAAGGAAACTTTAAAAGAGCCATTTCAGCTTATGAAAAATTAAGTTTGAAATTTCCCGAAAAAAACGGTTACTTTGCGCGCCTTATCCAGAAATTGAAAGAAAATTAGAACACCATGTTGACATTCATTTTTATTATCATATTTATCGTTTGCGTACTTCTTATAGGAGTAGTATTAGTTCAAGAATCTAAAGGTGGAGGATTGGCCAGTAGCTTTTCTTCAGCAAACCAAGTTATGGGCGTTAAGAAAACCGCTGATGTGTTAGAAAAAGCAACATGGGGATTGGCCATTTTATTGCTTTGTCTTTGCCTAGGTGCTGCCGCATTGCAAGGTACTGGACAAGCAACTGAATTGAGTCCTGAAGAATCTCAAATTCAAGATTTTGTTGAGAGTGAAACTATTCTGCCTCAACAACCTGTGCAACCGGCTCAGCAAGCTCCGGCTCAATAGAACAAAACTTCAAAAGACTTTTTAAAAGTGTCAGTATGTCATTCATACTGACATTTTTTTTGGATTAAACTTAAAAACTGACCCAAACTGTCTGCAATGATTCTATGGCATACGAAATGATATATGTTGTAAGATACACAATAGTTTAACTAAAAATATATTTCAAAAATGGGATTAAACATCAAACCTTTAGCAGACAGAGTCGTTGTTGAACCTGCTGCAGCTGAAGAAAAAACTGCGGGAGGAATCATTATTCCTGACACAGCCAAAGAAAAACCACAGAAAGGAAAAGTTCTAGCAGTTGGAAATGGAAAACCAGATGAACCAATGACAGTAAAAGTTGGTGACACCGTTCTTTACGGGAAATACTCAGGGACTGAAATCTCTATCGATGGTGGTGAGTACCTAATGATGAGAGAAGCAGACATTTTTGCAATTGTTTAATCGAAAAATAAAATCTTAAAATAAAGATGGCTAAGAAAATAACATTTGACGTAGAAGGCAGAGATAAACTCAAAAGAGGAGTTGATGCTTTGGCTGATGCAGTAAAAGTAACATTAGGACCAAAAGGAAGAAATGTAGTAATTGATAAAAGCTTTGGAGCTCCATCAATTACTAAAGATGGCGTTTCTGTTGCAAAAGAAATTGAATTGTCTGACCCTATTGAAAACATGGGCGCACAAATGGTAAAAGAAGTTGCTTCTAAAACTGCTGATGTTGCAGGTGACGGAACTACTACTGCTACTGTTTTGGCTCAAGCAATTATAACTACTGGGCTGAAAAACGTTGCTGCTGGAGCAAATCCAATGGACTTGAAACGTGGTATAGAGCAAGCGGTTGCAGCAGTTGTTGCAAACCTTAAGATTCAGTCCCAAGAAGTTGGTGCTGATAATGAAAAGATAAAACAAGTTGGTTCTATCTCAGCTAACAATGATGAGGTAATTGGAAGTTTGATTGCTGAAGCAATGAAAGTTGTAGGAAATGCAGGTGTAATTACTGTAGAAGAGGCAAAAGGAACTGAAACTACTGTTGATGTCGTTGAAGGAATGCAATTCGATAGAGGTTATTTATCTCCATATTTTGTTACCGATACGGAGAAAATGGTCACGGAATTGGAAAACCCTTACATTTTGATTTTCGACAAGAAAATCTCTACAATGAAAGATGTACTTCCTGTTCTTGAAAAAACAGCTCAATCTGGAAAAGGTCTAGTAATTATTGCTGAAGACGTTGACGGAGAAGCTCTAGCTACATTGGTAGTAAACAAATTGAGAGGTTCTTTAAAAATTGCCGCTGTAAAAGCTCCAGGATTTGGAGACAGAAGAAAAGCAATGTTAGAAGATATTGCAATTCTTACTGGTGGAATCGTAATTTCTGAAGAGCAAGGAAGAAAAATCGAAGATGTAACTCTTGAAGATTTAGGAACTGCAGAAAAAATTGAGATTGATAAAGACAACACTATTATTATTAATGGTGCTGGTTCTAAAGAAGCGATTGTTGCTAGAACAAAGCAAATTTCAGCTCAAATTGAATCTACAACCTCTGATTACGATAGAGAAAAACTACAAGAACGTTTGGCTAAATTGGCTGGCGGTGTAGCTGTTTTGTACATTGGTGCTGCTACTGAAGTAGAAATGAAAGAGAAAAAAGATCGTGTTGACGATGCTCTTGCTGCTACTCGTGCTGCTGTAGAAGAAGGAATTGTGCCTGGTGGTGGAGTTGCTTTTATTCGCGCTATTGATGCATTAGAAGGACTAGAAGGAGCAAACGATGATGAAACTACAGGAATCAACATTGTTGCTAGAGCTATTGAAGAGCCATTAAGACAAATCGTGCTTAATGCTGGTGGCGAAGGTGCTGTAGTGGTAAATAAAATTAGAGAAGGAAAAGGTGATTTCGGATTTAACGCTAGAACTAACGTTTACGAAAACTTGATGGCTGCTGGTGTTATTGACCCAACAAAAGTGACTCGTGTTGCTCTTGAAAACGCTGCTTCTATTTCTGGATTATTTTTAACTACCGAATGTGTTCTTTCTGAAGAGAAAGAAGAAGGTGGTGGTGGAGCGCCTCAAATGCCAGGCGGCATGGGTGGCGGAATGCCAGGAATGATGTAGGAACTAAAGATTCCCTGAATAATTAAATCCCCTATTGCAGCAGTGTAGTAGGGGATTTTTTTTGAGGTGTATACGAATCAATCATCTAAATTTGATTTTGTATTGTGTTAGTATGAGACATCCAATAGCTTACGTATTCTTCATTGCCTTTTTTATTCGTTTAGGATATTCAATTCTGATTCAGTTTCTTCACCCCGAATCCATCTATCTATACGATTCATGGGGATATTTAAATATTGCTTATAATCTTTACCATGAAGGTGTTTATTCGCAAATGACTGGCGATCAGCTAACAGCAGATAGTACTAGAACACCTTTTTACTCGATTTACATTTACTTATTTCATCTGCTGCAATTACATGGAGAATGGATTGTCTACACTCAAGCATTAATTGGCGCATTTACTGCCGCAATAGCTTCTCAATGCGCATTATTGATAAAACGAAATCGTTTATCTGCTTTTGTCGTTGGACTTTTAGTAGCACTTGACATACCGAATGTGTACTTTTCAAATACTGTTTTGCCCGAACCCTGGTTTGGGTTCTTTCTGGTTTGTGCACTGTTCTTCCTAATAAAGAGCGTTAAGTGCAATGAACCTAGTCATAGAAAATATGTGATGCTATTTCTTGTTTTAGCAACTTATACCAAACCAATCGCGATGTACTTACTGGTCGCTATACCTTTCATGCTTTTGATTTTTAACCAACAAGGAATAAAACATGAACTGATCCAGCTGACAAAATTCGTGGTTATTGGAACTCTCCTTATTAGCCCGTGGATATATAGAAACCAGCAAACCTTTGGAGGCGCATTTTTCAGTTCAATAGCAGAAGTCAATCTACTTTTTCATACAGCATCAAATATTAAGGCAATTGCCACAAATTCGAATAGGCATACTGTAGAATATGAATATCGTAACTCAAAACCACTGTCGGAACTGTCATTTGAACACAACGCTTACGCTATACCACATTTCCAAAAATTTGCACGAAAAGAATGTCTTGAAGTCATTCAACAATATCCAGTTGTTGCTTTTAAAATGATGCTTAAAAGTTGGGTTGGCTTTTTCATTAAACCATTACGATCTTATATTGGAATGCAAATCAATGGTAAAAAATTGGGAGAAGAGCCCGCGTTAAACAATGTAGACATGCAAAACTCCTATTGGGCCAGCTTTAAATTGGCATTAGAACGAGCAAATTGGTTAGTTCAATTAGCTATTGTAATTCAAGTTCTGCTATTGGGCAGCTTTTATTTATCCATTTTACTTTCCCTTCCTCTTTGGTTTAAATCCAATTGGAAAATAGGGATAATTCTCTTATCCTTGATACTGTATTTTTCTGTAACCTCTAGTATTACCGATGTAGATGCACGATTTAGAGTTCCAATTATATCTTATATAATCCTACTCGGTTATCCTATATGGTGCAAGGTCTTGGCTAAGTACAATTATGAATAAGGGAAAAAGAAAACAAGCAGATCGACTGTATCTTCTACTCGCAGCTTTATTTATTGCAGCGTTGGTAACCTGCAATCTTATTGCCAATAAATTCATTTCTATCGACCTAGGGTTTAAAACTTTTATTATTTCTGCCGGTATTTTACCCTATCCAATAACATTTCTGATAACCGATATTCTTTCTGAAATCTATGGAAGAAAAAAAACCAATTCAGTGGTTTTGAGCGGACTTGCTGCTTCATTATTTGTATTACTCATTATATATCTCGGCGGAAGCTTTGATTCTATCGCGGATTCACCGGTAGACAATGATGCTTATGATCAAGTTTTTGGAAATTCTTGGCGAGTAATTTCTGCTTCAATGATAGCCTACCTTTTTGCTCAGCTTATTGATATTCGTATTTACCATTTTTGGAAAAAACTTACGAAAGGGAAATTCCTTTGGTTAAGAAATAATGGGTCCACAGTTTTATCACAATTGGTGGATACAACACTAGTAGTTCTTGTGCTGTTTTATGGCGTAAAACCGAATGATGAGTTACTTCAGTTTATAATTGACGGCTGGATGTTCAAAGCACTCATGGCGCTCTTGGATACACCTCTTTTGTATGCTGCTGTATTTAGTATCCGAAAGTATTTTGGTATAAAAGGGCACGAAGAGATTTAGCATCTTGTCATAAAGCATGTAAATCGGCTGTTAACAGTTCACATCCAAGCAATAAGCACGCACCTCAATTTGCCAAATTATTTACATTTGATTTACTGTTTTTAAAATAAATATATGATCAGATTTTTATTCGGAGCTATACTAGCTTTTAGTACGTTAACATCAACTGCTCAAGTTTTTAATCCCGTTTCTTGGTCTTTTGACTCGAAGCAACTTTCCGATAACGAATATGAACTTCAGTTTAAAGCCGAAATAGATCCTCATTGGCACATATATTCTAACACCCTTTCTGGTGATGAAGGGCCTTTACCAACAGAATTTACATTTGAAAAAAGTGCAGAATTTGAATTGGTTGGGGGAATACAAGAACCAAAACCTACAAAAGAGTTCGACAAGAACTTCCAAATGGACTTATTGTTTTTTGACGATAAAGTAACATTTTCTCAAAAAGTTAGACTTAAGAATCCAACAGCCAGTGTAAAGGGTGAACTAACTTTCATGGTTTGTGACGATTCGAAATGTTTACCTCCAGATTATATCGAGTTTAGTTTTGATTTGAAAAAATCTAAATCCGTGAAAATGGAGATCGTTTCTGCTGCCAAACAACCAGGATTGGTCGCCTCAACTAAAGGTTCGCCGGGAATTGAAGCAAAGCCATTAATTCAAGAAAACAAAATTTATGATCCTGTAAAGTGGACATTCAGTGCAGAAGATTTAGGAAATGATGAGTATTTAATAGTTGCCTCTGCTGATGTTGAGGAAGGTTGGCATATGTATTCTCAGAATCTAGAAGGTGCTGATGGCCCTGTTCCAACAGAGTTCAGATATTTCAATGAGAATAAAGAGTTTGAAATTATTGGAACACCTGAAGAGGAAGGAGATCTGATTAAAGAGTACGACAACAACTTTATGATGAACCTAAATTTTTACGAAAAAGAAGTACGCTTCAAGCAAAAGGTAAAAGTTAAGGAAGGAGTCAATCAGGTTAAAGGGGACGTTTATTACATGGTTTGTGATGAATCTAAATGCTTACCCCCAGAAACAATAGAATTTAATGTAAACCTAAATGATTTCAATACTGCAGATAGTTTAACTGAACTTGAATCTAATACTGAAAAGGAAAGTTCAAGCCGATCATTTTGGGGGATTTTCCTTTTATCATTCTTAAGTGGTTTTGCTGCTCTATTAACTCCTTGTGTATTTCCAATGATACCGATGACCGTTAGCTATTTTACAAAACAATCTAAAACCAAAGCAGAGGGAATCCGAAATGCAGTAATTTATGGAATATCAATAATAGTTATCTATGTATTGCTCGGCACTGTAGTTACAGCCGTCTTTGGATCTGAAGTCTTGAGTGAAATGGCAACTAATTTTTGGTTTAATATCGTTTTCTTCATTTTGCTTGTTGTGTTTGCTATTTCCTTTCTGGGAGCTTTTGAAATAACTCTTCCTTCTTCATGGGTAAACGCAGCAGATAAAGGAGCAGATAAAGGCGGTCTAGTTGGGATATTCTTCATGGCCTTCACTTTAGCATTGGTTTCCTTTTCATGTACCGGACCTATCGTAGGAACTCTGATAGTTGAGGCTGCGTCAATAGGCGGACTCATGCCTATTGTTGGTATGTTTGGGTTTTCATTAGCTATAGCATTGCCGTTTGCGTTATTTGCGGCTTTCCCTGGGTGGTTAAATTCACTGCCCCAATCTGGTGGTTGGCTGAATTCTGTAAAGGTTGTTTTAGGATTTTTAGAATTGGGATTAGCTATGAAATTCTTATCAAATGCCGATTTAGTTATTGATGCTGGCTGGGTTACTCGTGAAGTATTTCTTGCTTTTTGGATTGTAATTTCTGCTATGTTAGGATTTTATTTAATTGGAAAAATTCGACTTCCACACGATTCTCCTATGGAAAAAATACCAGTAGGTCGAATCCTAATGGCTGTTATAACTTTCACATTTACTATCTATTTGATTCCAGGAATGTGGGGTGCCCCTTTGAAATTAATCGCTGGATTTCCTCCTCCCATGACATATGCTGAAGCTCCTTTCGGAAGCTTTGCTGGAGGTGGCGGACAAGCCTCAATCAATTCTCATATTGAAGGAACTCACCAAGGTCCACAAAATATTCCAGTTTTTTACGATTGGGATGAAGGACTTAAATATGCCCAATTAGTTAATAAGCCCCTTTTTGTAGATTTTACTGGTAAAGCTTGTGCAAATTGTCGAAAAATGGAAGAGCAAGTTTGGGGTGAGCCTGGAATTATTGATATGCTAAGAAATGACGTGGTAATTGTTTCTTTATACGTGGATTTTGAAGAGCCATTGCCAGCTAGCGAAGTAAAAGAAGTTATGATTGGTAATCGTAAAAAGACAATTAAAAGTGTGGGTGATAAGTGGATGTACAAACAAGTTGAGCGTTATAAGACAAACACTCAGCCTTACTATACTATGTTAGGGTCAGATGGTAAAGATTTAGCTAATGGTTCCGCCGACTATGACCGACATAGAGACCCCGATGATTTCAAAGCTTGGCTATCTAAGGGTCTGAAATTATATAAAGTCACTGATTAATGGATTTTATTAGCAAACAATTTTCGGAAGCTAAATCTGTCCTAGACAAGTTTTCTACTAAAGAAAATTTCGAATTGATTCAAAAAGCAGGTGATATATTGAGCCAGGCTTTAATGAATGGAAACAAGATTATTTCTTGCGGAAATGGTGGATCTATGAGTGATGCAATGCATTTTGCAGAGGAACTCTCCGGTCGTTATAGAGGCGATAGAAAAGCTCTTGCTGCAATTGCAATTTCGGATAGTGGTCACCTTACTTGTGTTGGCAACGATTATGGTTACGACCAAATTTTCTCTCGTTTTGTAGATGGTCTTGGAAAAGAAGGTGACGTTTTATTAGCAATCAGTACAAGCGGAAATTCAGCTAACATAATTAACGCAATTACTTCTGCAAAAAATGTAGGAATAAAAGTCATTGGGCTTACCGGAAAAGACGGCGGAAAAATAGCCGGTCTTTGCGACGTTGAAATACGAGCTCCATATTCAGAATTTGCAGATAGAGTTCAAGAAATCCACATTAAGGTGATTCATTCTTTGATTGGTTATATCGAATCACAAGTTTGCTAGGATAACTTATTCGCATCTCAAACCTATAGAGCAACCCGTTTTTTTATTTTTGCCTCAAACAGTTAAACTATGATTAAAGGAAAAAAGGTAGTCGTTGTAATGCCCGCTTACAATGCTTCAAAAACGCTTGAGAAGACGTATAGTGAGATTGACTTTGATATAGTGGACGATGTAATTTTAGTGGACGATCATAGTCCTGATGATACCACTGAAGTAGCCAAGAGAATTGGAATCAAACACGTAATTCGACACGAAAAGAACAAAGGTTATGGCGGAAACCAAAAGACGTTGTACAACAAGGCGTTAGAATTGGGTGCTGATATTGTAATTATGGTTCATCCTGATTATCAATATACTCCGCTGCTTATTCCTTCTATTGCTCATATGATTGCAAATGATCTCTACCCTGCAGTACTTGCTTCTAGAATTCTTGGAAAAGGAGCGCTCAAAGGTGGAATGCCGATGTATAAGTACATTGCTAATCGCTGTTTAACGCTTTATCAAAATATATTAATGAACCAAAAGCTTTCAGAATATCACTCGGGTTATCGTGCATTTTCGAGAGAGGTTTTAGAAGGTATCAATTACAATATCAACTCCGACGATTTTGTGTTTGACAATCAAATGCTGGCTCAAATTTTTTACGAAGGTTTCGAAATTGGAGAAGTAACTTGTCCTACAAAATATTTCGAAGAAGCTTCTTCTATCAACTTTAAACGCAGTTCAATTTATGGTTTTGGAGTGCTTTGGACAAGCTGGTTGTACTTCGTAAATAAATTGGGATTAGTGAAGTCAAAGGTTTTTCACCAGAAATAATTCGCTGTCACCCCAGAAATTAATCTGTCATCTCGATTGATTCAACGATAGGAGAACTGTATCAAGAAGTACTTGGAATTAATAATAAGTTCTCGATACATTTTTGTTTCGTTAATCTGCACAAAAAAACTCAAAAGGATATTCAATTACTATCTCGCTACCCTGAGTGAGTCCCACTGTAAATTATTTGCGAAACTTTGCTTTACAATTTACTTATGCAACTGAAAACCAACCGCCTCTACTCTCTGAACCTCTGGAACAGCTGTTAAAATAGCTTCTTCCACTCCTGCTTTAAAAGTCATGTTGTTCATTGAACAGCTCCTACAGGCGCCTTTAAGCTCAACTCTAGCTACGCCATCATCGGTAACTTCGACCAATTCTAAGTCGCCACCATCTTCTTTTACAAAAGCACGTAAATCATTTAAAGCTAAATCAACTCTATCGTAAAGTGCGGATTGACCTGGGTTTTGCATAATTTCTATTGAGATTCAAAAATAGACGAAAATAAGCCTACTTATTTTCCATCGTTTTTATCACACTATCTACCAAGGCTTCAAAGGCTTTTGAAGAAGCCGTATTGTCTTGTAAGACAGCAGGACGACCAATATCACCACTTTCTCGAATGGATTGAACCAGTGGAATTTGAGCTAATAAAGGCGTATTCATTTTTTCGCTCAATTCTTTTGCACCGTCCTTTCCAAATATGTAATACTTATTATCTGGCAATTCAGCAGGTGTGAAGTAGCTCATGTTTTCTACCAAACCAAGAACTGGAACTTTAATCGAATCCATCTGAAACATATTAATTCCTTTTCGAGCATCCGCCAATGCAACTTGCTGAGGAGTGCTTACTACAATAGCACCACTTAACGGAACTGCCTGAACGATAGATAAATGAACATCTCCAGTTCCAGGAGGTAAATCAATTAGCATATAATCTAAATCGCCCCAGTAGACATCCTTAACCATTTGATCTAGCGCTTTACTTGCCATAGGACCACGCCAAACAATAGCTTGATCTGTATCAGCAAAAAAACCAATAGAAAGAATTTTAACACCATATGCTTCAACAGGAGTCATGTAGCTTTTCCCATTAATATCTTTCATTCCAGGTTTGTGTAATTGTACATCAAACATTATTGGTACTGAAGGTCCATAAATATCGGCGTCAATCAAACCCACTTTGTAGCCTCTTTTAGCAAGACCTGCGGCAATATTCGATGTAATCGTAGACTTCCCTACTCCACCTTTTCCTGATGCTACAGCTATAATGTGTTTTACACCTGGAAGAACTTTTCTTACTTGAGGATCAGTTTGGTTGTCTTCGTTCATGGCAACTATACTAACACTAGTCTCAACCTCATTCCCAATTTTCAATTTCAATTGATGATCGCACGCGTCTTCAATACGCTTGCGATTGTGCATAGCAGGATTACTTGCTTGCACCGTGCAAGAAATTTTATTTCCTTCTATTTTAATATCCGATACGAAACCTAAAGAAATTATGTCCTTTTTAAGGTCGGGTTCGATAACAAATGAGAGTGCACTTAAAACTTGTTCTTGTGTAATTTCCATAGCGCAAAGGTAATCTCTGGTTTGGTTTCAAGAACATTGTTTAAAGTAAATAAACTGTAAAAATTAGAGTAACGAAATTTATATTCCTGTCGTTCCGAAAGGACACAAATTTGTTAACGGGCAATATCCATAGAACCAAAAAGTATAACTGTTTTTCATTCTAGTTACTAATAAAATTTTTCGTCATTCCTGCACAGGAACGATTCTTGAATCAGAGCTTCAACTCCACCAACGGATCCCAATACAATTCTTTGAAATCAATGATTTGGTCTTCTTCAACTTTAATATTCTCCTGCTCTAACAATTCCTGCATTCGGAATGGAGTTTCAAAGTGATGTTTTCCTGTTAAAAGGCCATTTCGATTAACTACCCGGTGTGCGGGAATATCCACCATAGAATGAGCTCCATTCATTGCATAACCCACCATTCGAGAAGATCGAGCCATTCCTAAATACTTAGCAATTGCTCCATATGAAGTTACTCGCCCTTTCGGAATCTGTCGGGCTACATCATAAACGTCTTGATAAAAGGTATAGGTCTTTTCTTGCATCAAGGGATGAACTGTGTATATGTAATTAGGTGCCCACGAGCAGTAAACAGTTCCTCATAATAAGTTTTGATCTTAAGAATTTCTTGAGTTGGTTGGTTTGGATTTGTTATAGTTAATTGATTTTCTTCATTGAATCGATCGAAGTTATCTCCATATAAATCTGGCGTACTGTGCAACCTTGTGTATCCATGCTCATCGATTTCTTCTTGTGTGAATTCATATAGAAAAGCACTATCCGTTTTTAAATGAATAACACCATGTGGTTTTAGAATCTGCTTGTAACGGTCAATAAACATTTTACCAGTAAGTCGCTTTCTTGCTCGATTCTCTTTTTCTTGTGGATCAGGAAATGTAATCCAGATTTCGTCTATCTCTCCTTCTTCAAAAAAGGCGGTAATAAAATCAATTCTGGTTCTAAGAAAATGAACGTTATTCAATTCTTCATCTAACGCCTCTTTTGCGCCATACCAAATTCGATTTCCTTTAATATCTACTCCAATAAAATTCTTTTCAGGAAATGCTTTCCCCATTCCTACCGAGTATTCACCCTTACCACAACCAAGCTCTAGCACTATGGGATTGTCGTTTTTGAATACCTTAGAACGCCAATTTCCAGCTAATGCGTGTTTATATGGAACTCCTTTTTCGCGGTCAAAAAACTCTTCCATTGGAGGCTCTGTGACATTCGAAAAGACTTTGGTGTCAGCAAAGCGTAGCAGTTTTTTCTTTTTACCCATTTTAATGCTTTGGATTAATTGGTTTTATTTCGAACTCTTCCACTAAACCATTACTTTGAATCGCCATTAAAACACCATTCGCCACATCTTCGGGCTGAACAAATTCATCTACTGGGGCATCGAGACCATCCCAACTAGCAGTATTTGTTGATCCTGGCAATATGGCAGTCACTTTAACATCATAATTTCTAAGTTCGTTTCTCAAAATCTTGGTGTAACCATAGAGGGCTTGCTTACTCAGAGAATATGAAACTGCTTTTTTTCTGACTTTTTTACTAAGAACAGAACAAATATTTATAATATGTCCTGATTTTCTTTTTTTAAACTCTGGCAGGAATGGCTGGGTCAATCGCATTGCACTGAAAAAGTTCACATTGAACATCTTCATTAGGTCGTTTTCATTCAAATTATCTAGATTATCTTCTTCGTAAACGCCAACATTGTTTACCAGAATATCAATATCGCCCCAATGATGCAGAAATGTTTCTGCAAAGTTCCGAGTTTCGTGTTTCTGAGAAAAATCCACTGATTTAGTAATCACTTCAATATCGGGGTAAAGTGCCTGAATTTCCTTTCTTAAAAAATTCAACTCCTCGAGATTTCTTGCTCCTAGTCCTAAATCGTAACCTTTACCTGCTAAAGCTAGCGTTATCGCTTTCCCTATCCCTTTTGTTGCACCAGACACTATTGCTTTCATTAGTTGTTTTTAGTTACTCAAAGAAACAAAACAATCTTGGGTTTGGTTGGCCAAACTCATAAAGTCTTTATTATTAATAGGATATTAATAATTCACCAAAATTTGATTTGTACTTTAGTCCATCTTGGAAAAGATGGATTTAAATAAAGAAATAAAAAAGGTACTCTTTGGAGTATTGAACTGGGGTCTAGGCCATGCGACTAGAAGCACGCCTCTTATTCAATACTTACTTAATAAGGGTATTGAAGTCGAAATTGCTTCTGATGGATTAGCGCTGGCATATTTAGAAAAGGAGTTTCCAACACTTACCTTCCATAAATTAAGAGGATACGATATTCAATACTCTACCAATAAAAACTTGCTTTCACTAAAGTTACTTTGCCAAATCCCAAAGCTTAAGACCGCAATTGAAAGTGAAAAACAAAAAGTTCAAGAGATTCTTTACAATACTAATTTCGATCTCATTTTATCTGATAACCGATATGGTTTTCGATCTGCAACCGTAAAAAGTTTACTGATAAGTCATCAGCTCAAGCTAATCACACCAATATTATTTAAAGGAGTAAACAGCGTGCTTTCAAATTATCAAAAGGAATTTGACTCCATTTTGGTTCCTGACTTTCAGGATAAAAAAAAGAAACTGAGCGGGGAGTTATCAGAAACTAATTTGCCCCATCATTTCATTAATCCAATCAGTGTTTTTAGCGTTGATAATGATGTCAAGAAAGATATTGATTATTTAATTGTTCTCTCCGGACCTGAACCTCAGCGAACATTGCTAGAAAAAAAGTTAATTGAATTAAAACCTAGAAATCCAGTTAAAATAGTTCTTGTTCGAGGATCGGAACTACCATTCTCGCAAAAAACCAAATTGGAAACGCACAATCTAGTCCAACAAAAAGAATTAGAAAGTCTGATTTCCCGCAGTAAAAAAATGATTTGTCGTTCCGGGTATACAACTATTATGGATCTATATTTCCTCCAAATCCCTAGTATACTCATTCCCACTCCAGGACAAACTGAACAGGAATATTTAGCTGAACAATTAATCCCCAATTCAAACTACTTAGTCAGGAAACAAAACCAATTGACGTCAGAAATATTTGACTGGATACCTAAAATCGTTCATAAAAAAAACCTTCCGAATCTCGATAATTATCAAGACCTGAAGGCTTTTGAAAATGCTTTGTTGTTAGAAGGCTTTGTTATGCCAGCATCGTAACAGGGTTCTCTACAAACTTCTTGAATGATTGCAGAAATAATGCACCGCTAGCACCATCAACTGTTCTATGGTCACAAGTCAAAGTAACCTTCATAATATTTCCAACAGCTAATTCACCGTCTCTTACTACAGGTTCTTGTTTGATTGCTCCGATAGCCAGAATACACGATTCCGGCGCATTTAAAATTGATGTAAACTGCTCAATCCCAAACATTCCAAGATTAGAAACCGTGAATGTATTTCCTTGAAGTTCTTCTAATGAAATCTTTTTTTCTTTTGCTTTTCCAGCAAATTCTTTTACTTCAGCAGAAATACCTGAAAGTGATTTTTGATCTGCAAATTTTACTACAGGAACCAGTAATCCATCTTCTACAGCCATTGCAACTCCGACACTTACATGATCGTTTTGGCGAACGCTTTTAGACTCTTCAATCCAAGAAGTATTCACATTAGGGTGAACTCTTAATGCCGAAGCAACTGCCTTGATTACAATGTCATTGAACGAGATTTTAACGTCAGAAACTTCGTTTAAGCTCTTCCTAGCCGCAATCGTATTGTCCATATCTAAAGAAATGGTCAAGTAGAAATGCGGAGCGCTAAATTGATTTTTGGTCAAACTCTTGGCAATCGACTTTCTCATTTGAGAGGCCGGAGTATCAGTAAAGGATTCAGATCCTACAGATGTCAATGATTGAGAAGCTGAAGGAATATAATTATCAATGTCCTTCTTTACTATTCTTCCACCTTCACCAGAACCTGAAATAGAAGAAAGACTAATTCCTTTATCCTCAGCCAATTTCTTTGCTAATGGAGATACCTTTAGTCTTCCGTTTGAATTGTTCGTTACAGGAGGTGCAATAGCCTCTGGTTCTTCAACTTGAGGAGCAGCAACCACTGGATCTTCCTTGACTACTTCAGCAGGGGCTTCTTCTACTGGTGACTCAGATGCTTCTGCTTTCAAAATGGCAGCAACATCTTCACCCTTTTCACCTAGAATCGCTAAAATTCCGTCAACGGGAGCAGCCGCTCCTTTTTCTACGCCTATGTGCAACAAAACTCCATCTTGGAAAGATTCAAATTCCATGGTAGCTTTATCGGTTTCAATCTCAGCAAGTAAATCACCAGACTCAACACTATCTCCAACTTTTTTATGCCATTCAGCAACAACACCTTCTTCCATGGTGTCACTTAATTTCGGCATTCTTACTACTTCAGCCATAGTTTAATCTGTTACAAATGGATAATTTTCTTCAACATAAACGTCCTTATATAATTCAGACGCTTCAGGAAATGGTGATTCCTCAGCAAAGGTTACCGCTTCTTCTACTAAACCTTTCACTCGTTGTTTAATTTCTTCTAATTGTTTTTCTGTTGCGTATTTTTTATCTTGAATAGCACTTAAAACCTTTTCAAGAGGGTCTTTTGATTTCCATTCGCTCACCTCTTCTTTAGTTCTATACTTCTGCGGATCAGACATCGAATGTCCTTTATATCTGTAGGTTCTGATATCTAATAAATACGGACCCTCACCTTTTCGGCAATGATCTGAAGCTCTTTTTATAGCATCATGCACTGATTCAACACTCATTCCGTCTACAGACTCTGAAGGCATTTCGTAGCTATCGCCAATTTTGGACATATCGGTAACGTTAGTTGTTCTTGCCACAGAGGTTCCCATCGCATAGTTATTGTTCTCAATTATGAAAACAACTGGAATTTTCCATACCATCGCCATGTTGAAAGTCTCGTGAAGAGCACCTTGTCTTGCTGCTCCATCGCCAAAAGAACAAAAAGTAACGTTATCATTTCCTTTGTACATATCGCCAAATGCAATACCAGCTCCCATCGGAATTTGAGCACCCACTATACCGTGTCCACCCATAAAATTTAATTCCTTGCTAAACATATGCATTGAGCCACCTTTACCTTTGGAACAACCAGTTGATTTCCCATACAACTCAGCCATTACATATTTCGGATGCATTCCCAATCCTATTGGATGAACATGGTCTCGATAAGCAGTAATGTGCTTGTCGCCCTTTTTACTACCAGATACTGTTCCCGCGACTACTGCCTCTTGCCCAATATACAGGTGGCAGAAACCACCGAATTTTTGTTGAATATATAGTTGACCACATTTCTCCTCAAACTTTCGCATGAGCAGCATAGACTCGTACCACTTGATGTACTGGTCTTTAGTGAATTTTGTTTGTTTTGCCATGTTAATTTTCTTGTTAGCGGGCAGCAAATTTATATAAATAGCACCTTAGCTCAGTTCAAAATTTATTCACTTTATAAAACGCTTAAATCTTAGCTTTTTAATCCGACGCTTGAGAATCGAAAAGGAAGTAATTGGTTGACTCCGTATGTCTTAATAATTCCTGCTTCAGAACCCATTATAACTGAAATTGGCTGTTTGGAAATTTCTTCGTACTCCGCAATAACTTGCCTACATGCTCCACATGGTGAAACTACTTCGTTTACCACGAATTTTTCAGAAAATGCATAGACCGCAACGGACTCAATTTTTTCGTGAGGAAATAGTGTATGGGCGGAAAACAACGCAACTCTTTCTGCACATAATCCAGAAGGATACGCAATATTTTCTTGGTTAGTTCCTAGAATTACTTTTCCATTTGCTAGTCGCACTGCTGATCCAACGTTGAATGATGAATAAGGTGCGTAAGCATTTAGACTGATTTTTTTTGCTTCGAGAAAAAGGATTCTATCCAATTCAGATAATTCCGTTGCATTTTCATATTCTTCAAATTCGCATTCTATAATTCTCTTTTTCATGCTTCTGATTTATAAACAAGGGCAACTGCATATGCTTTTACTCCTTCTTCTCTTCCAACGAAACTTAATTTTTCACTAGTTGTAGCTTTTATTGAAATATCATTGGTGGTAACCGACAGCAGAGGAGCCATCGTTTCTTGCATCTTGTCAATATGAGGATTTATTTTAGGCTGCTCCAGAACAATCGTAGCATCAATATTCCCCAATCGATATCCATTTTTATTTAAAATGTCTCCCACCTCTTTTAAAAGCACCTTGCTGTCTGCGCCTTTATATTTTGGATCAGTGTCCGGAAAGTGGAAGCCAATATCTCTAAGGTTAGCAGCTCCTAAAATTGCATCACATATTGCATGAATAAGTACATCCGCGTCTGAATGTCCAACGGTTCCTAAATAATAATCGAGTTTAATCCCTCCTAACCAAAGGTCCTCGCCTTCAGCAAGTTGGTGAATATCGTAACCGAATCCAATTCTAAAATTCATTATGCTCCTCCAGCGGCGCCGCCACCAGTTGGGACTGCAGAACCAGATTTATTTTCGTTAAAGTTGAAAATTAAAGTAAACCTAAGCGTATTTTGGAGTGGAGATTGAACTCCTCTTTGACCAAAATAGGCCGGAATTAAATAAGAAAAATCTAATCCTAACACTTTATACCTTAATCCAGCGCCGAGTGTGAAATACTTCCTATTTCCCTTTAATTCATGTTCCCAAAAATAACCCGTTCTTATCGCAAATAAATCATCATACCAATATTCCAAACCCGTACCGAAGTTTATTTCTCGCATTTCTTCTTTAAAAACACTTCCTTTTTCAACTTCATAAGTTCTTCCATCACCGGTTAGAATCGCATCGCCATTCTCATCGCGAATAATATTTCCTGGAGCATCTCCAAAAGAACCAACTATACCCTCTACCACCGGACGATTTGGATCTTTTCCAGCACCAATAACAAAATTATCTCCTTCCGTTACAAAATTCCCATCAACATCTCTCAAGTAAGTGGGTGGAGTTGGAACTATCAACTTATTGAAGTCTACATGAATAGAGACCTTGTTGTACTTATCAATGTGGTAAGTAAATCTTGGTCCAATTCTTAAATTGATCGGTAAAAAGTCTTTTTCAGTTGAGTTAGAATAAGAAACCTTACCGCCAATATTATTAATTGACATTCCTGCAGCCCATTCTGCTTTCCTATCGCCTAATTTAAATTTGTCAGATTGATAGTACAAGGAAAGATCAGAAGCTACAGTTTGACCTGGCTTTGTATCTGCACCAGCTACTGTAATTCCTCCAGTGAGATTTGAATGAATGTATTTGAAACTTACTCCCCCAGAAAAATTATCTGAAAACTTAGCAGCAACACTGCCGTTTATTGCAAATTCATTTGGTCTAAATTGAGTTAAATTGGCTCCCGTGTTATCCGTAAACTGAATATCACCTAGGCTAAAGTATTTTATACCACCACCAAAAGTAATTATCTTGTTTAAGTTGTAGAAAAACGTAAAATAACTCAAGCTAATGTCTGGGACTAATTTCCTAAGCCAAGGTGTGTAACCCATAGCAAAGCCATATTTCTCGTCTATAAATGCCAACTTAGAAGCATTCCAATGCATAGCATTAATATCAGGACTAGTTGCTACTCCTGCATCTCCCATTGCACCATGACGTGAATCCGGTGATATAAGTAAAAACGGAACAGCTGTAGTAATTGTGTTCAATCGAGCATCATCAGCTTGCGAGCCATTAATTTGTCCTGTAGAAATATTTCCACCACTAACTTGAGCAATAGAGGTCAAACCTGTACAGGTAAATAACCCTAAGGTTACTAATGCGATGAAATTATTCTTTTTTGTAATTTTCATAATCAAAAAGTCTGCAAATATAAGGTTTGTAGCCTTTTACTAATGCAGTATTACGAGTTTCTCAAACTTATCGGCAATATCGCCATTAGGAGACTTCACATAAACTTTATAAACGTACACTCCTTTTCCAATTTTATCTCCAAAATCATCTAAGCCGTTCCAATTTATTGGTCCTAGCCTAAACCCTTTTGAGTTATAAGTCCCATCAATAGTTTTCACCACTTTACCCGATATGGTGAATACTTGAACTCTGACAAACAAATCTTGATTTGGATGATTGTGTTCTAAATAGAAGTCGGTATTTGTAGTGAAAGGGTTGGGGTAATTTAGCACATGGTCTAGCGCCAACTCTTCACTTTCAGATACTACAAAAGCGATATCGGCAGTAGATGAATTATTGTAAACATCCCAGGCTTTCAATTGCAGCGTATGATTCCCTTCATTTAAATCAGATAAAGGATAAGTAACTATTCCTCTCTGGTATGAATTTAATTCTGTTTCGTAGTATTCATTTAGAACAATTTGATCTACAGTATTAGCATCAATTGTTGCCGCGATATCATGACCCACGCCACTTCCTGTTGTATTTATTCCATTTTGGTCAAATAGTTTGGCATAAATAGTAGGATTTTCGTTGGTCATTCCACCATTCACAAAGGTACTATCGTTTATGAATAGGTTTATTTGTGGGCCTACCTTATCTTCAGCGGCATTAGGGTTCTTTCCTCCTACTGTAGACGACATCTCAAATCCATTGGCATCAATTACTCCATTCTCAGCATAGAAACTGATTTTTCCAAATCCATAACTGTAATCAATATCCTTTGGCACTACGAATGAAAAAGTGAAATTTCCGTTTTTCACTGAAGCTTTTCCACGAAACAAAACGCTCGTCCTAGCCTTAAAACCGAGTGCTCCTTGCGAAATAATGTCATTATTTAATGTTTTTAGGTTCTTCTCTTTATCAAAAACAGTTGGGTAAACAATTCCATTAAAATCTTTGAGCAGCTCACCTGTTTTTCGATTTCTTACCTCTCCAGTAATAGTTACTAAATCCAAGGCTCTTATTGTATCGGGAACAGATGTGGCGACAACCCTTTCTTGCGGGTATGCAAGACGCACCGCAGGATCCCCCAATAAAGCGAAAACTCTGCTATTAACCGAAGACTGTGATGCTTTAGTCAATCGAGCTAAGTCCCCCAAACGCGGATATTCATCATATTCTCTGTACGCCACTTCATTAAATTTCTTCGCCAACTCAAAATTAGGTGTTGAATAAACTAATCGTGTAGTTGTAAGTAATGCAATCCCTCCTCCGTCTGGATTTAAGAAAACAAATTCACCTGCAGAGGTTCTTTTTGGATCATCAAATCGGCTAAACTCGCAAGTAGCTGTAATTAATAGCGGCATATTTTTTATGTTATTCCACTTATTAATCTGAGACACCTCTAATATTCTTTCGTGAGCCCAACCCAATTCACCGCCGTGCCCCAAATAATTTATTGTAAGCGAACCTCGTTGAACGGCATCATCAATTGCAGTATTTACATCGGGATACCGGTGTCCTCCTGGAGTTGCGCGCTGAGGGTAAGCATCGGACAATATCTTGTTCACATTGTATTTCGGAAATGTGGTGTCTACTTGACTTGCCAATCGATCAACGTCAATCATATGTCTATTTCTATCCTCATCATCAGCAATAAATGTCAATTTATTTCTCCAAGACCCAAATGATGCATCGCTGTAATAGCTTCTGACCTTATTAACCGCATCCGATGCTTGGCGAGCTGTCTTTACCGGAAACCGTCCCACTCCAACTTCCATAATTCCCTCTGTAATAGAACCACTATAATCAGGAGATAAATACCCAATATAATCATCTGTTGCTATAGAACCTGTAGGCGATAAGGATTCTGCTGTTTGGTATATAGGAATGAAATTTGTGTTTCCAGAGACTCTATTTTTAAAGTCAAATGATGCATCACCAAATAGCAAAACATATCGAGGTCCCGCTCCGATTGTAGCGGTCTCTTTTAGAAATCTTAAATAATTTTTAATTGCAGATAAATCTTGCCTTCCGCCGCTAAACTCATTGTATATGTGCTCAATATCAACAACAACAGTAATCAGCTCATCCAAATCTCGGTGCAATTCAGCTAACTCTTCCGCTTGTCCCAAAAAATCTTTTGGTGCGATAATAACCATATCGATCGGATCTGAAGGCCTCATGTGAAGATCTTGATTATCCAGAATGGCGAAGTTTGTTGGAACAATTATACTATTAGGGTCAAAAGCAATAAATTCACTTGTATCACCGCCGGATAAATTAAATCTCGCCTTACCATTTGATAATGAAAATTGAACGTTTTTTGGACTCATAGGATTGCTAATATTCCAAACTTGCATATCCGCTCTAGGGGCTGCTAATTCATAGCTAAAGTTAGTTGTTTGATTAAATGTTGAAATATTACGAAACGCCATTTGGCTTCCAGAAAAAGTCAAACTTCTTTTGCAGTTTATCTGAATTTTATCCAACCATGCTTGCGATTCGCCATTGGCTTTCGAGAAGTTTAGAAAAACAGAAATTTTAGTTCCTGTAGGTTTTCCGCTAAAAGAAAAGGTATTGTATATCGCAAACCTGTCTGTATAGTTCCCGCTTACACTTCCTCCATTAAAACTTCCAGTGCCTATAGAACCGGCTGAAGCAGTTAATGTACTGTTTGAATTTAAGGATCGGATAGCAGAAGACACTCGAACGGTAGCATTTTTAGTTCTACTAATATTTGGAAAATTAAAATCGATGGAATACGCCGTTGTTGCATTGAAATGCTCTCCAAACCATTTTCTCCCACTTGAAATAAGATTTGTTTTCTCTAGTTCATGTACATCATAATCATCGAATTCATTAATAATAGATCCTCCCGCAACTGCTGGTTGATTGCTTATTGCTGGAACAACCGAAGATGAATTAAATGAGATAAAGAAATAGCTTGAATCTGAATAAATATTGTGTGTGTATGAGTATTGTCCATTTTCTAAAACCCAATCGTGCGGACCTGGAATAAAAAACACAGCATAATCACCTATGTCAATCTTCTCATCTTCTGCTCCTTTGGTATAGATAGGAACTTGAATTAGACCATCAATAGGATCTACAGTATTATTCTCGGGCAAAGTACCTCCTTCTGCAGTAAAGACCTTTAATGCGTTAAGGTTAGTCACAGTTGGGTTAAACCCGAGTCTTTGGAAGAAAGAATAATCTAGTTTTACCATTCCTGAGTTTGCTATCCCAATTTTATACCAAGTGCCACTGGCTAGAACACTGTTATTTTCCCACGTCATTCGAGACCCGAAGGAATTACTTACTTTATTATAGTTGATTTTAATCGATTCAATTTTTTTAATCTCACCGGATACTATGACAAAAGGAATAAAACGAATTGTAACTATTGTTTTCCCAGAAACATACTGAGCATCTATCTTAAATTTTGGTTTTAAACCAATTTCAGAAGAAAAAGGTTGTGTAATTTGCAGTTCTTCATTTGTAAGTAGAGATGTTTCCATTTCATAACTTTCAATTTTCGTAACTTTAAACTTACTTGAATGAGCTTTTCTTAGAGCAACCTCTGGTAACGAATGTAGGTCTAATTGGTAAGACGCATCTTCGAGATAGAGATACTTCTTGTGACCGTGTTCAAATGTTTGATCTGCTACCACTCCCCCCCAATTAAGCTTAGCCTCTATTTGAGAATAAGCAGCACCCCATATAAATAATGAAAGCACTGGAAGTAAGGCATGAAGTAAAGTATATTGGAGTGTTTTCAACTACAAAATATTAAAAATGATTTACGTATTCGGCAAAAGTCGTGATCAGAACGACGTGAATTTACAATTATTGTATTAAAAACACTTATTGTCATATTTACTTAGATTTCAAAATTAACTTTTCAAAAACAAAATATTTCGTATAATTGCCTACACGATAAGTTAAATCTATATGTCGAATAGACTATTAATTAGGGTCACATTAGTTTGGTGCGGTTTGATGAGTGCAGTGGAATATGGATATTCGCAAGATCCTATCTACTCACAGTTCTACTCCAATCCGTTATACCTTAACCCAGCGTTAGCTGGTGTCGAGCGTTGTCCTCGATTTGTAATGAACTACCGCAACCAATGGCCAGGAATTTCTAGTGGTGGAGGTAATTACGTTACTTACTCTGCATCATATGATCAACACGTTGATGCAATAAGTGGGGGTCTTGGTTTTGCGCTGATGCATGACAGAGAAGGTGTTTCTGGAATATTTAAAACTACAAGAGCAAGTGCCATATACAGCTATAATTTAGCTGTCAACAGAAAACTTTCACTCCGTTTTGGTGGCGAGGCGACCTATTTTAATAAGGCCATTGACTGGGATCAACTGACTTTTGGCGATATGATTGATGAGCGATATGGCTTTATATACCCAACACAGGAAACACCTATTAGGACAAGTGTTCAAGGAGTTGACTTTTCTGCCGGAGCAATAGCATACACAAAGAATTTTTATGGCGGTATTGCTGTTCACCATCTAACTGAACCTCAAGAAACATTTTTAACCGGTGATGACACCTATTTACCGAGAAAGCTAACAGCGCATGCGGGTTGGGTAATTCCTATAAACAAAAGATACCCTGATGAAGGTGCAATTTCTCCTAATATTATGTTTCAGCAACAGGGAGGTGAGTTTTCGTCGGATCCCAATGCTAGACAGTTTTACTTAGGAATGTATGCTTATAAAGGACCATTAGTTGCTGGTTTGTGGTATAGACCAGGAGATGCATTTGTGCCTATGATTGGTATTCATACTGATTATGTACGTTTTGGGTATAGCTATGATATCACAGTATCCAAGCTAACAAACCGAAGCGGAGGCTCACATGAGATTTCCTTAGCCTTGTTGTTTGATTGCAAACCTCAAAGAACTAGGTTTAGACCAATTGCCTGCCCTAAATTTTAATTCATTTTATACTATTATATTTGAAGCGACGTTATCTATAAAATTTGGATATGAAAATACTGAAATACGGTTTATTAGTAGCACTTATTGGAATCCTTTCCTCATGTGGCAAGGAGCAATCATCTGCTACTGGATGGAATTATAATGATCCAAATAATGGTGGGTTTCAAAAAATGCCATTTGAGGAACAAGAAACAGGACCTAACTTGGTCTTAATTGAGGGTGGAACATTTACTCAAGGTCGTGTTGAGCAAGATGTAATGTTCGATTGGAATAATTATCCAAGGAGAGTTACCGTTTCCTCGTTTTACATGGACGAAACGGAAGTTACCAATCATTTTTGGCTAGAATATTTATTCTGGTTAGGGCGTGTTTTTGGTGCGGATTACCCTGAAGTAATTGTTAAAGCACTGCCCGACACGTTAGTTTGGAGAAGCAAATTAGCTTACAATGAGCCTTATGTCGATTATTACTTGAGACACCCTGCCTATAGAGATTATCCTGTAGTTGGAATTACGTGGAAACAAGCTAATGATTATTGTCTTTGGAGAACGGATAGAGTTAATGAGTATATCATGATCCGTGAAGGGATTCTTGAGCACTACGTAAACCAAGCGGCAGAAGATAATTTCAATACGGATGCTTACTACGCTGGACAATACGAAAGTGGTAAAGCGGCTGAAGGTGTACCTGACTTTAATCCTAATGGAACTGGTTATAGGCGAGTTAGAATGGAGGATGGGATTATGCTTCCTAAATATAGGCTCCCAACAGAAGCTGAATGGGAATATGCAGCTTATGGTTTAATAGGAAATTCACTAGGCGAAAGAGTAATAGAAAGAAGACTTTGGCCATGGAATGGTCATGCTGTTCGAAATCCAGAAGAAGAATATATTGGTAGTATGATGGCCAATTTTAAGAGAGGCCGTGGAGATAACATGGGTATTGCAGGAAAATTAAATGATAATGCCGATGTCACTAACCCTGTTTATGCTTATTGGCCTAACGATTATGGCCTATACAATATGGCTGGCAATGTGAGTGAGTGGGTAATGGATGTTTACCGCCCATTAAACTCAGAAGATAATGCCGATTTTAGGCCATTTAGAGGAAATGTTTATCAAAAGCTTTTAGTTGATGAAGAAGGGTACGTTGCTGAAAAAGATAGCTTAGGACGTCTTAGAAAAGTTGATGTTACAGATGAAGAAAACCTTGATCGGAGAAACTATCAACGTGCGGATAACATTAATTTCCTTGATGGAGATTACGAATCTCACATTGACAGATTACATTGGGGAGATGATTTCGAAAACAGTGAAGAAAACAAAACAGAAACTACTTTTATGTATGAGTACGGTCAAAAATCATTAGTTAATGATGAGACCAGGGTATACAAGGGTGGTAGCTGGAAAGATCGTGCTTATTACATGAATCCTGGAACCAGAAGATTCTTAGAAGAAACTCAACGCACCTCATTTATTGGCTTTAGATGCGCAATGGATAGAGTTGGGAGTCCAGTAGGTTTAGGAAATTAATAACAACGCATACTTATTAAAACAGAGAAGCCCTCTTGATTATATCAAGAGGGCTTCTCTATTTTTATTCCATGATTAGTATAATTGAAGCTTACAAAGAATGCGGCAATTCGGTCTGCACCGATACTCGAAAAATAACTGCTAATTGCTTATTTATTGCGCTAAAAGGTGCCAATTTCAACGGCAATCAATTTACCCGAAACGCCCTAGAATTGGGAGCTAAATATGCCGTAATTGATGACATTAATTACCAAGTTGAAGGAAAAACAATTCTAGTAAAAGATGGGTTGTCAACACTTCAGCAATTAGCAAGTGATTATCGAAAGGAATTTGATATCCCTGTATTAGGAATAACGGGATCTAATGGAAAAACAACGGCGAAAGAATTAATTCATGCCGTAATTTCTAAAAAGCTCTCTTGTCACAGCACTCCTGGAAATTTCAATAATCATATTGGACTGCCACTTACGCTGCTAAGTATGGTAAAAGGAACGGAGTTCTGTATTCTTGAAATGGGTGATAATCATATGGGTGAAATTGCCACCTTATCTCAAATTGGGAAGCCTACACATGCTTTAGTTACTAACGTTGGTAAAGATCACATTGAAGGGTTTGGTTCATTTGAAAACAACAAACTTGCAAAAAAGGAATTGTTCGACTACATCTCTAATAACAACGGTATTGCTTTTATTCCTGATTTTGAAACAGAAGTAAAAGAACTAGCCATTGGGGTGGAAAATCAGATTTCTTTTGGAAGTGACTCATCAAAACATAATATATCCTTTTCAGGAGCTGCGCCTTTTGTCAGATACAAAAATGATCTGGATGAAGAGTTTACGACCAATCTTATTGGTGAATACAACATATTCAATATTCAGATGGCTTATGCAATAGGAAAAGAATTTGGAGTATCCGAAAATGAAATTCATGGAGCAATCTGCAGCTATAAGCCTTCAAATCTGAGATCTGTTTTTATCGAACAAAACTCAAATGCAATATTTCTTGATGCCTATAATTCTAACCCCTCCTCCTTATCTGCTGCATTAGAAAGTTTCGAAAAGCAATATTTAAAACCTTCAAGGACAGCAATTATTGGGGATATGCTTGAGCTTGGCGAAGAAAGTTTAAACGAACATCAAGCCATTGTTAACAGTTTAATCAAAACTGACTTACAGGTATATCTCGTAGGCAGTGAATTCGAAAAAACTAAACACGGGCCTTCGATACACTGGTTCCCAACTAGGGCCGAATTAATAGAACATATTAGTCAAAACCCAATAGAAAACACTCAAATCCTATTAAAAGGTTCTAGAGGATTAAGACTGGAAGAGGTTCTAGAAGCTTTATAACGCTCCTTTTACCAATTCCGCCATACTCGTCTTTTCTGACAAAATCTGCTTCAATTCAGATACAGAAACACGCGCTTGTTTCATAGTGTCTCTATCTCTTAGAGTCACAGTTTTATGCTCCAAAGAATCATGATCAATTGTGATTGCGAAAGGCGTTCCAATAGCATCTTGTCTTCTATAGCGCTTTCCAATGGCATCCTTTTCGTCATATTGCATATTGAAGTCTAACTTAAGATCATTAAAAATTTCTTTAGCCATTTCAGGTAATCCATCTTTCTTAAGAAGCGGCAATACAGCACATTTCACAGGGGCTAATGCTGCAGGCAACTTCATAACAACACGAGAAGAGCCATCTTCTAAAGTCTCTTCTACCAGTGAGTTTGAGAACACAGCTAAAAACATTCTGTCTAATCCAATTGAAGTTTCGATAACATAAGGCGTGTAGCTTTTATTCTCTTCAGGATCAAAATATTGTAATTTCTTACCCGATTCATCTTCATGACTTTTCAGATCAAAATCTGTTCTTGAATGGACTCCTTCAAGTTCTTTGAATCCCATTGGAAAATCATATTCAATATCACAAGCTGCATTGGCATAATGAGCCAATTTAATATGATCATGAACCCTATATTTACTAGGATCAATTCCAAGATTCTTGTGCCATTTTAACCTTCTTTCTTTCCACTCTTCATATGCCTCTAATTCGGTCCCTGGCTTTACAAAATATTGCATTTCCATCTGTTCAAACTCACGCATTCTAAAAATGAATTGTCTAGCAATAATTTCATTTCTAAAAGCTTTCCCGATTTGAGCAACTCCAAAAGGGACTTTCATTCGTCCAGACTTTTGAACATTTAGGAAGTTTACAAAGATTCCTTGACACGTTTCTGGTCTTAAATAGATCTTTGAAGATCCATCTGCAGTTGAACCAAGTTCTGTGCTAAACATTAAATTAAATTGGCGAACATCAGTCCAATTTGATGTTCCCGAAATAGGACAAACAATTCCCAATTCTTCAATTAATGCCTTAATTCCATTCAGGTCATTTGCTTCGAGCAACTGACCCATTCTACTGCTTATATCTACAATTTTCTGAGTGTATTGAAGTACTCTAGGATTTGTCTTTAGAAAAGTCTCCTTATCGAAATCATCACCAAATCGTTTTGCAGCCTTTTTTACTTCTTTTTCTATTTTCTGAATACGGATTTTCTCCATGTAATCTTCCAATAAGACATCTGCTCTATATCGCTTTTTTGAATCTTTATTATCAATCAACGGATCGTTAAATGCATCAACATGGCCTGATGCTTTCCAAGTTGTAGGATGCATGAATATCGCAGAATCAAGACCAACGATATTCTCATTACCATGGACCATAGTTTTCCACCAATATTCTTTGATATTGTTTTTTAATTCTACTCCATAAATACCATAATCATATGCAGCACTTAGGCCATCATAAATTTCACTTGAAGGAAAAACATATCCATATTCCTTCGCATGAGAAACAATTCTTTTTAGTGGATCTTCGTTAGCAGCCATGATGTAAATTTTGCGCAAGTTTACAATGATTCCTGCTTTTGAAAAGTATTAAAAGTCTATTCTTTTAAGTAAAAACTCCAATTCGCTAATCATCATTGCAGTAGCTCCCCAAATAGTTTTACCATTAACCTTATATACTGGCGCATTTATGGAAATATTACTTTTTGAAACCACCACCTTTTCAATCGTTTTTACTGTTGGATCAAGTAATTGATTTAGCGGAACTGGCAGTAAGGCACTAACCTCTTTTTCCTCTGGAACAAACTCAAGATTATCATCTGTATAGGCTAAATAAGGCTTTATGTAAAAGTTACTCGGAGGAATGAATAACTCCGACATTATACCAATGACATTCTGAGGACTTAGCTTAATGCCCATTTCCTCTTGAAACTCTCGAAGTGCCGTCGCTTCCAAATCCTGATCATAAACTTCTTTTCGACCTCCAGGAAAACTAATTTGGCCGCTGTGATGCCCGTCATAGGTATTTCTTTCCATGAGCATAGTATTCCACTGATTATCTTTTTTGAAAAGCAATATGAGAACCGCACTCAATTTGGCCGTTTTTTTTATTTCATCATAGTCTTGCTCAATAACCCTTAACATCGGAGCCATTACTCTATGAGCATCAATAGCTGGTAACCCTTTAGAAATCTCTTGTTTAAGAAGCTCAGGAAGACTTAGCATTATCCGAACAAATCTTCGAATACCTCAACTACTGAATGGAAGGCTTTTATTTCGATTTTATGAGAAGCAACATCAATCCCCTTCAAAGCATGTTTGGAAACTAAAATACAGTTGAAACCGAGCTTTTCTGCTTCTTCTATCCTTTTTTGCAGTTGCGTGACGGGACGTAACTCCCCAGATAAACCAATTTCCGCAGCCAATACCATCTCTGTATCAAGCGGAATATCCTCTGATGAACTCAAAACCGAACAAACTACTGCTAAATCCATTGCAGGATCATCTATTTTAAGGCCACCAGCAATATTTAAAAAAACATCTTTAGTCCCTAACTTGAAGCCACAGCGCTTTTCAAGAACAGCCAATAGCATATTCAATCTACGTAAATCGAATCCAGTAGAAGAACGTTGAGGAGTGCCATAAACAGCACTTGATACTAGTGCCTGTATCTCGATTAAAAAAGGATGATTTCCTTCAATTGAAGCTCCAATACACACCCCACTTAAATGACTGCGTTCTTTGTTAATAAGAACTTCATTAGGGTTTTTAATCTCCTTTAACCCTCCGCTAACCATTTCAAAAATACCTAGCTCTTGAGCTGATCCAAATCTATTTTTTGAGGATCTTAATATTCGATAGACATGATTCCTATCTCCTTCAAATTGAAGGACAGTATCAACCATATGCTCTAAAACCTTAGGACCAGCAATCGAACCTTCTTTATTTATATGACCAATTAAGATTACTGGAGTTGCGGTAGTCTTTGCAAAATGAATAATCTCTCCGGCACATTCTCTAACCTGCGAAATACTCCCAGCATAGCTTTCTATATGCTCGGAGACAATCGTTTGAATTGAATCGATAATGACAAGAGCAGGCTTAGTTTCTTTGCACTTTTGCAGGATAGACTGTAAATTAGTTTCAGAGTAAATTGAGCAATTACTGGACTTATCAGTAATTCGATCTGCTCTTAATTTTATTTGAGTGGCACTTTCTTCTCCTGAGATGTAGAGAATTTCTCTGTCAAAGCGTAATGAAATTTGCAACAGTAGCGTACTTTTTCCAATTCCAGGTTCACCGCCGATGAGGATTACCGAACCTGGCACAATACCCCCACCAATTACTCTATCAAACTCTTGACTTGCAGTTGAAAAACGAGGGAAATCAGTGACTTTTACGTCGTCTAGTTTTATAATTTCAGCCTTTTCTAGAAAATCAGTTGATGATTTTTGTTTTTTACCGGAAGTTTTTTCTTCAACGTAGGAATTCCATTCTCCACACGAATTGCATTTACCCATCCATTTTGGTGAGCTATTTCCACAATTCTGGCAATAGAATATTGATTTTACTTTAGCCATTGGGTTTATGAGCTTCAATAATTTTCTGTTCCAATTTGCTAGTTGAATAGCCGGACAAAAATGGCAGTACTTCCACCCTATTTCCAATTGATAGCATTTCGTTACTACCGACTATATAGTCCTTTTGATCTCGATCTTTTTGAGTTGAGGAGTAGTCCCCTCCTTTTACTAAAATTGATGGCTGCAGTCCATGTATTAGCC
The DNA here is from genome assembly GCA_913020435.1 of uncultured Flavobacteriales bacterium. Classification (GTDB taxonomy): domain Bacteria; phylum Bacteroidota; class Bacteroidia; order Flavobacteriales_G; family Salibacteraceae; genus UBA6770. Next base: position 84,794 of record CAJVZZ010000003.1, on the reverse strand, counting down.
GCAATGGAGTATCGTCATCAAATAAAACAACATAATCTACAAATTCAAATGCAGCTAGAATAATTAATCGCTGGTTTTGGTCTTTAATAGGTCGTGAAGCACCTTTGTCAAGTCTTCTCACAGAATCATCACTATTGACACCTACTATTAAAGTATCACCAAGTAACTTTGCTTTCAACAAATAATCAATATGCCCGAGGTGAATAAGATCAAAACATCCGTTAGTAAATACGGACTTTTTATTTTCTTGAGTTAACTCTTCCTTAAGTCTAGGAAGGTCTTTAATCAAAATAATCTTTTTATCAAGCAAGTTCAGCTGCATACTTATCACGCTTTTTATTATACCAAGGCATTAGAGCAAAAGAAGCCGCTCCAAAAACAAGTAGAAGTATAGTTTGTGCTGCCCAGACGATAGTGCCAAATGCATATGCAGTACTTCCTTCAACTCCATAAAGGCCAAGCACTATACCAACCATAGCCGGATATGCGCCAATTCCACCGTTCGTTAAAATGACCGTAAATCCGCCCATTATAAATGCTGTTAAGATACCTTCAAAAGGAACTGTAGACGTTTCAGGCAAACTAAAGAAACAGATATAAAACATCAAAACATACATCGCCCAAATGAAAATAGTATGCAATATAAACGCAACCTTATCTTCCATTTTCCAGATAGATTTAACACCTTCAGTGATTCCCACCAGAAACCCTTTTATTTTTGAAATTATAGCATTGTCTTGAAGCCGAGTGAACAAAAGATAGATACCACCCATACCAAGAATCATAAAGCTAAAAGCCAGAATTAGTAGAGTTGTCAGCGATAATGGCAAGTTAAAGCTCGCCAACTTTTCGCCTAAATAAGAGCCAATTACATCGAATTGAAAGTAAAGCACCAAGAATGAGAAAGCAATCATAATTATCAAATCGGCAATTCTCTCGGCAATTACAGTTCCCAATAAGTTATCGTAAGGAATCTTTTCATATTTAGCCATAACACCGCAACGAGTGAACTCTCCGAGTCTAGGGATTGCTAAATTCACCAAATATGCTATCATAACTGCAAAGAAGCTATTAGCCAATTTCGGCCTGTAACCTAATGGTTTTAAGGTAAATTTCCATCTATAAGCTCTGCTTATGTGACTAAGAACAGCGAAAATTAAAGAAAATAAAATCCACCTATAATCCGCTTCTAAAAAAGCCCGATAAATATCAACTAACTCCTCTTCAGAAAAAGATTGGAGAAAATACACTATCAGGCCTACACCCAATGCAAGGGGAAGAATAATTTTAGCAAGATTGAGAAGTTGTTTTTTCACACTAAACGTTTAGAGAGTTATTTGTTTCATTTGGAAATACTACCGTTGGTTTAAACGTTTTTGCTTCTTCAAAATCTAAAATTGCGTATGAAATAATAATCACCAAATCACCAACTGATACTTTACGCGCAGCAGGACCATTGAGACATATTTCTCCACTTCCCTTTTCTCCCGTTATAACATATGTTTCTAGGCGTTCACCGTTATTAATATTTACGATTTGAACCTTTTCTCCTTCAATTAAATTTGCGGCAACCATTAATTCAGAGTCAATAGTAATACTGCCTATATAATTAAGATCTGCTTGGGTAACTTTTACCCTGTGCAGTTTAGATTTTAGTACTTGAATTTGCATAATTGGTCGACAAAATTAACACTTAATCAACTATAAGCCCATGTTATCAATTAGTCTTACATTTTCTACCCTAGCAGCAATGAAAGCCCTACTCTCCTTGTTGTTTCCGTCAATATATTCGCTTAAATTTTCGGCATCAGCAATTGTTAAATATTCCAAGTAAATATTTGAATTTGATTCGATCCTCGCACGAATTCGGTCTAAGGATTTTTGAATTGAAACCTTATCTGACATTATTAATAATTCTTTTAAGTAACCATTTAATTTCTCAGCCTCAATTTTCCCGGCTGCACTTAATCTCTTATTTCGACTACTTAAAGCTAACCCTTTTTCAGATCTAATTATTTCATTAGCAACAATTTCAATTTCTGGAAAGAATGTTTCGGCAAGCTTTTTCACTACTAAATACTGCTGGAAATCTTTTAATCCAAAATATGATTTTGTAGGTTTTACTTGTTCAAATAATCTTTTCACTACCGTTAAAACTCCTTCAAAGTGTCCTGGCCTATTTTCACCTTCCATAACAGTCGCTAACTCTCCCAATTCTACTTGGGGCGGGACTTTAAAATCACTACTTGGATAAATATCCTTATCAGAAGGATGATAAACTATCAAATTTGGATATTGAGAAAGTAGATCCAAATCTACCTGCAGATTTCTGGGATACTTTTCCAAATCAACCGCATTGTTGAATTGGGTTGGGTTAACATAAATCGAACATACAGCGAAGTCGTTTTCCCTACATGCTCTTTCAATAATTTTAAGATGACCGACATGCAATGCTCCCATCGTTGGAACAAAGCCAATCGACAGCACACCGTTATGTGCGCTATTGCGCCATAAATCAAGTTCTAAATTTGAATGAAATACCTTCATTTATAAACTAGACAGCAGGCTGTCCACCATCGAGGTTTAACGAGGAAAAATGACTATTTTTTTGTACTTTTGCAGCAACTTAAAAACAGATATATGTCGGATACCACTAGAGTATTATTTGTAACCCAAGCCATGCAACCATACTTACCGGAAACAAGAATAACAAAAATTTGTCGTGAATTGCCACAAGCAGTCCAAGAGAAAGGTAGAGAAATTCGAAATTTCATGCCCAGATATGGCAATATTAATGAAAGAAGACATCAATTACATGAGGTCATTCGCCTCTCGGGAATGAATTTAGTGGTTGATGATCATGATCATCCGCTTATTATTAAAGTAGCCTCTATTCAGCCTGCGAAAATGCAGGTTTATTTTATAGATAATGAGGAGTACTTCAAAAGAAAATCCGCTTTAACTGATTTAGAAGGTAATGCACACCCGGACAATGATGAGAGAATGATTTTCTTTTGTAAAGGTGTAATTGAAACCGTTAAAAAATTAGGTTGGGCTCCAGACATTATTCATTGCCATGGTTGGATGAGCTCTTTACTACCTCTTTTCATAAAAAAGGTTTATAACAATGAGCCTATGTTTGCAAATTCAAAGGTTGTTTTTTCAGTTTATGCTGATGAAATTGTCGAACCTGTAAATCAAAAGCTATTTGACAAACTTAAGCTTGAGAATATTGAATTAACCGATTATGAAGCTATAAAAGACCCAAGTTATGATGCGCTAAATATGTTTGGAGCTTCATGTGCAGATGCAGTAATAATTGCAGATGAAAATGCAAGTAGCAAAGTTGTTGACTACGTAAAAACACTCGAAAAGCCTGTACTTGATGGTAGCATGGATGATTATTTTGAGGAGTATGATGCTTTTTATGACAAAGTCAAAAACCTCGAAAATGCATTGGCCGATTAGAATGCCAATTTGTTTTAAAACATTCATACGACCCCAATTCATTGGGGTCGTATTGATTTTAGCCCTTTCTTTTTCTTGTAAAAAGGAAGAAGAGAACCTACTACCAACAGGTATTGAGGCTCAGCCCTCTGAAAATCTTTTGGGATTATTCACTTCTGATACATTTCAATTGACTTGTACAACTCAACGTATTGACTCGGTGAGAACAGATGCTGCAACTCTAAACACCGTTGGAAGTTATGTTGATCCTGTTTTAGGGAAAGTAGAAGCGTCAATGGTTACTCAGCTCCGCTTATCATCTGAAAATATTAATCTAGCTGAACTCAGAAATATTAGAATTGATTCTTCTGTGCTCAATTTAGTATTCTCAGGGCGTTATGGAAGTGCAACTGATCAAAAATTTGAAGTCTATGAAGTAACCGAAAACCTATCTAGTTCCACATTTTATTACACCAGCAATTTTGTTGCTGTTTCCAGTAATCCAATTGGAATAAGACAGAGTTCATCAACTGTTCCCATTTCACCAATAAATGAAGATGGAGAGTTAGAGTCTCCTTCTATTAGGATTTCATTGGACACAAATTTCGCTAGAAAAGTGATTAATACTGACCAATCTAATTATGAAAGTAATTCAGCTTTCACAAATTTCATGAAAGGAATATATATTACCTCAAACAATACAAATCAGCCTGAAGGTGAAGGATCAATTTTATATTTTAATTTACCAGATGTATATACTAGAATGATAATTTATTATACCAATACTGATGGTTCTCGAAATGAATTAGCATATCTCATTAATAGTAAAAGTGTTTCTTTTAACCTTTCAAAAATGGCATATACTGGAAGTAATTTAGGAAATGTATTGGAAAAAGAAGACGCTAATGCAGAATTCGTATATGTGCATAGTTTTGGCGGAACAATGGTTAAAATAGAGACTCCAACACTAAACTCAATTATCAAAAACGGGCCGGTATTAGTAAATAATGCCAAATTGATTTTTAGTGCTGATACAAAAAACGATAACTTATATCCTCCGATTTCAAATCTTTTTGCTTTTGGATCGTCCGCAGATGGGAATCTATTGTACGAACTTCCTGATAATGGTGAGATTCATTATGATGGTGCAATTAATACTTCAGGAGGTTATACCCTTGGAATTACTCGATATATTCAAGGAATTCTTGATGGTAAAATTGAAAATAACGGATTACTTTTGAGAGAATTAGCTGGCGCTGGTGCAAGATCTGTTATCTATGGACCTGGAAGTTCTTCAAGCGCTATGAAATTACAAATATCATATACTCCAATAAGCTCGGAAATTAAATAAATATGTGTGGAATTGTAGGTTATATCGGTTCTAAAGAGGCTTACCCAATTATTATTAAAGGCCTTCAACGTTTAGAATATAGAGGATACGATAGTGCTGGCGTGGCATTGTTTGACGAAGGTGAAATTAACTTGTATAAAAAACAAGGTAAAGTCTCAAATTTGGTTGAATTAGCCACAGATAAAAATAAAAACGGCCATTTAGGAATAGGTCATACACGCTGGGCGACTCACGGCGAACCTAATGATTCCAATTCTCATCCACACCTCTCCAACAGCGGAAACTTAGTAATGATCCACAATGGGATCATAGAAAATTATGCTTCCATAAAATCAGAACTAGAAAAACGAGGTTATATTTTTCATAGTGATACTGACACAGAAGTTCTTCTCAATTTGATTGAAGATATTCGTGAAAATGAAAAATTATCTTTAGGTGCTGCTCTTCGAAAAGCCCTTAACCACGTTATTGGTGCATATGCCATTGCATTGATAGATAAAAATGAACCTTCAAAATTATATGCTGCAAGAAAAAGTAGCCCTTTGGTTGTTGGTATTGGAGAAAATGAATATTTCGTTGCTTCAGATGCTTCACCAATAATAGAATATACCAAAAACGTAATGTATTTGGAAGATGAAGAGATTGCTATTTTAGAACCAGGAAAAGAAATAAATCTTTTTACCATCCAAAACAAAGAGAAAACACCCTACATACAAGAGTTGGAAATTCAATTAGAAGCAATTGAAAAAGGTGGTTATGACCATTTTATGCTCAAAGAAATTTATGAGCAGCCTAAGTCTATCAAGGATAGTATGCGAGGTCGATTAAATATTTCTAAAGGTATTGTAAACCTTGGAGGAATTCAAGATTACGAGCAAGCCCTGTTAAGTGCTAAAAGAATAATAATTATTGCTTGTGGCACTAGCTGGCATGCTGGCCTTGTAGCAGAATATTTGTTTGAGGACTTTGCACGAATTCCAGTTGAAGTTGAATATGCAAGTGAATTCAGATATAGAAATCCCGTTATATATGAAGGTGATATAGTAATTGCAATTTCTCAATCGGGTGAAACTGCCGATACTTTGGCGGCAATTGAACTTGCTAAATCTAAAGGAGCGACGGTTTTTGGAGTTTGTAACGTTGTTGGATCCTCCATCTCTCGAGCTACACATGCTGGGTCTTATACTCATGCCGGACCAGAAATTGGAGTTGCTAGCACAAAAGCGTTTACAGCTCAAATAACTGTTTTAACCCTAATGGCACTTAGTATTGGTCATAAAAAAGGCACTGTTCCCGTATCTAGGTATCGGTCATTATTGAATGAGATACACTCGATACCTAATTTGGTAGAAAGGTGTCTCAAAACTGAAGATGAGATAAAAGAAATAGCAGCACGATTCCAAAACGCGCCTAATTTCTTATACCTAGGACGTGGTTATTCGTTTCCAGTAGCGCTAGAAGGAGCTTTAAAACTGAAAGAAATTTCTTACATACATGCGGAGGGCTATCCGGCAGCAGAAATGAAGCATGGTCCTATTGCGCTTATTACTGAAGAAATGCCGGTTGTAGTTATCGCAACCAAAGGCCCTTCTTATGAAAAAGTTGTAAGTAATATTCAAGAAGTAAAAGCACGTAAAGGCGTTGTTATTGCAATAACAACTGAAGGCGATGTGGATGTAAAAGGAATGGCGGATTATACAATCGAAATTCCTGAAATTGAGGAAGCACTTGTACCCTTTCTTTCAGTAATACCATTGCAGTTGTTATCTTACCACATTGCACTGCTTAGAGGTTGTAATGTCGATCAACCAAGAAACTTAGCGAAATCTGTAACAGTAGAATAAAAATGAAAAAATATCTTAAGTTAAGTTGTTTTGCATTGTTACTTGTCGGCTGCTCAGGCAGCAACGGTAGCGACGTTCCTACTCAAGAAGAATTACAAAAAGATTTAAAAACAATCATGGAACCAAAAGTTCTGAAAAACGTTGTCGTTAAACCAGATACTACTCTTAAAGACTCCATTTCTGCTGACTCATTGATGCAGTCCCAATAGTTCTTATTTATACCAGCTTGAATATTTCAAGTAATTATCTGCAATTCGCATTACTTCACCCTCAAAAAGTTCTGGACTAATATCCTTTACTTTTTTAGCAGGAACGCCAGCATAAACACTACCTGATTCTACAACTGTATTCGCTAATACGACAGCACCAGCAGCAATAAGGCTTCCTGAGTTAATAACAGCATTATCCATTATAATTGCTCCCATTCCAATTAAAACATTGTCATTAATAGTACAACCATGTACCAGAGCATTATGACCAATACTGACATTGTCTCCGATTATAGTTCCTGCTCTTTCAAATGTTCCATGAATTATTGCTCCATCTTGAACATTAACCCTATTCCCCATTTTTATTGAATTTACATCGCCTCTGACAACAGCATTAAACCAAACACTGCAATCATCACCCATTTCAACTTCTCCAATAAGAGTTGCCGTTAGCGCTAAAAAACAATTACCTCCGTGTTTTGGGGTAAATCCTCGTACGGAAATTATATTACTCATAAATCAATGTTTTCGGATTAATCCGTGTTCTAAATAGTTTCAAATTTTTACTTTAGTGCCAGTAAAATGAAAACAGTTCCCAAACATATAAAAAGTCTTTTATTCACCAATGACTGTGTGATTATACCTGATTTTGGTGGCTTAGTAAGTAATCCACATAGTGCTACTTTCAATAAGCTAAGTCAACATTTTTCACCTCCATATAAAGCTCTTGGATTTAATACTAGACTTAAAAACAGTGATGGCCTTCTTGCTCATGAGGTTTCTATTAAGGATAATGTAGATTACAATGAGGCAAGCAAGGCTATTCAAGCTTTTGTGAATAAATTAAAAGATGATTTATCTACAAGTAATCAGTTTGTATTAGACGAAATCGGCACCTTTTATAATGATGTAAACGGAAATCTAAGATTTAAACAAAATACAAAACTTCCATTAGATACTAATTTCTTTGGGTTAGAATCAATTCGTTCATTACCTATTGAAATTAAAAAGGATACCCCAACAGTTCAACAAATCATAACTGAAAGTAAGAAAGAAGCAGAAACTCCAGTTATTTCGATCGCTGCTGAAATTAAAGAAGAAGAGAAAATATTTCCTTGGAAAAGATTAGCTATAGCTGCTTGCTTAATTCCATTCATTTTTTATCTATTCTGGATTAGCACATCTACAAGTTTATTGAAAGGGAATGATCAGTTTCAATATTCTGACCTAAATCCATTTTCGGAGAAAGTATGCGATACATTTAATCCAAGAGACAAAGAGGCAACTTTAGTGCAAATACCAGCAGAGTCGATTAGCACTTTAGAACTCATTGCTGAAATAGGAAATGAAAATTATGTTGATCATTCATTTTTAGAGACTACAGACAAAGAATTACATAGCAAAGATTTTATTCCCGTTCGACTTCATAATTTTAAAGCTGTAGCCTTCTCAACAGCTGTTTCAGGCGACAAAAACTTATTTGCTCCAAGAAATAAACACGGTTTTTATATAATCACTGGCTGCTTCGGGTTTTATGAAAATGCAACTAAATACGTTTCTAGTTTGCGATCAAAAGGATTAGAAGCACAAATTGTAGATCAGAAAAATGGGCTATTCAGAATAAGCGCCTCTTCTGCCAAAAACCGAGCAGAAGCTCTGAGAGAATTAGATACAATCAAGTCTTCAGGTTTCAAGGACGCTTGGGTCCTGAGTAAATAGTAGAGCAAAAAAAAGACCTTCAGTTTCCTGAAAGTCTTTCCTATTTCTAATTTCTAAAACCTACTATAAGTAATGTTTCAAAAAGTTTGAGTTTGTTTTCTTTCTCAAACCTCTTAGTGCTTTTTCACGAATTTGTCTGATGCGCTCTCGAGTTAATCCTAAGCTATTAGCTATTTCCTCTAAAGTCATTGGAGTCCTTCCATTCAGACCGAATGAAAGTCGGACCACTTCAGCCTCACGAGGCTTTAATGAGACTAATACTCTCTCAATATCTTTACAAAGTGATTCCCGCATCATTTCGTCTGCAGGGTTCTTTGAGTTATTATTTGAAAGTACATTTAATAAAGAATTTTCTTCTCCGTCTATAAGCGGTGCATCAACAGATACTTGCTTTTGAGAGTAAGTTACCAAATCACCAACGCTATCAGCATTAGTTTCTAATAACACAGATATTTCTTCGTGAGAAGGCGCTCTTTCAAATTCTTGTTCAAGTTTTGAGAATGCTGAAGCTACTTTTTGTATGGCAGAAACTTTATTCAATGGCAAACGAACTACCCTTGAGTTTTCTGCAATAGCCTGCATAATACTTTGACGTATCCACCAAACTGCGTAGGAAATGAATTTAAAACCCTTTGTTTCGTCAAATCTCTTGGCTGCTGTTATCAGACCAATATTTCCCTCAGCAATTAAATCTTCTAATGTCAAACCATGACCTTGGTATTGCTTGGCAACAGATATTACGAAACGTAAGTTAGCATTAACCAACTTGTTAAGAGCCCTTTCATCTCCCTGCTTTATCTTCTTCGCTAATTCTACTTCTTCTTCAGCAGTGATCATTTCCTCTTTGGAAACATCGCTCAAATACTTATCAATAGATTTCGAATCACGATTCGTGAGCTGTTTGGAGATTTTCAGTTGTCTCATAGGCGAATAAAAAAATTATTGTTTAAGTCCGTCAATTTACAATTTTCTACGAACTTCTAATTGAACCGCAAAAGTACGGATTTTCTTACCATTTCTAACTGGTACTGTACTGTCAAACGAAATCATCTAAATTATGTTACGTTCAAATGCAATTATGTTAGAATTAATGCACCAATTGCAACGAATGGGCTTTCTACAAGCCTATTTTTGCATGGAATTATATTTAATATGTATACTGGATTATTACACCTTCATCGAATGATTGCTTATATAGCGCTCATTTTAATTTTTGTAACAATGCTAAAAGCAATGTTTGGCATGTTAAATAAGAAAAGCTTTACTGAAGGTGATCGGAAACTTGGTCTTTTTGCTCTAATTAGCGGCCATGTTCAGTTATTACTTGGCTTAGCATTAATATTCATAGGACCGATAATGTCTCATTTCAGTAATCTGGGAGAGGTTATGAAAAATTCCGAATTAAGGTTTTTAGTTATAGAACATCCATTAACTATGACTATCGGAATCATTCTTATTACGATTGGTTATTCAAAATCTAAAAAAGCAGATACAGATAGATCGAAATTCAAATCAATGGCCTTCTTTTATCTACTGGGATTAGTACTAATTTTAAGCCGCACTCCGTGGCAAAAACTCGCCTAATTTGACACAAACAGAAGAGAAAAATGAAAGAGCTGTTCTTATTGGATTAATCCTAGATGGACAATCTGACGAAGAAGTAGCCGAGTATTTAGATGAGTTAGAATTTCTGGCTAAAACTGCTGGTATAAAAACCATCAAGAGATTTACTCAACGAATGGATCATCCTGATACGCGTTCATTTGTTGGAAAGGGAAAGCTATTTGAAATCAATTCTTACATAAAAGATAATAATATTGATGTCGTTATTTTCGATGATGATCTCTCGCCTAGCCAGCTTAGAAACATTGAAAAAGAAGTACAGAAAAAAATCTATGATAGAAGTTTATTAATTCTAGATATTTTTCAGTTTAGGGCACAAACTGCTCAATCTAAAACACAAGTAGAATTAGCGCGATTACAATATTTAATGCCTCGATTAACTAACTTATGGACTCACCTGGAAAGACAAAGAGGAGGCACGGGAACTCGGAGTGGTGCTGGTGAAAAAGAAATTGAAACAGATAGACGTAGAATTCGTAAAAAAATCTCGTTGCTAGAAGAAAAACTTCAAATAATTGACAAGCAAAATGCTGTTCAGCGAAAGAACCGTCAAAAAATGGTTCGAGTGGCGCTGGTTGGTTATACCAATGTGGGAAAAAGCACTCTAATGAACCTCCTAAGTAAGTCTGAAGTTTTTGCTGAAAACAAACTATTTGCAACTCTAGATACAACTGTAAGAAAAGTAGTAGTTGAAAACCTTCCGTTTTTACTTTCAGACACAGTTGGATTCATCCGAAAACTACCTCACCAATTAGTCGAGTCATTCAAATCTACCCTAGATGAAGCTCGTGAATCTGATATTCTTATTCATATTGTTGATATAAGCCATGCTAATTTTGAAGATCATATTCAAGTCGTAAACAAAACGCTCTCTGACATTGGTGCTGCAGATAAGCCTACGATTCTTCTTTTTAATAAAATTGATAATTACAGAAATTTAGAGGAAGGCGAATTTGATTTTACCGCAAATGCAAAACAAAATGTTTCACTCATTGATTTAAAGAAGACTTGGATGGCAAATGAACATACTGAATGTATTTTTATTTCTGCTCAAAATAAAACCAACATTAAGGAACTTAAAGAACAATTATATCACATGGTAAGAAGTGTCTACGAAACTAAGTATCCTTATAATCATTACCTCTATTAGGTATCTACAATTAAAGCATAAAAAAGCCCTTTCGGATTCCTCCAAAAGGGCTTTAATTTTTATAAATACTTTCTTCTAATCTTTCAAAACACCTCTAGAAATGACGATTTTCTGAACTTCAGAAGTTCCTTCGTAAATCTGAGTAATCTTAGCATCTCTCATTAGTCGCTCTACATGGTATTCTTTCACAAAACCATAACCACCATGAACCTGAACCGCTTCAATGGTAGTATCCATAGCAACTTTACTTGCATATAATTTTGCCATTGCAGAAGCTTGACCAAAAGGCAGACCTTGATCTTTTAACCAAGCAGATTTATAAACTAACATTCTTGCTGCTTCAATGTCTGTAGCCATATCGGCTAATTTGAACTGAATTGCCTGATGTTTGCAAATCTCTTTTCCAAATGCTTTTCTTTCCTTAGAATAAGCAAGCGCTAATTCATAGGCACCTGTTGCAATTCCTAAAGCTTGAGCGGCAATTCCGATTCGACCACCTTCTAAAGTTTTCATTGCAAACTTGAATCCAAACCCGTCTTCACCAATTCTGTTTGCCTTTGGTACTTTCACGTCGTTGAATAGTAAAGTGTGCGTATCACTTGCACGAATACCCATTTTATTCTCTTTGGCTCCAACTATGAAACCTTCCATTCCTTTTTCAACGATAAGTGCATTAATTCCTCTGTGACCTTTTTCTCTGTCAGTTTGGGCAATCACAATGTAAGTAGAAGCTGAATTACCATTGGTAATCCAGTTTTTTGTTCCGTTCAGAAGGTAATAGTCACCCATATCTTCCGCGGTCGTTTGTTGCGAAGTAGCATCAGAACCTGCTTCTGGCTCACTCAGACAGAATGCACCAATAGCTTCGCCTCTAGCAATAGGAATTAAATATTTCTGTTTTTGTTCTTCCGAACCATATTGCTCAATACCATAATTCACTAAAGAATTACAAACGGAAACACAAACAGAACTAGAGGAATCTACTTTAGAAAACTCTTCCATTGCAATAGCATATGAGAGTGCATCCATTCCGCCCCCACCATATTTTGGATCGACCATCATTCCCATAAAACCAAGCTCGCCCAGTTGAGCAATCTGCTCCTTAGGAAACTCCATTTTCTCATCACGTTCAATAACACCTGGCAATAGGACATTTTGAGTGAAATCTCTTGCCGCTTCTCGCACTGCTAGGTGCTCTTCTGTTAATTCAAAATCCATGTGTAAATTCAATTTATTATAGGACGCGAAAGTACCTAATTTGGTTCATTTAATTGCTAAACTTGTGACTATGACAAGCTACAAAAAGGAATACAAAGTAATTGGTCTAATGTCAGGTACTTCTTTCGATGGATTAGATATTGCCTTGTGCCACTTTATTCTTGAAAAGAATCAATGGAGCTTCCAAATAGAAAAAGCAGAAACTATTGCCTATTCAATAGAGTGGATTAAGACTCTTCAAGATGCCGAAAAACCAAATTCCAATTATCAAGAAATAAGCAGGAAATATGGGCTTTATATTGGTGAAGAAGTCAATTTATTCATAAAAAGATTTGCAATTACTGGAATTGACTTGATTGCCTCTCATGGGCATACATTATTTCATGAACCTGCTAAAAAACTTTCTTTTCAAGCTGGTGATGGTGATTCTATTTTTAATAAAACCAGCATTACTACTGTAAGTAATTTCAGACAGCAAGATGTCCTTCTTGGAGGACAAGGTGCTCCATTGGTTCCCATTGGAGATTTGCTGCTTTTTAAAAAACATACCGTTTGTGTCAATTTGGGTGGGTTTGCCAATATCTCGCTGAAAGCGAATAATACAATTACAGCTTGGGATATTTGCCCAGTCAACTATATCCTAAACAATTTAACTCTCAAAATTGGACTAGAATATGACGACAAAGGAAAAATTGCTGCTTTAAATACTGTTGACGAAGAATTGCTGCAACAACTAAATGACTTGTCTTATTACAACTCTAAGCCTCCAAAAAGTTTGTCGCGGGAATGGGTGTTTACTGAAGTTTGGCCTCTTTTAAATAATTCCAGTTATTCTATTGAACAAAAAATAGCAACCATTGCCGAGCACGCGGCAATTCAAATAGCTCAGTCGATTCCAAAAAATTCAACAGCACTTTTTACTGGAGGTGGAACATTCAATACTCATTTAATGAATAGAATAAAACTTCACAATGACTCATTAGAAATTACTGTTCCAGAAAAAAAAATTATTGAATTTAAAGAAGCTTTAATCTTTGCATTTCTAGGGACTTTAAGAATTCGCAATGAAAATAACGTTTTAGCATCGGTAACAGGGGCAATAAAAGACCATTCCTCAGGAGAAATCTTCTCTGACTAAAAGCAAATATTAGACATCAAAAAACCTTGACAACAATATTTCCTATGAGTGCAAACGATTACATTTGTGGCAAAATATTGAGAATATGAAGGACCTACTCGAAAAGTTTGAAAATAAAACACCTGAAATCGTATTCGAATGGCAAGATGCCGAAACAGAAGCGCACGGTTGGGTAGTTATTAACTCTCTAAGAGGCGGCGCTGCTGGCGGTGGAACAAGGATGAGGGTTGGTTTAGACAAAAGGGAAGTGGAATCCTTAGCAAAAACCATGGAAGTTAAATTCACGGTTGCAGGTCCATCTATTGGTGGAGCAAAATCTGGAATTAACTTTGATCCAAATGACCCTCGAAAAGAAGGTGTTTTGAGAAGATGGTATAAAGCAGTTGCTCCACTTTTAAAAAGCTATTACGGTACTGGAGGAGATTTAAATGTTGATGAAATTCACGAAGTAATACCCATGACTGAGGATTGCGGTATTTGGCATCCACAAGAGGGTGTTTTTAATGGTCATTTTCAACCAACTGAGCCTCAAAAAATAAATAGAATAGGACAACTTAGACGAGGTGTTCTTAAAGAGATTGAAGATACTAGCTTTTCTCCAGATGTAAGTAGAAAGTATGTTGTTGCAGATATGATAACTGGTTATGGAGTAGCTGAATCCGTAAAACATTATTACAACATATATGGTGGTAAGCTTGAAGGAAAAAAAGTTATTGTTCAAGGATGGGGAAATGTTGGTTCAGCAGGAGCTTTTTATTTAGCTCAGAGCGGAGCAAAAATTGTTGGAATTATTGACCGCGTTGGTGGGTTTATAAAGGAAGATGGTTTTTCATTTGAAGAAATCACTGAATTATTCAACAAAAAAGAAGGCAATAAATTGGTTGCTGAAAATATGCTTTCTTTTGATGAGGTAAATTCTAAAATTTGGGACGTCACTGCAGAAGTCTTTATACCATGCGCATCTTCTAGATTAATAACACAAGACCAAGTGAGCAGGATGGTTGCAAGTGGAATGGAAGTAGTCGCTGCTGGAGCTAACGTACCTTTTGCCGACCCAGAGATCTTCTTTGGTTCAATTGCCGATTATACAGACAATCATATTTCTGTTATTCCTGATTTCATTTCTAATTGTGGAATGGCTAGAGTTTTCTGTTATCTGATGCAACAAGATCATGTGGATATGAGTGATCAAGCAATTTTTAAGGATACTTCAAATATCATTAAAGGTGCAATTCAAAATGCGCATAATTCAAACAATTCTAAAACGGGGATTGCTAAAACTGCCTTTGAAATAGCGTTGAACCAACTGGTATAATTTAACTAACAAACTTTAAATCATGGAAATTGCAATTGTTGTCATATTCGTTTTAGGCTACCTCGGCATTACTCTTGAACACTCAACAGGCATTGATAAAGTGGCTCCAGCGTTATTAATGACTGGATTAGCATGGGCTTGTATTGCATTTGGCCTAGACGATTTTACTGCATGGTTTGACCCAGCCAGTCATCAATTAATGGATGGCACGGGTGGCACCATTGATTACAATAGCTTGGGGCACACTGATCGTCTTAATTTAATGGAAGAAACTCTTTTACATCATTTTGGGAAAACTTGTGAAATACTAATCTTCCTCATAGGTGCCATGACAATTGTTGAGATTGTAGATCATTTTGACGGTTTCTCAACAATCAAACGCTACATTAAAACAAATAACAAAAAAACGCTTTTATGGATAATCTGTATTTTAGCATTTATACTTTCAGCGATTATTGACAACCTCACGGCAACTATTGTTTTAATAACAATTCTTAGAAAACTACTAACCAAAAACAGTGACCGAATCTGGTATGCAGGATTAATAATAATCGCTGCAAACGCAGGGGGAGCCTGGTCTCCAATTGGTGATGTCACCACAACAATGTTATGGATGGGCAATAAAGTTACCACAATCAAATTGTTCCAATTACTTATCATACCTTCATTAGTTTGCATGATTGTTCCTACTTTTCTTGCTGGATTTTTACCTGCATTTCGAGGGAAATTTGATATCGATATTTCTGATCAAAAGCAAAACCCTAGAGGCCCTTTAATGCTCTATACAGGTTTAGCAATGATAATTTTTGTTCCAATATTTAAGACGGTTACGCACTTGCCTCCGTATATGGGGATGATGTTGTCATTATCTATAATAGTACTCATAGCTGAAATAATTAGTAATACAGGATTTAGTATGAATACGATTGGCACTCAAGATGGTGAACACTCGGCCAGTCCAACTTTTAAAGCACTTTCTAAAATAGAAATGCCCTCTATCCTGTTTTTTTTAGGGATTTTAATGACCGTTGCAGCCTTGGAATCTTTAGGAATGGTCTTCATGTTTGGTGAAAGTGTTCAATCTACCATGAACAATAATATTTTTGTAATGTTATTAGGAGCTAGTTCAGCAGTTATTGATAACGTGCCACTTGTAGCAGCGAGTATGGGAATGTTCAATATGACTGATTTCCCAACAGATAATGCAATATGGCATTTTATTGCTTTTGCTGCTGGTACCGGGGGAAGTATGCTTATAATTGGCTCTGCAGCCGGGGTTGTCGCTATGGGAATGGAACGCATTCCGTTTTTCTGGTATTTGAAAAACATATCTTGGCTCGCATTAGTAGGATACCTGTGTGGCTCACTAGTATTTTATTTCATTGGACTTTAAGGAAAAACACCTAGAAGCAATTAACACTTCGATGTGAGAATAAAAACATAGGTAGGATTCTTCCGCCTAGCCAATCCATCATCTTTGTTAGCTAAGCTAAAAACTTAATTAATAAAATCATGATTAAACCGTTTTTTTTACAAATTACAGTTGCCACTGATACAGCCAGTGCTGTTGCAGGAGCTGAAGAAATACCAACTGTAGGAACGCTATCAGTTCTAGATTTAATTGCTGGTGGAGGGATATTTATAATGGGGCCATTAGGTATCCTTTCTGTTATTGCTATCTATATATTCATTGAGCGATTTTTGGCAATTCAAAAAGCACAGTCCTTAGACCCTTCTTTTATGAATAAAATGAAAGACTTTATTCACGAAGGAAAAATGCAATCCGCTCAAGATTTATGTAAGAAAACAACTACTCCATTTGCGAGAATGTTGCTCAAAGGAGTGAATAGAATTGGTAAACCGTTAAGTGATATTTCAGCATCTATTGAAAACGTAGGTAAATTAGAAATTTACAATCTTGAAAAATCATTATCTACTCTTGCAACAATTGCAGGAGCTGCTCCGATGATTGGATTCCTAGGAACTGTAATCGGTATGATCAATACTTTTCACGAAATGTATTCTGCTGGAAATAGTGTAGAAATATCTAATCTTTCGGGAGGTATTATGCAGGCCATGGTTACTACAGCAGCGGGTTTGGTTATTGGGATTATTGCTTATGTTGGATATAATACACTTGTAGCCAAAGTTGACAAAGTAGTGCACAAAATGGAAGCTACCTCAATTGAATTCATGGACTTACTTCAAGAACCAATAAAATAAATTACTGAATAACCAGTTAATACAGCGACAATGGCAATAGGATCTAGAAATAAAGTTAGCGTAAGTTTTTCAATGTCATCAATGACCGATATTGTTTTTCTTCTACTGATCTTTTTCATCATTGTTTCTACAATGGTGAGTCCAAATGCGCTTAAAGTTCTTTTGCCGAAAAGTGCCGCCAAGACAACCTCACCCCAAACAGTTTCTGTTTCTATTTCACCAGATATTCAGTATGCAATTAATGGTAACCTCGTATCTATCGAATCATTAGAAAGTGGCATAATAGCTGCTGTTGGGAAAGCTGAAAAACCAGGAATTGTATTGCATTGTGATCAATCGGTAGCACTAGAACATGCGGTGAAAATTATGGATATTGCAAACAGAAATAAATACGAATTGGTGCTTGCAACAAGAGCAAAATAAATGGCATACTTCGATACAAAAGATAAAAAAAGAGGATTAGTTGGTACTATTTTCGTCCATATAATCGTACTTATTTTATTTGCTATTTATGGCCTAAGCTACCCTACTCCTAGACCAGAAAATGGAATGCTCTTGAGCCTAGGGTCAACAGCAGAGGGATTTGGTGAAGTTCAGCCTAATGAAGTTGGTGAAACAGCAGAAGATCAACCTGTAACCGAAGATCAACCAACTGAAAGCAATCCTTCTGAGTCAACTGATATTACTAATCTAACTCAGGATCAAATTGAAACTATCGAGGTTCCACCAAAGAAAGACTCAGAAAAAGAGACAGAGAAAACACCTGTAGAAAATCCTAATATTAAGGATTCTGATTCCGAAAAAGAGCCTGTCGAAAAAGAAAAAACTATTGATAGTAAGCTAAAGAAGGCACTTGACGCATTCAAAAAATCTGGAGGTTCGCAAGGAGATGATAAAGATAAAATTGGTGATCCCGGAAAGTCTAATGGAGATCCAAATGGAAACTCTGATAGAGGTGGAACCGGCGGTTCAGGTGGTTCAAGAGGCTCAGGCTATGACCTTGGAAATAGAACAGCTCTGGATAAAATAAAGCCAGATTACCAATGTGAAGAATATGGGGTTGTAGTAATGAGTATTCGAGTTGATCAATCAGGAAAAACTTTAGACGCTAAACTAGAATTGAAGGGGAGCACTAATACTGCGCCTTGTTTAGTAAATAAAGCTAAAGAAGCTGCAATGAAAACTAAGTGGCAACCAGATACCAAAGCCCCAGAAATGCAGGTTGGTAGTATAACTTACCATTTCGACCTAAATTAATTCTCCAGCTTTGTTGTTCTATAGCCAGCAAACTGAGTTTAATTGAGACTTACAACAGAAATATTATCTGGAATTGGATTAATCCTGATCTATATGATCTTGACTTATCTAATTTGGAAATGTTATCAAAAACAAAAGTTTCACTCAAGTATTTTACTAATCATAGCATTTGCTGCATGCTTAAGAATATTCACAGCCTCTGATCCTTTTCTTCATGATTGGGATGAACGCTACCATGCACTAGTCGCAAAAAACAGCATAAACCACCCTCTTAAACCAACATTATATGAAAATCCAATAATAGATTACGATTATAAAAACTGGTCAGATAATCACGTTTGGTTGCATAAACAGCCAATACCAATATGGACCATGGCACTTTCTATGAAAGTGTTTGGGACTAATCTATTTGGATTACGTTTTCCAACTGTTTTCATTTCTATACTAATGGTGCTTTTTACATTTTTAATTGGAAAGGCATTATACAGTCCAAAAGTTGGAATAATTGCGGCGTACTTGCATGCAATAAACGGATTAATCATTGAGCTTTCTGGTGGCAGAGTTGCAACTGATCATATTGATATTTATTTCCTCTTTTTTATAGAGCTATCCATTTTACTCTCCATTTACTTTTCTAAACACAAACAATACTTATATCTAATTGCAGCAGGAGTTTCATTAGGGCTTGCAGTACTAACAAAGTGGCTACCAGCACTAATTGTTGTCCCCATTTTCATTTCGTTGAGCCTAACTTCTAACAGTCGAAAAAAGCTTGCTTTAGATACACTAATATTATTTACTGTTTCTTTAATAGTGTTTGTTCCTTGGCAAATATTCATCGCAATTGAATACCCATTAGAAAGTACATGGGAAAAGCATTATAACTGGCTCCATTTAACCACAGTTTTGAGCAAACAAACAGGTCCTTGGTTCTACTATATTGCCAAGCTAAGGATTCATTATGGGGAGATCATGTATTTGCCTTTAGTCTGGCTTATTTATCAGATTATTAAAAAGAAACAGCCAAAACTTATAACTCTAGGAATTTGGATATTTATTCCGATCGGGTTTTTCTCCCTTTCAATGACAAAAATGCAGGGATATACATTATTCAATAGTCCTGCTATTTTTATCGTGATCGCATTATTCATAATTACTTTGAAAAATAATTTGAAAGGCTTCAATAGGCAATGGAAAAAAGGGTTTGCAATTACAATTATAACCTTACTGATAATACTGCCTATTCGTTATTCTATAGAACGTATAAAACCATTTTCCGAAGCCAATCAAAAAAAGCCTCTTTACATGAAAAAAATTGAATTAATAAACAAGAGTCCCTCGAGCAATTTGGTTATTCATTCCTGCCCAAAACCAATTGAAACAATGTTCTTCACCAACGCTATTGCGTATGAAAAAGAATTAACCAATCAAGAAAAACAAAAAATAATAAATCTTGGTTACACTATTATGGAGTTCTAAATGACGTATTCTGAAACTTTAAACTACTTGTTCTCGCAACTCCCTATGTATCAAAGAGAGGGAAAGTCTGCGTACAAAGCAAATTTGGACAATACTCTCCGTCTGGATAATTATTTAGGCCACCCGCACCAATCCTTTAAATCTATTCATATAGGTGGGACAAATGGCAAAGGAAGTTCTTCGCATATGATAGCATCAGTTCTTCAAGAAGCAGGATATAAAGTTGGATTATACACCTCTCCACATTTGAAGGATTTTAGAGAACGAATAAAAATAAACGGACAAGAAATTCCTGAAAATTTTGTCTGCTCATTTGTAGAAAAGAACAAGGCCAAATTTGAAGATTGGAATCTGTCCTTTTTTGAGTGGACCGTGGGTTTATGCTTTGAATATTTTAAATCAGAAAAAGTAGATATTGCAATAATTGAAGTTGGCCTAGGCGGCAGGCTAGATTCTACAAACATCATTGATCCATTAATGTGTTTAATTACTAACATTGGACTCGATCACCAACAATTTTTAGGTAATACAAAACAAGCAATCGCTAAAGAAAAAGCAGGGATTATTAAACATCGTGTTCCTATTGTAATAAGTGAAACACAGCCTGAAGTATCTACTATATTTATTGAGAAAGCGGCAGAAGTAAATGCTCCCATTTTATTTGCAGATCAAACGATAAACATTCTTTACCGTTCGGATTTAATAGGAACTTATCAGCCCCATAATCAAAAAGGAATTTTAGCCTTGTTGCCACTACTAAAAAAACAGAATTTTAAAATAACTGATCAAAATATCAGAAATGGCCTTCAAAAAGTAAGTTTAAATACTGGGCTAAAAGGGCGGTGGCAAACATTACAAATAAACCCAACCATAATTTGCGATACTGCACATAACGCCGAAGGATTAAGTTACGTAATCAAACAACTATTAGATATACCTAAAAATGAATTGCATTTAATTTTAGGATTTGTAAATGACAAAAATGTTACTGAAATATTAAATCAATTTCCAAAGGACGCACAATATTATTTGTGTCAACCAAAAATTCCAAGAGCGTTGCCAATTAAAGACTTAAATTTTATAGCAAAGCGAATAGGTATTAACTATAAGACTTATTCAACGGTGATTGAGGCACTATCAGCAGCAAAAGTAAATGCCAAAAAAGATGACCTAATCTTTGTTGGAGGAAGCACGTTTGTAGTTGCGGAGGTTGTTTAACCTACTACTTTCTATTTGTGAAAAGAGCTTTTCTTGCCAAATCAACAGGAATTATTGAAAACGCTAATCCTAAAACCCACAACCATTCATAACTATTCATTGAAGTCGTTCTAAACATTTCCCCCCCTACTTCAGTTAAGATAAACTGAACGATAAATATAGTCGCTACAACTTGCAGAAATCCTTTATTAGCCAATATGTGATCCAATAGATTTAACTCCTCTACCCTTACATTGAATTTATTGAAGTTATTTAGCAAAACGAACAATGAGAAAAACGCGGTTAAAAACACTATCTGGCTTAGTTCCGGATTACCTATTCTTTGAAAAATACTTTTGAAAAAGGGCATAGTAAGAAAGACAAGACAAAGCAATCCAATATACAAACCATTGAATAAAATTGAGCTCCACATTTCTGCAGATATCAGGCTTTCTTCCCTCGACTTGGGTAGTTCTTGCATATGCTTACCTAACGGAGGCTCACCGCTAAAAGCCAACGCAGCTAGCGTATCCATAATAAGATTTATCCATAATAATTGAATCATTGTTAGTGGTAATTCAAAACCAAAAAACGGACCTACAAAAGCCAAGAAAATAGCACTAACATTTACGGATAATTGGAAAGTAATGAACTTTTGAACCGAACGATAAATCGTTCTACCATAATGAACTGCATTAGCTATAGACTGGATATTATCATCCAACACCACAATGTCCGATGCTTCTTTCGCCACTTCAGTTCCGCTACCAAGAGCAAATCCAACATCAGATTTACTAAGTGCAGGACTATCGTTTACACCATCACCAGTCATTCCAACAACTAGTCCCAGGGATTGACTGACATCTACTAATCGAGTTTTATCATTTGGCAAGCATCTAGAAATTACTCTCAGTTTTGGAATAATTGCCTTCAACTCTTCGTCAGACATTTTCTCTAATTCCATAGAGGTTATCGCCACATAATCTTCTATTTCTATTAAACCACATTCTTTAGCAATAGCTACTGCCGTTCCATGACGGTCACCGGTGCACATAACAGTCTGTATACCTGCTGACTGCAATCCTGTAATTGCAGCCTTGGCGTCAGGTCTTAACTCATCTCTAATTAGACTGAACCCTAAAAGAGACATTTCTTCTGGAATATTATCCTCAGAAGCAGGTTTCGAAGTAATAGCAACTCCAATCAGCCTAACCCCTTCAAACGCTTTTTTATCTAGCTGTTTGATCAAGTTAGCAAGTAATTTTTCTGACAATACTCTTCTTTCACCATTCAAATCTGTATAAAATGAGCAGTTCTCCAGAATTCTTTCTGCAGCACCCTTAATCAGGGTAAGTGATTCCCCTGAACTCAAAATAACCTCGGATGCGCTGTATTTTCTTGCAGACGAAAATAGGATCTGCACTCTTGTTTCGACCACCGGTGATTTAAATACAGTTTGATCTGCTTTTACAAATTTCAATAGAGCTCGCTCAGTCGAGTTTCCTCCTAAAATACGCTCATTTTCGTTTTTTGCTTTTCTGTTTATGATAGCAGAACTATTCTCTCTAATTGCCATTTGCAATGAGTCACTAATCGCAATTGGAATATCATCGATTGATTTGTATTCCCGTGTATTGTTTAACACAGACTCATCAACTCCAATAAAACCAACGGCTTCTAGCTTACCTTTTGTTATTGTACCCGTTTTATCACTAAATAATAGATTTAATGAACCAGCAGTTTCTATTCCCAATAATTGACGAACCAGAACCTTACTTTTCAATAGTTTTTGCATATTCTGAGCGAGTACAATAGCTATCATCATAGGTAATCCTTCTGGAACGACTACTACAACAATAATGACGGCTAAAATCAAGGCTGTCATTATATCGTTAAGATAAATATGCCAGTCTTGGGCAAAGTACCCAGAGAGATCCATTCCATGATCTATCACAAGTATTTTAAACATAAAAGCCAATGCGATTAAAGGTGCACCTATATATCCAAATTTAGAAATTTGATCAGCAAGAATAGAGAGTTTTACGCGCAGTGGTCCAGTTCGATCTTCTGTTTTTAGTGCCTGCGCAAGTTTTCCAAAATGCGTATGATCTCCAACTACCTGAATTAATAGGACTCCCTCCCCATCTTCAACAATAGTACCTCTATACATGCCGCTTTTATCGTCCAAATCCGATAAGTTAGCTTCACCTTTAAATTTAGTTACTGGTTCAGCTTCACCATTCAGCATAGCTTGGTTTATTTTCATAGAACCATAATACACAGAGCCATCTGCCGGAACTTTGTCTCCAGGTTGCAAGAACACAAAATCACCAACAACAATTTGATCGATCGGTATTAATCGTAGTTCACCGCTTCTAAAAACATTTAGAAAGATTTTCGAAGCTTCTTCCTGCAATTTTTGGAATGTCTGCTCATTTTTGAATTCGGAGAATGTACTCACTAATGTTGCTAAGGCGACTGCAACGGCAATGCCAATACCTTCATACCATTCGGTGTAACCCATCAACGATAAAAATATCACCACCACTAAAGCGACAATTAATATCAATATCATAGGATCTTTTACATTCTCAAGCAGTTTATCCAAAAATGTTGCTGAAGAATGTTCCGTCAATCCATTAGATCCATGCATTTCCCTAGAAGCAGCTACTTCATCTTTCGAAAGACCGTCTAACTCTATCATAATCTAGTTGAGATATGTTTTAAGACTCTAAACTAATTTATTTTAATCAAATGGGATAAAATGCAGGAACTCTATAAGCACAAAACCTCAAAAAAAAGATAAAACCTATTGTTTAGGGTTGAACTATCATTTGCTTAGTCAGAACCGTGTTAGAACTATTGAAAGCTTGGTCTCTAATTTTTACCTCCATTCTAAAAGTATCAAAACCAAAATCCGAAGCAATTACATTAAGTTCAACTTCTGCATCATAAATATCAGAGATACTATTATTCTCAACTATTGGTATTCTGTAATAAAAATTAAGAGTATCATAAATAGTATCTACAGGAACAAATACATTATTGTCATCAAAAGTTGTGATAACTGTAGAATCGACATAATTAGCAACTTCAGCAGACCATTCTCCATTGACAAATGGTCGAATATCTACAAAGGCATTATACCTGTCTCTACCAGAGGTATCCTCATCATTTAGACCAATATCTCCGTTGCAGTCTCTAACTTGAATTTTTATAATAGTGTTAGTTGCTGTTCTATCTGCACTAGTTAAAGAAATGACAGGAACAATTTCATCACAGGTTTCTTTCTTGCAAGAACCTAGCAATACAATAATACAAACCGTTATAACAAGACCGAAACGCATAAGGACAAAATTATAAAACACTGCCTCAAATTTAGCTGTTAATATTACTCATTAATTTTGCTTTTATAAGCTAGTAGGTTTTATTAACTTTGCCTTTGTGGGCAAAGGCTTATTCATTTATGAGACAACTAATTAAGTTACTTTTTATTGCACTTTCATTCTCTACATTACAAAGTTGTTCGATGCTTGGAGGACTGCCTGAAGGTAAAGAGTTTAACTACCAGGTTGGAGAGATTGTCTATTACAAACCTGACAATATGCCAATGCTTATTGAAAAGCAGGTTTATAAGAAAAACGAGAAAAAGTACCACGTTGTATTCAAAAATAAAGACGGACAACTATTGTACAACACAGTTCTTGAAGAAGAACTTCTTGATTCGCCTCCAGCAAACAGAGCAAGAATATAATTTACGTTAAGGTTTCATTTTCAATCTAATGACCCTCCATAGCAATTCCATTTTTAATATTGAAACAGCGGAACAGTTTCACCTGGCCGCAATGGATTTATTCAATTTTCAGAGAAATAATTGTGGAATTTATAAATCGTATTGTGATCTTATCCTAAAAGAAAAACGACCAACTAAAATTTCCGAAATCCCATTTTTACCAATTCAATTCTTCAAAAGTCACAAAGTAATTTCAGGGGATTTCGAACCTGAAGTAATCTATACCAGTTCAGGAACAACAAAGAATATACAAAGCAAGCATTTTGTTAAGCAAAAAAACTGGTATTTGGAGGTTAGCAAGAAGGCATTTGAATTACAATATGGTCCTCTAAAAGGTTATCGAGTTCTTGCTTTGTTGCCAAGTTACCTTGAGCGAGAGGGGTCTTCTTTAATTGATATGGTAGAATATTTCATTTCTGAAAGTGATAAAGAAATGGGTGGGTTTTACTTGAATCATAAAGATCAACTCATTCAAGAATTACAGAAACCCTATAAAGGTAAAACACTTCTTATTGGAGTTACTTTCGGATTATTAGATTTTGCAGAAAACAGTAGTATTGACCTATCGAAAACTGTTGTTATGGAAACGGGGGGAATGAAAGGTCGACGGAAAGAACTAGTTAGAGACGAAGTTCATTTGCAACTTTCAAAATCATTTTCCCTCGATGAAATTCATTCAGAATATGGAATGACCGAATTACTTAGTCAGGCCTATTCAAAAGGGAAAGGGGTTTTCGATACATCGCCTTGGATGAAAATTCTAGTCCGCCAAACTACCGACCCTTTCTCTTATTGTGCGAACGGAAAAACAGGAGGAATCAATGTTATTGATTTAGCAAATGTTGATTCGTGTGGTTTTATCCAAACTCAAGATTTAGGTAAAATGCACGAAAACGGAACCTTCGAAGTTCTCGGCAGATTCGATGAAAGCGATGTTCGTGGCTGTAACCTTATGATTCAGTAACAGATAGTTTCAGATATATTTTTATTCCACAAGCTTCGTAAAATACTCCCTAACTGTTATTCAATTAACGCTAAAAGACAGTTAACCTTAAAATAGTAAAATCGGGAAACTAACAGACCAGAATATTCAAGCCTCCCTGAAGCTCCAATAACTTTCATTAAGTAAACTATGCACCGTCGAATGATTCGACTGCAAAGTAGATTTTATCGAGAAATTCATTCTATACAAACTTTGCAATAAAATATTGCTTCTTCCCTCTCTGCATAAGCAAGTACTTGCCAGACATTAAATTAGAAGCTGAAATTGAAACATCCTCACTTACCTTATCTTTATTCAGGCTGAATGAGTTTTCTTTTAACGCTCTTCTAAACTCACCATTTGAAGGAAGAAAATTAGTTTGTCCAACAGAAACTTCCGACAATAACAATTCGCCATTATTCAATAAATCCATAGAGACCTCAGCTTGAGGAACTCCATCAAAAACAGCAAGAAAATCTTCTTCGCTCAACTTAGACAATGATTCAGAAGTAGACTTTCCAAATAAAATATTGGATGCTTCAATAGCTGTATTTAAATCTTTTTCTGAATGCACCCGAATAGTAATGTCTTTACCGATCTCTTTTTGCAACATGCGCATGTGAGGAGCCGCTTTGTGCTCTGAAATTAGTGCATCAATCTCTTCTTTAGTTTTAAGCGTAAAGATTTTAATATACTTCTCAGAGTCCTCGTCAGAAGCGTTTATCCAGTATTGATAGAATTTATAAGGTGAAGTTTTCTTAGGGTCTAACCAAAGGTTTCCACCTTCTGATTTCCCAAACTTACTTCCATCGGCTTTTGTAATAAGTGGCGTTGTTGCTGCATAAGCCTGACTTCCACCTAATCTTCTAATTAATTCTGTTCCTGTAACAATGTTTCCCCATTGATCGGAACCACCTAATTGAATTTTACAGTTTTTATCTCTATTCAATACAAAATAATCGTAGCCTTGAATCAAAGGATAAGAGAATTCAGTGAATGACAGCCCTGTATCCATTCTACTTTTCACTGAATCCTTAGCCAACATGTAATTGATCGAAATGTGCTTACCTACATCTCTTATAAAATCAAGAAATGAGAAACCTTCAAACCAATCGTAATTATTTGCTAATTCCGCATGGTTTTCAGTACTTAAATTAAAATCCAATATTTTTTCCAATTGTTTTTGAATACCAGCCATGTTAAACTCAACTTGTTCCCGAGTTTGGAGGTTCCTTTCTTTGGTTTTTCCAGAAGGATCGCCTACCATACCTGTTGCACCACCTACTAACGCAATTGGTTTGTGGCCAGCACGTTGAAAATGTAATAAAATCATGATTTGCACCAAAGAACCAATGTGCAGACTATCAGCAGTAGGATCGAATCCGATATACCCCCCTACAGACTCCTTGTTTAAGGCTTCTTCTGTTCCCGGCATAATATCGTGCAACATGCCTCTCCATCTCAATTCTTCAATAAAATTCATGTTCATTTTTTTTTGCAATTGCAAAGATAGAAATGCTTTGATAAAACTCAGTCAAAACAAACCTTTTGTATCTTTTTTAGAAGTACTATCACCTTTGTTACTCTACCTTTGAATAATGAATTTTGTAACAGGTGGTTCCGGTTTAGTTGGTAGTCATATCCTTTTGGAATTGGCTAAAAAAAGTGAACCCATTGTTGCGTTAAAAAGAATAACAACGGACTTATCAGTCGTAAAAGAGTTATTCTCGACTTACAACCTTTCTTCAGAATTCGATAAGATAAATTGGGTAGATGGAGACTTGTCTGACATCAACATACTCCTTGAGCATTTGGAAGGTTGCGAAAATATTTATCATGCTGCGGCATTGGTTTCATTCGATAGCTCCGATCGATTAGAATTAATAGAAACAAATATTGAAGGCACTAGTAATATGGTAGATGCTGCTTTAGTAATAAAACCAAAGAAATTCATATACCTCAGTTCTACCTCAGCCATTGGAAAACAGCCAAAAACCAAGGTGATTAAAGAAACCAATGAATGGGATCCTGATCATAAAAATGGATATTATAGTTTTTCAAAACACTATGCCGAACGTGAAGTTTGGCGCGGAATTGAAGAGGGATTAAACGCCGTAATGCTTAACCCTGCCGTAATTTTAGGTACTGGAAAATGGGGAACAAGCAGCACAAGAATGTTTAGTACCGTTTTTAACGGCTTGCAGTTTTACACCAAAGGAGGAAATGCCTTTGTAGATGTCAGGGACGTAGCACAAATAGCAGTTAAACTTGCTGATAGTTCAATTACGAATGAACGCTTTCTAATACTTTCAGAAAATCGTTCGTTTCGAGATATTATGAGTCTTATCGCTAAGGGCCTAAACAAAACGCCAGCAAAATATTTAGCCACTCCTTTTATGGGTTATTCAGCAGGACTCTTCTCTGAAATCTGGTCAGTACTATCAGGTTCGAGCGCCCTAATTACGAGGGACTCTTCCAGAAGTGCAAATTCGACTCAAGTATATTCCAATGAAAAAGTATTATCTGCAATAAGACATAAGTTCATTCCTATGGACCAGAGTATTGCAGCCACGTGTAAATCGTTTTTGAAGGCACACAAAAGCAACTAATCTGGAATCCAAAAAGAGTGTGTTTACCAGCAAAGCCTTGACAGTTTTATCACTGATAAAAATGTAAGTTTGGGTTGGTTAAATGCTACTCTCAATGCGTACAAGAGCCAAGTGAGTATCTTGTATTGATGGAAAACCTGCAGTTTTTAAACCAAATTACACGATATCATTACTCATGAAAAATAGATTACCCCTAGCTATTGTTCTGCTGGCCTGATTTATAAAAGACAACGGACCTAATCTATCTTCTCCTCGAGTTGAGCAATTTTCATATTAAGCTTCGTAATTACCTCACCGTATATTTCTTCCATATCGTTAGGAGATTGATGATAATAGGTCAAACTAGATTCAAATACAGTTTGTGTTAAATTATAGCTTTCCAATAATTTAATAGTTCTAGAGTCTCTAGTTTGTTCTGCGAGTGTATCGTTATGCGATCTACCTTTATATGCCGCTTGAATTAACTGTAATTCGAAAAGAACAGCAACCACTTCTTCTTTTTCTATTAGATCACCAGGAGTTTCACGGTAAATTTTCGGTTCAATATCCGAACAACCATAGTTGGTAAATAAAGCTATGAGAGCCAGCGTTGTTGCAATACGCATTTATCGATCGAAAGTTAATCGTTCACCATTTGCAACCTCATGAAAACTGTCTTTTGGATTTCCTACGAAGTCATACACCAGATTCCCATTCACAAAAGTTTTATCAACGTGAGAACGAAATATTTGGCCTTCAAAAGGACTCCAACCACATTTATATAAAATGTTGTCCTTTGCAACTTCCCATTCTTTCTTTAAATCTATAACCACCAAATCAGCTTTAAAACCTTCTTTTATAAAACCTCGATTTCCGATATCGAACATCTCGGCTGGCGCATGGCACATCTTTTCTACAATGCGTTCCAAACTGATTTTCCCATTTTTATGATGTTCAATCATAGAAACCAAACCGTGCTGCACCAAAGGCCCTCCAGAAGGTGCCCTCCAGTAATCCAAGCCTTTTTCCTTTAGCGTATGGGGAGCATGATCAGTAGCAATTACGTCAATCTTATTATCCAATACTGCTTGAAAAATTGCATCGCGATCTTGAGCTGATTTAACCGCTGGATTCCATTTTATCAAAGCACCTTTTTCTTCATATTGACTTTGATCGAACCACAAGTGATGAACACATGCTTCTGCCGTAATTCGTTTTTCTTTTAATGGTAAAGTATTATCAAACAGAGCTAATTCTCTCTCAGTGCTAATGTGTAAAATATGAAATCGGGTATTGTATTCTTTAGCTAAACCAATTGCAAATGAGCTTGATAGATAGCAAGCCTCTGCAGATCGAATTTCAGGATGCATACTAAACTTAACGTCATTACCATATTTCTTCTTATACGCGGTTGAATTTGCGCGAATGGTATCTTCATCCTCGCAGTGAGAAGCGATAAGTAATTTGCACTGGCTAAATAAAGCACGAAGCGCTGTTTCATTATCAACCAGCATGTTACCAGTGCTAGAGCCCATAAATACCTTAACACCACAAACTGTTTTAGGATCGGTCTTTAAAACCTCCTCGATATTATCATTTGATGCTCCCATAAAAAAGGAATAGTTAGCTAGCGAGCTTTTTGCAGCTATATCGTATTTGTCTTGCAATAACTCCTGTGTTAATGCATTAGGAACAGTATTTGGCATTTCCATGAAGGAAGTAATCCCTCCTGCAACGGCCGCCCTAGACTCAGTAAAAATCTCAGCTTTATGAGTAAGTCCAGGCTCTCTAAAGTGCACTTGATCATCAATCAATCCCGGCATCAGATGTTTCCCGGTTAAATCGATTACCGTCTCACCCTCTTTTGGGCCTAAATTTTCTCGAGATATTTCTGTAATCAGATCTTTTTCAATTCGAATTGATCCTTGAAAAATGCTTCCTTCATTTACGATAGAAGCGTTTTTAAGTAAATAAGACATAATTAAACGCGTTTTCCTTTCATGATAAGTACTCCAAAAAGTGCTTCTTTAAAAATTCGTGAGCTCATTTTTGATTCACCAATTACTCGGTCGATAAATGTTATTGGCACCTCTTTGATCTTAAACCCATTTCTGTGTACAGTATACTTCATTTCGATTTGAAAAGCGTATCCCACAAATCGAATCCCCACTAGATCAATAGTCTCCAGCACATTACGACGATAACAAACAAAACCGGCTGTGGTATCTTTTACATTAAACCACAAAATCAACCGCACATAAACAGAAGCAAAATAGGACATTAAAATTCGACCAATAGGCCAATTACTGATTTTTCCACCTTTAATATATCGAGAACCAACACTCATATCGGCACCTTGATTTGCGCAAGCATCATATAACCTTAGCAGATCCTTTGGATCATGAGAAAAATCGCAATCCATTTCAAAAATGAATTCATAGCCTTTACCTAACGAAATATTAAATCCATGGATATAAGCAGTACCTAGCCCTTGTTTCCCTTCTCGTTCAGATAAATGTAGTCTTGAACCAAATTCCTGCTGAAGTTCTTTAACCATAGCAGCCGTACCATCTGGCGAACCATCGTCCACAATAAGAATATCAAATTCTTTTGATAAACTAAAAACAGTTCGCACCATTTTTTCAATATTACCTATCTCGTTATAGGTTGGAATTATTACAATAGAATCTGACACTTTTCGAATATATGAAGCACGAATATAATTTATGCATTTCATGTAAGTGTAGCTAAGTTTATCAAAGATTTGTTAAAGGCTACTTTTAATTCTTAAGCATCATAATAATTAGTTAATAAATAGGTGCTCACATGCTCAAGAAACCAATTAAATTTGCAGCAGAATTAGAAGGATAAAAAACAAATGCATTTCAAGAATTGGTTTACTTTATTATCGGCGATTTTCCTTTTCAATATTGGGAAAAGTCAAGTGAAAGATACTGTTACGGTAATGCACTACAACCTCCTTTACTATGGAGAAGTAACCACTTTTTGCACTGTCAACAACAACAATGTAAACGACAAAGACACCTACCTTAAACGCATCGTCAATCATGTGCAACCTGACATCCTTACCATCAATGAAATGGGTTGTGATGCAACATACGCAAAACGTATTCGAGATTTAGTTTTGAACAGTGCTACGATAAAATATGAATTGACGGTCTTGCAAAAATCTGGATCTCAAAATATCTGTAATATGCTTTTCTACAAAACCAGTAAGGTTAAAGTAGTGAAACAAGAAAAGATTACTACTGCAGGAAATGGCACCAGCATAGTAAGAGCAGTCGATTTATATGAGTTACAATTCCTATCAACAAATCTTTCTCCAAATCACAGCCAGCTTGACACTCCTTCAACTCATTTATTGACAATGCATTTAAAAGCAAGTAGCAGTTCTGCCAATAAGAGGGAAAGGGAGCTTGCAGCAGAAGGAATCATGAAGCATCTAGAGACGAACAAACAACCTGGAAATTACCTTTTGAGTGGTGATTTGAATTTGTATACTAATACTGAAGGAGCCTTTCAGAACTTTATTGACTGGACGGCTCCCTCTTACAACTTTAAAGATCCAGCAAATCGAATTGGACGTTGGGGGAATAACAGCTCCTTTGCTGATATGCACACCCAAAGCACGCATACTTCAGGCGGCTGCCACAGTAGTGGCGGAATGGATGATAGATTCGATTTTATTTTGGCCTCTCAATACATCATGACAGGTCGTGGAAGCATTCAATATATTACTGGTACATATAAAACTATTGGTCAAGATGGCCAGCGATTCAACGGACGCCTTGACACACCCCAAAATAATGCTGCACCTGCTGCAGTAATTGACGCTTTATATAATATGAGTGACCACTTACCTGTTGTCATGAAAGTAGAAGTGCTGTTTGGACAAAAAAATAATTCAACTGCTCCAACTGACTCATCGAATTCAGTTAAGACAAACAATTCAATTCCGATGCTGAAGTTATGGATTAACTCAAAAAGAGAAATTCAAATTGATGGGATTCCTAAAGATTCGGAATATCAAATAGACGCCTATAATTCTGCTGGAAGTCGAATTAGAGTACTTTCACAGCATGCAACTTTATCATCTAATATTTCAACATTAGATTTAGGGTCAGGCTTGCATATTATTCGAGCGAAAAACACTCTCACTGGCGAGGTTTCGAGCTTTAAAATTGTACTACCTTAAATGAAGTTGATTCGAATCATATCATTTCTTATTACAATATTATCTACGCAACTTGCTTTTGGGCAAACCGAAAGGACTACTGATGCATCAGAAGTAGCGATGACCATAAGTAACATTGGACTTTATGGTAATGCATTTAAAGGAAGCTATCCAGATAATCCTTCCTGTAAATATCCAAGTAGTTCAGGGGTCGAGCATTTATTTGAAGCGGGTCTATGGATAGGAGCAATTGTTCGTGGTTCTGCAAATGTTAGCAGCACAGCTTATGACAACTCTAAAGGGTTTTCTCCAGGAACTGGAGGATATGAATTCACTTCAAATGAAAATGCGGTAATAAAAGAGCGAAGTACTTTATTTAACAGTAGAGTTTATAATCCATCGGCTGTATCACATCAAGATTTTATTATGGATTTTTCTGAAAAAGACATAAAAATACCAGGTACTGAGCAAATTATTGTGAATCACATTCCACTTGGATTAGATGTACATTTAGAAACCTACAATTGGAATTATGCATTCAGCAACTTTTTTGTCATTTTAAATTACTCTGTAACCAATGTTGGTGATGATATTCTCGATTCTATATATGTTGGAATGTTTTCTAACGCCGTAGTTCGAAACGTAAATGTAGCTCCTGCTGGTAGCGGTGGGTCTGCTTTTTTCAATAAAGGAGGAAACGGCTTTAATGACTCATTGCATCTGGGCTATTGTTATGACAATACTGGAGATGCAGGCTTTACTGAAAGTTATTTTTCACATAAATTCTTGGGTGCTGAATCAAAAGATGCTTACTACCATCCTTCAATAAACCCAACGTTTAATGCGCACTATAATGTATGGCGTTGGGGAGACGCCTCCTTACCACTACTATTCTCACCGCAAGATGATGCAGCCAAATATCGTAAAATGACCTCCGGGCTAAACTGGAGAAATGAGTGGTCAGCGGCCAACGATTCTACTAACCAGCACACAGGAACCTATATTCATGAAACAATTAATGACCCAGGTAACCGCTCAGACCTGGTAAGTGTTGGGCCATTTGCAAGATTAAATCCTGGTGAGTCGATAGATATCGCGTTTGCAATTGTTTGTGCGAAAAAGAATGAAGACGGAAATCCAAATGGAGATAATACTGCCTTCCAGCAACAAAACTTAATATCTAACGCACAATGGGCTCAAACAGCATATTTAGGCGAAGACATAAATGGAAATGGAATTCTTGATCCTACTGAAGATAGAAATCAGAATGGAAACCTAGATCGATACATCTTACCTTCACCTCCTGATGCCCCAATAACTAAAATTGAAGCTAAAGATGGTGAACTAAATATTTACTGGACTTCAAATTCAGAAAACAGTATTGACCCTATTAGCCTTAAAAAAGATTTTGCTGGTTATAGAGTTTACCTTTCCAGACTGGGGTTTGATGTAGCTGAAAAAATTGAGGCCGCTGAATCATTAACTGAAGTTGGCGTTTACGATATATTAGGTGATAGTTTGTTTTTCGAAACTGGTTTTGATGAAATTAAGTTAGCCGAGCCCATAACGTTTGAAGGTGATGAAAACTTATATCTGTACAAATACACCGTTAAAAATCTTCAAAATGGCTGGCAATATATCTGTGCCGTTTCAGCATTTGACACTGGTGATGAAACCAACAAATTAGAATCCTTAGAATCTGCGCCCCTTTCAAATAGCAATAGAGTTTTTATGGGTACCCCACCAAATAAAAATCCTAAAGAAAATCTTCCTTTTGCGTATCCAAATCCATATTATCTAGAAGCTGCTTGGGAAGGATTCAGTACTCGGCAAACAACTAAAAAATTGATTTTCGCCAACTTACCCGAAAAATGCGTTATCAGCATCTTTAACATGGCGGGAGATATAGTCGCTCAATTTGATCACGATGGAAACTACTCAGGAAATGATATTGATTGGTTCACAGAATTTTCAGATGACGAGTCTACTGTATTTTCAGGAGGTGAACATGCTTGGGATCTAATTAGTAGTGAAGGACAGGCATTAGCAAGAGGTCTTTATATATTTTCAGTCAAAGATTTGAACTCGAACAAAATTTACAAAGGAAAATTCACGCTTATCAAATAATTAATAACAATAACTATGAAACATTTAATTCTCTTATCTATTAGTCTATTGATCTTTGGCACTTCCAAAGCACAACTAGACACATTATCACTTGACTCAGCTCAATGGGTCTCTGCTGCTAATCTTGGAAATTGCGATGACCTTTCTCGTTACGACGGTAAAAAAGTTGTTGTAGAAGGAGTTTGCGTTGTTGACGGTGCTCTTTACGGCTCATCAAGTCACAATATTCATGTATCAATGTCAAGTAATCCAAGTCCTTTTGGATCTATCCGATTAAGACAAGGAGATCCTAATGCTCAATACAGTGTTAGTATCCGCAACTTAAAACAAGGTGATTCCGTAAGAATCGTCGGTACTTTAAGTCAATACCAAGGAGAAACTCAATTGGAACCAGAAACTACAAATGATGCTATTACTCTTTATAAAAGAAATGTAGCTATTTCAGATACTGTTTTAACTGTTGGAACATTTAACGATGGTTCAAAAAATAACAATCTAGCAACTGGAGAGCAATGGGAAAGTTCATTTGTAACTTTCGAAGATGTTGATGTTGTAGAAGTAAGTCCTTTTTCTGGAAATAGAGTAAGCTTTACTATTCAAGACAAAGCAGGAAACCAAATAAATATTGGTGATCATTTTACTGCTCAAAGAACGCCAGCATACACTCATCCAGTAACTAGCCTACCTGGAACATTTTCTGCACCTACAATCGGAGACAACTTTAAAAGCATTTCAGGAATGATTATTCACAGCAAAAATAATTGTGCTGGCGAAACAGGAAGAGGTTATGAATTGCATCCTTTTGATGCTTCCCAATACGTTTATGGACCTTCAGCTCCAAAAATTTCCAACAAAAAACGCGATCAATTAGCTCCTACAGCTGTTCAATCTGCAGTAATTACTGCTAACATCAGAGATCTCGACGGAACTATTACTGATGCATCCGTATTTTATAATACCGGAACAGATATCAGTGATTTAAACTTTACTAAAATCGCAATGACAAAAGGAACTGGTGACAGCTATTCAGCTAGTATTCCTGCTCAAGCAAATGGAACTTTTGTGAGATATTACGTTACAGCAACTGATGACTCTTTAAATACTACTACTATTCCTAACTCAAACCCTGCAGCTGCAAGTTTTGCTTACAGAGTAAGAGATAATGGTCTAACTATATACGATCTCCAATTTACACCTTTTCCAAATGGAAACTCAATCTTTGTAGGAAATGAAGTTACGGTTACTGGTGTTGTAACTGCTTCAGGCGCTGAAGGTGATTTATCAATAATCCACATTCAAGAAGAGAATGCAATTAGTGGATGGTCAGGAATTGAACTTCAAAATGCAGGAACAACATTCGAAAGAGGTGATAAATTAAGCGTTACTGGATCTGTTTTAGAAGATTTTGGCAAAACTGCCCTTTCTGTAACTAACGTTGCTAAATCTGGGACTGGCACAATTGACCCATTATTTTTAATTCCTGATAGTTTAGTTAGTTATTCTTTTGCAGGCAATGAGCGTTACGAAAGTGTTTTAATCGGATTACATAATCCTAATGGGAAACTTCATGTTGTAGATACAAATGCTGATGACCCTGCAAGTTTTGCTGAATGGTTGGTAGGTCGCGATAAAAATGATCCTGCAAATGGTGCTAGGATCCTAACTGGTAGAGAATTCGAATCTTCTACAGCGGTGTCTTATGTAAACTCAAGTTTTAGAGTTAAGGCTCCATATCCTGTAGAAAAAATCATTGTTACTGATACCGTTGAAATGGATTCTGTTATTGGTATCCTTACTTACAGCTTTAGCAACATGAAATTACTACCTAGAGATAACGATGATTTTAAAAATATCAATTTGGTCGTAACTTCAATCAAAACTTACTCTAATGATGTTGAAATTTCAATTTTCCCAAATCCTTCCAACGATGTTATTACTGTAAATGCTGACGGAAACGAATATTCCGTTTCTATAGTCGATTTGAGTGGAAAAATTGTGGTGAATACTTCAATTAATCAAAGCTCAAATGCAGTAAACATTTCTGAATTAGATAATGGGATTTATATCCTTTCACTCTCTAATTTAAATGGAGAAACTGTAGCACGAGAAAAAGTTATTATTAAGCATTAATCCTAAAAAGCCCAAGCTATATAGCTTGGGCTTTTATATTTTGATTTGAAAAATTCACTTTTCATATATTCTTCATTATTCGTTTTGCTTCTTGTTGCTTGTGACAAAGGCGAAAAGAATGAAAACCAAGCACCTGAAACTTTAATTGTTCCTAAAGCAATCAATCTATCTGGTGATCAACGTCTGAAATCGACCGTAAGGTTAGCTTGGTTTGGTGCAGATTTTGACGGGTTTGTTAGTGGTTATGAATTTACACAAGATCAAATCACTTGGTACTATACAACCAAAACTGACAGTACTTTCGTTTTCTTAATAAAAGAAGGGCAAGACACAAACGATATTAATTTTTGGGTACGATCCATCGATAATACAGGTCTCAAAGATTTAACTCCCGCTAAACTTACTATACCAATAAAAAATACTCCACCAAACATTACATTAAATAAAACACTTTCTACCAGCGATACAGCTTTGTTAGTTGCCACTTTATTCTGGGATGCGAATGATCCCGACGGAATTGATAACCTGAAAGGGTTTCAAATAAAATTAAATGATGGTGAGTGGTTTGACATCCCGAAAAAAGCAAATAACGTTTCTTTGACGCCAGCTGATCCAACTGCTATAAGTACAACAAATGCGAAAGTCTATTTAAGCGCAAGTGAAGAAATAGGAAGCCTAGTTGGGCTCAAAATGAACGATACCAATTCAATTTACATTCGATCTTTTGATTTGTCACAGAGCTATAGCGAATTAGATACGCTATCAGGTCTATTCTTTAAAGGAAAAAATTCTGACCTATTAGTGATTGGTGGTGATAGAGATCGAAACAGTTTTTACAAACAGAGAATATCTAATGTTTATCCTGCCTATGATTATGTAGATTATACGGCCAATGATGGAGCTGATCAACCTACTTTTTGGAACCCAACATTCACTTTGATGGCATTACAATATGAAAAGCTATTTATATATTCAGACAAGACTACCTATCTTAATGATAACACAAAAAAAGTAAGTTTAATTCTTGAATCCGCCGCAGAATCAATTGAAGAATATATTGCCGAAGGAGGAAAAGCATTTATTATAGGATACTTCAATAACCCTCTAGATAGCCAATCAAATGTCCTTCCCGTTTTAAATATTGAACGAATTGACAAAAACTCTAAAGGACTATTTCTAGATCAACTTCCAGATGCATTGAAATCACAAGAATCTGGATATCCAGATCTAGGAACAAATAAGTTTCCTGAAACAGCCTCTCCGTTTGAAAAAACCACAGATGTAATTTCAATTTATGAAGGGCAATTTGATCAAAGCTTCCCTTATTCAGGGCCTAAAACCTTGGGTATAAAAAAAGTAAATGAAAGCACTGGAAAAACTTTCCAAGTATATGTTGCCGCAAGTATGGCTGATATGAATTACGATTATTCAAAAGTTGACTCATTGTTTCACCATGTTTTAAATGTCGAGTTTAACTGGTAGCATGATGAAAAAACTCTTTCTATATGGTTTGCTAACCCTTCTGGTTTTTGGCGGTTTTGCTCAAAAAACAGCAACCCTTAAAGGCAAACTTATTGATGCATCTACTAAGGACGTGCTTATTGGTGCTACTGTTTTGATCGTTGGGACCTACAACGGGGCTTCAGTTGATGTAGACGGAAATTTCATAATCAAAAACATAAAGCCTGGTGATTATACCATCAAGTTCACTTACATAGGCTACACTGACAAAGTGTTTAATGGCATTACACTCAAAGCAGGAGAAACACGCTCACTAAATACCAGTCTAGCATTACGATCTACTGTTATGAATGAGGTTGTGATTATAGGAGAAAAGAACTTAATTAACTTGGAAGATGCTGCTTCTGAAGTCAATATTTCTTCTGAGGATATCGAACAAATGGCAGTTCGAAATGTGCAAGAAATTATAAATATGCAAGCAGGAGTTAATCAAACTCCAGATGGAATTAACATCCGTGGTGGAAGAAACTATGAAACTCAATACCTAATTGATGGAATTAGCGCTCAAGATCCACTTTCAGGAACTGGATTTGGAGTAGGTGTGCAAAGTTCTTCGGTGTCTGATGTTTCTTTAATAACCGGTGGTGCTGGAGCCGAATTTGGCGGTGGAGCTGCCGGAGTTATATCAACCAAGATTAAAGAAGGCGGAGAAAAATTTGAAATCGCTGGAAGTTGGCAACGTGATAATTTAGGTGATTGGGACATGGGTAATCCTGATAATCCAATCGCACAAAGTAGAGTTAATGATGGAACGGCATGGAATACTGATATCATTGACTTAGCTCTAGGTGGCGCTGTACCTTTTACTAAAAAGAAATTAAGGTTTTTCACTAGTGCAAATATGTTTTTGAGTGATGACTATTATAGAGTCCAAGCTGACCAATTACACAGTTCAATACTTCCAGAAAACGATTCACTATTCGCGCCTCGTCAGAACAACAAATATGCTAACACTATTAAATTGAGCTATGAGTTTAAACCAGGAACAAAAATCACCCTTACCAACCAACATAGTATTGCCGTAAATCAAAATTCGAGAAGTTTACAAATCGTAGGTTTTGATGCTATTGTTAGCCCCGGCTTGCAATACAACTTTTCTGAAATTCCTGATAATGCAAACACTTATACGCATCGATCAAATCTTACTGTTCTTAATTTTCAGCATTACATTAATAATAACTGGAACGTAAAAGTTTCAGGCGGCCGCCTTTTTACTAATCTTCGTTCTGATGCCAATGGTAGACCTTTTAGATCAGAAACTGTTGATCAAGTTTACGATGCACAATCTATCGTTACCGATCCTTTGCAAACCTTCCAACCTGATTCACCAGTAGTTTACATTCTTCCAGGAAACGGTCTCATAAATAATAACGGCTTAGCACCTAGATGGCACGACCATTATGTTCAAGAATATACTGGAAAAGTAAGATTCAGCTACTATCCCAAAAACAAACATCACGAGTTTGTATTTGGGTGGGAACACAAAGAGAAAGAATACCAATGGGCGGATGTTTTCAGACCGTGGGTTGGAGCTCCAATTCAAATAAATGACACGCTTTCAACTCCATCAATTTCAGTTGGTTCTTCCAGTGAAATTTGGTTAGCAAATCCAACAGAAGGCGGATTCTTTGTAAGTGATAAAATCAGCTATAAAGGAATTACAGCAACATTAGGAATGCGCTTTAATTATTGGGCTTATGGTAAACAATTGGATGCCGCAGTAAATAACCCTAAAGTACCGCTTCAAGAAACTTCTAGAATAGAATACAAAGATCGAAATACAAAACTTTTCGGTAAACAATATCAATTCCGATTACTTCCGAAAATCAATGTTTCCTTTCCTGTGACTGATAATAATGTGTTGTACTTTAACTATGGCCACGCGATGCAAATGCCTCATCCTAGATTCATATACGCCGGACTCGATCCTGATTATTTAGACCGTTCTCCTCTAGCTACGATTGGTAATCCTGTGATAAAACCAGAAAGTACTGTTAGTTATGAAATAGGACTTAAGTCTCAAATCACTAAAGATTTAGGTGTAACATTCGCCGCATATAACAATGATAAATACGATTATATAGTTTCAGGAAACGCCTCAATCACCGACCAGACTGGAAAACTGGTTGATCGTAAAATCTATTATAATCAAGATTACGCTAGAATTGTTGGTGTTGAATTAGGCGTAACTCAAAGAATTGCGAAATACTTTAGAATATTCTTTAATGGATCCTTCCAAGCTGCGAGGGGTAAGTCAAATACAGCTCGTGAAAGTGAATTACAAATTATCGAGAAGGGTTTTGTTGACAATACAAAAGAACAACCTCTAACATGGGATAGACCTTGGGACTTAAAATCGGGGGTTATTTTCTATTCAGATACAACTATGAATATCCCAAAAGCTTTTCATCGAATTAGAATTTTCGTTGGAATGAATTATAAATCAGGATTCAGATATACCCCTGTAGAATTAGCTGGAACCAATAATTTTGGAAGACCGCTATACCAATCAGTAAATAGTAAACCAAATTCAGAATTGGCAAAAGCTTGGTTCTGGACCGATATTAAAATCACCAAAGACTTTGCTTTAGGTAAAGACAAAAACCATGCGCTTTCTATGAGTTTTGAGGTAAGAAACTTATTCAATAACCTCAATGCTCAAATTGTAAATCCTGTAACTGGGAATGCTTACAATGAAGGTGATGAAGTTCCTGAAACTTGGAGAGATCCAAAATACATTGATCCACAAGCAAGTGGAACACCACCAAACAATCCAGCACGTTGGAAGCCTCCTACACAAGTTTTATACGGTTTAGCATTTAGGTTCTAATGAAAAAAAGCGCCCCATATATCGCCCTTTTTGTTTTGTGTTCATTAAGCACGACGGCTCAGCTATTACCTAATTTAGGTGGTCAAAGAACTGGTAGTTCTGCTCTTACCTTTCTAAAAAACGATGGCAGTGCTCGGTCTTTAGGAATGGCTTCGGCAAACCTTACCTTAAAAGGTGATGCTTCTACAGCATTTACAAACGTTGCTAATATTTCCAGCATTGAATCTTTTTCGCTTGGTATCTCAAATTACTTTGTAGGCGCAGGAATTAATCAATCTTTTCTTGCCGCAGTTCTTCCTTTTAAAGACAAAAACTCTACTTTTTCTTTAACCGTAAACAGTCTCTCGTCTGGAAGACAAGAAGTACGTACCGAATTTCAACCGAAGGGAACTGGAGAATATTTCTACGTTGCAAATACTGCAGTAGGTCTAGGATATGCATTAGAACTTTCTGACCAATTTGCTTTTGGTATCAAACTAAAGTACATAAACGAACAATTGGCGCAATACCAAAACCATACTGTTGGAGCCGACCTCGGTTTTATTTACAATACTGATATCAAAGAATTGAGTTTTGCTGTTGGCGTAACTAACTTTGGAGGAAATACTGCTCTAAATGGTGACCACCAAGAACTTAAATTCAACAACAACACTACCCCAACTCCTGAAAAATTTACAATTCCTACAGAATTTAAAATAGGAATTAGCGTAGTTCCTTTGGATAAGAACGATCATAAAATCCTTACAGCTATCCAGCTAAACCACCCGAATGATAATAGTGAGAATGTAAGGATAGGCGGCGAATACAGCTACAAAAACTTATTATATGGACGATTAGGAATTATCCTTGGACGAAAAAATCAACGAATTCCAACCTTAGGTTTAGGAATGAAAATGATTGTGAAAAATCACCCAGTAAGGATAAATTATGCATTCCTTCCAACCTCATTTGTAGGTTTACAGCACTCATTGGGAATTAATTTCCAATTTTATAAAATGGAAGATAGATCAATAGAAAATGAATAAATTCCTAGTCTATATATCATTGATTTTTATAGGTCTATCTATAATAGGTTGTAATGGTTTTTTTGGTAAAAAAACAGATTTGGATTTTATCGATAAACCAGTATATCAAGACAGAGACATTGCTTATGTGCCTATTCAGCCAGTACTTGATCAATTTATCAAGCCCAGTCAAGTTCTTGCTGGATTCGATGAACTAATTTATGTGGTAGATCAAGGCACAAGTGAAATTATTTCTTTTGACGTTTCTGGGAAGGAATTGGGACGCATTGAGATTCCTGGTTTATACAGTATAGCAATGGACAGAGCATTCGATATTTTAGCTATAGGCAGGTTCGATACAATATTTGGTGGTACTGCAGTGAACCTAGCATGCGTATATCGTATTAACCAGAAAAATGGAGTACTGCATGGCTTGAGGTTTGCGACATTTAAGCCCGTAATAATTGAAGCTCTTTATGGTAGAGGAACTTCTGCAACCAAATCAGATGAAGCAATAACCTTTACAGGTATTACTTGCCTTGGAGACAACACCTACTATATAGCTAAGCAAGGACCTAACAAACCCACGAACAAATTTAATTGTCAAGGAAGTGACAATGATGATGCAGTTTTACAAGTAAGGCCAGACTTGGAAACAGGCGAGCCCGATAAATTTATTTCTCCTTTGTCCATTACAACTGCAAATGGTACAAACAGTTGTTTTTGGACATTTCCTCAAAGTTTATCTTCTTTAGTTCAACCACCCCAAGCACCAGACATTAGTTCAAGTCGAGATTTTATTTTTACAAGTATAGATCCAGATCCAGAATATTCACTTAAAGTTAGATATATAGAATATCGAGAAGATCAAGATGGAGTTCAATACCTTCAAAAACAATTACCAAATAATGATACTTCGAAAGCTGATGGTTTTTTGTATGAAGCAAATAAATTTAAAAAACCAATGGGAGTTACAGTTGCTGGAGACAGAACCAATTACATATTTGTGATTGATGCAGGAAGTGATTCGCTATTCCAGTTTAACGCTGAAGGTTATGAAGGAGTTAATCCTCCTCCGTTTTCAACGAGCAAAAAACAAATTTCCGCATCTTTTGGTGGCACTGGAATTGGATTATCTCAATTCAATAACCCCACCAGTGTTGCTTATTATGATAAAATCGTATATGTCGCGGACCAAGGCAATGGACGCGTTCTTAGATTTAAATTAACAACCGATTTCGACTAAGGTTTTAGGAAATCTATAGTTTTTTCTAAAAATTCTATCGGCTTTTCTGCATGTAACCAATGCCCAGCATCTTGAATGGTTTCAAGAGTAGAATTTGGAAACCCCAATTTTATATCCTCGAAGTCTTGGTTAGATATGTAATTTGAGTTTCCTCCTCTTATGAATAATGTTTCTCCTTCAAATTGAGCATCTAAAGTTGCTTCACCAATAAGTTCAATGTTTTTGTCAATTGCATCAACATTGAAACGCAATCCTAGTTTACCTTTTTCCACCCAATAAATGCTTTTCATTAAAAACTGCCTCACTCCTACTTCAGGAATAAAAGGCTCCAGTGTTTTATCAACGTCTCCTCTGCTTTTAAGAATTGAAAAATCGAGTGATTTAAGTCCGGCAAGAATCTGCTGATGATGGACAGCATAATCCTTTGGAGCAATATCAGCGACAATCAACTTCTTTATCATTTCAGGATAGTTCTGGGCAAACTTCATAGCCGTTTTTCCTCCCATAGAGTGTCCAAGCATATACACTTCATCTAAAAATAAATCTTCACAAAGCTCGAATACATCATCCACCATTGCTGAGTAATTAAACTCACTCGAATGTTCAGAATGACCATGGTTTCGCGCATCAATAATAATAGTATCAAAACTTCCTGAATAGGTCTTAGCAGGACCTTGCCAATTATCTAGCATCCCCATTAAACCATGTAATATGAGTAATGGCTCTCCTTCTCCAAAACGTTTGTAATTCAGTTTCATAATGGCCGTAATTCTCTTT
This sequence comes from uncultured Flavobacteriales bacterium, assembly GCA_913020435.1. Lineage (GTDB taxonomy): Bacteria > Bacteroidota > Bacteroidia > Flavobacteriales_G > Salibacteraceae > UBA6770. The sequence goes on along the minus strand of CAJVZZ010000003.1, from coordinate 40,431 downwards.
TGTACATATTTACAACATTTTCTAATCCAAAATAAAGAGCATCACTAACCAAGGCATGACCAATTGAAACTTCTAACAATTTTGGAATATTAAGAAAAAAATAGCGCAAATTATGAAGGTCTAAATCATGGCCTGCATTTATTCCTAGCTCCAATTCATTGCAAATAAGAGCTGACTCATAATAAGGTTTTATCGCCACTTCTTTATTGACATTAAATCCGCTAGCAAAAGCTTCGGTATACAATTCTATTCTGTCTGTTCCTATCTCTTTGGCTGAATTAAGGTACTTTTCCTCAGGATCAATAAAAATAGAAGTTCGCATTCCTTTCTCCTGCAAGCCGCCAACAACATCTGTGAGCATTTGTTTGTGGCTAAGCGTATCCCAGCCAGCATTTGAGGTTAATACGTCGGGTCCATCAGGAACCAAAGTGACTTGAGTCGGTCTTAATTCATTCACTAAATCAAGGAATTGTTTGTTTGGATACCCCTCAATGTTAAATTCTGTAGTAAAAATCTTATTGATTTCTCTTGCATCTGCATATCGAATATGACGCTCATCAGGTCTTGGGTGAATCGTAATTCCCTCAGAACCAAACATTTCAATCGATTTTACTGCTTCTATTAAATTCGGGACATTCCCTCCACGAGCATTTCGAATAGTCGCAATTTTATTTACATTCACACTTAGTTTACACATATATCCATAAATTTGATAAAGCAAATACGCTGCAAAATTAGACGAAGAAATTCGGCAAAGCTATGCTCGCAAGTGAAATAGTCATAACAGAAATCCCTTCATTGTCAAAATCTGACAGTTTGGCGCAAGCCATTGAATGGATGGACGAGTTTAAAGTGACACAACTGGCAGTGATTGATGATTATAAATACTTAGGATTAGTCAACGAAAACTACTTGTTAAACATTGAAGATCCATTTGAACGAATCAGTCAACATTGTAATTATCTAGAACAAGTTCATGCCTATGAAAATGAGCATGTATTTGAAATAATAAAGAAAGTCCAAGAGCACCAATTGAGTCTAATTCCTGTTTTATCTGATAAGGAATTATTTGTAGGTACTATTACTGTGTTTAATTTGATGGAAGTTATTGCAGAAATGCCCGTAGTAAAAAATCCAGGTGGAATTATTGTTATGGATATGAATTCCATAGATTACAGCCTTTCAGAGATTTCTAGAATCGTAGAAAGTAACGATGCCAAAATCTTAGGGTGCTTTATTTCAAGAGCTTACGATAATAACACTATTGAACTTACAATTAAAATTAATAAAATGAACGTTCAAGATGTAATACAAACTTTTGAACGTTTTGGATACGAAATCACCGCGAGCTATGACCAAAGCGGTAATGATGATGATATGGAAGATCGATACAATAATTTAATGAACTACTTAAATATGTAATTCATGAAAAATATAGTCATTTTCGGTAGGTTTTTCAAAGAGGAATATACTCCTCAAATTCAGGATATCTTCACTCAACTGAGTAATAAAGGCTGTCGAATATTATTATTTCAGCCCTTTTACAATTATTTAAAAAACAGAGTTAACCTTCCAGAAAACATAGAAACGTTTACTGAGGAAAGTGAACTGACCGCAATAAACGATTTACTAATAAGTATTGGTGGTGATGGAACTATATTAGAATCTGCGACGCTTGTGAAAGAAAAGGATATTCCTATCCTCGGCATAAATACCGGAAGATTGGGGTTTCTCTCTACAACTGTAGCTTCTGAGTTTAAACAAGTATTAGATGATATTTATAATAAAAACTATTCGGTAGATAAGCGAAGTACTATTGAATTGTATACCGAAGAAAACCTTTTTGAGAATACCAACTTTGCTCTTAACGAGCTCGTGGTGCATAAAAAGGATACATCTAGTATGATTGGTATTCATGTACTTATAGACGGTGAATTACTAAATACTTATTGGGCAGATGGATTAATTGTGAGCACTCCAACTGGATCAACGGCATATTCACTTAGTTGTGGAGGCCCAATGTTATTTCCAAAAGCTCAAAACTTCGTAATTACTCCCGTTGCTCCTCATAATCTCAACTCTAGGCCAATCGTTATTCCAGACGACAGAGAAGTAACACTAAAAATTGAGGGAAGAAGTAAAAACTTTCTAGTCTCCTTAGATTCTAGAATGGAGACCATGACTGCTGATACAACCCTTACTTTGCGTAAAGGAAAATTTAATATTCCATTACTTAAAACTAAAGACCAATCATTTATAGGAACTATTAGACAAAAACTCCACTGGGGCCTAGATCATCGAAATTAATCAACAGTCATATGAAGTTTTTTTTAAACTTAATCCGTCATGATGAATTTCTATATTTGCACTACCTAAAAGAACAACAACAACACCTTGAAAAAACTAATTTTACTAATCAGTCTGTCCACCTTGGTTCTTCCGAGTTTTGGTCAACGTTGGAAGGCTTATCGTCAAGAGGTTATAGGCTCTGCTGGTCCTAGTTTTTTATTAGGAGATGTGGGGGGAGCAGGTGACAAGCCTACTAATACAGTCCGTGATATTAATTTTAAATCAACTAGCTTCTCAGGAGGTGGTGGTTATAATTACTTCATTAGACAAAATATGTCTGTTGTTGGGCAACTTTCTTATAATATGCTTACAGCAAAGGACGAATTTGCAGGAAATGAGGCTAGAAAAAATAGAAATTTTGATATTAAGACGCATCTAGTTGAGGCTGCTATTCAATACCGATACTATTTCGTGAAGGACAAATTCGGGCACTCATTTAAATTGAGAGGAGCTAGTTCAATGTTCTTCTCTCAAATTTCTGCTTATGTAGCTATTGGAGTAGCAGGAATATACTTCAACCCTACAGGTAAATACTCAGACAATAAGTATTACTCTTTGCAACCTTTAGGAACAGAAGGACAGGGACTATCGGGAGAGTCAGAAAAATATAAGACGATAGGTCTTGCTATACCACTTTCCATAGGAGCAAGGTATTCATTGGGAAAACGATGGAGCATCGGGGCTGAATTGTGTGTTAGAAAAACATTCACTGATTATATTGACGATGTAAGTACTGTTTATTATGACAATACTGCCATTGAGACAGCTTATGGCGAAAAAGCTAGTTTTCTTGCTGATCCAAACGATGGCACTCATCCAAGTTGGACTGTTGATGGAGAGAAAAGAGGAGGCGAAGGACTAAAAGACTTCTATGGTACAGTTCTTTTCTCAGTAAATTACAAGCTTATTAAAGGAAACTCGTTTAAGCCTCGATTCTAAAATTAAGGGACATGCTCTCAAAGGCTTTTTATTTCATCATTTCGTTCATTTTTGTTATGTCATCTGGGAAATCTCAAATGAAAACAGAAATTGGTTTGCTATTGGGGCAATCTTATTACTTAGGAGACCTTAATCCAACTACTCAATTCCCCGGAGGCCATACGCACATTTCATGGGGCATTACTATTAGGCAGCCAATCAATGAGCGCTGGGCCTTCAAGGCTCAATACTTCAACAGTAAATTATCTGGTTCCGATGCCAGTAGCAATTCCACTTCAGCAATAAATCGAAATCTTTCTTTTGAAACTCCACTTAACGAATTTTCAGGACAGTTTGAATTCAATTTTGCCAGGTATCATAGCTTTATTATTAGGCATCATTTTTCACCCTATTTATTTGGTGGTTTAGGTCTAGGTTTTATAAATCCCAGAACAGAATTTAATGGCAATCAATATGACCTTCGTGAGCTTCGAACTGAAGGCCAGGATAAACCATATAGCAAAGCTCAAATTGTCATACCATTTGGTTTTGGACTTAAATTCAAGTTCTCACATCGTCTCATGTTTGGATTAGAGTATGGAATTAGAAGGACCTTCACAGATTACATAGATGATGTAAGCACTGCATATCCAAATGATCCAAATAAATTAACAACCACAGCCCAAGCGCTTTCTAATCGAAACACAAACAATAAGAATAGAAGTATTTGGGGTACTCAACGTGGAAATCCTAATAAGAATGATTTTTATACACATACATCTTTTACAGTAACTGTAAGGCTAGGCAAACAGCCTAACCTCTGTAGATATAACACACAATAAAAAAGTATATTTGCCGCCCTGAAACAAGCCCTCCTAAAGGCTTGAACTTATGGAAAGTCCTGAATTAAATAAAGACAATATTCCCCAACATATTGCCATCATTATGGATGGTAATGGCCGTTGGGCGAAAGGTCATGGAAAACCAAGGATTTTCGGCCATAAAAGCGCTATTAAAGCGGTTCGCGAGGCTACAGAAGGAGGTGCTGAAATAGGAGTTAAAAACATTACCCTTTATGCTTTTAGCACCGAAAACTGGCGTAGGCCGAGACTTGAAGTCAAAGCTTTAATGGAATTACTCGTTTCCTCCCTGACAAAGGAACTTGAAACATTAACTAAGAACAATATTCGTTTGCTTACAATAGGTAACCAAAGCGATTTACCTAAAAGCTGTCAGAAATCGTTACAGAAAACAGTTGAAGCGACAAAAAACAATACTCGCATGAATTTGATTCTTGCTTTGAGTTATTCCAGTCGCTGGGAAATTGTACAAGCGATAAAAAACATAATTGTTGACGCAAAACAAAATAAAATTGACGAAAATCAGTTTGATGCGGCTATGTTCGAAAGTTATTTAACTACTGCAGGCATCCCTGACCCTGAATTAATAATCAGAACAAGTGGTGAACAAAGGATTAGCAACTTTTTGCTTTGGCAAGCAGCTTATAGCGAATTTTGTTTTTTAGAAAAGAAATGGCCTGATTTTAATAGACAAGACCTGAAACAGGCCATTTATGATTACCAAAATCGCGAACGCAGATTTGGAAAAACTAGCGAACAACTTTAGGATTAATGTCAAGAATTTTACTCCTCACTTTTATCGCATTTTTCAGCCTTTTTAATGAAGGTTTTGGCCAACAAATAATTGGTGCGGGCAGTAAAATTGACTACACTAAACCTAAAGAATATAGAATTGGAGGGATTGAAATCATCGGGACTCAAAAACTCGACCCTAATGCTTTGATACTTTTATCTGGGCTCAAAATCGGAAAAAAAATTACAGTTCCTGGGGAGCAAATCTCAAAGTCAATAAAGAAACTTTGGAAGCAAGGTCTGTTTGAAGATGTCAAAGTTCGTTACACAAAAATCCAAGGTGATTTTATATTCCTAGAAATCGCAGTAACAGAGCAGCCTCGACTGTCTAGATTTAAATTTAGCGGAATTAAAAAAACTGAAGCAAACGACCTGAGAGATGAAATAGAGTTGTATAAAGAGAAAATTGTTACTCAGGGGCTTTTGCTCAACACTCAGAAAATTATTCGCAGATACTTTACCGAAAAAGGATTCTTGAATACAAAAGTTAACATTGAAGAGGTAGAGGATAAAGAATATCCAGATCATGTTTATTTCGACATTAAAATCAAAACATTCAATAAAGTTAAAGTTCAAGAAATTATTATTGAAGATAATCAATCATTGACTTCATATCGTATTAAGAAGGCGATGAAAGAGACTCGTGAAAAAAGTGCGTTTTATCCTTTTTACGAGTTTGATAAACTCATTATTCAAACCACTAAGGCTTCAATGCCATTTGAGGATTCTCTGCATGCGGGTAAAGTAATGTGGGAGTATGCCAGTGAAAACATACACCTAAATATTTTTAAAAATGCCAAGTTCATACTGAAAAACTATCAAGACGATCGCAAATTAATTATAGATAAATACAAATCAAAAGGTTACCGTGATGCAAAAATTATAAGCGATACAATCATAAAGAATGATGAAAAAACAGTCTCTATTAGGATAAAGATTGAAGAGGGTCCACTATACTATTTCAGAAACATCAAATTTGTAGGGAACACAAAATTTCCAACCTCTTTGCTTGAAAACATACTAGCAATTACTAAAGGTGACATCTATAATCCCGATGTACTTGATCAACGATTGTATATGGATCCTAATGGCAAGGATGTATCCTCTCTATATATGGATGATGGATATTTATTTTTTCAAGTTACACCAGTTGAAGTTTATGTAGACAATGATTCAGTTGACTTAGAAATTAGAATTTACGAAGGTCAACAAGCTACTATAAACAAAGTAACGGTCTCTGGAAATGACAAGACAAATGACCATGTAATTTATAGGGAATTAAGAACCTATCCTGGTTCTCTATTTAGTCGCTCAGATATCATTAGATCACAAAGGGAACTTTCCGTTTTGGGATATTTTGACCCACAAGCCATGAATGTAAACCCCATGCCTGACCCTGAAAATGGGACAGTAGATATTTCTTATACAGTCGCAGAAAAGCCTTCTGATCAAATTGAATTATCAGGTGGTTTTGGCGCTGGAAGAATTGTAGGAACAGCTGGAATTGTATTTACCAACTTCTCATTAAAAAACTTATTTAATTTGAGTGAATGGAGACCATTACCAGCTGGTGATGGTCAGGCATTAAGTCTTAGAGCTCAAACTAGTGGACGTTGGTTTAGTAGCATAAACGCATCCTTCACTGAACCTTGGCTAGGTGGTAAAAAGCCTATTTCTTTCAGTGTTTCAGGATTTCATAGCGCCCAAACCAATGGAGAAGCTGCAAAAATAGAGGTTGATGGACAAAAAGTTAGTAACCCAGCCAGAAGGCACATTAAAATTACTGGGGCCTCAATTGGACTAGGTAAACAACTAAAATGGCCTGATGATTATTTTGTTTTAAGACACGAACTTGCTTTCCAAGCATATGAAATGCAAGATTGGCAAGCTTTTATTTTCGACAATGGTTACGCAAACAACTTCTTCTATAGGGTTTCATTAAACCGTAACTCATTAGATCAAATTATATATCCAAAATTGGGCTCAGACATTAAGGCTAGCCTTCAAGTAACACCTCCTTACTCAAAAATGAATGGAAAAGATTATGCCTTATTGCAACCCCAAGACAAATACAAGTGGATTGAATATTATAAATGGAAGATTACAGTGGATTGGTACACTCCAATCGTTCAAAATTTGGTATTCAAAGCTAAAGCCGGTTATGGTTTCCTTGGTTTTTTCAACAATGACATCGGATCTGCTCCTTTCGAGCGTTTCTATCTAGGAGGATCTGGTCTTACTGGCTTTCAATTGGATGGTCGAGAAATTATTGCACTTCGTGGATATGATGATGGGTCCGTATCTCCATTAACTGGAGGAACGTCAATTGCAAAATATACAGCTGAATTACGATATCCACTTTCTCTTAATCCAAGCGCAACTATTTACATGCTAGCCTTTGCTGAAGCTGGGAATACATGGAATGATTTTAGCAATTTCCAGCCTTTTAATGTCAATAAATCTGCAGGTGTTGGAGTTCGAATTTTCTTGCCAATGTTCGGCCTACTTGGTTTAGATTGGGGTTATCGTTTAGATGATATAAGCTCAAGACCTGGAATGCAGCAATCGCAAATACATTTTACCATTGGCGCTAATTTAGGACAGCTTTAAAAATTTATAGCTATGAAAAGACTATTCGTTTTAATGTCAATATCCTTACTAATAACAGGTTACAGCTTTGGCCAGAAATTTGCCTACGTCAACACTGAACTTATTCTTGAAAGTATGCCGGAATATACCGAAGCACAAGAAGAGTTAGATAAGCTTTCAAAAAAATGGCAAGAAACTATAGAGCAGAAATACTCTGAAATAGACAGATTATATAAAGAATACAAAGCAGAGAAAATTCTTTTAACGGAAGAATTGAGACAAAAAAGAGAAAAAGGGATAACAATTAAAGAAAAGGAACTTCAAAAATTCCAAAAAGATAAATTTGGAGTTTCCGGTGAACTCTTCAAAACAAGACAGAAACTGATTAAACCTTTACAAGATAAAATATACGAAGAGTTGCAAGATATGGCTACTAAAAATAATTACGCAGTAATCATGGACCTTGCCAGTAATTCAAATATTCTTTACTCTCAATCGAGGTATGACAAAACAGACTTGGTAATTAAAAAGCTAGGCTATTCTAAATGATAAACTTAAATTCGCACAAATAAAACTTTTTACAATGAGAAATATATACAAAACAGTATTGACAGGCGTTCTATTAGTAGCCTTTTCATTCACCTCTAACGCGCAGAAATCTTTAAAATTCGGGCATATTAACTCGAATGATTTGTTGACGATTATGCCAGAACGGGATTCAGCAGAGGCCCAGCTAAAAATATTTGCTCAAGAACTAGAATTGCAGCTAACCAAAATGAGCGCTGAATACGAGAAAAAATATACTGATTACCAAGCTAATGTAAGCGTAATGAATGAAGTAGTTCGTGCATCTAAAGAAGAAGAAATTTTAGAACTTCAGAAAAGAATTCAAGACTTTCAACAAAAAGCACAACAATCATTACAAAAAAAGGAAACTACTCTAATGGAGCCTTTAATTGCAAAAGCAAAAAAAGCAATTACAGACGTAGCTAAGGAGAATAATTATTCTTACGTATTTGATACCAGTATAGGAGCTCTTATTCATTATCCTGAAGGAGATGATGTACTTCCGTTAGTTAAAACGAAATTGGGCCTAACTCAATAAACTTAATCCCGCTTCATTTATTTGATAGCGGGATTTTTTTTAATGTCAGCTTCAGCACCCATTGGAATATTTGACTCAGGAATTGGAGGCCTTACAGTTGCGAAAGCAGTAAAAGATCTTCTTCCAAATGAACAAATCATATACTTTGGAGATACCCTACACTTGCCCTATGGCGAAAAATCAGCGAGTTCGATTTGCCGTTACGCAACAGAAATAAGTGCTTTTTTGAAATCAAAAAACTGTAAAGCAGTTCTAGTAGCCTGTAACTCTGCCTCAAGCGTAGCACTAGATGTTGTCCGTGATACATTAGATAATGAGACCATCCTATTAAATGTAATTGATCCTTTAACCGATTACGTCAAAAGCAATTTTAAGAATAATACTGTAGGTGTTATTGGAACCAAAGCAACTATAAATAGCAATGTTTACCAAGACAAATTAAAAGAACATTGTCAGGTTAAGGCACTTTCTACACCGCTGTTGGCTCCTATGATTGAAGAGGGATTTATCAACAATAAAATTAGTTCGACCATTATTGAGGAATACTTAAATAATCCTGTTCTAGAAGGAATAAAAGCGCTGCTATTAGGCTGTACTCATTATCCGATGATTCATAATGAAATCGACAGGATTTACGAAAATTCAGTTACTGTTTTAAACTCTAATACGTGGATTGCTTTGGAGCTAAAAAAACAACTTACGTTGATAGATAAGCTGGCAGATCGGCAGGAAAAACTTGACGAGTTTTATGTTTCAGACAAAACAGATTCATTTGAACGAAGCACACGCTTTTTCTTTGGTCAAGCTGTAAAACTAAAAGAAGTCAAACTGATTTAATATATTGCAGAAATGATATCCTTGACTATATTGGATACTCTCATTGTGTAATAGTGGAGCGAAAGGGTGCCAGTAGCTTTTAGTTCCTTGGATTGCTGAGTACACCATTTAACCCAAAAAGAACTTGTAGCATAATCAACCTCGCATTTTTCAAACTCACTAGCCAAAGCTTCAGTAAAGTCTATGTTAAATGTTTTGGGAATAAAAGAAATATGCCGCTCTTTGGTAAATGGTTTCAACTCGGGAATAATTTTAATTTTAATATCTATCTCTCTGTATTTTGCTATAAAATCAAAAAGTTTCTCATTGTCGAAAAATATCTGAATAACCTTATAATGAGTTTTAGCATTTTCTTTCAGATATTTCAGGTCTGTTTTCCGACTCATCGATTCATAGAGCTATTCCGGATATCCAGCTATTCCAATACAGAAATCCGTTGACTCAGTATTTACTAACTCATCGCTAATGTAATTTCCATTATTCATAGCCACAATTTGAATAACTAAATTCTTACCATACAAGTGTCCTCCATTATCTTGTGTGAAACTTAACCCAACTTTATAGTATCACCCCGAAGAGCTAGATCATTATTGATTACCACAAAAATACAAGTCAATAAGAGTAAACTATGTTTGGACCTTACTGAATCCAACGCAAATTAAATGAGGAACAGCTTCAACTTTATACTTATTGTTTATCGCAGGATAAATCCCTACTGCACTAGGGCGCTTTCGAGTCGCAGTTCTTTTTAATAATCCATTCGTTTGCTTATTATAAACATATTCTTCCCTGTGGTAACTCGCATATTTAAAGCTCGGATTAAAATCAATGAAGGATTAAATATAAACTCCAAATTCTTCAGAAATTGTTGATTTTAGCCTTTGAAATTAAGTATAAATAATCTTCAGGATGCCTTAATTTCGCGTACGGTAAAAAAAGCTCAAAATCTCAATGAAAAACATCCGAAATTTCTGCATAATTGCTCATATCGATCATGGAAAAAGTACACTCGCCGATCGTATGCTTCAAATAACTAATACCATTTCGGACCGAGATCTACAAGAGCAGACTTTAGACAATATGGATATTGAGCGTGAACGCGGAATCACCATTAAAAGTCACGCTATCCAAATGGATTACGAACAAGATGGAGAACAGTATATTCTAAATCTTATCGACACACCAGGTCATGTTGACTTTTCTTATGAAGTGAGCAGATCAATTGCGGCTTGTGATGGAGCGCTGCTTATTGTTGATGCAACACAAGGAATTCAAGCTCAAACTATTTCAAACCTATATTTAGCTATAGGTAACGACTTAGAGATTATTCCGGTTCTAAACAAAATGGATCTACCGAGTGCGAATCCTGAAGAGGTTAAAGATCAAATTGAAGAACTAATTGGATGTGATCGGGAAGATATCTTGTCGGCATCAGGTAAAACTGGCTTTGGAGTTGAATCTATCCTAGAAGCCGTAATAGATCGGATTCCAGCACCAAAAGGCAACCCTAAAGCTCCGTTAAGAGCAATGATATTCGATTCAGTTTATAATTCGTTTAGAGGAATTATTGCTTACTACAGAGTTTTTGACGGTGAAATAAATAAAGGTGATAAGGTTAAGTTCCTTAATACAGGCAAAGAATACAGTGCGGATGAAATTGGAATTCTTAAACTCAAACAAGAAAAAAGAGACTCCGTTAAAACAGGTGATGTTGGTTATATAATATCTGGAATAAAAGAAGCTAAAGAAGTAAAAGTAGGCGATACTATCACCCACATCGCAAACCCTTGCGAACAAATGGTACAAGGTTTTGAAGACGTAAAGCCTATGGTTTTTGCGGGTATGTATCCTGTGGATACAGACGAATATGAAGAGATGCGTGATGCAATGGACAAGCTCCAATTGAATGATGCTTCGCTCACATTTGAGCCCGAATCCTCCATGGCACTAGGTTTTGGATTTCGTTGCGGATTCTTAGGAATGCTTCACATGGAAATTGTGCAAGAGCGTCTGGAAAGAGAGTTCAACATGACTGTAATTACTACAGTACCCAACGTAAGTTACATCGCAACTGATAAAAAGGGAGAGATATTAAACGTACATAACCCTAGTGATCTTCCTGATCCATCGAAACTAGAATTTGTAGAAGAGCCATATATAAATGCCCAAATCATTACAAAATCTGATTTTATTGGTCCCGTTATGAGTCTGTGTATAGAGAAACGTGGTATTCTTAAAAACCAAGTTTATCTTACGACCAATCGAGTCGAAATAAATTTTGAAATGCCTTTGGCTGAGATTGTATTTGACTTTTACGATCGTTTAAAATCCGTTTCTAAAGGATATGCATCCTTCGATTACGCACCAATCGGATTCAAAAGGTCAGATTTATCCAAACTGGATATTCTTCTTAATGGAGATCAAGTTGATGCTCTTTCTGCGTTAATCCATAAAAGTAATGCCTATTATTTTGGTAAAAAAATCTGTGAAAAGCTAAAAGAACTCATTCCTAGGCAACAATTTGACATTGCTATTCAAGCTGCAATTGGAGCTAAAATTATATCAAGAGAAACTGTAAAAGCACTTAGGAAAGATGTTACCGCAAAATGTTACGGCGGCGATATAAGTCGAAAAAGAAAGCTTTTAGAAAAACAGAAAAAAGGAAAGAAAAGAATGCGTCAAGTTGGAAATGTAGAAGTTCCGCAAGAAGCGTTTTTAGCGGTGCTAAAACTTAATGATTAGGCATAAAACTTGTATTGCAGTTTTATCATATGAGTCTACCGATTTCATTCCTTAAATACAGCTTCTTTTTATTTCTGATTGGATGCAGTGCGCTGGGCTCAGCCCAAGTTGCTTCTGTATTTGATATTAATAGACTAGACGCGGTAAAAGATGTTTTTTTTATCGATCATAAATTCGAACATTCTGCGGTCAGTAATAAATATGGTCGGGTAGATTTAAGCTTATTCAGTTCAGGAGACACACTTGTAATTCAGCATTCTTCTTATGTGCAGCGAATTATAAGCTACGATCAAATATTAGCAACAAATAAAACCATTTACCTTACTGAAAGTGCAGTTGATCTAGGCGAGTTCGTAGTCATAGCGAACAAACGAGTCCAAGCTAAAGATGAAGTTCCAAATACTTTAATTTCCATTAAATCGTCTGAAATTCAATTCAACAACTCGCAAACTTCCGCTGACCTTTTAGGAGCGAGCGGTGAAGTATTTATACAAAAAAGTCAATTAGGAGGTGGAAGCCCAATGATTAGGGGTTTTTCAGCAAACCGGGTGCTTATAGTTGTAGATGGTGTAAGAATGAATAATGCTATTTTTCGTTCAGGAAACCTTCAAAACGTTATTTCTATTGACCCGAATATGATTGAGCTTACAGAAGTTATTATGGGTCCTGGCTCAGTGATGTATGGTTCCGATGCGCTTGGAGGTGTTATGAATTTTTACACATTTCAACCAAATCTCTCATTTAATAAAGATTCCATAGTATCAAATTCATCAGCAATGGTGCGTTTCGCAATGCCTAATTATGAGAATACGATCCACGCAAACACTAATATTGGTGGAGAAAAATTAGCGGTTGTATTTGGAATTACAGCATCTCGTTTCGGAGACCTACATGCAGGCAATGTAAGGAAAAATGGCTACGAAGGTTTTGGAGAACGAAAATGGTATCAAACTAAACTTAACAGTCAAGATACGTTCTTAAAAAATTCAGATAAAAACATTCAACGTCAATCAAGCTATAATCAGCTAAATCTGACAGGTAAACTAAGATATCAACCTAGCCAGAACATAAATTTAACTTACACAGTTCAATATGCCAATACCTCAAATGTCCCCCGATATGATAGACTAACAGAGGAAATAGCAAGTGAACCCAGATACGCTGAATGGTATTATGGTCCTCAATTATGGTTTAACACTAATCTGACGGCCAACTTCGAAATTAAGAATGATGCGTGGGACAGAGTTCGAACTGTAATAGGCTATCAAAATTTCAGAGAATCTAGGAGCGATAGAAAATATAAGTCGAACAATTTAAGGTCACGCTCTGAAGAAGTTGATGCTTTTAGTTTAAACTTCGACTTCGACAAAAAAATAAATAACAAGCATTCCTTATTCTATGGGCTTGAAGGAGTTTATAATGATATTTCCTCCACAGGAAAAATAACGGATATCTCAAAAAACACAGAAACACCAACATCCTCGCGCTATCCGGATGGGGGTAGTTATTGGTTAAATGCTGCCGCTTACCTTACTTGGGACTGGAGGCTATCTAAAAAAGTAAAGTTAAGCTCAGGTATACGTTACACTTATATAGAAATGGAATCTAAATTCGAGGATACAACCTTCTATAAATTTCCTTTTGATAATATCCGACTATCAACATCTGCATTGAACGGTAGTTTTATTGGATTAACTTATAATCCAAACAAAATATGGCAAGGAAAAGTAAACACTTCAAGCGGCTTTAGGGCTCCAAATATTGATGATTTAGCTAAGGTATTTGATAGTGAACCTGGCAGTGTTGTCGTTCCAAATAAGGATTTAAAGCCCGAATTCACCTACGACATAGATCTAAGTATTGCACGGAGAATAAAAGATCAAGGAAAGGTTGAAGTCGTAGGTTTTTACACCTATTTAGTAAATGCTATGGTAAGACGAGATGCTGACTTTAACGGGAAAGACTCAATTATATATGATGGAGTTTTAAGCAAGGTACAATCAATTACTAACGCTGGTTCTGCACATATTTATGGTGTGACCGTAAACTTAGCAGCTAACATTTCCAAACGTTTAGGGATTACTCAAACATTTACTATTATGGATGGGGAGGAAATAGAAACGAAAAACCCGCTGCGTCATGTGCCTCCCGCTTTTGGAAAAACTGGACTACGATATCGATATAAGAAAGTAAATGCCGAAATCTTTTGCCTTTATAATACTTGGAGACATAAAGACGATTTAGCGCCAGAAGAATTAGCAAAATCAAATCTTTATACATCTAACGGTACACCTGCATGGGCAACATTAAATTTAAGAACCTCTTATAAATTCAATCAATATATCAGTGCAAATTTCAGTGTAGAAAATATTCTAGATAAACATTATCGACCTTATTCAAGTGGGATTTCAGCGCCAGGAAGAAATTTCATTTTCAGCCTAAGAGCAATGATTTAGCACACTTACTAGTCTATTAAAATTAAATGAGTAAATTAATTTCTTAACTTCTAGATGAGCAATTGTTCAACGATCCGAAAGAGCTCGGAGAAATTGAATAATAAATCAGATATTATAATAGAAATTAGTTGTAGAAAAAATATTAAGACATGTGTTATGGATACCATTTCTAAAACGAAATCGCTTCCTCTGCATATATTTCAAACTAAAGATAAGCTCACCATCTAAACCCAAACGTAAATTAGATTGTATAACCATTATGATAAAAAAAGGAGCTGTCTTTCCAGACTTTGAACTACTCAACGAAAACGGAGAATTAACTAGATTAGAACAATTATTAGAAAATGGTCCTGCTGTTTTGTTCTTTTATCCAAAAGACAACACAAGCGGCTGCACCAAAGAAGCTTGCGAGTTCAGAGACTCTTATGCTCAATTTAATCAGTTAAACGCGAAGGTTGTTGGAATAAGTAACGATAGTCAAAAATCTCATAAAAAATTTAAAGATCGCCATCAATTAAACTTTCCGCTTCTTACAGACAAAAACGGAAGTCTCAGAAAAAAAGCTGGAATTCAAGCCTCATTCTTTGGGCTAATTCCTGGTAGAGTCACTTTTATCATTGGTAAAAATGGAATAATTGAGGGCATAACTAATAGTCAATTAGAAGTCACTGCTCACATTAAAAATGCCATTAAAACGTTGAAAAGAATTACTTAGCGCAAATAAGCCTCTGGAATTTCACAAACTGGAATGGGATTCATTTTATGTTGATTAATTGAATTTAATCGATTGTAAATTTCACGCACTTCGAGTTGTCTTTCCGTGATGTACTCTTGATTTTCATCTAGATGCTCACTCATAGCCCATTCAAGCTCTGCATAGGTTGCCCCTAACTGATCTTCATCGGTTCTATCATCTCCCCATAAGCCATCAGTTGGTGGAGCTGATAAAATATCTTCTCCTACATCAATATACCTAGCCAACTCGAAAACCTCACTCTTAACCAAGTCCGCTATTGGACTCAAGTCTACACCACCATCACCATATTTGGTAAAAAAACCAACTCCAAAATCTTCCACCTTATTACCGGTGCCTAATACCAACTTACCTTCGGTACCAGCAAAATAATATAAAGTAGTCATTCGAAGTCGAGCTCGAGAGTTCGCTAAACTTAAATCTCTTTGTTCACTTCTTTCGATATTAGGGATTGTATCTAAAAACCCATCATACATTGCACTTAAGTCAACCTCTAAAGAACGAACATTAGAAAACCTATCCTTCAAAGATTTTAAGTGATTATTGGCTCGCTTCAACTGGGTTGGGTCTTGATGGATTGGCATTGACAGACAGAGCACCTCTGCGCCTGTTTGCGCTGCTAAAGTACTGGTCAGAGCCGAGTCAATTCCTCCCGATATTCCAATGACAAAACCGTTAGTTTTTGCATTTAAATTATAGGTTTTTAACCAATTTACAATGTGATTGCTGGTATTCTTTAACTGCATTTAATAGTCGTTTGCTTAAAAATAGATACCCAAATGTATAACGATAGAACGAGGTAATGCCATATATCCTTCACCAGTTTTCGCCAGAGTCGCATTCGTTTGTAGCAAGTCTGTTTTCCCATTCGAATTCACTGCATAAGATTCACCCTTTAGCATATTAGTTAGTCCATTTTCAAAAGTACAGCCAAGCACAAAAAATGTTTCTCCTGTTATTTTTCGTTCCCACTCCCCACCTATTTTCAAACTTAGTTTAGCAGCTTGAGATAACGCTTTTACATCATTGATCTTTGTCTCAATACTTTTTACTGATCCAGCTTCCGACCAAGATTCGGTCCTATTCTGGCTAGAATTGATTCTAAAACCAGTTCCAAATCCAAACCAACCCGCAATATGAGAATAACCTATTTCATCACTCCGCATTTTAACTCCGAGTGGTATTTCAAGGTAACTGAGCCCCAAATCATTTTCAACCGAACTTGCCGTTAAAGTCGAGGCTGTATTTAAAATAGCACTTGCATAGTTTAGATTGTAACTATAGCTCTGAATAATTATTCCAGAGCTGATATAATAGTTATCGTTTGCTTCCAACTTAAAGTCAGCATATAATCCGTAATTGAATGATACAGTAGTTTTATCACTTTCTAAACCTTCTGTTTTTATTTTTAACCAATTGATAGATGGTCCTGCTGCTAGACCAAATTTAAGCTTACGATCTTGCGCAGAAATAGACGTTATGAATACTAAATTCACAATCGCAATTCCAACTGAAAGAATGAAAACCTTGAGTAACGAGTTATTCATGATGCTTGGCTACTTTTGCACAACTTATAAATGCAATTATAGATATTCAATGCCTCCTGTTTCTAAACATATATTTAAACTTTTCCTAAGTACACTCTTAATAACGTCTTGCGTTGATAAAAAAAGAGAAGTTGATATTTCTGGAATAAATCTAGAATTAAAAATATCAAGGTTAGATCTGGAACTCTTCGCTAATGATGAATCGATGCAAACCAAAATCCCTAAATTGTCCAAACAATATGGAGAATTCTTTGCTCGGTATACTGAAGATATGTTGAATCTCGGTGCTGTTGGCGATCCTGCCTTAGCAGGCGCTTACAAACAATTTGTATACGATGCGGATATTAGTAAAGTAGCAGAAAATGTTTCTAACGAGTATGAGGATTTTTCAATGGAATCACTTTCATTGACCAATGCTTTTAAACGTTACAAAGTCTTGTTTCCAAATAGAATTGTTCCGGAAATTGTAACTATAATTTCAGGGTTCACTTACAAAATTGCGGCTACTGAAAAAACACTTGGCATTGGATTGGATATGTACCTTGGTGAAAACTACTCATATTACGGCTCCGTGCAATTTCCTGCGTATCGTAAAATGACAATGGAAAGAAAGAATATTGCTTCCGATGCACTCACAGGGTGGATAACTACCGAGTTTTTAAAGCCCGATAGCTCAAATGCAATGATTGATGAAATAATCTATGAAGGGAAAATTCTCTATTTATTAGATCAAATGCTTCCACTTGTAAATGATGAAATAAAAATCGGCTATTCTATTCAACAATTAAAGTGGTGCGCGGATAATGAAATGGCTATGTGGGGCCATTTTGTAAATGAAAAGTTACTTTTCAGTCAAATAAAGGGTGATTATTTTAAATATGTAAACGATGGGCCATTTACACCTGGGTTTGACCGTGCCTCTCCATCAAGAACAGGAAACTGGTTAGGTTGGCAAATCGTTAGGAGATATATGGAGACCAATCCAACTATTTCAGCAACTGAATTAATGAATAACAGAGATGCTCAAGGAATTTTAAACACATCAAACTACAAACCCAAAAAGTAATGGCAAAAAAATCTCAAATCGTTATAGACGTTGAATTAGATGAAAACAATGTTCCTGAAAAAATGGCTTGGAAATCAAGCGAGAACGATGAAGCTGGAGTTTGTGATGCAGCCTTTCTATCCATCTGGGATAGCAAACAAAAAAATACCTTGAAAATCGACCTTTGGACGAAGGACATGACAACTGATGATATGAAAATATTATATCATCAAACATTCCTAACTATGAGTGACGGATTGGAACGCAGCACTGGAGAAGGTAAAATGGCGCATCAACTTAGAGAATTTGCCAGATATTTTGGAGAAGAAATGGGGATTGTTGAAAGGTCTTAAAGCGACATATTTACTCTATTGATATACTCCAACAAATCATCCTTACCCTCACCTTCGGTTGCTGAAGTATAAAAAATAACTGGAAGTTCATCCCAGTCTTCTTGAAGACGTTTTCGGTAATTTTCAATATTGGTTTTCAGTTTCTGGGTCTTATTTTTATCAATCTTAGTAAATACAATACTAAAGGGAAGCCCTTTTTCTCCTAACCATTGAATAAATTCCAAATCGATTTTTTGAGGCTCGAGCCTTGAATCAACTAAAACGAAAACATTCGTTAACTGCTCTCTTTTCAGTAAATATTCTTCTATAAAACCAGCCCACTTAACGCGTTTCTTTTTAGAAACTACTGCATATCCATATCCTGGTAAATCTACTAGGTGCCACATTTTTTCGACATCAGTTTCACTGACAACTTCAAAATGATTTATTAGCTGAGTTTTTCCTGGCTTAGAGCTAACCTTAGCAAGATTTTTATGATTAGCTAAACAGTTAATCAATGAAGACTTACCTACATTGGACCTTCCTATAAAAGCATACTCTGGCAGTTTTCCACTAGGACATTGAGAGACTTTCTCACTACTTTTTAAAAAGGTGAACGACTTTAACTTCATGAAAACTTAGTTTTTTATTTGTATAGCGAATCTAAAAACTCACCTAAAACTCTATTGAATTCACTAGGTTGCTCCATCATAGCAGCATGGCCACATTTATCAATCCAATGCAACTGTGATTGAGGCAATAATAAATTGAATTCGTTAGCTACCTCTGGAGGTGTAATTGTATCATTTCTACCCCATATCAAGCAAGACGGAATAGTCATAAACTCTAACTCTTTCGCCATGTTATGTCGAATTGCAGATTTAGCAAGAGCGATAATTCTCAATGCACGAGCTTTATCATTTACAACCTCATAACACTCATCCACCAGTTCTTTAGTTGCAACTGTTGGATCGTAAAAAGTATACTCTACTTTTTGCTTTATAAATTCATAATTCTCTCTTTTCGGGAAAGTGCCTCCAAACGAATTCTCATATAAACCAGAAGATCCAGTAAGTATTATAGAACCAACTCCGTCTAAATGTTGCGAAGTATAAACCAAAGCAACATGGCCCCCTAAAGAATTCCCTAAAAGGTTCACCTTATCATACCCTTTATGTTCAACAAAATCTCGAAGAAACTTTGCCAAGTTCTTCACATTAGTATTGATTACTGGTAATGTGTATAAAGGCAAAATTGGAATAACAACTTTGTATCCTTTACTGGCGAAGTAAGGCACAACTTCAACAAAATTACTGAGAGCTCCAAATAATCCGTGGAGAATAAGAATTACTGGGCCTTCTCCTTCTTCGATATACTCAAACTGGCCATCTTTCTTAAGAGTGTCTTGCATAGGTTCTTTTAAACTTCGTGTTATACCAAAACTAATCATTTGGTCTTTACCCCGTAACTACCAATTACCATAAGAATACAGAAATATCAACACCTTAGGTTAAAACAAACTCGCACTACCCCAAACCACCGACAAGTTTACAACTCACTGTATATCAACACTTAATGTCTTTCTGTTTTTAAAGTTTTCAACAAAGTGGTAAAAAATGGAGCTTAGTGGGAGGAAGTGGTAGAATTCTTTTAATTTTACATTCAATTTATCAGCGATAGTTTTGATGATCAGTTTGTTAGGAGAGTACGATTGTAAAATGGATGCAAAGGGTCGCATAATGCTACCTAATGGCCTAAAAAAACAGCTGGAAACTTTAGTCCATGAGGGGTTTGTAGTGAATAGAGATATTCATGAACCTTGCCTAGTTCTTTACCCGCAAGCCGAATGGTCCAAAGTGGCGAAACAGCTTTCTAAGCTGAATCGATTCATTAAAAAAAACGCACTCTTTATTAGAAAATTTAATAACGGAGCAACTCCAGTAGCCTTAGACGGAACAGGCAGACTGCTCATCCCAAAAACATTATCAAAAACGGCATCACTTGAAAAAGAAATAAAAGTGATTGGTAACGGAGAGCGAATCGAGATCTGGTCAACCAAAAATTACGAGCAAATGCTCGAAAGCGAAGAGTTTGATTTCTCTCAACTCGCAGAGGAAGTCATGGGTGATATAAGTCCTGAATCGGATGACTAAATACCACACTCCAGTATTATTTCAAGAAAGTATAGAGGGGCTCTCTCTTCAAGAAAACGGGTGTTACGTCGATGTAACTTTTGGAGGAGGCGGTCATTCTCATGGCATTCTCAAGGCTGAAGAATCTGCTCGGTTAATTGCTTTTGACCAAGACCCAGATAGTCACGAAAATGAAATTGATAGCGATCGTTTCACACTGGTTAAGCAAAATTTTCGTTACCTAAAAAACAACCTTAGAATGCTTGGGGCAAATCCAATTGATGGTTTACTTGCTGATCTTGGCGTTTCTTCTTATCAATTTGACATTCCAGACCGTGGTTTTAGCACACGATTTGATGGGCCACTAGATATGCGGATGAACCCTCAACAAACAGGTTCGGCTGCAGATATTCTAAATTCCAAAACGCAAGAAGAACTTACTACAATTTTTCGTCTTTATGGTGAAATCAATAACGCGTGGAAGCTAGCAGGAGCTATCGTTATGGAGCGTGAATTAGTTAAATTTAAGACAACAGATCAGCTAAAAGCAATCGCTAAGCAATTTACCCCAGAGAAAAAGATAAACCAATATCTAGCTCAAGTATTTCAAGCATTAAGAATTGAAGTAAACAATGAATTAGAGGCTTTAAAAGAACTCCTTATTCAATCTACTGATGTTCTAAAGCCCAATGGAAGATTGGTATTCATTTCATATCATTCATTAGAAGATCGTTTAGTTAAGAACTTCTTCAGAACGGGAAACTTTGAAGGAACGCCAGAAAAAGATTTTTACGGAAATCTAATCCGACCTCTCGAGCCAGTAAATCGAAAAGTAATTACACCATCCGAAGAAGAATTAAAACAAAATCCACGGTCTCGCAGTGCTAAACTTAGAATAGCTGAAAAACGATAATGGCCAGAGAAACAAATACCGCTAAAAAGAAGCGCAGCATCGTTGCTGACTTGGTGAATGGGAATATTCTCACTCGAGAAACGGTGATCGACCATCTTCCCTATTTCTTGTTTTTGGCATTGCTTGCATTGGTTTATATATCAACAGGGTTTCTTGCTGAGGAAAATGTCAGGAACTTAAACGCAGTCAATGGAGAAATTAAGGAACTGAGAAGCGAATACATCACTATTAAGTCAGAATTAATGTACCGAAGCAAGCAAAGCGAGGTCATTAAAATAATAATTGAAAAGGATTTAGGGCTAGAAGAGTCCTTTGAGCCACCAAAGAAAATTGTAAAAGCAAAAGTCGATGAGTAAGCAGCAGAAGCTCATACGGAGGGTTTACCCCATTTACATGTTGCTCATTCTATTTGGCTTGGGCATTCTCTTTAAAATAGGTCAAGTCCAATTTATTGAAGGAGATCACTGGCAAGAACTTGCTAAATCCTACTCTACTAAGCATAGAAAAATTGATGCAATTCGCGGAAATATTTATGCTTCAGATGGCAGCCTAATTGCCACATCTGTTCCAAAATATGAAGTACGATTCGATTTGAATGCCGAAGCAATAACCAATGAACTATTTGCAAAGCACATTGATTCACTTTGTCTTGAACTGTCATTACTACTTCCTGAAAAAGCTAAAAATGAATGGAAATCCGAACTGACTCAAGCTCGAAAAAATGGAGCTAGATACCACCTCATTCGCCGAAAGCTATCATACACACAAATTAAGAAAATGAGACAGTTCCCCATTTTTTCTCGTGGGAAATATAAAGGCGGATTTATTTCTATTCAACAAAACAAAAGAGAGAAACCATTTCAAGTTTTAGCCTCTAGAACCATTGGTTATAGCCGAGACAATTCCAAACCAGTTGGGCTTGAAGGGGCTTATAATAAGATACTGAGTGGTACTCAAGGGCTTCAATTAATGCAAAAAATTGCTGGTGGGATCTGGATGCCTATTGAAGATGAAAACGAAATTGAGCCTGAAGATGGTTCAGATATCATTACAACGATAGATATTAATATTCAAGACGTTGCAGAAAACGCTTTATTGGAGCAGCTTATTAAACAAGACGCTGATCATGGCTGCGTCGTTCTTATGGAAGTGGCTACAGGTGAAGTAAAAGCAATTGCCAACCTCAATAAAACAAAAAACGGCGGATACTGGGAAACCTACAATTACGCAGTTGGAGAAAGCACAGAACCAGGATCAACATTTAAACTAGCTTCATTAATTGCAGCGTTAGAAGATGGGTATATAGACCTTGACGATAGTGTAGAAACAGGTAACGGTATGTACAAATTCTACGATCAGAAAATGTATGACTCTAGAATTGGAGGTTATGGTAAAATAACGATAAAACGCGCCTTTGAGGTTTCTTCAAATATTGCTGTAGCTCGTACAATTAATGAAAATTATAGAAATAATCCACAAAAATTTATTGATCGTTTATATAAGATGAACCTACATCAAAAACTAGGAATCGAAATTTACGGAGAAGGCGAGCCAAGAATTAAATCAGCGAATGATCCCACATGGAGCGGTATTTCACTTCCTTGGATTTCTCATGGTTATGAAGTGTCTCTTACTCCCCTTCAAATTCTCGCATTTTATAATGCAGTTGCAAACGATGGGAAAATGGTTAAACCTCGTTTTGTAAAAGAGATACGTAAGATAGGGAAGCCGATCAAAATATTTGGCCCAGAGGTAATAAACCCTGCAATTTGCTCAAAAGCAACTATTGAAAAAGCAAAAGCAATGCTTGAGGGGGTTGTCCAACAAGGAACTGCCACTAACTTAAAAAATGCCAATTTTAAGATTGCAGGAAAAACTGGAACGGCTCAAATCTATAATGCAAAAACAGGATATAAAAACGACAAACAAGTAAGCTACCAAGCATCATTTGTTGGCTATTTCCCAGCAAACAAACCTATGTATAGCTGCATAGTGGTAGTTAATGCGCCTTCAAAAAACGTGTATTACGGAAACCTTGTTGCGGGTCCAATATTTAAAGAAATTGCCGATAAGGTCTATGCTACGAGTATTCAGCTGCATGAGGAAATCAAAAACACTGCACAATTCGCCGAACGCACACCTATTCCAGTTTCCAAAAACGGTAATCGTTACGACTTAAACAAGGTTTACTCTGAATTAAAGGTACCGTCTTTACAAAATGGAGAAAACGCAACATGGGTCGCTGCTTCTGCAGGTCGAGATAAAGTGACATTATACAAGCGTGTTTTTAAGGTCGGAATTATTCCAAACTTCATTGGAATGGATTTAAAAGATGCCATTTATATCATTGAAAACATGGGCTTAAAAGCTGACTTCACAGGTAAAGGAATTATAAAAGAACAAACGCCAAACGCAGGAACCAAGGTTGAAAATTTTGATCGAGTAAAACTCATTCTTACCTAAATGAAATTACTAAAAGACATATTGTATCGAGTGACTATGAATCGAGTAGTGGGTTCCACCAATATCGCTATTCAAAACATTTGTTTTGATTCTAGGGAAGTTGGACAATTCTCTGTTTTTGTCGCTATTCGAGGAACTCAAAGTGATGGACATGACTATATACAAAACACCGTAGAAGGAGGCGTTTTAGCTGTTGTATGCGAACAAGTCCCTGAAGAAACGGTCGAAAATGTAACCTATGTCGAGACTAAGGATAGCAATAGTGCGTTAGCATTAATGGCTTGTAATTTTTACGAAAACCCTTCCAACGAATTAAAACTTATCGGAATAACCGGTACCAACGGAAAAACTACGACAGTAACCATTCTTCACCAACTGTTCATGAACCTAGGTCATAAGAGCGGCTTGCTTTCAACTGTTGTAAATAAGATTCAACGAGAAGAAATCCCTTCTACACATACTACTCCGAATCCAATTGAATTAAATCGTCTACTAAGACAAATGGTAGACGAGGGCTGCAGCCATTGTTTTATGGAAGTAAGCTCTCATGCCTTAGTGCAAAGACGTACCGAAGGTTTGAATTTCAAAATAGGAATCTTCACAAACATTACACATGAACATTTAGATTATCACGGCACATTTAAGGGGTATATCAAAGCCAAAAAAATGCTATTTGATGATTTAGGAACGAACAGCTTCGCTCTACTAAATCGTGACGATTTTCACAATGAAATAATGGTTCAAAACACAAAAGCCAAGGTCTTTACATATGGCTTGAAAACCATAGCCGATTTCAAGTGTAAAATCATTGAAAATGACTTTACAGGACTTCTTCTAAATGTAGAAAACAAAGAAGTTTGGACAAGGCTTATTGGAAGATTTAATGCTTATAACGTCCTGACCGCATATTCCACGGCCAAACTTCTAGATGAAGACTCTACTGAGGTACTTACTGAAATCTCAAATCTCACTCCCGTTCGTGGGCGTTTCCAACAAATCAAAGGCAGCAATGGAATAACCGGAATCGTAGACTACGCTCACACTCCAGATGCTTTATTAAAAGTTCTGGAAACTATAAATGAAATTAAAACAGACGATCAGCAGATATTTACCATAATTGGCTGTGGTGGAAATCGAGACAAAACTAAACGTCCAGAAATGGCAAAAATAGCTGTACAAAACAGCGATAAAGTAATCTTAACAGCAGATAATCCACGATATGAAGATCCTGAAGCCATAATTATGGACATGGAAAAAGGTGTTGATTCAATAAACTCGAAGAAAACATTGGCTATTACAAATCGAAAAGAGGCAATAAAAGCTGCAGTAAGCCAAGCAAAGCCTAACGATATCATTCTTATTGCTGGAAAAGGACACGAAACATATCAATTAGTTGGAGACCAGGTGCTTGACTTCAATGACATGGAAATTCTTACTGAATACCTAAAACAATTTGCTTCGTAATGCTATACTATCTATTTCAATATCTAAATTCAATTGACTTCCCTGGAGCAGGGGTGTTCAATTACATCACTTTTCGCTCAGCTGTTGCTGTAATTCTATCCCTAATAATCTCAATGATTTTTGGTAAGAATATAATCGGGTGGTTGCAAAAAAATCAGTTTGGCGAAACCGTAAGGGACTTAGGTCTAGAGGGTCAAATGGCCAAGCAAGGAACACCAACTATGGGAGGACTAATAATTCTTGCGTCAATACTAGTTCCCACATTATTGGTTGGCAAACTAGATAACGTTTATGTACAAATCATGATTATTTCCACAATAGGGTTCGGAATAATTGGATTCACAGACGACTACCTAAAAATCAAATACAAAAATAAGGACGGACTTGCTGGTAAATTCAAAATTGTAGGTCAAGTTGCTATTGGATTAGTAGCTGGAGCTATGTTATATTTCAGCGACGGGACAGTTATTCGACACAAAGAACTTGCTTCCGATAGCATCGTTACAACTGAAATTCAAAGTCAATCTGCAACCAATTCGTCCAACAAAGACAGTTACACTTGGCAGGAAACCAAAGGGCTTAAAACTACCATTCCATTTGTAAAAAACAATGAATTCGATTATATGTGGATTATTAGCTGGATGGGGGATTGGACCAAAAACTACGGCTGGATTATTTTCTTCCCTATTGTTATAATTATTACCACTGCTGTCAGTAACGGCGCAAACATGACAGATGGGCTGGATGGCCTCGCTACAGGGACCTCTGCTATTATAGGAATTACTTTAGGAATATTCGCTTACCTAAGCGGTAATTACATATTTGCCGACTACCTCAACATAATGTACATACCAGATTCGGGAGAATTGGTAGTATTTATAGCTGCATTTGTAGGTGCTTGTGTTGGGTTTTTATGGTACAATTCTTACCCTGCTCAAGTATTTATGGGCGACACTGGAAGTTTATCTATCGGTGGAATAATAGCCGTCTTTGCAATTGCAATTCGTAAGGAATTATTAATTCCAATACTCTGCGGAATCTTCTTAGTAGAAAACCTCTCTGTGCTAATTCAAGTAGGATACTTCAAATACACTAAAAAGAAATATGGTGAAGGAAGAAGAGTCTTTAAAATGGCACCATTACACCACCACTATCAAAAACTAGGAATACCCGAACCCAAAATTGTTGCTCGCTTCTGGATTGTTGGCATTATGCTCGCCATTATAAGTATTGTAACTCTAAAACTAAGGTAGCTTGGAAAATCTGGTAGTTCTTGGAGCAGGCGAAAGTGGCTGCGGTGCTGCCATTTTGGGTAAGAAAAAAGGTTTTAATGTTTTTGTTTCAGACAAAGGAACAATTTCTAAAAAATCGAAAGACGTTCTTTTACATAATAATATTCCTTTCGAGGAGGAAAAACATTCTGAGCGACAGATCTTAGGTGCTGATTTGGTAATCAAAAGCCCCGGAATACCCGATACAATTCCTTTAATTCAAGCAATTGAAAAACAAGGAATTCCAATTATTGATGAATTGGAATTTGCAAGTAGGTATTACCAAAAGCCAATAATTGCCATCACTGGATCAAACGGCAAAACAACGACTACTCTTTTGACAAGTCACGTTTTCAAAAAAGCTGGTAAAAAAGTAATTGTCGCCGGAAATATTGGGAAAAGTTTAGCAAAGCAAGTAGCGGAGGAAATAGAATCTGACTTGGCGATAATTGAAATAAGCAGCTTTCAGTTGGATAGAATTGAAGAATTCAAACCGCACATTGCCATTTTACTCAATATTACTCCCGACCATTTGGATAGATACAATGATGACTTCGAGCAATACACAGCTTCAAAACTGCGCATTACAAAAAATCAGTCAGATCAAGATTATCTGATTTACAACATTGATGACTCTGCCATTTGCCGTTACCTCGAAAGCACAAAAACTAGGGCACAGCTTATTCCTTTTTCGTTAGAAAAGCGAGAAGGAACAGGCGCATGGGTAGATAATAAAGATTTAATAATTAATATAAAAACAGGTATAACAATGTCAATTCAAAAGTTAGCATTACAGGGAAAGCATAATCTCTACAATTCTATGGCAGCAGGAGTTGCCAGTAGAATACTCGAATTAAGAAAGGAGATTATTCGAGAGAGTTTAAACGATTTTCAAAACATTGAACACAGATTGGAAACGGTTACTCAAGTGTGTGGCGTAAGCTATATAAATGACTCAAAGGCTACTAACGTAAATAGCACGTGGTACGCATTGGAATCTATGGAAGAACAAACCGTTTGGATTGTTGGAGGGGTAGACAAAGGAAACGATTACGATTCATTAATTCCATTGGTGAAAGATAAGGTTAAAGCAATTGTATGCTTAGGGGTCGATAACTCCAAAATACACGCTGCATTTGGTCACCTAGTAGAAGATATTTTCGATACTCAAAGTATGTATGATGCAGTAAGGGCAGCATACAGCTTAGCTAAGAAAGGTGATTCTGTATTGTTATCTCCTGCTTGTGCCAGTTTCGATTTATTCGAAAACTATGAAGATAGAGGCCGTCAATTTAAAGAAGCTGCAAAAGGACTGTAATTGAAAACAATTCTAAAATATTTCAGAGGAGATAAGGCCATTTGGCTAATCGCGCTTATGCTAGCGGTGTTTAGTTTATTACTGGTTTATAGCTCAATTGTTACCTTGGCGTACAAACACCATGGCGGCAATACTGCGTATTATCTTTTCCGTCATGGAATATTCTTAGGACTAGGTTTTGTACTAATGTACGTTACTCACAAAATGAAGTATTCCTACTTCTCAAGAATTGCACAACTGCTATTGTATGCTTCAGTACCATTACTACTACTCACGCTACTTATTGGCTCAAACCTTAATAATGCAAGCAGGTGGCTAACTATTCCTGTTATAAATCAGTCTTTTCAGACCTCTGATTTAGCCAAGCTAGGTCTGATAATGTACACTGCTCGAATGCTCTGGTTAAAAAAAGAGATTCTCCACAATTTCCGTCAAGCATTTGTACCCATTATCATACCTGTTGGAGTGGTGTGCGCATTGATACTTCCTGCAAACTTCTCAACAGCAGCGGTACTTTTTAGCGCGTGTATGGTACTTATGTTTATTGGCGGAATTCCTATCAAACATTTCCTTTCACTTGTTCCTGTTGGCGTTGTTGCCCTTTCCATGATTTTTCTAATAGCTCAATTTGCACCTCAAGTTTTTCCGAGAGCTGAGACGTGGAAAAAAAGAGTGGAACGCTATGTAGGTGATAAGAATGCAGAAGATATAGCGGGGAACTATCAAGTTGCACAAGCAAAAATCGCAATTTCTAATGGTGGTATTTTAGGGCGTGGACCAGGAAACAGCACGCAAAGAGCCTTCCTTCCTCATCCTTACTCTGATTTCATTTATGCAATTGTTCTAGAAGAATACGGTGCGTTAGGGGGCGTATTTATACTCCTGCTCTACATTGTTTTATTCTTCAGAACTATCAAAATGTCTACTAAAACAGACAAGCCTTTTCCACAATTGCTGGCCATTGGCATCAGTTTTCTAATGGTTTTTCAAGCGCTGATAAATATGGGAGTTGCTGTTAATTTATTACCTGTAACTGGTCAGCCACTGCCATTAATGAGCATGGGAGGAACCTCAACTTGGTTTACATGTATTGGGTTAGGAATAATCCTGAGTGTAAGCCGTGGAATAGACTTAGAAAATAACACGAAAACTAAACTTGACGATTATGCCATCGCCTAGAGTTATCATATCTGGAGGAGGCACTGGGGGACATATATTCCCTGCGATTGCAATTGCAAATGCTATCAAAGAGCAGGCACCTAAAGCTGAAATATTGTTTGTTGGCGCTCAAGGCAGAATGGAAATGGAAAAAGTTCCCGCTGCAGGGTTTCCAATCGAAGGACTTTGGATTAGTGGATTTCAGCGGTCGTTGAGTATAAAGAATCTAATGTTTCCAATCAAAGTGCTTCAAAGTTTACGAGCTGCCAAAAAAATTATAAAAAAATTCAAACCTGATCTCGTTATTGGGACAGGTGGGTATGCCAGTGGCCCTGTACTAAAAGTTGCAACGAAAATGAAAATCCCAACTTTGATTCAGGAACAAAATAGCTATGCCGGTATCACCAACAAAATTCTAGGAAAATCAGTCAATAAAGTCTGTGTCGCATTTGAAAATATGGACAGATTTTTTCCAGCTGATAAGATTATTCTTACAGGAAATCCTGTACGTAAAACAGTCATTGAAATAGAAGGGAAGCGACAAAAGGCTCTGGACTTCTTCGGTTTGACTTCCGATAAAAAGACAATACTAATTATTGGCGGTAGCCTTGGTGCTAAAGCAGTTAATGATGCTATTCTTCCGCAAATAAATCGATTTGTCGATGAAGGCATACAGCTCATTTGGCAAACGGGCAAAGTAAGTTATGATGTTGTTGCTGAAGGAACAAAAAGCTTAAAAACCAAAGGCATTAAGGTACATCAATTCATTGCCGAGATGGATTTAGCATACGCTGCTGCTGACTTAGTGATTTCTAGAGCCGGAGCAATAGCCGTTACCGAAATCGTTCTGACAAAAAAGCCCGCAATTCTAGTTCCTTTGCCGAGTGCAGCTGAAGATCATCAAACAAAAAATGCATTGGCATTAACCCAACATGATGCGGCAATTTTAGTGAGTAACTCACGAGCGGCAAGCTTACTTGCAGAGCAAGCACTAGAACTTGTCAATAATGAGGAGGAACTCAAAAAACTAGCCGACAACATTGCACCATTTGGATTACCTAACTCAGCGGAGATTATAGCAGCCGAAGCACTCAAATTAACCAACTTCTGATGGACGTTCAAAAGGCAAAAAATATATTCTTTTTGGGCATTGGAGGAATCGGTATGTCCGCTATAGCGAGGTATTTTCATCAAAAGGGGATTAACGTCTCGGGCTACGATAAAACCTTTTCTAAAATAACAAACGACCTTGAAGAAGAGGGAATACCCATAGTCTATACTGATGAACCAAATACGATATCTAAAGAAATAGATCTTGTTATTTGGACACCAGCAATAAAACGAGAACACCCATTATACCAGCATTTTAAAAGCAAAACAACTTCTATCCTAAAGCGTTCTGAAGTACTTGGTCAAATAACGCACAGCTATAAAACTATTGCAGTTTCAGGCACTCACGGAAAGACATCAGTATCTTCGTTAATAGCTCATATTTTCAACAATAGTGATTTAGGTTGCTCAGCATTTCTAGGTGGAATTTCAACCAATCTTGAATCCAATTTTTTATACAATCCCAATTCTCAATTTTGTGTGGTTGAAGCAGATGAATTCGATAGATCTTTCCTAAGACTTAATCCATTTATTAGCGTTATCACCTCTTGCGATGCCGACCATTTAGACATCTATGAGGATGCAGCAGACCTGCGAGCAACCTTTTCAAGCTTTGCTGCTAAAACCAATCCTAAAGGAGTGATATTCGTTAAAAAAGGACTTCCACTCTACTTACCAGCTACACCAAAAAACTACAACTATAGTATCAACGAGAGTGCGGACTTCAACTCCACCAATATCCAATTCGACGGGAATAAAACTTCCTTTAATTTCAATTTTTCTCAACAGCGAATTGAAGACCTGATAAGTTATTTTCCTGGAGAACATAATATAGAGAATGCAACTGCAGCAATCGCAGTAGCAGCTTGGGCCGGTATTTCTAACGAACAGATTCGAGCAGCGTTAGAGAGCTTTAAAGGTGTTAAACGTCGGTTTGAATATATTATCAATGAGCCAGATTTGGTATTTATTGATGACTATGCCCACCATCCCGAAGAGTTACGTGCTGTACTTTTATCCTTAAAATCGATGTATCCTGGACAAAAAATAACCGGGATATTTCAACCGCATTTATACAGCCGTACACAAGATTTTGCTGAAGAATTTGGTGAAAATTTATCGTTGCTAGATGAGCTTTTATTACTGGATATTTACGCAGCAAGAGAGGATCCGATTGAAGGAATTGACTCTGAAATGTTACTTAGTAAAGTAGTTATTAAAAACAAGACGTTAGTAAAAAAGAACGAACTCGTCTCAGGCACAGCGCTTAAAAACAAAAATTTACAAATAGTAATTACATTAGGGGCAGGTGATATCAGTGCACTGGTTGAGCCTCTGAGAGTCACCTTGTTAAAACAAAAAGGTTGAAAAGAGCATTAGAAATATTTTCTTGGATTGCACTGCTTGGCGGTGTGACTGCTCTTGTTGGCTTTACCCAAAAGCAAAAAGACTCGCAATCATTGAGCACTATCTCGATTAAAATAGATAAGCCAGCAACCTCTCGCTTTGTCACTGCTGAGGACGTTAAGACCTTGTACTCGAATCTAGGTTATCAATTTGAAAACCAAAACCTGTCGGAAATCGACATTCACCAGCTAGAAACACTCCTAAAAAGTAATTCATCAGTTGAGAAGGCGCAAGTATATCACTCCCTAAACGGCAAATTAATTGTTGAGATAAAAGAACGCACGCCGATTATTCGGTTGTATAACACGCAAAATGAGAGCTTTTACCTCGATAAATTTGGCAGTCTTATGCCACTTTCTAATAAGTATGCAGCTCGTGTCCTAATTGCTAACGGCGCAATTAATATCCCATTCTCAACAGTTCACCAATTAGAACATTTAGAGAGTAGGCTGAATAAACTTTTTAGAAAACAAAATACTACTGCGGTTGAAAACACTCAACTTATTACACGATTGAAATTAGAGGAGGAGAATCTTACTGGAGCTGCTCAACTGAAACAATTGTTTGACTTAGCACGCTTTATTAGCAACGACAAATTTTGGAATTCGCAAATTTCTCAGATTTTCGTAAATAAGAACAATGATGTTGAAATGATTCCAAGGGTTGGCAATCACAATATTGTTCTTGGAGAAGCTACAGATTTAGAAGAAAAGTTTCAAAAACTCCTTATATTCTATAAAAAAGGACTAAATAATACTGGGTGGAATAACTATTCCGCTATCAATTTAAAGTACAAAAATCAAGTTGTCTGCACTAAACGATAAATTATGTCTATACCCAATGAATTCGTAGTAGGTCTCGATATAGGAACTACAAAAATTGCTGCTTTAGTTGGTCGCAAAAATGAACACGGAAAACTAGAAATTCTAGGAATGGGAAAAGCGCCATCTCCTGGGGTAAACCGAGGTGTGGTGACGCACATCACTCCAACTGTTGAATCCATACGTGAAGCAATTAGATTAGCTGAAGAAAAATCAGGCGTCACTATTCGTGAAGTAAACGTTGGTATTGCTGGTCAACATATTCGAAGCATTCAACATAGAGGAGTTAAAATTAGAGACAGCTTTGAAGATGAAATCTCAAGACAAGACGTAGAAGCTCTAAGAAAAGACATGTTCAAACTGGTTATGCAACCAGGAGAGAAAATCATTAATGTAATTCCACAAGAATATATCGTCGACAACGAACAGGGAATTACAGATCCGATTGGCATGTCAGGCGGCAGGTTAGAAGCTAACTTCCATGTAATTATTGCTCAAGTTGCGGCGGTAAATAACATTAAAAAATGCGTTGAAAAAGCTGGACTTAACGTTTTAGACATCACTTTAGAACCAATAGCTTCAGCACAATCCGTTTTACACGAAGAAGAAAAAGAAGCTGGAATTGCCTTAGTTGACATAGGTGGTGGAACTACTGATTTAGCAATATTCCAAGACAATATTATTCGCCATACTGCGGTAATTCCATTTGGAGGAAACGTTATTTCAGAAGATATTAAGGAAGGATGTTCCATTATTAGAAGACAAGCAGAACTACTGAAATTAAAATTCGGTTCTGCACTTGCTAGCGAAAACCTAGAAAACGAAATAGTTTCTATTCCTGGTCTTCGTGGAAGGCCTGCTAAAGAAATCTCTGTCAAAAACTTAGCGCGTATAATCGAAGCTAGAATGACAGAAATTATAGAACAAGTATATTACGAAATCAAAAACTCTGGATTTGAATCTAGATTAATCGCTGGATTAGTAGTTACAGGTGGTGGCGCCC
The DNA here is from genome assembly GCA_913020435.1 of uncultured Flavobacteriales bacterium. Taxonomy (GTDB): domain Bacteria; phylum Bacteroidota; class Bacteroidia; order Flavobacteriales_G; family Salibacteraceae; genus UBA6770. Next base: position 7,045 of record CAJVZZ010000003.1, on the reverse strand, counting down.
AATTGAAACATATTGCTCAATTATTTGAATTTACGACTGGCATGGATACTCGTATTGGATATCCTACCGAACACTTAGCTGCAGGAACTGAAGAAATTACTAGCCCAAGCTTTTCAACTGGAGTTGGTTTAGTTTTAGAAGGATATCACATTCACGAATATCAAGCGAAACTCTTAGATAGCACACCTGAAGACTCATTGAAGGGACCAACTATTGCTCCTGTTATCGATGCTACTGTCGATACAGTTTCTAATGAAGTTGAAGAAACTACTTCTGAAACGGAAATTGATAATCCTCATGAAGATATCACTAGCTTTGGAACTAAGCGAAGCAGCTGGTTTCAAGATTTATTTGATAAGACAAGAAGATATTTAGAAGAAGACGAAGACTAATAAGAATACTCAAAAACTCAAGTTATGAAGTTCAATTTGCCCAAAGAACAACATTCAATTATTAAAGTAATCGGTATTGGTGGTGGCGGAAGTAACGCCGTAAACCATATGTATCGTCAAGGCATTAAAGATGTCGACTTTATGGTTTGTAATACCGATCAACAAGCATTAGACATAAGTCCTGTCCCCGCTAAAATTCAACTTGGCGCTAGTCTTACATCAGGTTTGGGAGCTGGTTCTAGATCAGAGGTTGGGGAAAATGCTGCTATCGAATCGATTGATGAAATCAAGGAGATTCTTGGCGCACATACAAAAATGATCTTCATTACTGCGGGAATGGGCGGTGGAACAGGAACGGGTGCCGCTCCTATAATTGCACAAGCTGCTAAAGAAATGGGTATTCTTACAGTAGGTATTGTCACGATGCCATTTTCATTTGAAGGAAAAAAACGAAGAAGAAGAGCAGACGAAGGAATTGCAAAACTTAAGAATTGTGTCGACACAATTCTCATCATAAACAATGACAAGTTGCGCGAAATGTTTGGCAACCTTACGCTGGACAATGCGTTTGAGCAAGCTGACAACGTACTAACAACAGCTGCAAGAGGAATCGCTGAAGCGATTACAACTACAGGTAAAATTAACGTTGATTTTAACGACGTAAAAACAGTAATGACTGCTAGCGGAGTTGCTATTATGGGATCTGCAACTGCAAAAGGTGAAAACAGAGCTTCGGTGGCTGTTCAGAATGCTGTTGCTTCACCATTATTGAACGATAACGATATTACAGGTGCATCAAATATTCTATTGAACATTACTTATGGTAAAGATCAAATTTTGTTTGATGAAATAACGGAGATTACAGATTATATAGAAGAAGAAGCAGGTGATGAAGCAGAAGTAATTTGGGGTCATGGAATGGACGACAGATTGGAGGATGATGAGATAAGCATAACCATTATAGCAACTAGCTTTATTGACAGGCCACATGTCTCACAAGAAGTAAAACGTGAGCCAAAACCAATGGTCAAAAGCCTTGATGATGATGTTAAAACTGAATTAACAGCGCCAATTCCAGGTTCTAGTTCTGACAGGCAAAACAGAACAGCACAAGTAAATCTTTTTACGCCAGAAAAAAAAGTGGAACCTAGCGTTGAACAGCCAACACCTAGTGCAATTGAGGGTACTACATTAGAGGCTAAATCGGAACCAGTTGCAGACAAAGCTCCAGAGATTCAAGAAAAGCCTTTAGCAATTGCTAAAACAGTATACGATATAGAAGAACCTAAATCTGAGGAGGAACCAACTGTTAAAGCTTTAGACGAAGAAAACAAAGTAGAACTGTCCAATGTAGTTGAAAATATCGAAGAAGTAATTGAAACTCCAATAGCTGAAGAAGAAATAATTCGTCACAGTTTAGAAGACGATGCCTATACAACAGAAGATGAAAATTCTTATACCAACCCTTCAGATGAAATAGAAGAAGTTGAAGAAGAATTTGATCTAAATCCAAAACTTAAAACAAGCGACGATAAAACGGCAGCAACTACGATTCAAATTCAAGACAAAAAAGAAGAGGCGCCTCAACCTGAAGCTAATGCTGAAGAGCGTCAAAAATTAGCACAAGATAGAATGGCTCGATTGAGAAACTTAAGTATGCAGCTTAAAACTCCTTCTGGAATATCTTCTTTAGAGGGGCAGCCTGCATTCAAAAGACGATCGATAGCATTAGATGATGTTGCCGCATCGGACGAATCACAAGTTTCTAGATTAAGTATCAATGAAACGGAAGACGAGAACGGGGAAAAGAAGACAGAAATAAGATCAAATAATTCATTTTTACACGATAACGTAGATTAGATGGCACTAGTAGATGAAATAAATAACGATATCAAAGTTGCCATGAAGGCAAAGGCTAAAGAGACGTTGGAAGCCTTAAGAGCAGTAAAATCTGCATTGCTTTTAGCTGCATCAGAAAAAGGTGCAGATGGCAATGTAAGCGAAGATGCAGGTATCCTAGTTTTACAGCGATTGGTTAAACAACGTAAAGAAGCTGCAGATGCATATAATGGTCAAAAAAGAAGCGATTTAGCAGATGCAGAAATGCAACAAGCTAGTGTCATTGAAACCTATTTGCCTGCTCAATTATCTGAAGAAGAAGTAGCTAAAATTGTCGACGATATTATTACTCAAACTGGAGCTTCAAGCATGAAGGATATGGGCAAGGTAATGGGAATGACAGCGCAAAAACTAGCGGGTAAAGCTGACAATAAATTAGTATCAAATTTGGTGAAGGCCAAGCTAGGGTAAGCCTTACTTTAATTTATGACTCGTATTTTCGTTACAATTATTTTATTTGCACTTTGCATTTCCAACTCACTGTTGGCTCAACAAGACGATTGGGAACTCAAGAAAAACAAAAATTCCGTAAAGGTTTGGACTAGAACTGTACCCGGCTACTCTTTAAAACAATATCGGGCAGCTTGTTTGATCAATGCCGACGCTGATTCGGTATATAATTTCATTATTGATTTTGACAAACGAACCTCTTGGTATTCAGACAACACAATTTGTGATGTTCTTCATCAGTCAGGGAACTCCGAATTTATCGTTTACTACGTTTATGCAGCTCCATGGCCTATAGATAATAGAGACATAATAAGCAAAGCTATGTGCAATAAAGAACCTGACGGCAGCTACCTCATTCAACATTCTGCAATTGCCAATTACATACCTAGAGAGAAAAACTATGTGCGTATCGAAAAAGCTACGGGACTATGGAAAATTCGTCAGATAGACGAAAACACTACCGAAGTTTTTATGGAAGGAAAATCAAATGCTGGCGGTGATGTTCCTGAATGGCTTGCAAATATGTTTGTAGAAGACAACCCTTTTAAGAGTTTGACCAACCTTAAGGAGCACTTTGAGGTGCAGTGATTACAAAGTGCGCATTATATATGCTAACGCATAATAAGGTGGACGATTTCCGGAATTAGCCATTCCAACACCTCGAATAGTTGTAACTGGATTTATCGTCATTATAGTGATGTCGGCAACACTAGTATTATTACTTGTCCGGTATTCGGTTTTCCAAGGGTTCAATGCATACCGCTTAATGTTTCCTGTTCCGCCGACTCAATAACCAACAAATAAAATATCTAGATTGGTATAGTAAACCATCATGCGTTGTACAAGTCCTCATCCATTGTTCATTGTTTCACGCTGTATACTGGTTAGTCTAGGAATTAGTAATCCTTTATCATTAGCCTGTACATCTAAAACTGATTTATCGTCTGGTTGAGTGGCATTGATGCCAACTTTCGCAAATAAAAGTAGCTCCAAAAAAGAACGTAACTAGATAAAATGTTCTCATGAGACCGTCTAATTAAAGTTTTTGTAAAAAAAACCTTACTAAACGCTTTAACAGTCTGATAATAAGACTATTAAGCGGAATACTAGTGTACTCGCATGATATAGGCAAGAGTGTAGTATGGAGGACGGTTTTCATGGCTAGCACCATTTCCTGCAGATTGGGCTGTTCCTGTACCTCCATTATATTTAACCGAAACCCCTGTTGCAACATAACTACTCCATCTAGTAGTGTTAGAGTAAGAATTGTAAAAAAATCTTTCACAATCATCATCATCTGTACAAGTTGTGCCAAAAGAAGAAATTACAGTGGTATAATGCCTATGAGTTGGGTCATTAATTCCATGATTATGACGGGGAATTTGAGACAAATCTAGCGACACATTTGGCGCTCCGCCGATGTCTGTAGAAGCAGTTGTACCTTTCTGACTCAAATTTCCAGGATTGTTATATCGTGCATCTAAGGGATTATAACCCACAACAAATCTATTCCTCATGTCAGGAGTTTTGTATCCGTTTTCAGTGTCCCCATCACATAAAGTCCAGCCAACTGGAGCAACCTTACCGCTCCACAAAATAATCCCACCAAGCGGAGTAGCTCCATGACCAATAAATTCTATAGCCTTCACCTTTCCATTTACTTGAAATTTTTCTGTTGGGTTAGCTTCGCCTATACCAATATTACCATAGTTAATACCTCCTGCAGTCATAGATGTCATAGGTGCCGCATTGGAATTATTAGATGTTCTATACTCTGTTTTCCATGGGTTTAATGCATACCATTTACCGGTGTAAAAAATGAATATAACATCTAATTGGGTATCATACACCATCATTCCTTGAGTAGGCGTGAGACTTACCATAGACTCTCGTTGCGCAGTGGTCATTCGAGGAATAAGTAATCCCTTATTATTAGCTTTCAGATCCAATATCGAATTTGCGTCTGGATAGGGGTTATTTATTCCTATTTGGGCTATACCAAAAGCAGAGAAAAATAAGAAAAAAAATAGGGTGTGAATTTGTTTCATTTACATCGTTACAGAACACAAATATGCATAAAAGGAATTGCTAATCTATACAAATAGATAGTAAAAACAACTTTTAATGTACTGAATTCCAGTATTTTTGTTCAAAAAAGTATTTCTGTTGAATAATTATTAGGTTTATCAACATGGCAAACACGTTTTAATAAAAAGCAAAATCGTAAAAGTGAGTTTTAGCACAAAAAAACTAGTACCGTTTATTTACGCAATTCCTTTGCTCATGTGCTTGATAGCGCTCAATCAAATTCGAATGGCAAAAAGACAACATCTTGATCCATGGAAAGGCGGCGGCTTTGGAATGTTTGCAAGTAACGTTTCTACGGGCTCTAGAGTATTGGTATGTATAGGCATTGACAAAAATGGACAAGAAGTAAGATTATTACCAGAGTTTCAGAAACTAGATACTGAAAAGTGGTCTAAGGATTTCGAGGTAGAATTGAAAGCCAATCCAACTTTAGAAAAACTAGAAAAAATAGCCAATGCATTACTCAAAAAAAATTACTTGAAAAAACTGAATCAAGAAAAACAAACTTCAGCAGAAATGTTAGGATGGGATATTAGAGAGGCAATTTACATTCCTCTTAGAGAAGATAACCTGAAACTTGACAATGACGTAATGTATTCCTTTTCGACGGTAAAGACTGCCATTTATGAAATACGATACAACTCAAATGAAAACACGGTAAAATTTTTTGAGTTAATAAAATATCATGCAATGAAGTAATGAATATTTGGAATCAAATAAAAGAACTTATTGTCTTTTTGGAATCCTACCAAAGAGACATTTTGATTTACCGCCTTACAATGATATTGCTCGTTTTTTATCATCCACCATCATGGGTAGGAGAAATTCCTGTAAGAATTGCTGTAGTATTCATGTTTTTTTCATCTAAATTATCACGGAACCGATGGCTGTGGTTGCTTCTTTTTATTGGATTTTCTGCATTTTCCATGCGCTATTGGTACGAGATTGACAACCACCGATATTTAATTAATTATTGGGTGGGGGCTTGTTTTATTTCAACGCTATTTAAAGATCGTATTCATGTCCTAAAGGTAAATGCTCATCTACTAATCCTACTCGCATTTATATTTGCGGTATTCTGGAAACTTACTTCTGCTGATTTTTTAAACGGTGATTTTATGCGGTATAGTTTACTTATCGATCCCAGAATGCAATACATTAATACCGCAATTATTGGAATTACTCCTGAACAGTTTTTGGATAAAAAACTCTTGATGAAATATTTAAGTATTGCCCCTAACTTGAAAACTAAAATAACCATGGACAGTGCTCCAATGTTACATACGGTTGCTCTTCTGTTCACCTATATCACATTAGTAATAGAAATTGTGATATTAATCTCTTTTGCATTAAAACGATTTCCGCTTTTTCAAAAAATAAAGGACTATTCATTACATTTTTTTGTTTTGATATTATATCCATTTATTCCTGTTATTGGTTTTGGGCTTATTCTGAGTCTATTGGGTATTGCTCAGTTGGAACAAGGCGAAAAGAAAAAATTCGGTTTATATATGCTTGCGATTATTGTAATGCAATTGGCTACTCACTTTTCTATCCTAAATTTAGTAACTAAAGATTTTAGCATATAAATCCGTAAAAAAAAGCTATCCAGGAATTCGAAATATTGGCTTAAAAGAATTTACAATTATCATCTTCTCAATTATTTCTAATTATTCTAAACTAGAAATTTCGTGTTTATAGTTTCTTGATATGGGTATTATTTGCCGATCAATTACTAGCTGCGAATTGCTTTTTTGATCTATGTACTCTGTATTCACGGCATAAATCCGGTGCACTCTTATGATATAGGCCAACGTATAATGAGGAGGTCTGTTTTAATGAGCTGCTCCATTTCCTTGATAATTAATAGTTATGTTCGATTTTCAGAGGACACCCAACTTCCTAAAACTGTACCGTTATATACGTTATGGTGCGGTTAAGACGAAATGGATTTCAAAGCAATTTCTGAAAATAAAAGTCCCGAAATAAAAGAATTTAATACACCCGCATAATATAAGCAAGGGTATAATAGGGCGGCCGGTTTTCGTGAGCAGAAGTTCCTCCATCAGGATTAATCGCGTGACTGTGTACTCCATCAGTCTCAGTTTGAAGCGTTGTTTTACCTGGGTCAAAGGTGTACTCATTATAAGAACCTCCACCTCCGCTATCATCATCCTCATAGCCTAGTTTAAATTTATGGCTATGTATCCCATCTA
>CAJVZZ010000002.1 GCA_913020435.1 uncultured Flavobacteriales bacterium | reverse complement strand
ATACGAGTATCCAAATCAGATTGGATTCCGTTAAGACGAGTGCTATCGTTAGTGATTCTAGTATCTACACCAGCAGAAATACTACCCACAGAGTTCAACCGAATACTATCATTAACTATACGAGTATCCAAATCAGATTGGATTCCGTTAAGACGAGTGCTATCGTTAGTGATTCTAGTATCTACACCAGCAGAAATACTACCCACAGAGTTCAAACGAATACTGTCGTTAGTTATTCGTGAACTTAAAATCACAAGCTCTCCTAATTGATTATAGGCCGATAAGTCAACTTTCGTGGTATTGTTTGGTTCAATGATTATTAGTGAATCATTCGTAATTAAGAGGCCCTGTATTAATTCATTGGTTGAATCATTATCATTGTTTGTGCCAGTTGAAGTAGCTGGTAAAATTACAAAGCCTCCTTGAGCTAAGAAAATGGTATCATTTGAGATAGTAAGAGATTGAATCTCATTTGTGGAATCGTTATCGTTATTGACTCCGCTACTTGCTGGTAAAATAGCAAATCCACCTTTACTTAAAAACACAGTATCGTTAGAAATTGTTACCGTTTGAATCTCGTTGGTAGAGTCATTGTCATTGTTGATTCCACTGCTTGAAGCGGGAAGGATTGCAAATCCACCTTTACTTAAAAAAATAGTATCGTTAGAAATAGAAACTGTTTGAATTTCGTTAGTAGAATCATTATCATTAATGATTCCACTGCTTCCAGAAGGAAGTACAATAAACCCTCCCTTACTCAGATAAACAGTGTCATTTGAGAGAGATACGGTTTGAATTTCATTGGTACTGTCCGCATCATTGTCTGATCCGCTACCTGATCCATTTCCCGAGCTTAGTGCATATAAGGCATAAGGAACTGACATTAGTTGTGACGTACTTAAAATATTAAAGTTGGAGCCTCCATCAGGGTCAATTTCTACTCGTAAAACATGGTCATTGCCACCCCAATTAATTGAGGTCATTGAGCCAGCCAAAATAACTCCATTTCCAATTGATAATGAAATCAAACCGTACTTGTTTGTTATTCCCGTTTGGGTTTCTTGATATTTTACAAGGCTTACTGAAGTACCTTCAAAAATGGTCATTCTGAAATTTACCGATTGATTTTGAATAACCGTACCATCGGCATTACGAACAACTGCTTGGTAATTAAATTTCTGAGGCGACTGGGCCAATAGTGACGCAGATGTCACTAAGAATAAAAGAGTAATGAGATTTTTCATGTATTGTGATTAATGAGTTTTTACAAGTTTCATTTTATTGTAATAGCTGCCGTCTTCATTAATAATTTCAACAAAGTAGGTTGCGGGTAATAGTTCGCTTATATTAACAGTATACTTAGCTTCAGTGAATGATTTTTCTCGAACTAGCTGACCGCTAATATTGGTAATTCGCAAATAAAAAATTGATTCTATCGTCCCTTCAATTACTAAATTGAACTCCTGATTAGCTGGGTTAGGGAATAACGTAAGGGATATGTTACTTGAATTTACTTCTTCTAAAGAGACAATAAGAAATATGGGCTGAACATACCCTTGTGTGAAATCTTTAGAGTCAATCGTTGCAGTTTCAATAATAGTTTCTCCAACACTCCAAGTTACTTGACTGTTCGAGGTAGAATCAGTTCCTCCTGAAGAACCTATAACTTCTTGGCTTAAAATCTCACCAGAAAACAATATGTTCAAAAGGCAAAACAACGATATTTTCAGAAAGTTCATTTTACTAAAATTATGACCTACGAAATTAATACATTATGAGAGAATAATCTTCTAAACAATATAAAGAGAACAACTTTATTCATCATTAGCTTTTATAATAACTTATTAATTACTTGGTTCTTCTAGATAATCAGGTTATATCTAAAATAAGTCGGGTTTCATCTAAAAGAAGTGCATATTTAGTTGACTTCATTTTTAGTGATAAAATTTGATTGAAAAAGAATATACATATTTTATCTAGTATTTTTTTGATCTAAGCTAATTTTTGGCGAATCGATACTGTTGTGGATCACGCAATTTGATAACCTAAATGTGGATTAAAACGATCAAATCTCAGCAATTGATTCATCAAAATAATTTGTTGTGTTTGATAACAAGCATTATGCGTTTGGAGATAATAGTTGTGAGATAGTCTAGTTTAAACGAGTTTAATATTGGAATAAAATCAATGAGTACTTCATTAAATATCGGGGAAGACCTAAACCATTATAGACTAGAAATATGATAAGGCTTTGATAAAGAACATAATCTATGCAGCGTTTGGTAAAGAAGGAGGAGGCCTATTAACGAAATCTAATGATATTCATACTTCTAGGTCTTGTGTGTCAAAAAAATTAGTTATCGTAAAATTAAATCAGTAAAGAAATGCTCTATGGGCACTGATATTTAATCAAACTACACTTACGAAACTTGCTTCTATTGATAAGCTAAAAGGTGGTAAGTTTTTAGCTGTAGGTAACAGCGATGATTCTCCTTTGGCTGTAAATTTCGACGATAAAGACAATACAGCTTGGCCTTATTACAAGCCAATATTTATCAGTTTGAAAAAAATGAATACTGCCGAATTAACAACGGTCATTTAATCCTAGTTTCTGACTACTAGAAATCAATAACTCTTGATACTAATAGAAAGAGAAAAAGGTCGCTGATTTGGATTTTTCACTTCCTTCAATATAGGAGGAAAACTATGCTCTTTATTTATAAGGAATTATAAGATAGTGTGCCTTATCTGGAATTGTGAGCCAATGCGTTGGATGGCATTGGGTCTTTTACTCTTACCGGCTCTATAAATACCAACGATAAAGCAACAGTCACTTATAATTCTGACGGATTCATTTCGAGCGGCAAAAATAATATTTCAACTAATAATGTTCAATTGTTACATGCTAGATTCAATGCTTGAGCATCTGCAGCAGTTGACACCATTAAAGAGGGTCGTTTCGATTGTTTAAAAAATGGATTTGATAATTTATTCAATCTAATAATTGGAATTTTAAATATTACTTGTGTTGATAGTTAAAATTTGCACATTTTCAATCTATTTCGAAGGGTGTTAGAGTTTGAAATCGTTGATTAATGTTTCAGTGCTTCGGATACAGAATATGGACTTTACTGCATTAAAGCGAATACTGATAATTCTACTTTAGGAAAAGTATCGTGATCACTCATTAAAATCTATAAAACTCACTCATACTAAAGGATAGTGTTCATGCATTTTCTTAGCTTCGCTTTTCATTAATTATTTATCATGGGAAGAGCATTTGAATTCAGAAAAGCGAGAAAGATGAAACGTTGGTCGGCTATGTCGAAGGCGTTCACTCGAATTGGAAAAGAAATTACTCTCTCTGCTAAGGAAGGCGGTCCTAGCCCCGATAATAATCTACGTCTGCGAATGGCAATGCAGAATGCTAAAGCGGCTAATATGCCAAAAGATAACGTTGATCGTGCTATAAAGAAAGCCACAGATAAGGATATGGCCGACTTTAATGAAATGGTTTATGAAGGATATGGCGCTCACGGAATTGCTGTCCTAATCGAAACCGCTACTGATAACACCACGCGCACAGTTGCTAATGTGCGTAGCTATTTCAATAAATGCAATGGAAGCTTAGGAACTAGTGGAAGTGTTGAATTCATGTTTGAACACAAATGTTTCTTTAAAGTAAACCCTGAGGGGCTTGAAATTGATGAATTGGAATTGGAGCTAATCGATTTTGGAGTTGATGAAATTGAAGGTGATGATGAGGATTTAATGATAATGGGTCCTTTTGCTGAGTTTGGAAACATTCAAAAAGGACTGGACGAAAAGAATATAGAAGTTATAGAATCGGGTACTGAGCGGATCCCCACGGACACTAGAACTCTGACAGAAGAAGAGCGGAAGGATGTGGACAAGCTTCTAGACAAAATTGAAGAAGATGATGACGTAATTAACGTTTATCATACCATGTCAGAGGAAGATTAATTTATTTAATCTCCCAAGTACTATTCCCTGCAATTAATTTATCCAGATCACCTTTTCCAAGAGCTTCAGTTGCTTCTTGGACTTGTGCCTCAAGTGCAACTTCGTAAGTTCCTCTTTCGATAGAGTAGAATACTCCAAATGGTCTCGGTAAGCTACCTTCACTAGGAACATCAAACATTCTGGAAAGCAAAGTAGCTTTCATGTAATCGTGTTCGTCGTGAATCCACAGATCATCTAAAGAATGGCCTTCATTTAGGTTTACAATCTGAGGTTTAAAACCATCTAATTTAATTCCAAATTCTCTTTCTGCACCAAAAACCATTGGTTGACCTTGCTCTACGAATAGTGTCGACACGCTTTTGGTGGCTTTATCAGTAAATGTAAAAAAGGCACCATCATTGAAAACGTTACAATTTTGGTAAATCTCAATCAAAGAAGCGCCTGAATGTGAGTTTCCTCTTTTTAAAATCTCTTTTAAATGCTTTGGATCGCGATCCAAAGTCCTAGCAAAAAAGCTACAATCAGCCCCTAATGCAACAGCCGAAGGATTAAATGCGTGATCTAATGCGCCAAATGGAGTACTCTTAGTTACTGTTCCTACTGGAGACGTTGGAGAGTATTGTCCTTTTGTAAGTCCGTAAATTTCATTATTAAACAACAAAATATTTACGTCAAAATTCCGACGTAATAAATGAATTAAATGATTTCCGCCGATAGATAGCGAATCTCCATCACCTGTAATAATCCATACATCCAATTCAGGACGAATAGCTTTTAGTCCACTTGCGATAGATGTCGCTCGGCCATGGATAGAATGCATTCCGTAGGTTTCCATGTAATACGGAAAACGGCTTGAGCAACCAATTCCCGATATGAAAACAATTTCTTCTCTTTTTCTTCCCAATTCAGCTACAACACTTTGAGCTTGTTTAAGGATAGAGTAATCGCCACAACCAGGACACCATCTGACATCTTGGTCTGTTGCGAAATCTTTAGCTGTAAGTGTATCTGACATAATCTTGAACTTTGATGCTTATTCGCTGGTTAGTATATCTCTTTTACTTTCTCAATAATTTCACCTGCTGTAAATGGCAAACCTTTAATTTTACATAACCGCTTCGAAGGAATCAAGAACTTGTTTCGAATTAATATATCCAACTGACCATCATTGATTTCTGGTATTAAAACTTGCTCAAAGTTGCCTAAGACCTCGCCTAAGTTCTTTGGTAATGGATTTAGATACTTTATATGAGCATGACTTACAACGTAACCTTCAGCTAATAATTGACGAACAGCAGTTTTAATAGCGCCATAAGGAGAGCCCCAAGCTAAGATTAGTAACTTTCCTTTTTCTGGCCCTTGGTCTATAGCCTGCAAAGGAATATCATCTTCTATTTTCTTGATTTTAGCCGCACGTATTTTAACCATGTACTCATGGTTATCAGGGTCGTAAGAAACGTTGCCTGTAAGGTCCTCTTTTTCAAGTCCACCGACCCTGTGCTCCAATCCAGGCATTCCTGGAATAGCCCACTCTCTAACTAAGTTTTCGTCTCTTTTGTAAGGCAAGTATTCTTTATCCTCATATTTTGAAGGGTCGGCAAATTTTGGTGTAATTGCAGGTAAATCAGCCGATGCAGGAAAAGCCCAAGGCTCTGAACCGTTAGCGATATAACCATCACTCAACATCATAACAGGCATCATATGCTCTACTGCTAATCGGCAAGCTTCAAAAGCAATAGCAAATGCATCTTTAGGAGTGGAAGGAGCAACTATAACCGTTTGCGCTTCACCATTTCTGCCGTATAAAGCTTGCATTAAATCCGATTGTTCTGTTTTGGTAGGCAATCCAGTGGAAGGACCTCCTCGTTGCACGTTTACAACAACCAACGGAATTTCTAGCATAACTGCTAATCCCAATGCTTCACCTTTCAGAGCAATTCCTGGTCCTGAAGAGCCAGTAGTTGCTAATGCTCCGCCAAACGAAGCACCAATACATGCTGTAATTGCAGCGATTTCGTCTTCTGCCTGAAAAGTCTTGACGCCAAAGTTTTTATGTTTAGCTAGCTCATGTAAAATGTCTGAAGCTGGTGTAATTGGATAAGAACCGTAAAATAGCTGTAATCCAGATTTTTGCGCAGCAGCAATCAATCCCAATGCCGTAGCCTGATTACCCATTACAGAACGGTACTTTCCTTTTGGTAAGTCTGCTTTTTTTACTTCAAATCTTGACGTGAATGTTTCGGTTGTATCACCATAGTGGTAACCAGCTTTCATTACATCAAGATTCGCCTTTAAGATTTCTGGTTTCGAAGAAAACTTGCGCGTCAAGAAATCAATTGTACCAGCCATTTTTCTATTGAACATCCAATATAGATAGCCCAACACAAACATGTTTTTTGATCGTTCAACATCCTTTCTCGCAAGGCCTGAATCTTTTAAAGTTTCTTGAGTCAGTTTGCTAATATCCACTTTAAAGACACGATAGTTTTTCAACGTATCGTCTTCCAGTGGATTTGATTCGTATTTGGCAAGTTTTAAGTTCTTTTTGTCAAAACCAGATGTATTGATGATCACCAAACCATCTCGGCGAACATTGTGCAAACTCGATTTTAGTCCCGCCGAATTCATAGCCACCATAACATCGGCTTGGTCACCTGGAGTAAAAACTTCAGTGCTACCAAATTTCATTTGAAAACCAGAGACGCCTGCAACGGTTCCCAATGGTGCCCGAATTTCAGCTGGGAAGTTAGGGAATGTTGCTAAGTCATTGCCAAACAAGGCATTTGTATTAGCAAATTCGTTTCCAGTCAATTGCATCCCATCACCTGAATCACCGGCGAAAAGAATAGTAATTTCCTTAAGTTCTTTTTGAGTTTCGTTCATGCGCATACGGTAGCTGCAAAGATAGCCCAAATAGGGCAATTGCTCTTGTGAAGTAATTACAAATACTAATGGTTTTGGTTCGATTTATTAACCGTTGTAAGCAACTTTCTCAATATTCTCCCAAAGTAAACCTGCAGATTTATCCCACGAAAAATCTTTTGCCCTCAAAGCACCTTTGCTAATGAGGGATTCTGAAAGATTGGGTTCGTGAATCAATCGTTTCATTTGCTCAGCAATGGACTTGCTGTCAAAAGGATTACACAACAATGCAGCATCAGAGGCGATCTCTGGCATGGAACTCACATTGCTAGTAATAACAGGCACTCCAGCTTGCATTCCCTCTAGTATTGGCATTCCAAACCCTTCAAAGTTAGAAGGGTAGAGCAGTGCTTCAGAACCACCAATTGCCTTAGCCACCTGTTCTTGAGTTAATTGTTCGTGAAAAATTATGGAACCTTTATCAGATATACTTTGGAAAGTGTTTTCCATTTCTGATGTCCACCATTTTCGTTTGCCTACAATAACAAGATTGTGTTGGTAGTTTCCTGAATTTTTGAAAGCTTCAAAAGCAATTAAAAGCCGGGCAATGTTTTTTCTGGGATGCAACGTTCCAACAAAAATAAAGTAGGGTTTAGAATTAGCAAATGTAGTTTGACTTTTTTCTTTTTCTGCTTCAGTTAAAGGTTGAAAATATTCAGAAATCCCATTGTATACAACATCAATTTTAGATGCATCAATTCCGTATTTAGTTACAATGTCTTGCTTAGAAAATTCGCTTACTGTAGATATTCTTGTCGCTTTTTGAGCGTATTTAGGGAAATAGTTTCTGTAGTACTGTCGGTACCAAAATGGTAAATCTTTAGGGTAATGTTCGAAATTTAAGTCGTGAATTACAGGTAAAGAAGGGACCAATGTATTCAAAGATAAATAACCATCAGGCGAAAGAAAGACATCGGGTTGATGTTTTTTTAAAACTTTAGGAATGGATTGTTCAAACCACAAATACCAAAGAAATGGGTGCCTGCTTGGTGGGCCGACTTTTACCGGAGTTACATTCTCGTTAAAGATGAAAGAATCATCCCATTCTCTATCGAAGATGAAAATAAATTCATCATTAGGTCGTTGTCGAGTAATTCTTTTGAGTGTTTCATAGCTAAACCATCCGATACCATCGAGTTTACCCTTGATTAGAAGTCGAGTGTTCACAGCTATTTTCACAGTGGCTAAACTAATTGAATTCGCTTACTTTTGGCAGACTTTTTAAAATTGAAAAATGAGTGCAGAACAGTATAACGAGCAATTTGATAGCACCAACCTTTTGGTGTTTCTTCTTAAATGGAAAAAACAACTAATTATTGTCTGTGGATCAGCAGCACTCATTTCATCTGCGGTCTCATTAATTATTGAAGAAAAGTTTGAATCTACTTATGTTTTCTTCCCTGCATTTTCTAGTTCTATTTCCAAAGGAGTAATGACTGAGGATGCTGGTGCAAAAAATGATATTGTACAGTTTGGAGAAGAAGAACAAGCAGAACAGATGCTGCAGATTTTGAATTCGGAAATGATTCGTGATAGAATTGTTGCGAAATATCAGCTCATGTCACATTACGAAATTGATGCGGACGAAAGTTTTCCTCAAACAAAATTGATTAAAACTTGGGAAGACAATGTTTCTTATAAAAGAACAGAATTCCAGTCTATTGAAATACGCGTATTAGATAAAGACAAAAACATGGCCGCTGCTATTGCCAACGATATTGCTTCGTTGCTAGATTCAGCAAAGAATACAATGATTCATGGTAGAGCAAAACAAGCATTAGTTGTTATTGCAGAGGAATATGAGAAAATGAAAACTCGCATGAGGGCCTCCGATGATACTTTGAGAATGTTAGGCGAAAAAGGGATCGCTAATGCTGAAAAGCAAACAGAAATGCTTTCTCAAGAATATTATAAAGTGGTAGCCCAGGGTAATAAAAGCGCTTCTAAACAACTAAAGCAAATGCTTGATACGTTGGGTAAATATGGACCATTACAAGAGCGACTAATCGATCAAAGAGAATTTGAATTAGAGCGTTTATTATTGCTTAGAGCGAAATACGAAGAACTTAAGGTTGATGCTACGCAAAATGTTACTCACAAATTTACTGTGAACAAAGCGTGGGCTTCTGAAAAGAAAGCCTATCCAATTCGTTGGTTGATTGTTGTCGTATCGGTAATCGCAACCTTTGTTTTCTCTGTTCTTGTCATTATTGGTGTTGAGAATTACCACCGCATTCAAAAGCGATAAGTTTTTAATAGCTCCCTGATTTGACATTTAGCTTAGCAACAGAACAAGGTAAAACCAATACTTTTTATTTGGTTATCGCATTATTTGTTGTGGCCGCATCTGTCGCTTCAGCATTTGAGTTCTATTATCTGTGGGGATTACCGATTATTGTTACTGTTATTGGAGTCGCACTTTTTAAACTGGATTGGCTGTTATTAGGGATTGTTTTTTTTACTCCGCTCTCTCAAAACCTTGAAAAATTAGAGTTTGGTTTGGGTATATATCTTCCAACCGAGCCTCTTATGTTTGGCGCTATGCTCATCTTTTTTGGAAAGGTGATCTACGATTGGAAATACGATATGCGGATTCTTAAACACCCATTGTCAATTGCTGTATTGCTGAATTTGGTTTGGATTTTTATTTGTGTTTTCCCCAGTGAATTACCTCTTGTATCGTTCAAGTTTTTTGTTTCTAGAATGTGGTTTGTTATTCCATTCTATTTTATGGCCATTGTATTATTTAAAGATAGAAAGAACATTGATCGGTTCCTTTGGTTATACATCATTCCATTGGCAGGAATCATTGTTTATACAGTTATTAACCATGCCATTCGAGGGTTTGAAGAAAAGCCTGCCCATTGGGTTATGCAGCCCTTTTATAAAGATCACACAAGTTATGGTGCTCTAGTTGCATTTTATATTCCAATTATAATGTGTTACTTATGGATTAAAAAAATCCGTGTTACTGCTAAAATCCAGTTCTTTATGATTTTGGTATTGTTTATCGTTGGAGTAATTTTTAGCTATACTAGAGCTGCATGGGTAAGCTTGTTGGGTGCACTTTTGGTTACACTAGTAATTCATTGGAGGGTTCATATAAAATACCTTCTCGCAGCGGGAGCTTTTGCGCTATTTATTCTATTCAATCTCCAGACAGAGATTATGCAGAAATTAGAAAAGAACCGTCAGGATTCGTCTAATGATTTATCTGAACATGTAGAGTCGATTTCGAATGTGGCAACAGACGCGAGTAATGTTGAACGCTTGAATCGCTGGAATGCGGCTTTAGATATGTTTGCTGAGCGCCCTATATTTGGTCATGGTCCTGGAACTTATTCGTTTTTGTATGCGCCTTATCAGCACTCAAGTTTACTAACTATAATCTCTACAAACTTTGGAGATGGTGGAAATGCACATAGTGAGTATTTTGGACCACTTGCGGAAACAGGGGTCTTAGGTTTAGTTACCTTTTTGTCGCTCATTTTCATGTTTTATTATACGGCTATTCCTCTTTATTATAAGCTGGAAGAACAAAGTATGAAATTGCTTAATCTTTCTGCGATTCTAGGAATAACTACCTATTTGATTCACGGATTTCTAAATAATTTTCTAGATACAGATAAAGCTTCAGTACCATTTTGGGGATGTTTTGCTATTGTTGTAGCGTTAGATCTTTACGCACGAAAGACGACGGAACAGAGCCTTAAAGCTGTTGATTAATAGAATGTTGCATTAGAGGTTTTTCCCTGTTTCAACATAAAAAGGTCTTCCAATATTTACTTTTTTAAGCTTCAATTTGAGTTCTTCGATAGGAACAATTCATTCCTGTTAAACTTTAATCGATCGATTATGAATGTGGTATTTTAATTTCCTTAACAAGGTGTAGATATCGGAAATAGGACTGTCCAGAATTATTCGTGAGTGTATTGATTTCCTTGTAATATCCTCTTTATCTCAGTATTTCTATTGAAATTGGGTGTCGTTATTCGCAAATAAACTTCCTGCCGTATTTATGCTAAAAACGAAACTGGTAGTTCTCTAGGGTTTCAAACGTTCCATTTTATCACAAATTTTTACTTTTCTTCAATTGTTTATGCACGAAATCGAAAGTATTCCATGTGTAAAGTCGCTTTTTATTGGTAAATTTCATGAAAAGTGAGTCAGTTGTTTTGGATATATTGTGCAATATTAATCTTGTTTGCTTAAGGCGATTTTGTGAAGCGAGCACAACTCATTCTAGGATAATAGGCTAACGATATCGTCAATTTGTTGATGACAATTGAAATGGAATGTATTGAAAGTGCTAGATTCTATATCTAAGGTGAACATTAATCTATTTGTTTGCTAATGAGAAATATTCCCAAAGAAAAGAACAAAGACTTTTTTGAGCTTATACTAGTAAATGAAGTCAGGGCAAAGCAAGGATTGAAATACTTATTCTATTTGTAATTTATAAAGAAAGGGTGTTTAGCACCTAGACCTTAAACAGAATATTAAGCGCAGCTATATCGTCGGTTACTTTAGAGTTTTCAGCAAAAGATATAAGGTCTTTTGTTACATGTTGGACTAGCCCCTCTAGTTCAACTTTACCAAAATTTCTTAAACTTTTCTTGATTCGCTTCACTCCAAACGGCTCACCTTTTTCATTCTCTAACTCTGAAATACCGTCAGTATAACATGCTAAAATTGTATTGGTTGTCATTGTTATAGATTGAGTTTCAAAAGGAGGTAATTCATTCAACATACCTAATCCAGGAATACAAGACTTAAGTTCATAAACTCTATTTTCATTAAAAAGGAGTGCACTAGGATGGGCACAATTCACATATTCGAGCTCCTTGTTTCTGCAATCATACTTTCCAACAAAAAAAGTTATAAACTTATCACCTCTGCTGCTTTCCAAAACTGATTTATTGAGCAGTTCAAGCATTTTAACTAAAGGCAGCGCTTGGTTGACTGTTGCTCTAAAAGTTGCTTGAAAATTTGACATTATCAATGCGGCAGAAATCCCTTTACCACTGATATCAGCGATGCAGAAATAGTATTCTTCTGGGCTCGTTTGAATTAGATCATAATAATCACCTCCTATCTCTCCATATGATTGATGAATAGCGACTGCCGAAATGGAGTTGTTATTCGGCAGAACACTTGGTAATAATCCTTTTTGAATGTGTTCTGCTAATTGTAGCTCTCGTTTTAATCCAACTTGCTCAAGCTGGGCTTTAGCCATTCGTTTATTTTCAATGGCTACCATTATGATATTGGCTGTAGATTGTATATAGTTGACGTTTTTGATAACGGTACTCACTTTGCTTGATTCCTGAGCATCTTCTTTTAGTAAAAGAAACCCTAAGGCCATCATTTTATGAAGAACAGGAATTACAGTATCAAATGTATTTAATCGATTATCCTCTGAGTCCGACAGATTACCGATATCTTTATATTGACTAAGATTATCTATGGTTTTTTCGTTGAACGAGAAGTTTGGACATCCTATTTCAAATGCAGTTTTCCACTCACCTTTTAATTGAGAGAGAAAAACGACTTTCCCGATTTTCAGATCAGATGCCAATATTTCACCAAATAGTTCGAATAATTCTAAAGAAGGCCGATTTTCATTAATTGCGCTAGTGACTTCTAAAATCCTGCGAAGTTTAAATTTAGTATCGGGTAATTTATCTTTTTGGGAGGAGCTAAGCGCCATTATTGATTCTCTTTTGCGAGTCTTTTCAGTGTATAAATTTCTCTGAACTTCCCTTTACTTTCTTCGCAAGGCGAACCAAAATATGTTTTGTTAGCAGCCAATGTTTTTCCTACTCCAGATTGGGCATATACAACAGCACCTTCTTCTATGGTTAAGTCACTGGCAACTCCAACTTGCCCCCATAAGGTTACATTGTCTTCTATAGTTACGCAACCGGCAACTCCTACTTGGCTTGCAAACAAACAGTTTTTTCCAATAACCGTATCGTGTCCCACGTGAATAAGATTATCCAATTTAGATCCTTCACCTATCTCTGTATCACCAGTTACACCCTTGTCAATTGTGCAATTTGCGCCAATATGAACATTATCTTTTATGACAACTCTGCCACATGAAGTGAATTGCTGATAAGCACCTTCGCGCTTTTGATAGTAGAATGCATCGGCTCCTAAAACGGTATTGGAATGAATAAGAACATTATTTCCAATTACGGAGTTATCGTATATCGAAACACCAGAATGAATGCGACAGTTTTTTCCTATTGTTACATTGTTTCCAATAAATACATTGGGTTGGATAACTGATCCTTCACCAATTTTGGCAGAATCTGTTATTGCTTTTTCGGCCTTCTTAAATGGGCTGAAATGATCGATTAATCTTAATGTATCTCTAAAAGGGTCTTTGCTAATAAGTAATACTTTTCCTTCTGGAGCCTCTACTTCTTTGTTAATAAGGATGATAGTTGCAGCTGAATTTAGGGCCTTGTCGTAATATTTAGGGTGATCCACAAACACGATGTCTCCTGGTTCAACCTTGTGAATTTCATTGAGTCCTAGAATTTCAAAATCAGAGTTTCCAATTGATTTTGCACCTATTATACTTGCAATATTGCCGAGTGTCTGTGGAGGATTAAATTTCACTCAAGTTTATTTTACTCTTTCGCTATAAACACCAGTTCGGGTGTCTACTTTTATTTTGTCGCCTGTGTTAATGAATAAAGGGACACGCACTTCTGCACCTGTGTCAACAGTCGCAGGTTTCATTGTATTGGTCGCAGTATCGCCTTTTATACCAGGTTCAGTATAAGTGATTTCCATTTCAACGAAAGCAGCAACTTCCGCTGAAAGGGGTCTTTCTTCATCGGCATGAAAAAGAATATCAACCATGGCTCCTTCTTTTAAGAATTGCGGTGCATTAATAAGTTTTTCGTCTAGAAATGTTTGTTCATAATCATTAGTATTCATGAAATGAAACCCTTGACTGTCGCTGTAAAGAAACTGATATTTACGATTTTCAATTCTTACAATATCTATTTTATGTCCAGATGGAAAGGTGTGGTCCAGTACTTTCCCCGTGGTTAAGCTTCTGATTTTTGTTCTTACGAAAGCTGGACCTTTACCCGGTTTTACATGAAGGAATTCAATGATTTGCACTAAGTCATGGTTGTAGTTAAGACAAATTCCATTTTTTATATCTGATGTTGAAGCCATAGTTTTTCTTTGTTATTACAAATCTAGTTTTTTGTGATGTTTATAGTTGCTGAGATTAATTTTTTTAGTGCAAAAAAAGTGTTCGTCTACAATGTCGTTGGAACAAACGATTACGATTCTGTTTTTAAGAATCGTTTCTATGTTTTTTTTATACCATAGAATTCCACTTTTATCAAGGTTGGAGCAGGGCTCATCCAATAGAATCAAACTAGAGTTGCTAAACAAAGTAAGGCCAAGTTTAACACGTTGTTTCATCCCTGATGAATATGATTTAATTGGTTTGCTTATTTGGTGTTCGATTTCAATGGCTTCAGAAAATTCATTGGCAGTAGTATTGATACTTAACCGTTTGAAACTTTGATGAAACTTTAATAATTCGGTTAAACTTAGTTCTTCGATAAGTTCAAGATAGGGTGCGGAAATACTTATGTATTCAAACACATCGTCTACTAGGATTTCATTTTCCTTGTGATAGTATTTGATATTTCCTTCGTTTGGACTTACCCAACCTGAAATGATTTTAAGCAGCGTGGACTTACCTGAACCGTTAGGACCATTAATGAAAAGTGATTCTCCTGCGGATAGTTCCAAGTCTATACTCTTGAAAACCCAATGGGTTTGAAATCGCTTTGATACCTGATTAAGCAACAGGCGATCCATTACTGTAATCCTTTAATCAAACCGTTTTTGGAGTTCTTAATAAAATTAAGAATTATGGTTTTTTCTTCGCAGTCTTCAATTTCATTTTGTACAATTTCACTTCCTTTTGAGATATTTTTATTACGCACGAAAAGAATGCGATAGATATCTTCAATTCTTCGAACCGATTCCTCTGAATATCCTCTTCGTTTAAGGCCAATCGAATTTACTCCGATGTATGAAAGTGGCTCTTTTGCAACTTTTACAAAAGGCGGAACGTCTTTTCTTATTTTAGAGGTTCCGCCAACAAAAGCATGCATACCTATATGTGTAAATTGTTGTCCGCCTACCATTCCTTCTATTACTGCGCAATCATCGATTGTGATATGACCACTTAAACCAGTTGCATTGGCTATAATAACGTTGTTCCCTATTTTACAGTCATGAGCAATGTGAACGTATGCCATCAGAAGGCAATTTTTACCAATTACAGTCTTCCAGCGATCAGCAGTACCTTTATGAATAGTAACAGCTTCTCGAATTACAGTATTATCACCTATCTCGACTGTGGTTTTTTCTCCGTTGTATTTAAGGTCTTGTGAATCAGCTGAAATAACCGCGGTAGAGAAAATCTTGCAATTTTTGCCAATTCTTGCACCATCGAAAATGGTGACATTTGGACCTATCCAAGTTCCTTCTCCAATTTCTACATCTCCGTAAACGCAAGTAAATGGTCCAATTTCAACGTTTTTCCCAATTTTGGCTTCTGGGTGAATTTCTGCCCGACTATGTATCATTTTATTAGAACTATTTGTCTTTAACTACTTGTGCCATTAATTCGCCCTCGGTTGCCAATTGACCTCCAACATAAGCTCGTGCTCTCATAACACAAATTCCTCTTCGGATAGGCTGCATTAGCTTGCATTCCATCACTATAGTATCGCCCGGAATAACTTTTCTCTTGAATTTTACTTTATCAATTTTCATAAAGTACGTGGAGTAGTTCTCAGGATCATCAACAGAGTTAAGAACTAATATTCCTCCAGTTTGAGCCATTGCTTCAATTTGTAATACCCCTGGCATTACAGGATTTCCTGGAAAGTGACCTTCAAAATATTGCTCGTTTCTAGTAACGTGTTTAATGCCAATTACTTTTTCTCCGGTTAGTTCAATGATTTTGTCAACTAATAGGAAAGGGTATCTATGGGGTAAAAGACTCATGATTTTATCGATATCCATTATGGGCTTAATAGTATCATCGTATTTTGGTGGTTGATTTTCTTCTGCTTTTATTTGAGCTTTAATAAGCTTACCAAATTTCACATTCCCAAAATGGCCGGGCCTTGCAGCAAGGATATGTCCTTTCAATGGTCTACCAACTAACGCTAAATCACCAATGATATCTAGTAATTTGTGTCTGGCGGGCTCGTTTTCAAACTGAAGTTTGACATTGTTTAGTATGCCAATACCAACAGCCTCTAATTCTGATTTTTCGCGATTGAACGTCTCTGCAAGTTTGTCTTTTTCCGCTTCTTCTAATTCGGTGTCAACCATTACGATCGCATTGTCAACGTCTCCACCTTTAATTAGTCCAGCGTTTACCAATTGAATTAATTCACGCAAGAAAACGAATGTTCTACAATTTGAAATTTCGTTTTCAAACTCACCCAAATGATACATTGATGCATGCTGAGTTCCAAGTAGAGGTGAATTGTAGTCGACCATTACGGTAACCCTAAACTCGCCGCCATTAGTCGGTACAGCAAGCATTTCTATCTTTTTATCGACATCCTCATAGGCCATGTTTTCCTTCAGGATGTAATAGTTTTTGTCAAAATCTTGTTCTTTAATTCCCACCTTTTTAATAGCCGCAACAAAGTGACGAGCACTACCATCAAGAATTGGAATTTCAGGACCATCAATTTCAATCAGAGCATTGTCAATTCCGAGTCCATACATTGAAGCCAATAAATGCTCGGTAGTATGCACTTCAGCGTCTCCCTTTTTAAGAGAAGTTCCTCTTTGAGTGTGAAATACATTATCTACATCTGCTTTAACTTCTGGAGCTCCTTCAATGTCTACACGCTTGAAGACAAACCAATGGTTTTCAGGAGCAGGTCTAACTGTTATGTTTACCATTTTTCCCGTGTGCAATCCTATACCGGATAATGAAAACGGAGCGTTGAGGGTCTTTTGCTTTTCACTCATATACTTAGTTACTTTTTGGGCTAACTATCTTTTGTAAATTATCTATTCGAGTTTTTAAACTCGTAAGGTTTTTGAATAGTACATAGGCACGTTTGTATTCACCAATGGGGATAGCTGGTGAACCTTGCCAAATTGAACTTTCTTCTTTAATTGATGATGCGATTCCAGATTGAGCAGCTATTTTTACTCCATCGGCAATCGAAATATGTCCAACAAAGCCAACTTGTCCACCAATCATGCAGTTTTTACCAATTTTGGTAGAACCGGCAACGCCAGTTTGTGCCGCCATTACGGTGTTTTCGCCGATTTCTACATTATGTGCAATTTGAATTAAATTATCCAGTTTTGCGCCTTTGCATATTCTTGTAGAACCTAATGTACCTCTATCGATGGTCGTATTAGCGCCAATTTCTACGTGATCTTCAATAACAACATTGCCGATATGTACAACTTTTTGGTAATTGTTTTCTGAATTAGGGGCGAAACCAAATCCATCTCCTCCTATTATAACTCCAGAATATATTTTACAATCAGAACCAATTTCACTGTCATCTTGGATAATAGCTCCCGATTGAATTACCGTGTTTGTTCCAACTTTTACTTGCTCACCTATGTAGACGTTTCCGTAAATTTTAGAATTATTTCCGATAACTGATCCTGCTAAAATAGTTGCATTAGGTCCAACATAAACATGCTCACCTATAATTGCCTTGTCGCTGATTTTTGCGCTTGCATCAATGCCAGATTTGTTCGATTTGTATTGTTGATACATTTCTAAAACCTTTACGAAGCAAATTCTTGCATCGTTAACCCAAACTAGGGTTAATGTCGATTTGGTTGGTTTAGATAATTTAAAGTTGTTGTCAATTATACAGATTGTTGCATCAGTTTCGTAGACATAATCTATATAGGCTTCATTAGATAGGAAGGTGAGAGATCCGATTAGACCTTCTTCAATTTTAGCAAGCTGATTTACAGTTACATCAGAGTCGCCTTCAATTTTTCCATTAAGCAATTCGGCTACCTGAGAAGCTGTAAATTCCATTGGGTGTTTTTGGTATTAAGATTAAAGGCCCTCCATTTGCTTAAAAGCCTCACAGAAGGATCAAAAATAAAACAAATTTGAAGTTAGAATTTCTGCTGTTTCAAACTTTTCAACAGACCTTTAACACTAGTAAGAAGGATAGCAGAGATAGTGTTTAATAACAGGCTTTGACATCGCTGAAATAGTAAATAAATCAGCGGCAGTGGCTATATCCTCTACTGTTCCGTCTTTGTGGAGCATTTGGATTTCTCCTTTTCCAATCGTATATGCTCTGTTGTCAATTGTGCCATCAAATACTAAATAGCTTAATTCTTCATCAGAACAGTCTAGTTTTTCTTTGGCTTTAGCACGACTTTCAGTCTTTAATGCAGGATTAATCGTTTCGCTTTGCAGTTTTACTTTCAGAAGTTTTCGATTTACCAATGATTTGGACAATAGACTTAAAACTAAGTCTGTATTGGACTGCCATTCTTTAATTGCAGCCAAAATATCGTAATCGTCCAATTGAGAAAATGCGTTTAAATATTTAGACTCTGTGGCCAATTGATTTTTAGAAACATCCTGATATAGGAATATTCTTAACGAAGAACTACATTGTAAATCAACACCCTTATGCGCCAACTTTTTTGCTCTTTTTAAAATTTGGAGTAACATACTTTCAGCACTAATTACTGTTTTGTGTAAATATACTTGCCAATACATCAAACGTCGGGCAACAAGAAATTTTTCGATGCTGTAAATCCCTTTTGTTTCAACTACTAAATTACCATCGACAACACTCAACATTTTAATAATGCGATCAACTCCTATTATACCCTCTGAAACTCCCGTGAAAAAACTGTCTCGCCTTAAATAATCTAGCCTATCCATGTCTAGTTGGCTGGATACAAGTTGATTAAGAAACTTTTTGGGATGTTCGTTTTTGAAAATTTGAATAGCTGTATCTAACCTTCCCTTAAAATCTATATTCAATTTTTGCATGAAAATTTCAGAAATTTGCTCATGGCTAACACCTTCAACAATACTATTTTCAAGAGTGTGAGAATATGGCCCATGTCCAATATCATGCAGTAGAATAGCAATGGTAACTCCGATTGCTTCATCTTCAGTAATTTCTTCTCCTTTAGACCGAATAACATCAATAGCTTTGCCCATAAGGTGCATTGCTCCTATGGCGTGTTGGAATCGAGTGTGATTTGCTCCACTGTAAACCAAGTTGGTTAACCCTAACTGTGTTATTCGCCGTAAACGCTGAAAGTAAGGATGTTCAATTAGGTCAAAAATAATTTCATACGGAATTGTAATAAATCCGTAGACTGGATCGTTTAGTATTTTTCGTTTCTTGTTGTGCACAACGGTGTATTATTCAAGTTTGTATTAGAGTCAAAAGTAAGATTAAGCTGAGTATATGGAAGAAGTAAAGATATTATGGGCAGACGATGAGATTGATTTGCTAAAACCACATATTCTTTTTTTAGAAGAGAGGGGATATAAAGTTTTTACAACCAATAATGGCAATGAAGCCATTGAGTATTTGGAGTACGAACAAATGGATATTGTTTTTCTTGATGAGAATATGCCTGGTTTATCAGGGTTGGAGACGCTTGAAAAAATCAAAGAAAAAGATTCCTCATTACCTGTAATTATGATTACGAAAAGTGAAGAAGAAGATATAATGGAGGATGCCATTGGTGGGAAAATTTCAGACTACTTAATTAAGCCTGTAAACCCAAAACAAATCTTACTATCAGTAAAGAAAAACTTGGATAAAAAGAGATTGGTCTCAGCAAAGACTACTCAAGATTATCAGCAAGAATTTCGACAAATAAGCATGCGATTAAATGATAGGATGGATGCAGAAGAATGGAAAGATTTCTATAAAAAACTAGTGCATTGGGAAATTGAATTAGATGCCTCTGAGGACGGAGGTATGGAAGAAATCATTCAGATGCAAAAAACGGAGTCGAACAATGTCTTCTCTAATTTTTATGAAAACAATTACTTGGACTGGATTAATGGTCGAGATAGTGAAATTCCAATAATGTCTCACACTTTACTCCCTAAGTTGGTGTTGCCTCAGATTAAAGAAGATGGGGCCTTTCCAACAGTCTTAATATGTCTAGATAATTTTAGGTTTGACCAATGGAGAGCAATTAAAAGCAGTATAACCGACTACTTTAGAATTGAAAACGAAGACATGTATTACAGCATAGTTCCAACTGCTACCTCGTTTTCAAGAAGTGCACTTTTCGCTGGGTTATTGCCAAATGCAATTGAATCACGATTCGGAAAACAATGGGATACGGAGAGTGGAGGAAGTACTGATGAAAAACAATTACTTGAGGCAATGTTAAAACTGCATGGTAAGCAAGTAAAATCTGATTTTGTGAACGTAAATGGCCTCGAAGAAGGCCGGAAATTGCTAGACAAAATATCCGAATATCTTCACAATGATTTACTTGTTTTAAGTTTCAACTTTGTGGATATGCTGACACATTCAAAGACCGATATGGAGGTTATTAAAGAATTGGCTGATGATGAATCGGCTTATCGTTCTGTAACCTCTTCATGGTTTGAGCATTCTCCATTGCTTGATATTTTGAAGTTTTTTAGCGAGAAAAGAATTCCGGTGCTTTTTACCTCTGATCATGGCAGCGTGCGTGTAAAGAATCCGGTAAAAGTTATTGGAGATAGAAACACAAATACCAATTTGCGATATAAACATGGAAAATCGCTAGACTATAATGCAAAAGATGTTTTTGAGGTGAAAGATCCTAAAGAAGCACATTTACCGGCTGGAAACTTATCGTCCAGATACATATTTGCAAAGTCCGAAGATTTCTTTGTTTACCCAAACAACTACAATCATTTTGTACAGCATTATAAAAACACATTTCAACATGGAGGAATCTCATTAGAGGAAATTTTAGTTCCTTTTATATCATTAACTCCAAAGTAGATATCGATGAAAGCTCAGGCAAAATCACTTGAGGATTTAAATAAAGTTGCAGTACAATTATTAGTAAATTATCCAGAAAGCAGGATATTTGCTTTTGTTGGTAAAATGGGTGCAGGAAAAACTACTTTCATACAGCGGATTTGTTCGGAATTAGGTGTTACAGATCAGATGAGTAGTCCAACATTTTCGATTGTAAATGAGTATTTAGGAAATAGAAATTCTGAAATTTACCATTTCGATATGTATAGATTAGAGAAAGAGGAAGAGGCTTTTGATATGGGGTTTGATGAGTATTTAGCAAGTGGTAATTATTGTTTTATAGAATGGCCAGACAAGGTGAGTAGTCTTTTGCCAAAGGATTTGGTTATAGTTAGAATAAATGTAGAAAATGATACTCGAATTATCTTCGCAGATATTATCTGAAGATAGTTGCAATGAATAGGGTATTATTTATCTTTGATAAATGAATCTCTCATCAGAAGAATTAAGACGACTTTCTGCATCGGCTGCCTTTACTCCTAAAGAACAATTGCAATCAGTCGAAACGGGCTCAGATAAAATCTATTTTGGGGTTCCAAAAGAATCTTCATTTCAAGAAAGGCGAGTAGCACTGACTCCTGATGCTGTAGCATTATTAGTTTCAAGAGGTCACCGTGTCATGGTGGAAAGCGAAGCAGGCCTGGGATCTAACTTTGATGACAATCAATACATTTCGGCAGGAGCAGAGCTAAATCATGACCAAAAAGAAGTTTATCAGGCTAATATTTTAATGAAAGTTGCGCCACCATCAATGGATGAAATTAAGTTGATGCAAGATGGCCAAACATTAATATCGGCATTACAGCTTTCAACCCAACCAAAAGCGCATTTGGAAGCGCTTATGAAAAAACACATAACTGCTATTGCTTGGGATTTTATTCAAGGTGACGATGGTGTTTATCCTATTGTTCGATCAATGGGCGAGATTGCAGGAAATACTTCAATTCTAATTGCTGCAGAATTATTATGTTCTGGAAAAAATAGCAAGCGCGCAATGTTTGGAGGAATTACAGGAATTTCACCAACTGAGGTGGTCATAATTGGAGCAGGAACTGTCGGTGAATATGCTACTAGAGCTGCTTTAGGTTTAGGAGCTACGGTTCAAGTTTTTGATCAGTCTATGTATAAACTGAGACGGTTGCAAAACGATGTTGGCGTTAGATTAAATACTTGTATACTGCATCCAGAATCTTTAGCAGCGGCCTTAAAAATGTGCGATGTTGCAATCGGTGCTGTTCGATCAAATACAGGACGATCGCCTTGTTTAGTTACCGAAGAAATGGTAATGAATATGAAGCAAGGATCTGTGATTGTAGATGTTAGCATTGATCAAGGAGGTTGTTTTGAAACTTCAGAGGTCACGACATTGGAACATCCCACTTGTATCAAACATGATATCATTCATTATGGGGTTCCAAATATTCCCAGTAAAGTATCTAGAACAGCAAGCAAGACCTTAAGTAATATTTTCTCACCAATACTTATAAACTTTGGTGAGCAAGGTAGCTTGGTCAATGTGCTTCGTAACTTTAAGGGTGTTCGGAACGGAGTTTACCTTTATAAAGGCACCCTGACGAGTGAACCTTTGGGTGATGCTTTTGACATTCAACATAAAAATTTGAACCTTTTATTAGGTATGTTTTAGACTATGGCACGACGTTTTTTCATTTTTTCGATTGGATTATTAATAGGAAGCATGTTGGTGTATCAACTCATGATAAAAGGAACCGATAGAGAGTTTTATGGCTCTTGGTTGCCGGAAGGACGAGTACTGAAGAAGATTAGAAATGGATTGGATAAACAACATCTGCAATTAGATTGCTGGACAAAATGTACCAATGTTTTTAATTCAGACATTGATTATTTGCTAGAAAACGGCGATGTTGATTTTAGTAAAAGCACGACTCAAGGTTCAGAGAAAGCATATTTAGTAGAAGTTGAATTAGAGTCAGAAGAAGTATTACAGGTGATTTTTGGAATGGTAGACGAAGAAATCAATATTCAGGAAATTACAGTTGGTTCTAAATTTCCTTACTCAGCTAAAGACTGTTTGTGTGATTGATCTAGAAAACGGAAACTACCCAATTAAACTTGGTGGTGACGACGTCTTAATTGAGCTCAATCAATTTATCGGAGATTATTATTCTTCAAGTAGCATTTTTATTTTATGCGACTCTAATACAGTTAAACATTGTCTTTCAAAGCTTGATTGGCTTGATTTAGAAAATATTAAAAGTGCCGAAGTCCTTGAGATTGAACCTGGAGAAGCCTCTAAAAGTATTGAGGTATACTACCAATTAGTAGAGTCTCTTTTGGATTTGGGAGCGAATAGAAAGTCTGTTTTGATTAACCTCGGAGGAGGTGTAGTTTCTGATTTAGGAGGGTTTATAGCAAGTACATTTAAACGTGGAATCGATTTTATAAATGTTCCTACTTCATTATTAGCGATGGTGGATGCTAGTATTGGTGGAAAGACAGGAATTAATGCAGGTGGTGCAAAAAATCAAATAGGAATATTTTCAGAGCCTGCTGCAATCTTTATTTCTGATGTGTTTTTAGAGACCTTGCCCAATAAAGAGATCAATTCTGGTTTGGGGGAAATGGTAAAGCATCTTTTAATTTCAGATGAGCATGCGTTAAGTAAGCTAGATGAGTTAACCGAGAATGTGAAAATTGAGGATATCGCAAACTCAATTTCAGTGAAATTAAACTTTGTCAAAGGTGATTTTAAAGAATCAGGAGCGCGTAAAGCACTCAATTATGGTCATACATTTGGTCATGCGATTGAAAGTTTTTTGATGAATAAAGGTATTTCAATTACTCACGGAGAAGCCGTATTTATTGGGATTTTAATCGAAAATCAACTTGCAGTTCAATTGGGAAATATGTCCGAATTGGAAAAAAGTAGCATTGAGAATTGGATGCATACAAAATTTGATTTGAAATCATTCTTTAAGCAAATAGAAACAGAGGAGATTATCAGTTTATTACAATTTGATAAAAAAAATATAGACCATTCTGTTTCATTTTCTCTCGTTGGTCCCATCGGGAAATGTAGTATAAATGTGCATCCTGACAATAGCAATATTGAATCAAGTTTGTCTATATTTTGTAATTGATTTGCATTAATTTTCAGCTTTAATAAACTTTCAATATGATAGGAAAAGGATCAAAGCTTTACAGCATATTTGGTATGAAATGTCCAAAGTGTCAGGAAACACCTTTGTTCGAGAATAAAAATCCATACAAATACGATAAGTTTTTTGCGATGCCCAGAACCTGTCCTAAATGTGGCCAACGTTTCGAACTTGAACCGGCATTTTATTTTGGAGCCATGTATGTTTCTTACGGTGTTTCCGTTGCGTATTTAGTGTCGGTATTTGTAGCTATGTTGGTTTTGTACCCTTCTTTTAGTATTAATGAATACCTGGCTATTGCAATAGGTTCGCTGGTAATATTAGGCCCTTATCTCTTTAAATTATGCAGAGCGATCTATATTAATTTTTTTGTGAGTTATGATCCAAGTGCTATAGAGGACTTCAAAGAAGAAGATTAATGAAACCCTTCTCTATCCAAACTTCTGTATTGAATTGCCTCAGCAATATGATTAGATTCAATATTTTCTAATCCTTCTA
The DNA here is from genome assembly GCA_913020435.1 of uncultured Flavobacteriales bacterium. Lineage (GTDB taxonomy): Bacteria > Bacteroidota > Bacteroidia > Flavobacteriales_G > Salibacteraceae > UBA6770. The sequence continues at coordinate 152,811 of CAJVZZ010000002.1, read as the reverse complement.
AATCAGCAATAGTTCTCGCAACTTTTAATATTCGAGTGTAAGACCTTGCAGAAAACCCTAGTTTATCCATCGCTTGTTTTATTAATTGATTTCCGCTTTCATTAATTTTACACACCTGTTTTATAAGCTTTGGCGTTAATTGCGAATTACTGTAAATTCCTGGGAAATCTACAAAACGTTTCGATTGAATCTCCCTTGCAGCAATTACGCGGTTTCTAATTAGTGTTGAAGATTCACCAGCCGGTCGGTGTGCCAAATCGTCAAATGGTACAGGGTTAACTTCTACATGCAAATCAATTCGATCAAGTAATGGTCCAGAAACTTTACTCAAATAACGTCTCACGACATGTTCTGCATCCGAATTTGGGTCAGAGGGATCATAGAAGTTTCCGCTTGGTGAAGGATTCATTGAAGCAATTAGCATTACCGATGCTGGATAATCAACGGTCATTTTTGCTCTTGAAATTGTAACAGTTCTATCTTCGAGTGGTTGGCGAAGCACTTCTAAAACCTGTCGTTGGAATTCTGGTAATTCATCTAAAAATAAAACACCATTGTGCGCTAAAGAAACTTCGCCTGGTTGTGGATTTGAGCCGCCCCCGATTAGAGCGACATTTGAAATTGTGTGGTGTGGCGATCGATAGGGGCGAGTGGTCATTAATGATGTTGTACTTCCCAGAAGGCCGGCTACCGAATGAATTTTTGTGGTTTCTAGTGCCTCTTCAAGTGTAAGAGGAGGCAGTATGGTTGGGATGCGTTTAGCCAGCATAGTTTTACCAACTCCTGGAGGGCCAATAAGTAATGCATTATGACCTCCGGCAGCTGCAATTTCCAACGCTCTTTTAGTTGATTCCTGACCTTTTACGTCCTCAAAATCCACATCAAATTCATCTAATTTCCTTTGAAATTCTGCTCTGGTATCAACGACTTCTTTTGGAATTCCTTCTCCGGTTTCTAAGAATTGAATCACCTCTTCAATATTAGAGGCGCCATGAACGTCTAACTTATCTACTATTCCTGCTTCACGCGCATTTTGTTTAGGTAAAATAATTCCTTTAAACCCTTCTAATCTGGCCTGTACGGCGATAGGTAATGCTCCTTTCATGGGCTGAAGGCTGCCATCTAATGATAGCTCACCCATGATTAAATATTGATTTAAATTCGCCTCGGGAATTTGCTCACTAGCAGCTAAAATACCCATAGCAAGAGGCAAATCGTAATAACTGCCTTCTTTTCGAATATCGGCTGGAGCCATATTAATTACGATTTTTTTACCCGGCATTTTATATCCGTATTGGTCCAAGGCTGACGTAATTCGTTGTTGACTTTCCTTTACCGCATTATCAGGTAATCCGACAAGAAAATACTTTGCTCCTCGAGATATATTTACTTCTATAGTTATGGTTTGAGCGTTGATTCCATAAACTGCGCTACCGTATGTTTTTACCAGCATAATTTATTTGATTGTATAAAGACTAAAATACGCTTTTGAAACTTTTTGGAATGGATAATTTCTTACCAACATAATTTACACAAACGATTCATAAAACTAGAGGCAGACTCCTTAAGTTTGTTTGGCATAAAAATTAGTTATGCTATACTAAAACTTAGAATTATGAAAGTATTAATTGTGTTGTCTGCTGTATTTATGTTGTCGTTAAATTTGATAGCTCAAGAAATTGAATTGCAGAATCAAGAGATGTATAATGAAATTGGACTTTCGCCTGCCATCATAAATGCGCAGCAAATGGAGATGAATGACTTACTAACGATTATTACTTCCCTGGATCGAATAATTAGTGAAAATGGTAAACTAGCAGAAAATACTATTTCTCCATATATGTTGTATTTGAAATATTCATTTGAAAAAATTAATATAATTGAAAAAAAGGCTCAAACTTCAATTGTTGTCTTATTAGATTTTTATGTAATAGATAACATTTCAAAGCAGCAGACAGCCTCTAATTCAATGAAAATAGTCACGAAACAATCTGATGAAACTTCTGCTTTAATAGAAGCGATAAAGTCGGTTTCAATAGAAAATGAAGATGTACAAAATATAATAAGGAGCGGTAGAGAGGAAATCTATTCAAGGAATGTATTACAATGTTTGGAATTCATGAATATGGTTCAAGTCAAAATCCATGAAGGACAGCAATTGAAAGCTATCGGAGCGTTGTTAAACTTGCCCGAATTTGAGGGTGAATGTGTAATGATGAGTGATCAATTATTAATCGAAGCAGTTAATAGCAAGAACATGTTGGAAGCTTCTAGAAACTTGGAAAGTTTGGAGTATTACGTAGAAAGGAAATTAAACATCTCTGATGTGCGGCGTTTTGCTGATTTATTGGCAAATGATGTTCAAGGAAAAGAATTTTTGGTAAGTTTTATAAAAGATTATGGTCTTGAAGATGAGTATCTGGAGGTTTTGATTGAGGCAAATAAAGTATCCCCGGAACCAATTAGTGATGAAAAATCTCGGGTTCAGGCTAAAGAGCTAATTTTAGTTCAAGAAGAAGAAAAAATCTTGAATATTAGAATGTTTCAAGAAACTGAAATGTGGATTAACGAACTCAAGCCTTAAAAAATCAAGATGGACCTTCTGAGTACTTGATTCGCGTATCCTAAGTCAATTTTGAATCCACTTTCTGGGTCTTGAGTTAAACAATAGCTGCTATCAAAATATATGGTGCAAGAATTGTCATACAAGGCTGTGCTTTTGATCTTTGCACAAGTAGAGGACACTTTAGGATTATACTCTATAGGGATTACTGAACCATTAATAGTTACTTGAATTTTAAGTAAATTATTGTCTTTCTTTAGGATTTTAATTTGCACTAAATCTAGTCCTAATTCTATTTGTTTAATCATGGATAGTATCTTTCCATGGTAGTTTTTAGGTGCAACTTCTAGAATTGAAAAAAGGCTGTCTTTAGCCGCGAACATCCAGGAGATTGAGTTTTTTTGATCGATTTTGCTCTTTATCGGATTTAACCTTGATGTAATCTTGGTGTCAAGAAGCTCGAATTGACTGGCGATTTTATCAATTTCTTCATTAGAACAATTGAATAGAGCGCTGTAACTAAAAAGATAACCACCCTTTGATAACCTATATTTCTCCCAATAGATATCAGCAAGTATAGTATCGTGAATACCATAAATTTTCGCAAATGACTTCCCTTTTATCTCAGACCAGTGATAATGTGTGATAAAATCTGAAATTCTATTTTTTCTAAGACTGTCAAATTTTGCACCTAATTTATACACAATAGCAGTATTAAGGCTTTTTTCAAACTGATTTTTAGCCTTCAGCTTAGCTGCATACAATGTTTGCGACTTTACTTGAATTCTTAATAAATCAGTTTGTTCAGCTTTTACCCACTTTGGTTTTTTGCCACTTTTAGCAATGATTTTTTCCTTGGCCAAAACATCAAGTGGGTTTAGAACTAATCCAAGAATAAAAATAATGAATAGTGACTTTTGTAACATGTTAATTAAGAGTTAGCACTCTCTGTGTGCATAGCACGATCTACTTTTTTAACTAAGCCTTGAAGTACCTTGCCTGGACCTACCTCAGTGAAAGATGTCGCACCATCCGCAATCATGTTTTGCATAGTTTGAGTCCAACGTACAGGCGCAGTTAATTGAGCCATTAAATTCTCTTTTATTTCTTCAGGACTGGATATTGCGCCTGCAGTAACATTTTGGTAAATAGGACAAATACCGGTTGAAAACTTAGTATTGGCTATTGCTGCAGCAAGTTCCGCTCTGGCGGGTTCCATTAAAGGAGAATGAAATGCTCCACCAACTGGAAGTAATAGAGCTCTTTTTGCTCCAGCTTCAGTAAGTTTTTCGCAAGTATCCTGCACTGCTAGAGTATTTCCAGAAATAACCAATTGGCCAGGACAATTGTAATTCGCAGCAACAACTACACCATCAATACTTTTACAAATTTCTTCCACTACATTATCATCAAGCCCAATTATTGCCGCCATAGTTGATGGCTCAGCTTCACAGGCTTTTTGCATTGCCATTGCTCTTTGTGACACTAATCTAAGCCCATCTTCAAATTGAAGGACTTTATTTGCGACTAATGCAGATAATTCGCCAAGTGAATGACCAGCAACCATGTCGGGTTTAAAATTATTGCCCAAGCTAGCAGCAAGGATTGTAGAATGGAGAAAAATTGCAGGTTGTGTTACTTTGGTTTGTTTCAGCTCTTCAACGGTTCCATTGAACATTATATTCACGATGTCAAAGCCAAGGATGTTATTTGCTTGTTCAAATAAGGCCTTTGAATTAGGATTAGAATCGTATAAATCCTTTCCCATTCCTATAAATTGTGATCCTTGTCCAGGAAAAACGTATGCTTTCATAATCTTCAGTTGTAATTTGTGGCAAATATAAAGTTCCGAAAATTTGGAGAAGGAATAGGAGCATAAATTTTTCAAAGGCTACCTTTGTTTTTATATTAGTATAAATATGATAGTTGTTACAGGTGCTGCGGGGTTTATTGGAAGTTGTTTGGTTGAAAAATTGAATCAACAAGGTTTTTTTGAATTGATATTAGTTGATGATTTTTCACAAGAGAGGAAAAAAGCTAATTACGATAACAAAAAGTTCAAAGCTTTAGTTGATCGAAACGATTTTACAGAATGGTTGAATGATAATCATAAGTTAGTAGAGTTTGTATATCATATAGGTGCAAGAACTGATACAACGGAGTTCGATGTTGCAATTTTTGACGAATTGAATCTGAACTATACAAAGTATTTATGGAAGATATGCAGTAAGAATTCTATTCCATTTGTTTACGCATCATCAGCAGCAACTTATGGATTAGGAGAATTTGGTTACAAAGACGATCATACGCTTCCTATCGAATTGAAACCCTTAAACCCTTACGGCGAGTCAAAGAATGATTTCGATATATGGGCATTGAAACAAGAAAAACACCCTTATTTCTGGGCTGGCTTTAAGTTCTTTAATGTCTATGGGCCAAATGAGTATCACAAAGGCAGGATGGCCTCTGTAATATGGCATGCGTATAATCAAATAACGTCAACAGGTGCGATGAAGTTATTTCAATCGCATAATTCAAATTATCAAAATGGTGAGCAATTGCGAGATTTTATTTATGTGAAAGATGTTGTAGAAGTATTATTTTTTATGTTGAATAATCGCAAAGCTGAAAATTCAGGATTATATAATTTAGGAACAGGAAAAGCTCGCTCTTTTAACGCTTTAGTGCAGTCTACTTTTGAAGCTCTTAAACTGGAGCCTGCAATTTCCTATATTCCAACACCAAAAGACATTAGGGATAAGTACCAATATTTTACTGAGGCAGATATAAGTAAATTAAAATCAATTGGTTACACAAATGAATTCACTTCTTTGGAAAAAGGGGTGGAGGATTATGTTACCAACTATTTAATAGAAGGCAGCTATTACTAACTAATTTCTTCTAGTAAGTGAACAAGTTGTGATCTGATTTTTATCAATCGATCTTTTAGTTCTTGTCGTTCAAGCAACGCATTTCGATCGTCTTTTAATGCTCTTTTTGCACCCTCTAGTGTGTGCCCCTTCTCTTTAACTAAATCGTATATAATTTTGAGATAAGCCAAGTCTTTTTGAGTAAAAAGACGATTGCCTTTTTTATTCTTTTTGGGTTTGAGAATATCAAATTCACTTTCCCAAAAACGTATCAACGAAGAATTAACCTCAAAAATTTTGGCTACTTCTCCGATGCTGTAATACAATTTTGTTATTTCTCTTTCGCGATAAGGCAAAATATCTACTTAATTTTATAGTGTCACTAAAGTAATCAAAAGTACTGTTAGTCAAATGATTGTATGGGTTGGTCTGATAAATCAATTATTTGTTGAAATTGGTCTGGAGAAAGGTCTTGATAATAGTAGTTTACAGGGTCGATTTTAACACCATTTTTTAAGACTTCATAGTGCAGGTGCGGAGCAGTACTGCTACCCGTACTACCAACTAAACCTAATACATCGCCTCGATTTACTTTTTGTCCTTTACGAATATTAATCCTACTCATATGCGCATAGATGGTTTTATATCCATAACCATGGTCTACAATTACATGAAATCCAAAACCAAATCTCCTTTTTTCTACTTTGGAAACTGTTCCGCTGCCAGTTGCGAAAATTTGGGTTCCAGTTGGCGCAGTAAAATCTTGTCCTTCATGCATTTTTCGAATCTTTAAAATAGGATGCATTCTTATTCCAAACCCAGAACTTATTCTTTTTAAGTCTTCACTTTTCAACGGCATGATAGAAGGAATACTTGCAAGCATTTGCTCTTTTTTACTTGCCATTTCAAGAACTTCATCAAAGGATTTAGACTGGATGTAGATCTGTTTGGTAAGTTCATCCAACTTTTTAGCCGTTTTTATAAGAATAGAAGAGTTATTATATCCCTCTAATTGAGCATATCGATTGACACCACCAATTCCCGATTTCCTCAAGTTATCTGCAATAGGTTCAGCTTCAAGAATTACACGGTATATATTATCGTCCCTTTCTTGAATATTAGATAAAACTTTCGAAACATTTTCGAGCTTATTGTTTAGTAGTTCGTATTCGTGAACTAGCTTTTCATTTTCTCGTTTAAGTTGTCTTTCCTCAGGTGTATCAAAAAAGAAAAATGTAACAATAAGAAACAGAGTCGCAAACACAATTCCACTAAGGGTATACGTTACAAGTTTGAATAAACGGTCCTTAGCCGTGAGCTCAATTTGCTCATAGCTTAATGTCTTTGTATTGTATTTGTATTTTTTACTTGCCATTTATATCAAGACTAGCTTAATATTTTCAATGTACAAAGTTATTGAATAAACCTAAATTTGCGCTAGTTGAAAATTTGCGCTATAAAGGGCTCGGTAAGATAGTGCTCAGCGGTAATTTTAATGAAGAATTTTAAAAGAAAAAAATGAACTGGGAAGTAAACGAAATAAGGCAAAAGTTTTTGGAGTTTTTTGAATCAAAAGGACACCTTATTGAAGCATCAGCGCCTATGGTTGTGAAAAACGACCCAACCTTGATGTTTACGAATGCTGGTATGAATCAGTTCAAGGACATATTCCTTGGGAATAGGGCTTCGGATATTAAGCGTATTTCTAATTCGCAAAAGTGCCTTAGGGTTTCAGGAAAACACAATGATTTAGAAGAGGTAGGTGTCGATACTTACCATCATACGATGTTCGAAATGTTAGGGAATTGGTCTTTTGGAGATTACTTCAAAGAAGACGCAATAAATTGGGCTTGGGAACTATTGACTGAAGTCTATAAGCTTGACAAGGACAGACTTTATGTTACTGTTTTTGAAGGTGATAAAGAAGATTCAACTGAAGCTGATATTGAAGCGGAAGATATATGGTCGAAGCTTACAGATAAGGATAGAATAATAAGGTGCGATAAGAAGGATAATTTTTGGGAAATGGGAGAAATGGGACCTTGCGGGCCTTGTTCTGAAATTCATATTGATTTACGCCCTGAAGCTGACCGAAGAGTTTTAGATGGAAAAAGTCTTGTAAATAAAGATCATCCTTTGGTTATTGAAATATGGAACCTAGTTTTCATTCAATTTAATAGAGATTCCAAAGGAAAACTATCTGATCTACCTAATAAACATGTCGACACTGGTATGGGGCTAGAGAGACTTGCTATGGCACTTCAAAAAAAGCAGTCAAATTACGATACTGATGTTTTTAGCCCAATGATTTCTAAACTTGAAATCTTGTCGAAGAAGGTATTTAAATCCTCTGATAGTAAAGAAGATGTTGCTTTTAGAGTGATTTCGGATCATGTTAGAGCTGTGTCGTTTTCTATTGCTGATGGGCAACTACCCTCTAACACGGGAGCTGGCTATGTTATCAGAAGAATATTGCGAAGAGCTGTGCGGTACGGCTATAGTTTTTTGGATTTCGATCAACCTTTTATGCATGAATTGGTACCTGTTTTAATTGAGCAACTAGGAGATCATTTTATTGAACTAAAAGCACAAGAAAAACTTATTGGTACTGTAATTAAGGAGGAGGAAGAGTCTTTTTTACGCACACTAGCAAAAGGTATCGTAAAGTTGGAAAAGGCGTTAAAATCCAGCAGTAAAATTGAAGGAAAACAAGCCTTTGAATTATATGACACATTTGGTTTTCCAATTGATTTAACCGAGCTGATTGCTCTAGAGCATAATGCTTTGGTTGATATGGATGGATTTACAAAGGAATTGGAGCTGCAAAAAAATAGATCACGAAACTCAAATGTTGTTACAACAGATGATTGGATTGAAAATGAAAATAATGTCTCTCAAATTTTTACAGGATATGATGAACTAACATCAGAAGCAATTATTATTAAATATAGGGAGATTGAAACTAAAGGAAAAAAGTTTTATCAAATAGTCTTGAATAAAACACCATTTTACCCTCAAGGTGGAGGCCAAGTTGGTGATGCTGGAATTTTAAAACAAGACACAATTGTTGTCAAAGTTATCGATACGAAGAAGGAAAATGATTTAATAATTGTCACTACGAAAGACTTTGGGTTGAACTTAAATTCTAGCTTGATAGCTGAAGTTGATATTAGCCTTCGAAAACTAGCACAAGCAAATCATACAGCCACGCATTTGTTGCATTTAGAACTAAGGAAATTATTAGGGAATCACGTTGAGCAAAAAGGTTCATTCGTTTCTGGCGATTATTTAAGATTTGATTTTTCTCATTTTCAAAAAATTTCATCAGATCAGTTGAAGTCGATTGAAGAAAAAGTTAATGATTTGGTATTTGATAATCTTCTGCTTAAGGAGAACCGTACTGCTTCAATGGAGGAGGCAAATGAAGCAGGGGCAATGATGCTTTTTGGCGAGAAGTATGGCGATAAGGTAAGAATGATTGGTTTTGGTGAGTCTGTAGAATTATGCGGAGGTACTCATGTGTCGCAAACTAGCGAGATTCGGTTGTTTAAAATAACAGGAGAATCTTCAGTTGCAGCAGGTATTAGAAGAATTGAAGCCATTACTTCCAATAAGGCTTTGGAATATTTAAATGGACAGCAGGTCGATTTGAATATTGTTAAGTCAAAGCTTCAAAATTCAAAGCAACCTATTAAGGCTTTAGAAGAAGTATTAGAAAATAATGTAATACTAAGTGAGCAAATGCTTGCTGTTGAAAAAGTTAAGGCCAAAGAATTTAAATCCTTTATAGAGGAGAATACTGAATTAAATAGTAATGACATAAAGTCTTTTTTTGGAAGTACTACAGTGCCAGCTAAAAATGTAAAGGATGTCCTTTTTGAATTGAAGGCGACTAACAATGATATGGTAATAGGAATAGCTTCTTTAGCTAAGGAAAAGGTGACTGTTAGTTTGCTGGTTTGTGATGCAATTGTTGAATCTAAGTCTTTGATGGCTGGAGAGGGTATTAAACTTATCTCTAAAGCAATAAACGGGGGAGGAGGAGGTCAGTCATTTTTTGCTACTGCAGGTGGAAAGAACCTTAAGGGGATTGAAGAAGCTTTTCTAAAACTAAAAGACTGGATCAGTTAGTTGTTAAGGCTTTAATTGATTTCTAAATTATAAGGCATAAAAAAAGGGGTGAATTTCACCCCTTTTTTACGTCCTATTTTGTGATGTTTATTTTACAATAAACTTCTCTTGATATGTTTCACCATCTACTTCGACAGAAATCGTATAGAAGCCTGAAGCAACACCAACCAAATTAACTGCTTTGTTGCTGTTACCGCTTAATATTCCATAAGCTTCATTGTAAACGGTTCTTCCGTTTATATCCATAATCGAAACAGAAATATCATTGGCACTTAAACCTTTAAAGTCAAGATTAAATACTCCGTTGTTCGGGTTAGGATAAAGTGTTAATGTAGCTCCAGAAGTATTCTCTAGAATGTTTAACGTAACAACGGTAACCTCAAAAGATTCACTTGTTGATCTACATTGATTACTGTTAGTATACGTTACTGTATAAATTCCATCTGTTTTATAGATATGCTTTGGAAGTCTAAAGTTTGAAGAATCACCATCTCCAAAATCCCAACTGTGTGCTGAACCTGCAGATGTGTTGCTTGTAACCTTAAATAGAAGACCATTTACTGTATCAGTAATAGTAATTACTGGTCTACCTAGAATTTTCATAAGAATACTGTCTTGTGAAATACATCCTTTATGATCTACTGTTACTTTAACATAAGCTCTTTTTGAAGGAAGTTCGAAATCTGATACAGTTGCACCAGGATCTTGATTAGTGCTATCGCCAGAGTAACCAGACCAGGCAAAAGAAGCGCCAATTGTACCATCAACATTACTTAATATACTTTTAGAAGCACCTTCACAAACTATAATACTATCCATACCAAAGTCTGCAGCAGGAGAGTATGTAATATCAAAAGTATCACTAGAAATACATCCCCAATTATCTGTCGCAATTACAGAATATGTTGCTTGTTTTGTAAAAGCAACTACTGCTGTAGAATCTGCAGAATTCCAATTGTATATTGTTCCACCTACGATAGTCGCATCAACATTTAGAGTTGTTCCAAAACACATGTTTGTGTCATTGGGTAGGGAAACAGCATCAGGTGTAATTATCTCTATTGTATCAACCACAACACCACACGCATTGAAGAAGGTAACTGAATATTCACCTGGAGTCGAAATGTTAACTGATTGATTAGTATCTAGGTTCGTTCCCGTTGCTATATCCTTCCATATTGCAGTTTCTCCAAAGTTTCCTCTACCAGCAGTAAGTAAAGTAACATCACCAGGACATAGACCATAATCAGCAGTTAATTTTACATCTGAGATAGGTGTAAATTCATCGGCACCAATACTAGGGGTTGTTGCAGAACGAGGATCACCATCAAAATCACCTGAAATAGCTTGTATCGCTAGACCGGCTTTTGATAATGCATTATTACAAACGTGAAGGTCGTTTCTTTTTGTATCGTAAAAGAAAGGATTTAATTGTTTCGAATTAGCATCTAATGAAGTAGCGTTTTGATATGCAGCAAGCGTTGTAAAGTTACCACCACCAGTACCACCAATCTCAATTATACTATTGCCGGGTGCATAAAAGTTATTGTAATCTGATATGGTAACATTTCCAAATGAAGCTTGATTAACAGCAACACCTGCAACTTCGATAGCTATAACATTATTCCACATTGCATTTCCTGTTCCTTGGCTAAAGAAAATACCTTCGTTGTTTCCACCATTACCGTTCACTGCAATATTGTTGTTAGCGATTTGGGTAAAGTTTGAGTTCTGAATAGTAATACCTCTAAATTCAAGACTACTCCATGCTTGTCCAATATTTAAAAAGTTATTGTAAATCCAGTTTGTTCCAGAAGCTTTGTTATAATCTGTTACGAAAACCCCGTAACGCGGCCATTGACTATTTGAAGACTTAACAATATTGTTTTCAATAATTAAATCATCTGTCGTTCCATCGACAAAAATACCCATACCTATCTGATCTTCATTACTACCACTATAGATGTTAGTAGAAAGTGAAGACATTATATTGTTATCTATCTGAAGATTACTAGATCCATCAAAGTGAATACAAGTTAAGTAGGTTCCTTGAAATTCACAATCTGTTATTGTGTGCGATGAACCTCCACCAATATAGATAGCATCAGACCCACCAAAAAAGTTAGAACCACTTACAGATACATTATCTCCAACTTGCGCACCGTATATTAAGGTATTGTTTTCATTACTATTAGCATAATCAGATTCAAAGCTACAATTGATGATATTTATGTTATTACTACCATTATCCATGAAAATGTTTCGTGAATGATCCGTAGTAAATCCATTTTTACTGTAGAAGTCAATATTTTCAATGTATAAATAAGAAATAGCATTAAGAGATATTATATAGTTATTATCTACATCACAAGAATCAAAAGTTAGCTTAGCATTTTTACCTTGATTAGTTTTTGCTCTTAAGATAATAGGAACTGTTGGACCAGCACCAGCTAATTTAGGAAAGTCATACTGGCTAACATAGTTATTGTGACTTGAGTCCAATTCAATAATAAGTGAGTCACAAATTCCACCTACTCTAGCAAACGAATCCAATGCCAAGTTTAGATTCATAAAATCATTACCTTTACTCGTGTCTCCAACTGTCCATAGTTTTTTAGTAATTGAAGGAGCAACAACATACATAATGGTATCGTTAATATCCATTGAATCAGGAACACCATTAGGGTTAGAAACCCAAACAATAATTGTGTCTCCAGTTTTAAATCCAGGAGCATGATTATAAACTGTAGCAATGTTACAAGCTCCAGGCTCGACAGAATCTCTGATCACAACATTTGGCATTCTGATATCAGGCAGAGTAAGACCGCTAGCAGCAGTTGTTTTATAAATACCGCCTATTTCAACAGAATCCAGAACTCCCAGACCATCGTTACAGTAACGCACCTTAAAGTCTTGATATAGTGTACCAGGACAAACCGGTGACTGAGGAGAAGTAACGATATCCATCTTAGCAGAATTTGCTGGTGGTATTAAAACTTCAATATCAACTGAATTACCATAACTAGCTCTTGTATAGCAAGCATCAGTAATAGTAGTTCCAAAACCAGTTACACGCATTCTTGTTAATCCACTCTTTACAATATTTGGATTATTGGGTATATTGATAACGAATGTTTGAGGATGAGAGTAACTCGTAGAATTATATACTATCTCACCATTTCCACTAAAGTTTCCATCGCCATTAAAGTCAATAAATACTCTTACTGGATTTCCTCCAGTACTCCAGGATTGATCAAATGATACGGTCATTTGAAATGAAGATCCAGGTTGAATGATCATACGAGCAGTATTTGTTCTGTCAGTATAACCGTTGCTCCAAGCAAGACCTTGGACGTTAGCATCACGAATCGCTCCAGAGGTTGTTACACCATCCATATTACGCCAATCTCTAGACGTGCTTGGATTACAGTATTGCGCGTAAGACTCAGCTCCGATCATTAAGAACAGTGCTAAAATCGAAGTATATGTAATAAATTTTTTCATAATTATTATTATTTTAAATTTTGGTACTGATTATTAGTATAAAGTGATTTTACCATTAAACAATGTATTGCTTGCGCTGTTTATTGAAAGCTGATAAACACCTGACGCTAAATTATGGTCATTTAAATTTAATGTGAAATGTTGCAATGAGTTTTTAGATTCATCCATAACAACCCGTCCATTTAAGTCTATGATTTTTACACTTACAGAACTTAAATCAAGGTCTGAAGGTAATTCTACGTTCAATAATCCATTTGTTGGATTAGGGTAAACACTAACATTTGAGTAAGTACTCACCTCATTCGTTCCAACAGTAATAACTTCAACACTTTTACTAATGGTCGCAGTACCACAATTTTGAGAAGTAATAGTAAGTGTTATGGCGAAAACTCCGTTTGTATCATAAACATTTACAGTTTTCCAGATCATTCCAGAATCATTTTTCCCATCTCCAAATGACCAATAATAATCTATACCTGTTTTGTCATCAGCAATGAATTCCCAATTAGATTGTGAAAACTGACTTTGCACAAATGTTGCGAAAGGAAGAGCATCTACAGAAACCCTAGTTGTATCTGTAGAAACACAATTAAGAGGATCAGTGAAATTTACCCAATAAGTAGAAGAACTATCAACGAATTGACGACTAGAAGAAGATCCGTTGCTCCATACATAAGTACCTGCACCAGTACCTGGATTTAAATCAACAGTATTACCTTCACATAGAATAGTGTCTTTAGTAAGGTCAACGGCGCTAGAAATAGTTATTTCAATTGTGTCAGTAGAAGAACAACCATCACTGTCATTAACTGCAATAAAATATTGACCTCTTTTGCTAATCGTTATTCCTGAAGTTGTTGCTCCAATATTCCATGAGTATGTTCCGTTAGTAATATCTGCTGATACCGCTAAAGATTCCCCAGCACATAAGTTAGTGTCATTTGGTAGCTCAACAACTTTATTCGTTTGAACTACAAAACTATCAACAGCATTTCCACACTCCCCAATTAACTCAGCATAATAAGTTCCAGATTGAGTAAACATCATAGTATTAGCTGTATCTGTATTATTCCATATAATTCTATCAGCAGCAGAAATTTCAGAAGAAACTACAAGAGTGTCTCCGTTACAAATATTGTATGCATCACCTACAGAAAACTTTGAAGGAGCTGAGAATTCAAATACACCTGGATCAGGAGTATTTGCTGATCTTGTAACTCCTAAAACGTCACTTGTACTAAACAAGGCAGTTCCAATGTTATCAATTAATGCATTACAAGTTCTTAACGTACTGTCTATGAACATAGGGTCTGTTGAAATCCCATCAAATTCAAAACCGTAATTGTTTTGCCAGTTTGCTATATCTGTAATCGTTTTATTGCCAAATTGTCCTAAAACAACTTTTGCATACAGTACATTGTTATTCATTGCACTTACTGAGGAGGTTCCTTGAATTTCAAAAGCAAAACCATCACCATAATTAGCGATTATATTATTGTGTACTTCATTAGCACCGCTGTTTCCTATGTATATACCTGCAGCAGTTTCGCTGGTACCTAACATACTAATAGCGTTATTCGTGATTTCATAAAACTTTACGTTATCTAATCGAATTCCATTGTATCCATTATTTAATGAAGAATCACCCATAATAAAGCGATTGTTATAAACAAGTACTTTGTTAGAAGGAGTTCCACTTAAGTTAAGCAGTCTCATTCCATATCTCATTGAGCGTGTTGTTTCAATGTTAGAATTATCATGGATTTCAACTGAACCAGTTGCATCGTCTATAAAAAGAAAAGTACCATTAGTTGAAGGATTTCTAGCAATGTTGGTGTTTGTATTACCTGTTAATTTCAAATTTAACGTATGAGTAACAAATACACCGCCATTATAATGGTTGTTAAAGGAACAATCAGTAATACTAATTTCTTCATTAGGAAAACCTGCCCCACCGGGTGCTTGAAATCTAATAGCTTCAGTTCCACCATCAAATACACAACCAGCAAAGCTTATGTTTTCAATACCGCCAAATCCATCTTGTCTTACTAATCGTGAATTTGTGCTTGATCCAGTGTAAGTAATGTGGAAGTTACAATCATTAAAGGCAATATCATTTGAGTTGTCAAAAAGAACAAGTCCTGAATTTGAACTAGTACTTGAATCTTGAATTGTCAAATCATTGAAAGTGATGTTTTGAATATCTTTAAAGCTAAGAACATAATTCGAGGCAGAAGAAGTACTTGACCAATTTATAATAGCAGAATCAGCATCTCCTGCCATAGAGTTGAATGTTATTTCCGCGTTATTGGTAATTCCAGGAATAATATTGAATTTTCCTTCAGCATAATGTTTTCTTGAACTAAGATTGAATATAACGTTACCACAAACACCAATTTCTTCAATATCTTTAATTACTTTAAATAATGAGTCATAGTCAGAAGTTGGAGTACCAACCGAATAGGTTCCTTTTAAGCCAGGTCGAGGAATCCTTGTGAGTGTATCATCTTCTTGAAAATCATCTAAAACATTCCCATTTACTAAGCTTAACCACACCTTGATAGTGTCACCATATTTATAAGTTAATGCTCCTAAAGTAATAGTTGCAGCCGAAACGGCGCCTCCAGCACTAATATTACCTTTCCAATTATATGCAGTTTGCATCGTATCATTCTTTGACCATTGGATAGTTGCGCTATCAATCGCTGTTTGACTATTACTCAATAAAGAAATAATAATAGAATCACCAATAGAACATGAAGGAACAAAAGGATCTAGCATTTCATTAATTGCGGCATTTTCTTGATACAGCACAGAAAAGACGTAATCTTCGGCTTCACCAGATTGACTACCCCTAGAACAAGGGTTGTTAATTGGAGAGGCGTTCCACTCTGAACGAAATCGAATTCTATATGAACCACCAGCTGTTGGGTTACCGTTATAGGTAGCAGGAATAGAAAATGTTCCATTGTGAGGAGGACGAGCTTGTCTAGATATAACTCGTTCACCGGCCTCAAAAGAATTTGATTTATCCCAATCAATCCAAGCAGTTAAACCACTGTTTATAGTGTTTGATGGGTTAGTTGAAATTCTATAATTTACTGTTGTCCCAGGAGTACAAACGTATTCACGAGCATTACCAGTTGTGTAATCACTATAACCATTGCTGTTTCCATCCCAAAGTACTGATCGACTGGTTAGATTGGTAGTGCCATTAGTTAAAGAGACTTCTTGGATTGATTCCCAGTCATTTGTGTAGCTTGGGCTACAATATTGCGCAGCCCCCATTATCCATGATGAAAGCAGGAATGTTAGTAAACCTAATTTTGTGTAAACGTTTTTCATATACTGTTATTTACCTGTTTAAACTTAAAAATCTTATTGAACTCCCAAATATAGAAATATTAACATAGTAACAAAAAAAAAAATTAAAATACCATTTTGAACAACCGAAGTAGGTTGTTGCTGGGCTAAAGTGGGTATGGTAGGATCTTAATATTTTAAAATTTTATTTTTCTCGTTGTTCAACCCAACTATTATGAACGATTCATCGTCACTAACTTTTATATCAGCCATATCCTTAACATCTCCTTTTAAGAATACACCACTTTTTTCAAAAGGTTGGAAAAGAAATTGGCCTTTTCCATTGCCAATTGCCAGAAACCCAATTGACGCATCATTTCTAGGCGTTTCAACTTCAGCTGTGTAGAGGTTTCCAGCGCCAAGTATGTCTAGATTTCCGTCTTTATTAAAATCTTTGATAATCATACTTTGAACACAGCTAAATTGCAATTCATTAGGGAGTTTAGAAATTTTGAATTTTCCGTTTCCTAAGTTTTCAATGTAGCTATTTGCAAATGTTGTTGCTTTATAATTTAAGGCTTCACCTAGTTGTGATCCATAAATATCGTCAATAGTCGCTGAAGCAAATTCATTGAAAGTAGGAAATTTTTCTTTTATAAAAGGCATTTGTTGTGAAGAGCAAGTTCTGCCTCTTACCGGAAAACAAGCGCCATGATCGTAATACCCTAGAACAATGTCTAAAGATCCTGAATTATCAAAGTCGTGACACCATATTTGAAAAGGTTCGTTCTTAGTCGCTTTATACTTGTAATTCAGCCCTAAATTACCCACTACAATATCTTCATCTCCATCATTGTCAAAATCAGCAGTCTCTACACTATACCACCATCCAGTGCTTTCATATAGGTTATTTGCACTTTCTACTTTGCTAAGCTTCCCGTTCTCGTTTTTTAATAATAATAGTGGCATCCATTCACCTACAACAATTAGGTCGAGATCTTTGTCTCCATCATAATCAAACCATTTGGCATCCGTGACTAAACCCGGATACATCAAATCAGGCGCTAATTCTTCTGTTTTATCCTCAAACACACCGTTGTTATTTATGAGTAAGTAACTTCTCGGAGCAAACGGATATTTTTCGGGTGTTAAACGACCACCTATAAAAAGATCAAGATCACCATCACCATCATAGTCAGCAGAAGTCACCTCCTTGCCGCTTACAATAATATTAGGTAAGCTATTAAAGTCATTTCTAAAGTTTCCTTTACCATCATTTTTGTAGAGTCGATGTCTATATGCAGCAGTTTGATTTACAAATTCATTTCCACCACTTGCAACATATAAATCTACAAAACCATCATTATTATAATCAAAAAAGTGAGCGCCTACATCTTCCTTGTTTCTATCTGCAGTGAATGCTGGTAAAATCTTTTTCCGAAAAACGCCGGGAGTTTCTTGCATATATAAAACTGAAGGTTGTTTGTAGGCATTACAAAAGAAAACATCATCTAGTCCATCATTATCAACATCAGCTACTGCTATTTCTGGTCCATGTTGACTGTTACGGTGGGGGAGTAATATTTCCTTTTTAAAATCGTCATGTTCGTTTTCTGCATGCAAGAACTCGATAGCTTGATTTTCCTGCAGAGTGAATAGTGTCTTGTTCGGAATATTTTTCGAAGCTGCTCCTGAAGCCTCGATATTTATAGTTATTGCTTGATTCGATGCTACGTTTTCAAGTAAAGAATATTTGCCATTAGTCCAGAAAACTTCAACACGATCAATTTTTTCATTTTGTCCAAGGCCAAAGTGAATTTCTGTTTCTACGGATGAAATATAACCTCTGGTGGGGTTGTAAAATTGAGTCTGTGACTTCCCATTCACTGTTATCACAACTTTAGATTGCTCAAGAGGAGTTTTATTACCGACAAGATTTATTCTTAAAAAGTTGTTTCCCAATTTTTCTACTGCATTGTTTTTGTAAATAAATGCTGTAGATTCTAAATTATTTGCAATTAATTCAAGGTCACCATCATTATCAAGATCTGCAAATGCAGCTCCCATAGAAAAGCTTTTTTCACCTAGGTTCCACTCAAACGTCTTTTTAGAAAATGAAAGATCTCCATTATTTTTATACATATAGTTACTTAGTGGAGTCGAAGGGGTTCCATCAAAAACACTTCGTCTTTCTTCTTTTGTTAAATTTCGTCTATCTCCGTATAGTTTTTTTGCAGATAGGTTGTAATCATTATCTCTATCATCAAGTCTATATCCATTAGTAATAAAAATATCTTTTTCACCATCATTGTCAAAATCAGCCATTAATGGTGCCCAACTCCAGTCGGTTGAACTTATGCCTGCTAACTGCGCAATATCACTAAATGTACCATTTCCATTATTGAGTTGAAGTGTGTTATACATATATTGGTGTGGAAAACCAAAACGAACTAATTCGTAAAATTTTTCTGGAGCCATTGCTCCCATCTGTGTCTTAATTCTAACATGATCTTCTGCTGACATATCTAAAGCAATAACATCTAAGTGACCGTCATTATTTAAGTCAGCAATATCATTACCCATACTATAAAGTGCTATATGAGTTGTTCGTTCCTTAGTTTCGTTCTTAAATGTACCGTCTTTTTGATTGATATACATTCGATCAGGAGAATCGTAATCATTAGAGACATATATATCGGGATAATTGTCACCATTAAGGTCGCCTACCGAAATCCCCAAACCATATCCACCTGCTACTTCTTTATCCAAACCACTTGATAATGTAATATCGGTGAACTTTCCACCGTCGTTTCTATATAAACGATCTTCAGTAACCTGTCGTTTATTGTATTTATCTTTAGTTAGATCACCGCCACTGGACCATACATTGTCATGGTTTAGTATATAAGCGTCTAAGTCACCATCTAAATCCATATCAAAGAATGCAGATTGTGTACTGAATCCTGTGTCGGCCAATCCATATTGATCAGCAGATTCAGTAAAAGTAAAGTCGCCATTATTTATTAAAAGGCTATTCATTCTTTTCTCAACAGGAAAATATCCACCACGACTAAGATAGATATCCTGAAAGCCATCACTATTAATATCAACTATTGTAATACCACTGCACCAATAGCCAAGTTGCCCTACATTGGCTTTTTTAGTAACATCCTCAAACTTTAGGTCTCCAAGATTTCGATATAACTTGTTACTTACCTCATTTCCAGTAAAAAACACATCTGGTAGCCCATCATTATCAAAGTCAGCAATTCCAACGCCACCGCCATTAAATTGGTACTGGAAGTCATAGAATATTAATTCTTGATCTGGGCTTATCGTATTGGCAAATGAAATCCCAGTTTGACTTACATCAAGTTTTTCAAACATTTTTAAGGAAGTATTTATTTTCTTCTCAGCAACTTTAGCCTTCTCTATGTTTTCAGATTCACAGCCCATTAAGATGAGTAAAACTGAAAGGATTGAGACTGCTCTTTGCAAACTCAATTGATTTAAATTAAGCATATTTCTGTACATCTTCTTTTTCAATTTTTGATTCTGATAAAATTACGAGTCTTTCAATGATATTCTTTAATTCTCTTATGTTTCCTGTCCAATTTTTTGTTGTCAATTCTTTTATTGCTGACTCAGAAATTTCTTTTTGAGCAACACCCATTTCTTTACAAGCGATATTCAAGAAGAAATTCACCAATTCAGGAATGTCACTTGTCCTTTCACTCAAAGAGGGGTTTTCGATTAATATTACACTTAATCGGTGATATAAATCTTCTCTGAATCGAGTTGCTCTTATTTCTTCTTTTAGGTTTTTATTGGTTGCTGCTAGCACACGTACGTTTACTTTAATTTCTTTTTCGCCGCCAACTCTAGTTATTTTATTCTCCTGCAAAGCTCGCAGCACTTTAGCTTGAGCATTAGGACTCATGTCACCAATTTCATCTAAGAAAAGGGTTCCTCCTTCAGCTTGTTCGAATTTACCTTTTTTGGTTTTTATAGCAGAGGTAAACGCACCCTTTTCATGACCAAATAGTTCACTTTCGATTAACTCACTGGGAATTGCAGCACAGTTTACCTCAATAAAAGGATTCTTAGCTCTTTTACTTTGATTGTGTAATGCCTTTGCAATTAGTTCTTTCCCAGAACCATTAGGTCCTGTAATTAAAACTCGAGCATCGGTCGGAGCAACTTTAGCAATAATTTTGTGAATATCATTTATGGCTTCGGATGATCCAATAATTTTACTATTTGAGTAACGCTTAATTTTCTTTTGCAAGGTTTTGGTTTCAGTTACCAAGTTACCTTTCTCTAAACCGTTTCTTACAATTACTAAAAGTCGATTTAGGTCTAACGGTTTTGCCAAATAATCGTAAGCCCCCTTTTTTATGCAGTCAACTGCTGTTTCGATATCACCGTGACCTGAGATCATAATGATATTCAATTCTGGTTTGGATTCGAGTGCCATTTCTAGTAGTTCGCTTCCATCCATTTTCGGCATTTTTATATCACAAAGCACTAAATCAAAATCGTTAGAACGAATACTTGATAATCCCTCCATTCCATTTTCTGCCTCAGTAATTGAATGGCCTTCGTATTCTAGCACATCTCTTAGAGAATTGCGAATACTTTTTTCATCGTCTATTACTAATATACTCGTCATCTATTTGTGTGCTATCCATTTCCAAAGTTCGGCATAAGAAACTTTTTTACCGTGCATAAGAATTCCTGTTTTGTAAATTTTTGCAGCAATCCAAACGGTCACTAAAAAACCAACGATAAGTAAAGCCATTGATAATACCAATTCCCAAACAGGAATACCTCCGTCTCCAATTCCAATTGCAACTCTAACTAACATTGCTATTGGTGAAGTGAATGGTATAATAGATAACCAGAATGCTATTGGCCCTTCTGGGTTATCTACAATAGAAGTGGAGAGCACATAAGCTAAGGTAAGAGGAAGTGTTACCGGAAGCATGAATTGTTGAGTGTCGGTTTCATTATCTACCGCGGACCCAACTGCCGCAAATAGGGCACTATATAACAAGAAGCCCCCCAAAAAGTAAAAAATGAATAATCCGATCATCAAAGGCCAGTTGGTTCGGTTGATAATATTGTTAGGATCTAGCAAATCAAATTTATTTTGATTCACATTTTCCTTTTGAATTTCTACAGCTATATCTGGAGTTACTTGAGTTTGGGCTGTAATTGCAGCAGGATCGTAATAGTCTTTGAAAATTGTAGACTGAACAGCCGTTAGAATTCCTGCTGTCAATATTATCCAAAGTAAAAACTGGGTTAAAGAAACAAGTGCAACTCCAATTATTTTACCCATCATTAACTGAAAAGGTTTTACCGAGGTAATAATTATCTCTACAATTCTATTGGATTTCTCTTCAATAACACCTCGCATTACCTGGATTCCATAAAGGAATATAAAAATGTAAATCATAGCTCCAAAAAAGAACCCAACGTAAGATGCTGCTTTGTCAAGCTTTTCTTCTTCACCGTTTTTAGTGAACTTGATAGAATTCAGTACAAAGTTTGTTTTGACATCATAAAAGGCCTCCCGCGAGATATTGTATTGTTTGAGTTTCAATTCTTCTACTACGTTTTCTACTTTATCCTCAATTACACGAATAACGGAACTACTGGGTTGCTTTTTATAATAAAGCTTCGAAACATTGCTATTTTCAATATTTCTAGGAATGTATAACACACAGGTGTAATCTGAATTGAACAACAAGTCTCTGGCTTGTCCTATATTCATGCCAGTTCCATAGTTGAATTCAATGTTTTTTGTGTCTTGTAAGTTGTTGAATGCTGGAGCCTTTTCATCGATTATTAAAACCTTGTGTTGGATGTTCTCTTTCACACTCAAATAAATGACAAGCGATAACCCCGCAGCAAGCAATAGTGGACCTAAAAAGGTAATGAGTAAGAATGACTTTTTCTTTACTCGAACCAAATATTCTCTTTGTATAATTAGCCAAGTCTTACTCATGATTTCCTTGGTTTATTTCGTTTACTCTATCAATAAATATATCGTTCATAGAAGGAGTTGCTTTTTCTAACCCTAAAACATTTACATGTGGAATAATTGCATTTAGCAAATCATTTGGTGTTTTGTTATCGGCTAGTTTTATTGTTGAACAATGCTTATTGTTTATGATAGTTTTAGTTTCTTTCAATTCAGCATCAATCCACAATGCTTTTGCGAATGCCATATGGTCTCCTTGGTAAGTTACGCTAAACTCATTTCCACTGCGCGCTTCTTTTACATCATGAACAGATCCTTCTAGAATTTTTTTGGATTGATAAATAAGTGCAATATCATCGCAAATTTCTTCTACTGATGCCATGTTGTGGGTTGAGAGAATAACCGTCGTTCCTTCTTCCCTAAGTTTTAGAATTTCATCTCTTATGAGCTTTGCGTTTATGGGGTCAAATCCAGAAAACGGTTCATCGAGTATAAGCAGTTGCGGTCTGTGCATCACGGTAATAATAAATTGCACCTTTTGCTGCATTCCTTTAGACAGCTCATCTATTCGTTTGTTCCACCAACCAGAGATCTCAAATTTCTCAAACCATTCTTTTAGACTTGCCATCGCCTCTGACTTTGACATTCCTTTAAGTTGTGCCAGATATAGCGCCTGCTCTCCCACCTTCATTTTTTTGTAAAGCCCTCGTTCTTCAGGTAGGTACCCTATATTTTTTTGGTGATGGATCTGAAGTGGTTCGCCATTGAAAAAAATCGCGCCTTCATCGGGTCCAGTTATCTGATTAATAATACGAATCAGGCTAGTCTTGCCTGCGCCGTTAGGGCCGAGTAGGCCGAAAATTTTGTTCGGAGATATTGATAAATCTACTTGGTCTAGTGCGGTATGATTAGTGTAGAATTTACTTACTCCTTTTATATCCAGAATACTGTTCATTATAGCTCAAAAAAAAACGCCGGTAAAAAAAATTACCAGCGTTCAAATATATACAATTGAATAATTTAGAATTAACTAAAGAAATCCTTCATTCTACTGAAAAAGTTATTTTCATTTTCTTCAGGATTTGGGATGAAATTTGAAGATGTTTTCAGCTTCTCTATCATTGTTGTTTCTTCTTTTGAAAGTTCTTTTGGAGTCCAAACATTTACAGTCACAAGCAGGTCTCCGTTTCCGTAAGAATTAATACTGGGTAGTCCTTTTCCTTTTAAACGTAATAATTTTCCAGCTTGAGTTCCGGGAGCAATTTTAATTTTCGCCTTTCCATCTAAAGTTGGGATGTCAATTTGAGTTCCTAAAACCACATCAGCAAAGTTCAAATACAAATCATAGTACAAGTTTTGACCGTCTCTATGGAAATGCTCGTGTTTTGCCTCTTCAATGACGATAATTAAGTCTCCAGAAACTCCATCAAAAGGACCTTCGTTACCTTTACCTCTTAACGAAAGTTGCATTCCATCTTCAACACCACCTGGAATTTCAATAGTCTCAACGACTTCTTGTCTAAGTTGACCGTTTTGGTCACTTCCTTTAGCTCTAGAACTAACTGATTGCCCGCCTCCATTGCATGTAGGGCATGTAGAAGCAGTCTGCATTTGTCCAAGAATAGTATTAGTAACTCGAGTTACTTGTCCAGCTCCCCCGCAAGTATTACAGATGTTATATTTCGTTTCTGAAGAATTACTAAGTCTGTTTAATTTGATTTTTTTAGAAACCCCATTTGCTATCTCTTCAAGAGAAAGTTTCACTTTAATTCTAAGATTAGAGCCTTTTACTCTTCTGCTTCGACTTCCGCCTCCACCTCCGAAACCACCAAAACCGCCTCCGCCGCCTCCGCCGAAGATGTCTCCGAATTGATTAAAGATGTCATCCATATTCATGCCGCCGGCGCCACCTCCACCGCCAAAACCTCCGCCCATGCCTTGATGGCCAAATTGGTCATAACGAGCACGTTTGTTTTCATCGCTCAAAATCTCATAAGCCTCTGCAGCTTCTTTGAAATTTTCTTCAGCTTGGTCATCATCTGGATTTTTATCCGGATGATATTTTATTGCTAATTTGCGATAAGCCTTTTTTATTTCTTCTTTAGACGCTGACTTTGAAACGCCCAGTATTTCGTAAAAATCTCTTTTTGACATAATTATTCTCCTACTATAACTTTAGAGTAACGCAGTACTTTTTCATTGAGCATGTAACCCTTTTCTACAACATCGACAACTTTTCCCTTGAGATCTTCAGTGGGTGCAGGAATCTTGGTAATTGCTTCATGGAAATCTAGATCAAAGGTTTCATTTAATGCATCTATTTCTTTTAGTCCTTTATTTTTAAAGATGTTCTCCATTTTAGAATGAATTAATTGAATTCCTTCCTTTATGGTTTTAGGATCATCAACTTCTACATTGTTTACAATGGCACGTTCAAAATCATCAATGATTGGCAGCAGATCTCCAAGTACTTGACCGCCTGCACTTGAAATAAGTTCAAGCTTTTCTTTTGCAGTACGCCTTCTGAAGTTCTCAAACTCTGAGTACAGTCTCAAATACCGGTCATTTAATTCTTGGTATTTCTCTTCTGCACTAGGCTCTTTTATTTCCTCTTCAATTTCAACGGTATCAGATTCAACGTTTGTATCAACTTCGTCCTTGATTTCTACTGACGTTTCTTCCGACTCTTCTGTCTGGTTTGTCACTTTTTGTGCACTCATTTGTATTATTTTTAATCAATTCTAGTTAAACGAATTGTTTGCCAAACCCTTTTCTAGACAATTTGGCATAAAAAAACCCCGAACACTGTCGAGGTTTCAAGTTTTAATAGTTTTTTATTAAAGTTTTTCAACCACTTTGTCAAGAGCGAGATGTAACCCTGAACCTCTTAAATTTTTAGCAATAATGACACCGTTAGCATCAATAAGAAAATTAGTTGGAATTCCTTCTACCTGATAATCTCTAGCAGCTTTATTATTCCAGAACTGTAAATCACTGACGTGGTATTCCCACTTCAAGTTGTCTTGGATAATCGCTGCTTTCCATGGACCAATAGCCCGATCTAACGAAACACTATAAATTTCGAATCCTTTAGCGCCTTTAAATTTGGCATTTTTGTATTTGCTGAAAGCTGCAACTACATTTGGATTTTCTTTTCTGCATGGAGCACACCAACTTGCCCAAAAATCGATCAGGACAACTTTTCCTTTAAGGCTACTTAGTGTAATTGGTTTTCCGTCAGGGTTGTTCATCTTAATTTCCGGAGCCTTATCACCAACTCTAGTTCCAACAAGAACTCCTTGCTCTGGTTTCTCTGAGTATAAATCCATACATGGAAGTATAATTAGAGCCCCTAGCAAAATCCCGCCTATTCCTATAAGTTTTGAAAATTTCATTTTTATATTTTTTTAATAGGATTCTCTTCTAACAATTTCTGCGCCAATATTATTAAGACGTGTGTCAATGTTTTGGTATCCTCTATCAATTTGTTCAATGTTATGAATAACACTCTTTCCTTCTGCAGACATAGCCGCAATAAGCAAAGATACACCAGCTCTAATGTCAGGAGATGTCATTTCTATTGCTCTTAGTGGATATTGACGGTTTAATCCAATTACAGTTGCCCGGTGTGGGTCACAAAGTATGATTTGCGCACCCATATCAATCAATTTATCCGTAAAGAAAAGCCGACTTTCAAACATTTTTTGGTGAATCAAAACGCTGCCTTTTGCTTGAGTGGCCACTACAAGCATAATGCTAATAAGGTCAGGCGTGAAGCCAGGCCAAGGAGCATCAGATATCGTCATTATTGAACCGTCAATAAATGTATCGATCTCATAATTCTTTTGAGCAGGGATAATTAAATCGTCATCTTTCTTGATAATAATGATTCCCAGTTTTTTGAAGACTTCAGGGATAAGGCCTAAATGCTCGTAACCGACACCCTTAATGGTGATTTCAGATTCAGTCATAGCGGCTAAGCCAATGATACTTCCTACTTCAATCATATCTGGTAAAATGGTATGGTCGGTTCCGCTAAGTTCTTTAACGCCGTCAATATGAAGCATATTAGACCCAATGCCTGTTATTTTGGCACCCATTCTATTTAACATGTTACACAGTTGTTGAAGGTATGGTTCACATGCTGCATTGTAGATCGTCGATTTGCCTTTCGCAAAAACTGCTGCCATTACGATATTGGCGGTTCCAGTAACACTAGCCTCATCTAAAAGCATGTAAGTGCCTACAAGGTTTTTAGCATTTGCTTTATAAACACTAGTTTCTGAGTCATAATTAAATGTTGCTCCAAGCTTTTCAAAGCCAATAAAGTGAGTGTCAACTCTTCTTCGACCAATTTTATCACCTCCAGGCTTAGGAATATAACCTTTTCCAAATCGGCCTAGCAATGGACCTACAAGCATTATTGAGCCACGCAATCCGCCACCCTTTTTCATGAAATCTGGAGAATGTAAATATTCTATATCGACATCATCAGCTTGAAATGAATAGGCCTCGGGGCCCAGTTTCTCAACCTTTACATTTAAATTTCGCAGGAGGTCAATTAGCTTGTTAACATCTACGATATCTGGAACATTATTTATGGTTACTTTTTCGGGAGTCATTAGAACGGCACACAGAATCTGTAGTACTTCATTTTTTGCTCCTTGAGGAATAAATTCCCCTTTTAATTTTTTTCCACCAGTAATTTCAAAAGAACTCATATTTTGCTATCTTTTTTTTCTTTTCGGATTATGATTTCTTCTTTTGTTTGGTTTAGCACCGAGGTCGAGGTTTTTAACAAGTTCAGTGTCATCCGGAAGGATTAAATCTCCGCCTGAAACACGTTTTAGTTCGCTAATGATTTCGTCATCTTGAACTGAATCTTTATTCCACATTAGATATGCCTTTTTCATCATATTAGCGATCATAATGCAAAGTGCTTTTTTCTCTTCTTCGTCCTCTATTGTTTTGGCGTGTTCAATAAATTCTAAAATCAATCTACCGTAGTGCTTAAATCGCTTTTGCTCGGTTCCGTAACTAGGTTTTTCGGGAGTATTTTTCCTTTCTTCCGGAGTTGGTTTTGGGAAAGGAGATTCCACTTCCAATTGATAGTTCGCCATAATATGCAAGTGGTCCCAAAGTTTGTTGTTGAATTCTTCAACGTCCCTAAGGCTAGGATTATATTGCCCCATAACTCGAATTATAGTTTTCGCTGCTAAATCTCGCTCAGTATCATCTTCTAATTCTAGCGCCAGATTTACCATATTCTGAATATGCCTTCCGTACTCTGGAATAACAAGATCAGTTCGAGTTGTATTGTAGTTCATAAATTTTGTATTCAATTTGAGCTTCAAAAGTAGTTAATCCAATTTTAATTATTCTGGTAAAATTTGAAGTTTGGCGAACCGAAGAAGTAGTTGTTTTTGACCAGCGTTTTCAAAATTTATCAATGCTTTTTTGTTTTCTCCATTTCCTGATAATTCAGCTACGTTGCCTTTTCCAAATCTTTGGTGTAGTATATTTTGTCCAGCTTCTATAAGGCTACTATCACTAGCTTTAAAGTTTGCGTCCGTAACTAGTTTTGAGGGTTTGAAAGTCGGTTTGTTAACTCTTCGAGTTGTAGCGGGTTTTGAGGGACTTGGTGACGAAAAAGTACTACTTGGATTGTTTAATCCACCTGCGAATGAATAGTCAGATTCACTTTCATTTTTAGAAGAGCTGGGCTGTTCTATAAACTGTGCATCAATTTCTTCAATAAATCTGCTAGGTTCACAATACGTAAGGTTTCCCCAACGATATCTTGTGTTTGCCCAAGATAAAGTCGCTTTTATTTCAGCTCGAGTTACTGCTACATAAAAAAGTCTACGTTCTTCCTCTAATTCGGTTCTAGAGTTTACCGAAAGTTGAGAAGGAAATAAATTTTCTTCCATTCCCACAACATATACATAGGGAAACTCTAATCCTTTAGAAGCGTGGATAGTCATTAATGATACAACATTAGTGTCTTTTTTGTTGTTGTCAGCATCGGTGAGTAACGCGATATCCTTCATGTAATTCGAAAGGCTGCGATCGTCTTCATTCTCAGTGATATCGGCTCCTTCGGGAACCAAATCATTCTCGCTAAATTCTTTAATTGCGCTAAGTAATTCTTGAATATTCTCATATCTTGAAACTCCCTCTACGGTTTTATCAGCGTAGAGTTCTTTGAGGATTCCGGAGGTACTGGCAACTCTACTCGCTAATTCATAAGCGTTGGTGGTTTCAACCATTTGGCTGAAAGTTGAAATCATTTCTCTAAATGAAAAGATTTTGTTTAATACTGCGCTGCTAAATTGAAGACCATGATTTACTGGGTTTTCGAGAATATCCCAAACACTTTTTTCGTGTTGGTTAGCAGCTAAGAATATCTTATCAAGAGTAGTATTTCCTATTCCTCGTTTTGGATAATTAATTACCCGCTTTAAAGCTTCTTCGTCATTTGGGTTGATCACCATCCTAAAATAACCCAATAAATCCTTTATTTCTTTTCGCTGGTAAAACGACAGGCCGCCATAAATCCGATAAGGAACATCTTTCTTACGAAGAGCCTCTTCCATTGATCTCGATTGTGAATTGGTTCTATAAAGAATCGCAAAATCAGAGTTTGGTCGCTTTTCATCATTCAATCGATAAAAAATATCACTAACCACTTCGTAGCCCTCTTCGTTGTCACTTAATGTTTTAATAATTCTGATTTTCTCCCCAATATCGTTGGATGTCCATACATTTTTTTTAATCTGTTCTTGATTTTTCCGAATTATACTATTTGCTGCGTTTACGATGTTTTGAGTAGATCGATAATTCTGTTCTAGCTTGAAAGTAGCTACGTCAGGGTATTCTTTTTTGAAGTTTAGAATATTCTGAATATTTGCTCCTCTAAAAGAATAGATGCTTTGAGCATCATCGCCAACAACACAGATGTTTTCAAAACGTGCAGCCAGTTTCTTTAGAATAAGATATTGGCTGTAGTTCGTATCTTGGTACTCATCCACTAAAATATATTGGAATTTGTTTTGGTAATTAAGTAATGCTTGTGGATGGTCTCGAAATAAAACATTCGTTTTAAATAGCAAGTCATCAAAATCCATGGCACCTGCTTTAAAACAACGTTTTTCGTATTGCTCGTATACATAACCCAATTCTGGTTTTTTACTTTGAACATCCTCTTTACTGATAGTGGGGTTGTTTTTGTAGTTCGCTGCCGAAATAAGATTGTTTTTAGCAGAGGAGATTCTGTTTAAAACCAAGTTTGGCTTATACACTTTATCGTCGAGGTTTTTCTCTTTAATTATTCTCTTCAATAAACTCTTAGAGTCGTCGGTGTCATAAATTGTGAAATTGGAAGGGTAACCGATAAGGTGAGCTTCGGATCTCAATATTCTCGCAAATACAGAGTGAAAAGTTCCCATCCAAATATTTCTGGATTCGGAAGGACCTACAATTTTTGAAATCCGTTCCTTCATTTCTTTGGCTGCCTTATTCGTAAATGTCAACGATAGTATAGAGAAGGAGTCAACTCCTGTTCTGACCATGTGAGCGATTCGATAGGTTAACACTCTAGTTTTACCAGAGCCAGCTCCAGCAATAACCATTACTGGACCTTTTGTGTGCTCTACAGCTTTTCTTTGTTCAGGATTTAATTCATCTAAATAGGAAGTCGTGTTCATATATTTGCAAATAAAGGCAACATTGTAGCTGCAGAGATGGCTAGTTAATAACTTATTAAAGATTCATTTTGGGTGAATAGATGTTTTTTTTCTGTGGTTGATTTTACTGAATTTTGGAGGTTAGTCATTTGAGAGTTCTGTGTTTGTTGGGGCTAATGAAATTGCGATTTATTTGGAAATATGGAAAGTTGTGGAATTACATTTTTATTGATTTTTGTCCTGTAATTCAGGATGTTACTTTAGGACGATTGGCCCTCTTTTTCATGAAGAATGTCGCGTGATTTTTCTATTTAAATTTAAGCAAATAACTGTTTATTGAAAAATCTGTATAACTTTATAGAATATTAATCTTTAAAATTTAATTATTATGAGCGAGGAATTAAACGAAAATGAATTAGAAGGTGTAAGCGGTGGAGCAGGTCTACCAAAAGGTAGTCCTGGAAGCGGTGGTGCTAGAAAGAATGAGCGTGCACGTGGTCGCGATAGCGAAAAAGAATTTGATCCAGAGGCTCATCATCCTCCTGCTCCTGTTGTGGGAGCTCCTGCTGCTCCAACAATAAACGTTGGACGTGGTGGTAGACGCTAGAGAATATTGTTGGGTGTAGGAATCAAATTATGTCTACTGCCAACATTTTCAATATAAGCTTCTACTGTAAAAATTTAAAGACCCTTTTGGGTCTTTTTTTTGCTTAAATAAATTCTGTTCGGGTGTGTAAATATGTTGGAATCGACGTCATTTTACAGAAACGAGAAAAAAAGGAAATACTGTAATTTGTTTTGTTGCTTATATTCTAAATTATTCTTGAAAATTAGATGCGTTAATTATTGTTTTGGTTATGTTTGATGCAAATAAGAGAATAACTCAATTTAGTGCTAGTCACGTTTCGAATAATGTTTTATCAAAATAATTTTCTGCTAAAAAGTTTTTCGAAACTATTATTTGGTTTTGTAGTTTTGGTAGCTATTGTGCCTGCTTCAGCTCAAAATAGTGGGGAATTGGGAGTCTTACTGAAAACGACATTCAAAAAGAATCCTAATGTTTTAATCAGTGAAATTGGAATGGATTTTCAGGAAGGGCAAGTTCAGGTTGCTAGTGGAGAATTTAATCCAGTTTTAGATTTTGGAATAAATAAAAGTTACAATATAAGCCCCTCCACAATTGATCAGCGCAATGGCTGGCTAGGTTATGCAGAAAGCCCTTCTTTTGAAACCGATATTTTAGAATATGAATTAGCGGTTTCAAAGCGGTTTCAGATAGGTACTCTTGTTAGGACTTCGGTTGGTGTGATGAATTTTGGGCGCGACGCTTTGTTTGAGGGGCTTTCAAATGCAGGTTTTGGAGATTATGTGACCAATAGAGGTCGCGTTTTTGTTGATGTTACACAGCCGTTGTTGCAAGGTAGGGGAAAGAAATTCTACGGGGCAACAATAGATATTGAGAACCTTAGATTAAGTCAGTCTCAATTGAATTATACTTTCGCAATTAATAGTCAGGCATATATTGTAATCCTTAATTATCTCAATGTTATTTCTGCAAGAAAAGAATTGGAAATTCAAGAGTCTATAGAGAAGAATTATGAAGAATTTGAGGATCAGATTCGCCAGCTCTCCGATAAGGATATCATTCCAAAAGCTGAGTTAACATTTATAAATGCAAATTTGAGTAGTCAGAATGCTACTGTACTTAGCTCTAAGTCGTATTATTTAACTGCGCAGAACCAGCTTCTGGAGGCAATGGGAGTTTCAGCAGAAGAACTAAAGAATTATGATTTTGATTCAATAGAGTTTGCAATAGATTCATTGGCAAATGAGATTGAAGATGGTTATTTGTCTTTTTGGCTGAATAAGGCATCTACAACTCGCAGGGATTACTTAGCAGCTCAGAAAAATATTACGATTAATGATAGAGAAATAGACTATGCTAATCAGCGAAACAAAGCAAAACTAGACGTGTCTCTAGGAATGGGTTATAATGGTATTTATGAATCTACTTCCTTTGAACAATATGTAGCTCCATTGTATTCAAATTATCCAGGGATGAGCTACAGGGCGGGGTTGGTTTTCCAGTGGCCCATGGGCATGAACTCGACTAAAGGTGCTTATGCCGCAGCGCTCGCAAAAAAAAGAATGTCTCAAGAAGCAGTTCGTAACTTGGAACTGAATATCCAACAACAATTGTCTTCGTATTTTAACGATATAGTCTATTTTAATGAAGCGGTGAAGCAAGGACAAAAATCAGTTGAATTTAATCTGCAAGCACGAAAGAATGAATATTTGAAATTGCAACTGGGAACATCGACGGTGGTTAATTTAGTGCAGGTGCAAAACAACTACGCTTTTGCTCAAACTTCTCTCAATCGATTGAAATTGGCTTTAAATTCTGCCATAATAAGATTTAGATTCGAATCAGGTAATTTGATGAAAATCACTGAACTAGAAGAGATTGTTGTGGACGTAGATGAATTATTCTCTTTACCAAAAATAACGGCGCAGAATGAAAAATAAATTGTTTCGAAAAGATGCAATGGACAAATTGCAATCGCCTGATAGTCTCAATGAAATGGTTCGTATCATTTCTCCTAATAATTGGATTGCGGCCTTGTCAATAGTTGTGTTGTTCATTTTTATTATTATTTGGAGTGTATTTGGAAAGCTGCCTATTAATGTTCAAGGAGAAGGGATTTTACAGATTTCTGGTGGAGTAATGGAGGTGCCTGCAATAGCAAACGGACAGGTTTCTGAGATTGTTATGAAACCCGGGATGATTGTAAAGAAAGGAGAAGTGTTGGCAAAAGTTGCTCAACCTGAATTGCAACTTAAAATCCACCATATGGAGCAGCAATTGTTCCATTTGAAAAACAAGTACAAGACCATACAGGGGTTCGACGAGAAAGATTTTGAATTGAAAAAGCAGCTGTTAAGAAAAAACTCAGAAAACAAGCGAAATAGAATTGCAAAAAATATTGAGCGGATATCATTTGTTGAGACTCAAATTAAATCTAGAGAAGAGTTGCTTGAAACAGGATTGATTACTACTGAAACTCTTAACGATGCTAAGATTATGAAGTTCGAGCTGGAACAACAGAACTTGGTTTTGAAAAATGAACTTGAAGAGTTGCAGCTGTCAATATTTGAAATGTCTAAAGAAATGGAGATAGAACTAAACAATCTCGATGGACAAATAATTGCGCTCGAAGGTGAGCTTGGCGAATTTAAAGCTCGTTATGAATTAAATTCAGAAATTAAAAGCCCCTATTCAGGCAAGATTGTAGAATTGATGGTTAATGCTGGTAGCATAGTATCTCCAGGTACATTTTTGGTGAGTATTGAGCGATCTGATTTAAACGAAGAAATTGAAGCAATTCTTTATGTAAATTCAAGAGAAGGAAAAAAAGTGAAAGTCGGTATGGAAGTTCAAATTTCTCCTTCAACAGTTGAAGTAGAAAAATTCGGATATATAAAAGGCTCAGTGATTCATGTTTCTGATTATCCAACAACCTTTGAAGGAATGCTTAATACTCTTCAGAACAAGCGTCTTGTAGAATCCTTCTTTACTGGCTTGCCTCCAATTGCGGTAAGAGTAAGTTTAAAGGTTAGTGAGGGTGTTTCTGGTTTTGAATGGACTTCTGGAGACGGACCTGAAGTAGAAGTGAAATCTGGAACGTTATGTAATGCGAAAATAATTATTGAAAATAAGCGTCCAATTAGTCTGGTAATACCGTTGGTTGATTAGAATTATTTAATGTCCAAAAAACCTACAAAAGAAGAAAAGTTAATGTGGAATTCGCCCAATCCAAGGGCGAATTCGGCAACTGTGATACAGCTAGAGGCTGTGGAATGCGGGGCAGCAAGCCTGAAGATGGTAATGGCTTATTTTGGCAGGCATCAGACTTTAGAAAAACTGCGTGAAGATGCTGGAGTAAATCGTGATGGAAGTAAGGCTACAAACATTCTAAAAGCAGCACGTAAGCATGGAATGGAGTGTAAAGGATTCAAGGTAGATGAACTCGGCAGTTTGCTGGACATGAGTTTCCCATTAATTATTCATTGGAATTTTAATCACTTTGTAGTTTTAGAAGGAATAAAGAATGGAAATTTTTACCTAAACGATCCTGCGATAGGTCACAGAACATTGACATTTGAAGAGTTTAACGGTTCTTTTACAGGTATCGCTTTAGAGTTTAAGACCGGTCCAGATTTTGAGAAATCTGGAATTGAGGGTGGACTTATAAATGGTTTAAAACCAAGGCTTAAAGGCTACGAACGTCCAATTTTGTATTTATTCTTAATAGGTTTATTATTAGTAATTCCAGGTTTAGTAATACCTGTTTTTTCAAGAGTTTTTGTAGATGAAATTTTAATTGGTGGCGCTGATTATTGGCTTTGGCCATTAGTTGGAGGTATGCTGTTAACTGCCGCACTAAGAGCATTTTTGCAGTATTTAAAGCTGCATGTTCTTTTAAAGGCTGAGAATAAACTAGAAGTAGTTTCATCCGCAAATTATTTTTGGCACCTTCTAAAGCTTCCTATTCAGTTTTTTCATCAAAGAAATAAAGGGGAAATAGCAAGTAGAGTTGGGCTAAACGCAGATATTTCAAATTTAATTACGGGTCAATTGGCAGATAACTTACTGGATTTACTTGTAATTATTTTCTATTTCACACTCATGCTTCAATATGATGTTTCTCTTTCTCTGATAACACTGGCGTTTGCATTGATGAATATTGGTGCTTTAAAGTTGATTGGTAATGTTCGTATAGAGAAATACTTTAGCCTATCAGTTTCTTCAGGGAAATTGTATGGAACCACACTCGGTGGGATAAAGTCCATAGAGACATTGAAGGCCATGGGTAGGGAAAATGACTTTTTCGTAAAATGGAGTGGAACTTTTACCAAGGTATTTAATCAAACCATGGAGCTGGAATTGTTTGAGATGAAGTTTGGCTTATTACCAATGTCTCTCGGAATCCTTCAAAACTCAATAATTCTGACCATTGGAGCATGGAAAATAATGGATGGCGAGATTACAGTAGGTATGTTGGTTGCGTTTCAAAGTTTAGTAATTAGCTTCACGATGCCGATAGAAAGCTTGCTTGGTCTAGGAAGCACAATGCAGGAAATGGAGGGCGATATGAATCGTATTGATGATGTAATGCGTTCAGATCCCGATCCACAAGTAATGCGTACAGTTGAGATTAATGAAGATAATCTTGATGCAGTTTCGGAAAAATTGGATGGATATATTGAGTTTAAAAACCTGACATTCGGTTACAGTAAGGTAGCACCGCCTCTTATCAAAGATTTTTCATTGAAGGTGTTCCCTGGAGAAAGGATTGCCCTAGTTGGAGGTTCAGGGAGCGGTAAGTCTACTTTGGCTAAATTGTTAATCGGTTTTTATGAACCTTGGGAAGGTGAAATTTTATTTGATGGAAAACCAAGGGATCAATACCCACGTCAGGTAATTAATAATTCAATGTCTATGGTCTCTCAAGATGTATTTCTATTTGAGGGTTCTGTTGGTGAGGTAGTAAACCTGTGGGATAAAAGCATTTCTGACGAACAATTGGTAAGTGCTTGCAAGGATGCGGCAATTCATGATGTAATTAGCTCTAAAAATGGAGGTTACGAATCTAAGGTTGATGAATCGGGTAAGAATTTTAGTGGAGGCCAACGACAGCGGATAGAAATCGCTAGATCGTTAGTGAATAACCCTTCCATTCTAATTCTTGATGAAGCAACAAGTGCGTTAGATCCGACTACAGAATTAATTATTGACCAAAATATTAAAAAACGAAAATGTACAGTTATGGTGGTTGCCCATCGTTTAAGTACAATAAGAGACAGCGACGAAATTATTGTTTTAGATCAGGGTAGGATCGCTGAGAGGGGAACACACGAGGAGTTACTGGAGTTGAATGGAAAATATTCACAGTTAATTAAAACTTAAGAATGTTGGATAATCAAGCTCTAATAGAAGAACTTAAAAAAAGAGGTCACGAAAGGATTCAATCAGTTATTGATCCATTTCTTTCGATTGATCCTTTAGAGGTTCATTTCGTTTTGGAAGGTTCTATGAATTTATCTACTTCCAAAGTGGAAAAAGGGGAGGCTGTTGGGCGGTTGGATAATTTCACGCAAATCCTTGAAGGTGAATTAATCTTTGGAGCAGCTCTAGATTTCGGTAACAATTTGGCGTTTTTAATAGATGCTGAAGTTGAGTCTGTCATCATTGATTTGAGCATTAAGGATATAAAAGAGTTAGCTAATACTGAAGAGTTTGGACCAGTTCTTATTCCTTTAATTGAATCATGGGTTAATCGTTTGTATGAAGGCGTTGCTGATGATACCAGCATTGATATGCCCCTTATTCACGATTTTTTAAGTTTTACAACATCTTTTTGTTCTCCTGAAAATTCCATCGTAGGGAATCATGAACTAAGTTGGGTGAGATTTCATGAAATAGGGAAATGTAAATTCAATAATCATCTTGATGTCAACACTGATGGTGTTATTTTTCCTGTTGGTAAAAGATCGTATCTCGCTTTTGAAGACGGAGTTAAATTGACAACCTCTAAAACTATTGATGTTGTTTCGGAAAATGAATTTTGGAATGGGCTTCAAGAGCTGCTTTTAGTAGTTTTAAGAAGTGATGCTTATGAAATTAAGCATAGAGAATCACAGGAAACCAAGCGGCTAATTGAAAAGTACAGATTGGAGAAAGAGGAATTCTCTGAATCATTAAAATCGTTTTCTAAAGTTTTTCAAAAAGAGGACACACTTGAGGTTGATTTTGAGTCTCACGATAATTTGTTTAATGCCGTTTCAATGGTATTGAAATTTGATAAAATCAAAATTGAATTTCCAAAAGGATATTCTAAAAATGAGGATTTCTTATCTGAAATATGCCGTTACAATGGTATTCGATATCGAGAGATATTACTAGAACCCGATTGGTTTGAAAGAAATACGGAAGATGCTTTTTTGGCCTATATAAATGATGATAACGGCGATCCGTTAGCGGTAATTCCTCACAAAGGCTCGATGTCTTTTGCAAATTCAAAAACTGAGGAAGTTATTCATATAACTTCTGATAATTGTGATTTGTTTAAACAACAGGCCTTCGTTTTTTACAAGCCTTTCCCATCAGATAGACCTGTTACAATAAAAGACATTGTTGTATTTACTCTTGAAAAGAATAAGGTTGATTTAATCCGAGTTTTCGCAATGGGATTTATTAGTAGCTTATTCATGCTTCTATTCCCCATTTTAACTGCCCAAATTTTTGACTTCGTTATTCCCAGCGCTGATAAACAGCAGTTGTTGAGTATTGCCTTTGCACTAGTGGCTATTTCCTTTGGTACTGTCGGGTTCGAATTGGTAAAGGAAATTGCGTTGATGAGAGCTGAAAATAGGCTTGATTATAAAACGCAATCTGCATTATGGGATAGATTACTTAACCTTCCTACTGATTTCTTTTCAAAATATAGCACCGGAGACATGGCCTCAAGGTCTATGGGGATCAATGAAATGAAATCGATAATATCTGGAACAGCTATTACCTCAGTTCTTGCCCTTGCTTTTTCAGTTCTAAATTTGGGTCTCTTGTTTTATTATAGTGCTTCATTGGCCGGGTTGGCTATCGTTTTTAGTCTAGTACAAATTACCGTTATAAGTTTGTTTGCTCGGCTACAACTTAAATTACAAGCCATCTATATGGAACAGGGAGGGAAGTTGGAAGGGATTGCCTTTCAAATTCTAAATGGTGTGCCTCAATTTAGAGCAAGCGGATCAGAATCAAGAGCGTTTTTGTTTTGGTTTAAAGCTTTTATGAAAGCCAAAACAACGGCGATATCATTATCCAAATTACAAAATGCTCAAACCATTGTTAATTCTGTTTTAGGTATTTTATCAAGTGTTTTTCTTTTTGTAATCGTTAAAACGACAACTAACGATTTAACAACAGGACAATTCTTTGCTTTTCTAGCGGCATATGGAGGTTTTGTAGGTGCCATTATTGGCCTTAGCGCTTCTTTAGTCAAATTACTTGAGTTACCAGTTATTTATAATCGTCTACGACCGATTTTAGAGACCTTGCCTGAAAGTGAAACTCTAAAGTCAGCTCCAACAAAATTCACGGGATCAATTGAAATGAATAATATCAACTTTAGATATAAAGCTGATGCTCCACTCATTATAAAAGAGTTAGACATTTCTATTAAAAGTGGAGAGTATATCGCTTTGGTAGGTCCTTCTGGTTCAGGAAAATCAACTCTCATTAGATTGTTATTAGGTTTTAGTAAACCTGAGACGGGCTCAATTTATTTTGATAAACAAGACATGGAGCATTATGATCCAAAAATGTTACGTCGTAATATGGGTGTAGTTCTGCAGGATGGTGATTTAATGGAAGGTGATATTTTTTCTAATATAGTAGGATCATCATCTCAATTAACATTAAACGATGCGTGGGAAGCAGCTCGTTCTGCGGCATTTGATCATGATATTTTAAGTATGCCTATGGGAATGCATACGCTTGTTAACGAGGATGGGGGAACTTTATCAGGTGGGCAAAAACAACGTCTAATGATTGCTAGGGCTCTAGTCCACAATCCGAAAATATTAATTTTTGACGAAGCTACCAGTGCATTGGACAATGAAACCCAAGCTATAGTAACAGCGAGTTTAGATAATCTTAATGTAACTAGAATTGTTGTCGCTCACAGGCTCTCTACTATTATTAACGCAGATAAAATTTATTATCTGGAAGGAGGGGCGTTAATTGAAAGTGGATCTTTTGATGAACTTATGGCTTTGAAAGGGCAATTTCATAAGCTAGCTGAACGGCAAATTGAGTAAAAGTGATACTAACCTTTGAACGTTGAAAAAATACAGGTTCATTTTTGTTTTTGTCCCCTCAAAGTATTTTTGCCATTCTAATGTACCTTTTTAATTTAACAATTAGGTCTTTTTATAAAAGTATAACTGGCTGAAAACGTGATTTTTCCTTTAACTATCGACGGGTTTTAAAAATGATTAAAATAATTCCATTTTCGGCTCTGTATTAAACAGAAAAACTTCTACATTTGCCGCCCCGAATTTATTTGGGATTATTACGTGTAAAAACAATTATAAAAGAAATTTATGCCTACTATTCAACAGTTAGTTAGAAAAGGTAGACAAAGCAAGATTAAGACAAGTAAATCCGCTGCTTTGGATTCATGCCCACAACGAAGAGGGGTTTGCGTTAGAGTTTATACTACTACGCCTAAAAAACCAAATTCTGCAATGCGTAAAGTTGCAAGAGTTAGATTGACAAACCAAAATGAGGTGAATGCCTACATTCCAGGTGAAGGTCACAACTTACAGGAGCACAGTATTGTGCTGGTAAGAGGTGGGAGAGTAAAGGATTTACCAGGTGTACGTTACCATATTGTGCGTGGAGCTTTGGATACTGCCGGCGTTGAGGGTAGGACTCAGAGAAGAAGTAAGTACGGAACAAAACGTCCAAAAAAATAAGGGTTATTTATCATGAGAAAAGCAAAAGCTAAAAAGTTTGAGATAACTCCGGATCCAAGATTTGGAGAAACATTGGTTACAAGTTTTGTAAACAATTTGATGCTTGACGGAAAGAAGAGCATTTCATTCAAAATATTTTATTCTGCAATAGATCGAGTTGCTGAAAAGACTGGGGAAGATGGATTAGAAATTTTCAAAAAAGGTCTTTCTAATGTTACTCCTCAAGTAGAAGTTAAAAGCAGAAGGGTTGGAGGGGCAACTTTCCAGATTCCTCAGGAAATCAGAAATAGTAGAAAGCTTTCACAAGCCATGAAATGGATGATAATGTTTGCTCGTAAGAGAAACGGAAGATCTATGGCTGAAAAGTTATCTGATGAGTTTATGGCAGCAGCGCGTGAAGAAGGTGGAGCTTACAAGAAAAGAGAAGACACCCATAGAATGGCTGATGCGAACAAAGCATTCTCACACTTTAGAGTTTAATAAGTAGGGAAATGGCAAAAAGAGATTTAAGGTATACAAGGAATATCGGAATTATGGCTCACGTAGATGCTGGTAAAACCACCACTACTGAACGTATTCTATATTATACGGGTATCAGTCATAAGATTGGAGAGGTGCATGATGGCGCCGCTACGATGGATTGGATGGAGCAAGAGCAGGAAAGAGGTATTACGATTACTTCCGCAGCTACTACTTGTTTTTGGAATTATAGAGATAACGAATACCGAGTAAATATTATTGATACACCTGGTCACGTTGACTTTACTGTTGAGGTAGAGCGTTCATTGCGTGTTCTTGACGGAGCTGTCGCGTTAATTTGTGCAGCTTCAGGCGTTGAGCCGCAATCTGAAACTGTTTGGAGGCAAGCAGATAAGTACGGCGTCCCAAGAATCTGTTTTGTAAACAAAATGGATAGAGCAGGAGCCGATTTCTTCAGATGTGTTGAGGAAGTGAAAGAACGTTTAGGTGGTAACCCAGTTCCTCTTCAAATTCCAATTGGAGCTGAAGATGAGTTTGCTGGAGTCGTTGATTTAATCAACAACAGGGGTATTGCTTGGAATGAAGAAGATAAAGGGATGACTTGGGAAGAAATTCCGATTCCTGAGAATATGCTTGAGTTAGTTGCGGAGTGGAGAGAAAAGTTAGTTGAATCAGTTGCTGAAACTAATGATGAATTGATGGAGAAATTCTTCGAGGATCCTGAATCTATCACTGAAGCAGAAATGTTGAAAGCAATCCGTGAAGCAACAATCAACATGTCGATTCAGCCTGTCATGTGCGGTTCAGCTTTTAAGAACAAAGGCGTTCAAACCATGCTTGATGGTGTTATGAATTTCCTGCCTTCTCCTATGGATAAAGGTGCTGTTGAAGGTCATGATGTTGACGATGAAGAAATAATTATAAAAAGAGAGCCTAGCATTGATGAACCTTTTTCTGCTTTAGCATTCAAGATTGCAACTGATCCATTCGTAGGTCGTCTTTGCTTCTTTAGGTGTTATTCTGGGAAATTAGATGCAGGATCTTACATATACAATACAAGAACTGGAAAAAAGGAGCGTATTTCTAGAATTTTCCAAATGCATTCTAATAAGCAAAATGCTATCGATTTTATTGAGGCAGGAGATATTGGTGCAGGTGTTGGGTTTAAAGATATCAGAACTGGAGATACTTTGTGTGATGAGAAAAAGCCGTTGGTTCTTGAATCAATGACTTTCCCTGAACCAGTTATTGGAGTTGCGATCGAGCCCAAAACTCAAGTTGATGTAGATAAGATGGGTATTGCTTTGGGTAAATTAGCTGAAGAGGATCCAACTTTCAGAATCCATACTGACGAAGATTCAGGGCAAACAGTAATTAGTGGAATGGGTGAACTTCACCTTGAGGTTCTAATTGAAAGAATGCGACGTGAGTTTAAAGTAGAGTGTAGCCAAGGCGCACCTCAAGTCGCATACAAGGAGGCAATTAAAGCTACAATTGATCACAGAGAAGTTTACAAAAAACAATCAGGTGGACGTGGTAAGTTTGCTGACATTTCAATTACTTTAGGTCCAATTCCAGAAGATTCTGAAATTAAAACTGGGTTGATTTTCGAAAATAAGATAAAAGGAGGTAATGTTCCTCGAGAATTTATTCCTTCAGTTGAAAAGGGCTTTAAAGAAGCAATGTCAAATGGCGCTTTAGCTGGATACCCGTTGGATTCTTTAAAGGTGTCATTAACTGACGGTTCTTTCCATGCAGTTGATTCAGATGCGCTTTCTTTCGAGGTATGTGCAAAAATGGCTTACAGAAATGCATCTAAGGGTGCCTCTCCTGTATTGCTTGAGCCAATTATGAAAATGGAAGTTGTAACTCCTGAAGAAAACATGGGTGATATAGTAGGAGACCTTAACAGAAGAAGAGGTCAAGTGCAGGGAATGGATGCTAAGAATAACTCTCAAGTTATTTCGGTTAGCGTTCCCCTCTCAGAAATGTTCGGATACGTTACAGCATTAAGAACGATGAGTTCAGGTCGTGCAACTAGTACAATGGAGTTTTCTCATTATGACGAGGTTCCAAAGAACATTTCGGACGAAGTAATTAAGAAAGCAAACGGAGCATCATAATAAAGAAATCATGGCACAAAAAATTAGAATTAAATTACGCTCTTACGATCACAACTTAGTAGACAAATCTGCTGAAAAAATTGTAAAAACTGTAAAGTCAACAGGTGCTGTAGTTAGTGGACCGATTCCTCTTCCTACAAACAAGAAAATATTTACTGTGCTGAAGTCGCCACACGTAAATAAGAAAGCAAGAGAGCAGTTTGAATTGAATTCATTCAAAAGATTATTGGATATATATTCATCATCTTCAAAAACTGTTGATGCACTCATGAAACTTGAATTGCCAAGTGGAGTTGAGGTAGAAATTAAAGTATA
This sequence comes from uncultured Flavobacteriales bacterium, assembly GCA_913020435.1. Lineage (GTDB taxonomy): Bacteria > Bacteroidota > Bacteroidia > Flavobacteriales_G > Salibacteraceae > UBA6770. Next base: position 110,311 of record CAJVZZ010000002.1, on the reverse strand, counting down.
ATTAGAGTTTACTCTTAATAAGTAGAATATGCCTGGAATAATTGGTAGAAAAATAGGAATGACAAGTGTGTTTAATGAGGAAGGTAAAAACCTTCCTTGCACTGTACTTTCTGTCGGACCATGTGTTGTTACACAAGTTCGAACAGAAGAAACAGATGGATATACCGCTGTCCAAATTGGGTACGAAGAAAAGTCTGAAAAGCATACTTCCGCTGCTCTTAAAGGTCACTTTAAAAAGGCTGGAACTACACCAAAAAAGCATGTTGAAGAATTTCATGGCTATGACCAAGAGGTTAAAGCTGGTGATATATTTGACAGCTCTATGTTTGAAGAAGGTGAGTTTGTTGACGTCTCGGGTGTCTCAAAAGGTAAAGGTTTTCAAGGTGTAGTTAAGCGTCACAATTTCCGAGGTGTTGGAGATGCGTCGCATGGTACCAAAGATGTAGGAAGAACTCCTGGTTCTATTGGTATGGCTTCTACGCCGTCAAGAGTTTTTAAAGGAATGAAAATGGCTGGACGAATGGGTGGTGACTTAGTTAAAGTTGCAAACCTTCAAGTTCTTAAGGTCATTTCAGAAAAAAACTTGGTAGTAGTTAAAGGTGCTGTACCAGGCCCTAAAGGTTCAATTGTAAAAGTTGAGAAGTAAGATGAAACTAGATATATTAAAAATAGACGGTTCAAAGGCTTCAAAGAAGGCTGAACTTAAGGATGACATCTACGGAATCGATCCTAACGAACATGCAGTTTATCTAGACGTAAAGCAGTATTTAGCTAATCAAAGACAAGGAACGTCCAAGTCTAAAGAGAGAGCTGAAATATCTGGTAGTACTAGAAAAATCAAAAAACAAAAAGGTACAGGTACCGCTCGTGCAGGTAGTATAAAGTCTCCTTTGTTCAAAGGTGGTGGGCGCGTTTTCGGGCCAAAGCCAAGAACTTATGACATGAAGCTTAATAAAAAGGTTAAGTCATTAGCAAGAAGGTCAGCGCTTACTACAAAAGCTCAAGCTAAGGAAATTATGGTTCTTGAAGATTTTGATCTTAAAGCTATTAAAACAGCGGATATGGTTAAGATAGTTAGTGACCTTAAATTAACTGGTAAAAAATCATTGCTAGTGTTGTCTGAACTCAATAAAAACGTATATTTGTCTTCCCGAAATTTGCAGGGCTTTAAGTGTGTAACTACTTCAGAATTAAGTACTTATGCTATTTTAAACGCTGGAAACCTTATCCTTTCAGAGGGTGCGTTAGGGAAAATTGAATCACAGTTAAGTTAATTGATATGAATATTTTACTTAAACCTGTCATAACCGAAAAAATGACTCAGCAAGGGGAAGACCTAAACCGATACGGTTTTGTTGTCCCCAAAGAGGTGAATAAAATTGAAGTCAAAGCAGCTGTAGAGGAAATGTATGATGTCACTGTCAAATCTATTTGTACTATGATTATGCCTTCCAAGAAAAAATCTCGGAATACAAAATCGGGTGTTATTTCAGGTAAGATTGGCTCGTACAAGAAAGCAGTGGTTACCCTGAATGCAGGTGAAATTATTGATTTCTACAGTAATATTTAAGAAAAAGAAATGGCTGTAAAGAAGTTTAGACCGGTTACTCCCGGACAGAGGCATAAAATAGCGGGAACTTTCTCAGAAGTAACTACTGACGTGGCTGAAAAAAGCTTAATCAGAAGTATAAAACGTTCTGGCGGAAGAAACAACACAGGAAGAATGACTGCCCGTTATATTGGTGGTGGTCACAAAAAGTCGTATCGTGAGATTGATTTCAAGCGCGAGAAATTTGGTATTCCTGGAAAAGTGGCTACTGTAGAGTACGATCCTAACAGAACTGCGCGTATCGCTCTTATTCATTATATCGATGGAGAAAAGAGATATATTGTGGCTCCAACGGGTATAGAAGTTGGTCAAGAAATCATGAGTGGTGATAAAGCTGCTCCTGAAATTGGAAACGCATTATTCCTAAGAGATGTTCCGTTAGGTGCTATGATTCATAATATTGAGTTGCGCCCGGGGCAAGGAGCTAAAATCGCTCGTGGTGCGGGTTGTTCAGCTCAGTTGAATGCTAAGGATCGTAAGTTTGCTATCATTAAGATGCCTTCCGGTGAAACTAGACAAATCCTTTTAACTTGTCTTGCTACTATTGGTTCATGCTCTAATGGCGATCATAGTTTAGAGATTTCTGGTAAAGCAGGAAGAAGCAGGTGGCAGGGACGAAGACCTCGCGTAAGAGGTGTTGTAATGAATCCAGTTGATCATCCAATGGGTGGTGGTGAAGGACGTAAGTCTGGAGGTCATCCAAGATCAAGAAATGGTGTTCCAGCAAAAGGATTTAAAACAAGAGCTAAGAAAAAATCTACTAATCGTTATATCATAACGAAAAGAAAATAATTGACAGATGAGTCGTTCACTTAAAAAACCTCCTTACGTTCATTATAAACTCGAGAAACGAGTTTTAGAAATGCAGGATTCGACTAAGAAGTCGGTATTGAAAACCTGGTCAAGAGCATCTATGATTACTCCAGACTTCGTTGGTCTTACAGTTGGTGTTCATAATGGTCGCCAGTTCATTCCAGTTTATGTAACTGAGAACATGGTAGGGCACAAACTAGGTGAGTTTTCACCTACAAGAAGCTTTAGAGGTCATATTGGTAAAAAGGACAAGAAAAAATAATAGCGATGGGAGCTAGAAAAAGGTTAAAATCAGAAGAGAGAAAAGAGGCTAATAAGTCCATTTATTTGGCAAAGCTGAATGGAAGCACAAGCTCTCCTCGAAAAATGAGACTGGTTGCTGATTTAATTAGAGGTGAAGAAGTTTTGAAAGCTGCAAATATTTTGCAATTTCACAAACAAGACGCTTCGAATAAATTAGAAACTCTTTTGTGGTCGGCAGTTGCCAACTTCGAAGAGAAATCAGGTTCTGATTGGGAAGGTGCAGGGCTTTTCGTCAAGGAAGTAAAGGTTGATGCGGCTTCAATGTTGAAGCGTATTCAGGCTAGGGCTCAAGGTAGAGCTTACAGGGTTAGAAAAAGATCAAATCACGTAACACTTGTTCTTGGAACACAAAACCAGGAGGAAAAATAACTATGGGACAAAAGACAAATCCAATAGCGAATAGATTAGGATTCATCAGAGGATGGGATTCTAACTGGTACGGTGGAAGAAAGTACGCTGACAAAATTGTTGAAGACTACAATATTCGGCGTTATCTAAATGCTCGATTAAGAAAGGCAAGTGTTTCAAATATTATTATTGAAAGAACGCTTAAATTAATCACTGTTACTATCAAAACAGCAAGACCTGGTATTATTATAGGTAAAGGCGGTTCGGAAGTTGACAAGCTTAAAGAAGAGCTTAAAAAAATTACCAAGAAAGAAGTTCAGATCAATATTTTTGAAATTAAAAGGCCAGAGCTTGATGCGCGTTTGGTGGCAGATAGTATTGCTCGCCAAATTGAAGGACGAATTTCTTTCAGAAGAGCTGCTAAAATGTCCATTGCAAGTACTATGAGAATGGGCGCAGAGGGTATCAAAGTAACTGTTGCAGGCAGATTAAATGGTGCTGAGATGGCTAGAACCGAACACTACAAGGACGGAAGGATTCCATTGCACACATTTAGAGCAGATATTGATTATGCTTTATCAGAGGCTCACACTACTTATGGTAGAATTGGAGTGAAAGTTTGGATCTGTAACGGAGAAGTACTTGGTAAAAGAGATTTATCTCCTGTTATTGAGAACAAGAAGAAAACGCCTGCTCAGGCTAAGCCTCAGCAACGCTTTAGAAGAAAAAGAAATTAATTAGGGACTGTTTAAGACACTATAGAGATGTTACAGCCGAGAAAAGTAAAGCATAGAAAAGTCCAAAAAGGAAGAATAAAGGGGATTGCTCATAGAGGATCGACTTTATCTTTTGGATCTTACGGAATTAAAACCGAGCAAATGGGTAGGTTGACTTCAAGACAAATTGAAGCAGCAAGGATAGCCGTGACTCGTTATATGAAAAGACAAGGTCAGGTCTGGATTAGAATTTTTCCAGACACTCCAATAACCAACAAGCCTGCAGAGGTACGTATGGGGAAAGGTAAAGGCGCGCTTGATCATTGGGTAGCTAAGATTAAACCAGGTAGAATTTTGTTCGAAATTGAAGGAGTAAAAGAAGATCAGGCTCGTGAGGCTCTCCGGTTAGCGGCTCAAAAGCTACCTGTTACCTGCAAGTTTGTAATGAGAAAAGATCTCGCTTAAGAATTTAGAATCATGAAACAATCTGTTATAAAAGAATTAAAGACTGAAGAGCTTTTTGAACGTTTAGACGACGAAATGGAGTCTCTGACTAAGCTTAGGTTAAATCATAAAGTTTCTCAATTGGAAAGTCCAGTGGTTTTGAAAGATAAGCGAAAGGTTGTCGCTCGGTTAAATACTGAGATTACTAAAAGAAGCCTTGAGCAAACTAAATAAGAAAGCTGTGCAAAGGAATTTAAGAAAAGAAAGAATAGGTGTAGTTACCAGTGCCGCAATGAACAAGTCAATTGTTATTGTGGTTGAGCGAAAAATTAAGCATCCCATCTACGGAAAATTCATTAAAAAGTCAAATAAGTTTATGGCTCATGATGAGAAAGACGAGTGCGGTGTTGGAGATACAGTAAGGATTATGGAAACTCGACCTTTGTCAAAAAGTAAGAGATGGAGACTTGCTGAGGTTATTGAAAAAGCAAAATAATTAAGTTGAAAGCTTAAGAAAATGATACAACAAGAATCAAGGTTAGAAGTCGCAGATAACTCAGGAGCAAAGCAAGTGCTGTGCATTAGAGTTTTGGGTGGTACCAAAAGAAGATATGCTTCTGTAGGGGATAAAATAGTTGTTGCCGTAAAGGACGCAACGCCTGCAGGAAATATAAAAAAGGGTGCTGTTTCTACTGCCGTTATAGTTCGAACAAGAAAAGAAGTACGTCGTCAAGATGGTTCATACATTCGTTTTGACAACAATGCATGTGTATTGTTAGGAACTACTGGTGAAATGAGAGGTACAAGAATTTTCGGACCTGTCGCTAGAGAACTTAGGGATAAGCAGTATATGAAAATTGTTTCACTTGCACCTGAAGTGCTTTAAGCTAGTATTACAATGAAATTACACATTAAAAAAGGGGATACCGTAAAAGTCCTTGCCGGAGAGTACAAAGGCAAGTCAGGTAGAGTTCTTGGAATACAGATTGAAAAACAGCGTGCAACTGTTGAAGGTTTAAATATGGTGAAAAAGCATGTTAAGCCTTCAGCGGAAAACCCAGAGGGTGGAATCGTTGAAAAGGAAGGAACAATACATGTTTCCAATTTAATGATTACTGGTGCTGACGGAACCGCTTCTAGAATTTCTAGAGTGAAGGATGCTGAGGGTAAATCAGTTCGGAAACTTATCAAAACAGAAGAGGAAATTAAGTAATGGTACAAGTTCAGCCCAGATTAATAGAAGAATATCGTGGTAGAATAGTTTCTACTATGATGGAAAAGTTTGGTTATACATCGCCAATGCAAGTTCCAGTATTAGAAAAGATTGTTGTTAACCAAGGTTTAGGTAAAGCAATTTCGGATAAGAAGATTATGGAATCTGCCCTTGAAGAAATGGCATTAATTACTGGACAAAAGCCAGTGGTTTGTAAATCAAAAAAAGATATCTCAAATTTCAAAGTAAGGAAAGGTATGCCAATTGGCGCCAAGGTTACACTGAGAAATGTAAAGATGTACGAATTTTTAGATCGTTTAATTGCATTAGCATTACCAAGGACTAGAGATTTTAGAGGAATAAGCGCAACAGGTTTCGACGGACGTGGAAATTACAACATGGGCGTTAAGGAACAAATTATATTTCCAGAGATTGATATCGATAAGGTAAAAGAAATCAATGGAATGGATATCACTTTTGTAACTTCAGCTCATACAGATGAAGAGGCAAAGGCATTATTAACTGAATTCGGATTACCGTTTAAAAAGTAAGAGAGATGGCAAAAGAATCAATGAAGGCCAGAGAGCGAAAACGTGAAAGAATGGTAGCTAAATATGCTGCCAAACGTGAGGCGTTAAAGGCTGCTGGAGATTGGGAAGGCTTACAAAAACTTCCTGCTAATTCATCTCCCGTAAGGTTACACAACAGGTGTAAAATTACTGGACGTCCAAGAGGTTATATGAGGAATTTTGGTATTTCAAGGGTTACTTTCAGAGAAATGGCAGTACAAGGTTTGATACCAGGAGTTAAAAAAGCAAGTTGGTAACAACACCATTTTAAGAATACAGAAATGAATACAGATCCAATAGCAGATTATCTTACAAGGTTGCGTAACGCAATTTCCGCAGGTCATAAAGTGGTAGAGATTCCAGCTTCAAATTTGAAAAAGGAGATAACGAAAATCCTTTTTAACAAGGGTTACGTTTTGAACTATAAGTTCGAAGAAGTAGGTCCACAAGGTTCTATAAAAATCGCACTTAAATATAGTGGGTCGGAAAAAGCACCGGCCATAAAAGAATTGAAAAGAGTTTCAACACCAGGGTTACGTAAATACTCGAATTCAAAAGAGTTGCCACGGGTACTTAATGGATTAGGTGTAGCAATCATTTCTACATCTCAAGGTGTTATGACTGATAAAGAAGCTAGAAAATTAAAAGTTGGCGGAGAGGTTCTTTGTCACGTTTATTAATAATAAGGAAAAACTAAAGAAATGTCACGAATAGGAAAAATGCCTATTTTAATTCCTGAAAACGCCACTATTTCTGTAGAAGGAAATATGGTGCATGTAAAGGGGCCTAAAGGTGAACTTTCGCAAGAACTTACAGATCATGTTACTCTTGAAATTCAAGATGGACAAGTTGAAGTTAAGCGTAAAGATGAGTCAAAGGAATCTAAAGCAAGACATGGTTTGTTTCGTTCATTAATCAGTAATATGTTTATTGGTGCAACTGAAGGTTACAAAAAAGAGTTGGAATTAATTGGAGTCGGATTTAGAGCTACAGCTACTGGTCAAAATTTGGAATTGGTTATTGGATTTTCACATAACGTGTTAATTAGCCTGCCAGAGGAAATTAAAGTAACTGCTACAGGAGAAAGGGGACAGAACCCAACTGTTGTGTTGGAATCACATGATAAGCAACTTATTGGAATGGTTGCTTCTAAAATACGATCTTTAAGAAAGCCAGAACCGTATAAAGGCAAAGGAATTAGATATAAAGACGAATATGTTAGAAGAAAAGCTGGTAAATCTGCTGCTAAATAATAGGGATCATGGGATTATCTAAATTAGAAAGAAGAAGAAGAATAAAGAAGAGAATCAGAAAGACCATTTCAGGTACTGCTGATATTCCAAGATTATCTATTTTTAGAAGTAACACTGAATTTTACGCTCAGGTTATTGATGATAAATCAGGAAAAACAATTGTGGCTGCTGGTTCCTTAAATAATAAGGAAGTAGCAAAAGGAACTAAGTCGGAGCGCGCTGCGGCCTTAGGGAAAATGGTAGCAGAAAAAGCTAAAGCTGCAGGTGTAGAAAAAGTAAAGTTTGATAGAAACGGATTTTTGTATCACGGGAGAGTAAAGTCTTTCGCTGAGTCAGCAAGAGAAACCGGACTTAAGTTCTAAGATAAATGGCAAACGCGAATATTAAAAGAGTACGATCGAGCGAAATCGAATTAAAAGATAGGCTTGTGAACATCCGTAGAGTTACTAAGGTAACCAAGGGTGGTAGAACGTTCAGTTTTTCCGCATTAGTTGTTGTTGGTGATGAAAATGGTGTTGTTGGCTTTGGAGCTGGCAAATCAAATGAAGTTACAAGTGCAATAGCTAAAGGAATTGATGATGCTAAGAAGAATCTTGTAAAGGTTCCTATTAATAGAGGAACTATTCCTCATGCTCAAACTGGAAGATTTAGTGGTTCTTATGTTTTCATGAAACCAGCTTCTAATGGTACCGGTGTTATTGCAGGTGGTGCTATGCGTGCGGTTTTAGAGAGTGTTGGTATTACTGACGTTTTAGCAAAATCAAAAGGATCTTCAAATCCAACAAATGTTGTGAAAGCAACTGTAAAGGCTCTCACGGAATTGAGAGATGCTCACACAGTTGCAAATCATAGAGGAGTTGATTTGGACAAAGTGTTTAACGGATAAGCAATATATAAATGGCAAAAGTTAAAATCACAAAGGTAAAGTCAGCAATCAATAGAACAAGTCGTCAAAAAAGGACACTTGAAGCTCTGGGACTTAGAAAAATGAATCAAACTGTTGAGCTAGAAGCTACGCCTCAAATCATGGGAATGATTAGAAAGGTGAGTCACATGGTTACTGCAGTAGAGAGTTAATAATATTTGAATATTAGTATGAAACTACATAATTTAAGACCAGCAAAAGGCGCTACAAAATCTACTAAAAGAATTGGTAGGGGTGAAGGTAGTGGTTATGGTGGAACTTCCACCAGAGGCCATAACGGTCAAAAGTCGAGATCAGGGTATTCAAGAAAAATTGGTTTCGAGGGTGGTCAAATGCCTCTTCAAAGACGGGTTCCTAAGTTCGGATTTACCAACATTAATAGAGTTGAGTATAAAGCAGTAAATCTTTCAACACTTCAAAAATTAGCTGATGAAAAGAAGCTAGTAGTGGTCAATCAGGAAAGTTTAATGGCGAATGGTTTGGTTTCGAAAAATGATTTGGTGAAAGTTCTAGGACATGGCGAATTAAAGGCTAAAATCACAGTAACGGTTCACGCTTATTCGCAGTCGGCAAAAAGTGCTATTGAAGCAGCAGGTGGAGAAGCGAATACGCTTTAATTGATTAGAAGGAAAAGAGCATGAAGAGAATAATAGAAACATTCCAGAATATATATCGGATCGAAGAACTTCGTATTCGCATTATTAATACGCTTGGGTTCCTGTTGATATATCGACTTGGATCATTCGTAGTATTACCAGGTGTTGATTCTGTTGCTCTTCAAGCGGGTGCGTCTCAGGCTCAGGGTATCGCTGCTTTATTGAATATGTTTGCGGGCGGTGCCTTTAGTAGAGCTTCGGTGTTTGCATTAGGTATTATGCCTTATATTTCTGCCTCTATTGTAATGCAACTTTTAGGAATAGCTATACCCCAATTCGCAAAGCTTCAAAAAGAAGGTGAAAGTGGTAGAAAGAAAATTACTCAGTGGACAAGGTTACTTACAATTGCGATATGTATGGCTCAGGCACCTTCTTACATTGCGACGCAGGTTCCAGCTAATGCGATTGTTATGGATTCAATGTTGTTTTGGGTATCTTCGGTGGTATTGTTGGTTACAGGTACAATGTTCGTGATGTGGCTAGGAGAAAAGATTACGGATAAGGGATTGGGTAATGGTATTTCATTACTAATAATGATTGGTATTATTGCTAATTTGCCTACTGCGATTGCGTTCGAATTCCAATCTCAGATTGGTGTAGGAGGCGGTGGTCTTGTAATCTTCCTTATTGAAATTGTGTTCTTACTTTTAGTAACGATTGCAACTATTTTACTTGTACAAGGTGTTCGTAGAGTTCCTGTGAATTTTGCAAAAAATGTAGTTGGAAGCCGTGAGTATGGTGGAGCTCGTCAATATGTCCCTCTTAAAGTGAATGCTTCAGGGGTAATGCCGATTATTTTTGCTCAGGCCTTAATGTTTGTTCCAATGACGATTGTAGGATTTTCAGATTCGGATGCTTTGACAGGTTTAGCGGCCGCATTTGGCGATATAACTGGATTTTGGTACAATTTTATATTTGCAGTATTGATTATAGCATTCACTTATTTTTACACAGCTATTACGGTTAACCCGAATCAAATGGCTGATGATTTAAAGAAAAATGGTGGTTTCGTACCAGGTATTCGTCCAGGTAAGGATACTGCTGAGTTTTTAGATATGATAATTTCAAGAATTACACTCCCAGGTTCGTTCTTTTTAGCTTTAGTAGCAATTCTACCGGCGTTTGCAATGATAGCTGGCGTTAGTACAGGTTTTGCTTATTTCTTTGGAGGAACCTCATTATTAATTATGGTGGGTGTAATTTTAGATACATTACAACAGGTTGAAAGTTATTTGTTAATGCGAGAGTATGATGGACTGATGAAATCTGGAAGAATTAGTGGTCGTTCATCGGCCAATACATACGGAGGAATTGCTCAATAATGGGTCAGATTTATTTAAAAACTGATGAGGAAATTGAAATCCTTCGTGTAAGTTGTTTGCTTGTCGGGAAAACCTTAGCTGAAGTAGCGAAGATTATTGTACCGGGTGTTTCTCCTCTCGACTTGGATAAAGTTGCAGATGAATTCATTCGTGACCATGGCGCAAAACCAGGATTTCTTGGTTATGGTGGTTTTCCAAATACGTTGTGTACCTCGGTTAACGAACAGGTTGTTCATGGTGTACCAACAAATCGTCCACTGGAAAGCGGAGACATTGTTTCTGTTGATTGTGGAGTCGTTCTTAATGGTTTTTGGGGAGACTCGGCCTTCACCTTTGAAGTTGGTGAAGTATCCAAAGAAGTCAAAAAGTTGCTAGAAGTAACTAAAGCTTCTTTGTATAAAGGAATTGAAGCAGCAATTGCTGGTAATCGTACTGGTGATATTGGTGCGGCGGTTCAAAATTATGCCGAGAATCATGGATATGGAGTTGTTCGGGAATTAGTTGGACATGGATTTGGAAAAAATTTACACGAAGGACCAGAAGTTCCTAATTTTGGAAAATCTGGAAAGGGTAAGTTGCTGAAGAAAGGAATGACTATAGCAATTGAGCCTATGATTAATTTAGGTGGAAAGAATGTTAAGCAACTCGATGACGGTTGGACAATAGTTACAACAGATGGGAAACCTTCTGCACACTTTGAGCACGACATAGCAATAAGAAATGGAAAAGCTGAAATATTATCAAGTTTTGAGAGTATTGAGGCCGTTTTAAAAGATAAAGTATAGTAGTATGGCCAAACAGGCATCGATAGAACAAGATGGTACAATTATAGAAGCGTTGTCAAATGCAATGTTTCGTGTTGAACTTGAAAACGGTCATGTAATAACGGCGCATATCTCAGGTAAAATGAGAATGCACTACATAAAGATTTTACCCGGTGATAGAGTTAAAGTAGAAATGTCACCCTACGATTTAAGTAAAGGAAGAATTACATTCAGATACAAATAGAAGACTGATGAAAGTAAGAGCATCAATAAAGAAAAGAAGTGAGGATTGTAAGATCGTACGCCGTAAAGGAAAACTGTACGTGATTAATAAGAAGAATCCAAAATATAAACAACGACAAGGATAATAACTAGATTATGGCTAGGATTGCAGGAATAGATCTACCAAAGGACAAAAGAGGAGTTATTGGATTAACCTATATTTATGGGATTGGACCAACTACTTCTCATAAGATTCTTACTGAAAGTGGAGTGTCATTAGACACAAAAGTGAGTGAATGGAATGATGACGAGTTGTCAGCTATTCGTAATTACATCACGACTACTCTCAAGGTTGAAGGATCTTTACGTTCGGAGGTACAACTAAACATAAAACGGCTAATGGATATTGGTTGTTACCGTGGTATTCGTCATAGAAGCGGATTACCATTGCGTGGACAGAGAACCAAGAATAATAGCCGAACTCGTAAAGGGAAAAGAAAAACTATTGCAAACAAAAAGATTGCAACTAAATAGTAAATAATTATGGCTAAGTCAAGCGCAAAAAAGTTTAAGGTAAAAATTGATGCAGTTGGAGAAGCGCACGTAAAAGCCTCTTTCAACAATATCATTATTACTCTTACCAATTCTCAAGGTCAGACTATTTCATGGTCTTCAGCTGGTAAAATGGGATTTAGAGGTTCTAAAAAGAATACTCCTTATGCTGCTCAACAAGCTGCTCAAGATTGTGCTCAAGTAGCATATGATGCAGGTTTACGAAAAGTTAAGTTGTTTGTGAAGGGTCCTGGATCCGGAAGAGAATCTGCAATTCGTTCAATCCACAATTCTGGAATACAAGTTACAGAGATTGTCGATGTGACACCATTGCCACATAATGGTTGTCGCCCTCCAAAAAGAAGAAGAGTATAATTAATAATTAATCTAGAAAGGAATTCGATTGTCGAAGGATATGCCTTAATTCATAATCCCTTTCAAAAAAAACAAAAATGGCTAGATACAGAGGACCTAAGTCCAAAATCGCAAGAAAATTCGCAGATCCAATTTTTGGGCCGGATAAAGCGTTAGAAAGAAAAGCTTACCCTCCTGGACAACATGGTCCAAATAAAAGGAGAAACAAGAAAAGTGAGTATGCTGTTCAGCTTGCTGAAAAGCAAAAAGCAAAATATACTTATGGAATTCTTGAACGTCAATTTGAGAATTTGTTCAATAAGTCATCACGAACAAAAGGTATTACGGGTGAAAACTTGCTTATGTTTTGTGAGGCTAGATTAGACAATACTGTTTTTAGACTTGGAATTGCTCCAACCCGTAGAGGTGGAAGACAACTTGTTGGTCACAGACACATTACTGTTAACGGAAGCATTGTGAATATCCCTTCTTATACTCTAAGACCAGGTGATGTTGTAGCAGTTAGAGAAAAGTCTAAGTCGCTTGAAGCAATTAGAAATTCAATAGCATCTTCAGATGTATCTAAATTCCCTTGGTTGGATTTTAACCGTGAGAGTTTAACAGGAACGTATGTACAAAACGCACAGCGATTAGATATTCCAGAGAATATCAAAGAGCAGTTGATTGTTGAATTGTACTCTAAGTAATCATTAACGTAATCTTAACAATAAAACATGGCAATCTTAGATTTTCAAAAACCAGATAAAGTCATAATGATCGAATCCGACGAGAAAGTTGGGCAATTCGAATTCAGACCTTTGGAACCAGGATACGGTATTACTGTTGGTAATTCATTAAGAAGAATTCTACTTTCTTCTTTGGAAGGTTTCGCTGTAACTTCTGTAAAGATTGATGGCGTTGATCATGAATTTTCTACCATTAAGGGAGTAGCTGAGGATATTACTGAAATCATTTTGAATTTGAAACAAGTGCGTTTCAAACAACAAATAGAGGACATTAGTAGTGAGAAAGTGAACATCAAAATTGGTGGTCAAGAATCTTTAACTGCTGGTGATATAGGACAATATACTTCGGCTTTTCAAGTACTGAACCCAGATCAAATAATTGCAACCATGGATAAAGGCGTTCAGCTTTCAATGGAACTGACAATTAATAAAGGTCGAGGATATGTGCCTGCTGAGGAAAACAAAGTAGACGGATCTTTAGGAACTATTCCAATTGATTCAATCTTTACTCCTATCAGAAACGTAAAATATTCGGTAGAAAACTATCGAGTGGAGCAAAAGACTGATTACGAGAAGTTGATCATGGAAATCGAAACTGATGGATCGGTTCACCCTAAAGAAGCTTTGAAAGAAGGTGCTAAAATCCTCATTCATCACTTCATGCTTTTCTCTGATGAGAAAATCACTTTGGATACTGAAGAAAAAGCGGCTGAAGAGGAATTTGATGAAACTTCATTACATATGCGTCAATTACTTAAAACTAAATTGGTTGATTTAGATTTAAGTGTTAGAGCTCTTAACTGCCTTAAGGCAGCAGAGATTGAAACACTTGGAGATTTAGTCCAGTTTGACAAAAATGATATGCTTAAGTTCAGAAATTTCGGTAAGAAATCTCTTACTGAATTAGAAGAATTGGTAGAAGTGAAAGGATTGTCTTTTGGAATGAATTTGTCTAAGTATAAGTTAGATAAGGAGTAAAATTAAAGAATAGCGAACTACGAATTTCGAGTTAAAATGAGACATAATAACAAAACAAAAAGTTTAGGTAGAAAGGCAGGACACCGTCGTGCTCTAATGGCTAACCTTGCTAGTTCTTTAATTGAACACAAAAGAATTAATACTACCCTAGCAAAAGGAAAAGTGCTTAGAACATATGTGGAGCCATTGCTAACTAAATCTAAGTCTGATACTACACACTCTCGTCGAGTTGTTTTTAGTTATCTTCAAAACAAAGAAGTTGTTGCTGAATTGTTTAGAGATGTAGCGCCTAAGATTGCTGATAGACCAGGTGGTTATACAAGAGTTATCAAAACTGGAACCAGAAAAGGTGATGGTGCTGAAATGTGTATGATTGAATTGGTGGATTACAATGAAATCTACGGAGCTGAAGCCAAGAAGAAAACTACTCGTCGAAGAAGAAAAAAGTCTGATGATGATGTAACCGTATCTTCAGAATCAAAAACAGCAGTAGTGGAAGAGGCAGTAGTTGTTGAGGAAACAAAGACTGCTCCAGAAGCTAAAGCTGAAGAGGCAAAAGATGAAGTTAAAGGAGAAGGAAAGGATAAAGATTAAAATTGATTCTTCTTTTAAATAAAATTTTTAAAAAGGATAAGGCTAATTTAGCTTTGTCCTTTTTTTTTATCAAAAATTTAAATGACTTGTTAGGATGAAATACGAACATAAAAAGGAAGCAGTTTTATTGCTTGAAGATGGAACCGTATTTAAAGGTTATGCAGTTGGAGCTAAAGGAACAGCTAGCGGAGAAGTTGCATTTAATACCGGAGTATATGGTTACCAAGAAATATTTACGGATCCTTCCTATTTTGGGCAGATTTTAGTTTTAACTCCTTCTCATGTTGGTAATTATGGGGTTAAAGAAGATGAAATAGAGTCTTCTTCAATTAAAATTGAAGGTTTGGTTTGTAAGAAATTTTCTCAACATCATTCTAGGCTGGGATCAAGTGATTCTTTGCAAGGCTATTTTGAGAAAGATAATAAGGTTGGAATATCTGATGTTGATACTAGAGCATTGACAAGACATATCCGATCTTCAGGTGCAATGAATGCTATTATTTCAAGTGAAATATTGGATATAGATAAGCTTACTGAAGTGCTTAACGAAGTCCCGAGTATGGATGGTTTAGAGCTTTCTTCTAAAGTTTCTACGAAAGAGTCCTACTTCTTCGGAGATGAAAATGCGCAACATAAAGTTTCAGTATTGGATTACGGTGTAAAGCAAAATATTCTACGTTGTCTCGCGGATAGAGGTTGTTACCTTAAAGTGTTTCCTCATAATGCTACGAAAGAAGAGCTCTTGGAATGGAACCCTGATGGAGTGATGCTTTCAAATGGACCTGGCGATCCTTCTGCAATGCCAGATGCAATTAAAACTGTTGAGAATATTGTTGATTCAGGAATTCCTTTGTTTGGAATATGTCTTGGTCATCAAATTTTAGCTTTGTCACAAGGTTTAACCACCAAGAAAATGCACAATGGACACCGCGGTGTAAATCATCCAGTGAAGAATTTAGAAACTACTAAGTGTGAAGTTACATCGCAAAACCATGGTTTTGTAGTAGAATGGGATTCTGCTAAAAACGCAGATGGTATAACTATAACGCACCAACACTTGAACGATGATTCATTGGCTGGAATACGTTTAGATAATAAGAATGCATTTTCAGTTCAGTTTCACCCAGAATCTTCAGCTGGTCCGAACGATTCAAGGTATTTATTTGATCAGTTCATTGAAAATATTAAAGAAAACAAAGAAGTAAACGTATAATAATGAGTGTAGTAATTGATATAGTTGCCCGACAGGTTTTAGATTCTAGAGGAAACCCGACGGTAGAAGTTGATGTAATGACTGATACTGGTGCTAAAGGAAGAGCTGCGGTTCCTAGTGGCGCTTCAACGGGTATTCATGAAGCGGTCGAATTAAGAGACTCGGACAGTAAAGCATATTTAGGGAAAGGTGTTTTAAAGGCTGTCGATAATGTCAACGAAAAAATATTTGAGGCTCTTGTGGGCGTGGACGTAACTAATCAAGTTGAAATTGATAAAATCATGCTCCAACTGGATGGAACCCATAATAAAGCAAGCCTTGGAGCGAATTCTATTCTGGGCGTTTCCTTGGCATGTGCAAAGGCAGCGGCAATGCATCATGGTATGCCTCTGTATAGATACGTTGGCGGAACAAATGCACGAACTCTTCCTGTTCCTATGATGAATATTTTGAACGGTGGTTCTCATGCCGACAATAAAATTGATTTTCAGGAATTTATGGTTATGCCATTTGGCGCAGATACATTTTCTGAATCCCTTAGAATGGGTGTTGAAGTTTTTCACGCGTTGAAAGGCGAATTGAAAAAATCTGGCTATTCTACTAATGTAGGAGATGAAGGTGGGTTTGCACCAAATTTAGGTTCTAATGAAGAAGCAATAGAATTTGTATTAAAGGCAATTGAAGCAGCAGGGTACAAACCCGGTGAAGATATTCATATTGCGTTAGACCCTGCGTCTAGTGAGTTTTTTGATACGAAAGAAAATTTGTACCATTTTCATAAAAGTGATGGTAGAAAATTAGCATCAGAAGAAATGGCTCAATATTGGACCGATTGGGTGAATAAGTATCCTATTGTTTCAATTGAAGATGGAATGGCTGAAGATGATTGGGCAGGTTGGAAATCTCTTACAGATAAAGCTGGCTCGAAATGTCAATTGGTGGGTGATGATTTATTCGTTACAAATACTGAAAGATTACAGCAAGGAATTGATCAAGGCGTAGCGAATTCAATATTGATTAAAGTGAATCAGATTGGTACCCTTACAGAAACAATTGAGGCAGTTAATTTAGCTTCAAATAATTCATATTCTTCAGTAATGAGTCACCGATCTGGAGAAACAGAGGATACTACAATAGCTGATCTTGCCGTTGCTTTGAGCACAGGACAAATAAAAACTGGTTCTGCTTCACGAAGTGATAGAGTCGCTAAATACAATCAGTTATTAAGAATCGAACAAAACTTAGGGGATACAGCTTATTTTCCCGGAAAAAATTTTAAATTTTTAAGCTAATCTAGCACTAGGAAATTAACTGTTTGCGTTGTATTTTCGCAAAAAGGCTAATCGTACGAGGTTAGCAGTTGTATTAAAATGGAATTAAAGGAAGGAAATAAATATGTCAGATAAGGCTACACTAACATACGATGGTAAAACATATGATTTGCCAGTTGTTGAAGGAACAGAGAATGAAAAGGGAATTGATATTAGTAAATTAAGAGCTCAGTCGGGGTTAATTACTCTTGATCCTGGATTTAAGAACACTGGTTCTACAAAAAGTGCGATTACTTATCTGGATGGTGAAAATGGAATCCTCCGGTATAGAGGTTATTCTATTGAAGAACTAGCAGAAAATGCTTCTTTTCTCGAGGTTAGCTATTTGATTATATACGGGGAGTTACCAAATAAGTCACAATACGAAGTGTTCTGTAAGGAAGTTACTGAGCATACATTAGTTCATGAAGAGATTAAAAATATTTTAGATGGATTTCCTTCAAACGCTCACCCTATGGGTGTTTTGTCTTCATTGATTTCTTCTTTAACTGCGTTTTATCCTGAGTCTTTAGATCCAAACAGGTCTTCAGAGGAAGTTCACCTAAGTATAATTCGAATAATTGCCAAAATTCCAACATTAGCCTCATGGGCGTTTAAAAATGAAATTGGACATCCAGTAAATTATCCTGATAATAGCCTGGAGTACGGGTCTAATTTCCTTAAAATGATGTTCGCTATTCCGTCTGAGGTTTACAAACTAGACCCAGTATTAGCGGATGCGTTGAACAAACTATTAATTCTTCATGCTGATCACGAACAAAACTGTTCTACCGCTACAGTAAGAGTTGTAGGTTCAAGTCATGCGAGTTTATATTCTTCAGTTTCTGCTGGTATTTCTGCTCTTTGGGGACCACTTCATGGTGGTGCTAATCAAGCTGTGATTGAAATGCTTGAAGCAATAAGAGCTGATGGTGGTGATGTTCAGAAGTATATGGATAAAGCTAAGGATAAAGATGATCCATTTCGTTTGATGGGATTTGGTCATAGAGTTTATAAAAACTTTGATCCAAGAGCTAAGATTATTAAAAAGGCTGCTGATTCAGTATTGGCTAAATTAGGAGTGAATGATCCAGTGCTTGAAATTGCAAAAGGTTTAGAAGAAGTTGCTCTTAAAGATCCCTATTTTGTTGAGCGTAAATTATATCCAAATGTAGATTTCTATTCAGGAATTATTTACAGAGCAATGGGAATCCCTACTCAAATGTTTACGGTAATGTTTGCGTTAGGCCGTCTTCCAGGTTGGATTGCCCAATGGAAAGAAATGAGAGAAAATAATGAGCCAATTGGACGTCCAAGACAAATTTATACTGGTGCCAATGAACGATCCTTTGTAAATATGGGTGATAGGAAATAAGCTCAGAATTAATTTAGTTAAAAGCTTTCTCAAGAAATTGAGAAGGCTTTTTTTTTGCTTCTGCCAATCGTTATATTTGCTGGGACACAACGCATCTATTGAAAGTAAAAAGTAGAATATGGATTGAGCACAACGATCAAATATTTTTGGGATTGGGAAGGGTACGATTATTAGAACAGATTCTACTGGATGGTTCAATTAATAAAGCAGCGAAGTCATTAAAGATGTCTTATAAAAAGGCATGGAAATTAGTTGATTCAATGAACGAAGTCTCAGAAAAACCGTTAGTTAAAACATCAAGTGGTGGAAAAGGTGGAGGAGGAACACTCGTGACCAGTTTTGGGAAACAAATGATTTCTCATTTTCGTGAATTAGAGACTAAGTCTTTTGAGTTTTTTGATGCTCAGTCAAAACAGCTGAACGATTGGAAATAGCGCTCTTCATACTACTGCCATTTGTGGCGTTTTTATATGCTTCTGTTGGTCATGGAGGTGCAAGTGGATACCTCGCTCTTATGGCGCTTGTCGGAGTCTCTTCTATGTATATGAAGCCCACTGCTCTTATTCTTAATCTTTTTGTTGCAGGCATTGCGTTTCTGCAATTTAGAAGAATGGGATATTTTAAATGGCGTTTATTTTATCCTTTCATAATAACCTCTATTCCTGCTGCGCTTTTTGGAGGTTATTTAAGTATAGACGGAGATATTTACAAGCGAATTCTTGGAGTTTTGTTGATTTTTGCTGTGTTTAGAATGCTATGGAAGCCCAACATTGAAAATCAAGAAAAAAGTAAAATTCCAATTTTATATGGACTTCTAGCTGGAGTATTAATTGGTTTCTTTTCGGGTTTGATTGGAATTGGAGGTGGAATTATTTTGTCACCACTTATTCTCGTTTTTGGTTGGGCTAAAGTAAAAGAGACTGCTGCTGTTTCGGCTTTATTCATTTGGGTTAATTCTTTTGCTGGATTAGTTGGTTTGTCTGTTTCTGGTTTTGAATTAGAGCCAAATTATTTGCTATTAATTGCATTAGCTGTATTAGGCGGATTTGGAGGAGCTTATTTTGGCGGTTCAATATTGAATTCAAAAAAACTTGTCTATTTACTTACTGGAGTATTGGCATTGGCTTCGATTAAACTGATTTTACTTTAATGGAATTTGAAGCAGTCATATTATCAGGTGGGGAAAGCTCTAGAATGGGATCCGATAAAGGCTTAATTGAAATAAATGGCAAGCCAATGGTCGAACATATCATCGATACCTTAAAGCCAATAGCTCATTCACTATGGGTTTCAACCGCGAATAAAAATTACATTCAATTTGGCGTTTCATTAGTTGCGGATGAGTATACTGCAATAGGGCCATTAGGAGGATTGCATACTGCATTAAAAAGAGCAATTAGTGATTGCTTATTAGTTGTTTCTGTGGACGCTCCCTTTGTTTCCGAAGAATGTATTTTAAAATTGATTAGACATTCGGAATCAGATACTATAGCGATTTCTAAATGTGAGGGAAAGTCATACCCTTTAATAGGTGTTTATCCAATTTCAGTTTTAGCTAAATTGGAGGAATATATTGAGTGTGGAAAAAGGTCGGTTTTTGGTTTTTTAGAAACACAAAAAGTAAAAGAAGTTGAGTTTTCGGAACAATATAAAGGCTGCTTTCGTAATATTAATACGCCAGAAGATTTGAAAGAAATACAAGAATGAAAGTAAAGATTACATTTTATGGCCAAGCTGCTGATGCAGTTAATTCAAATGCGATTGAATTGGATATTAATGAGCAGTCAACCTTATTGGTTCTGAAAAACACTCTAGAAATAAAACACCCTAGATTGACAAATATTGAATTAAAGTTAGCAGTAAATAACAAAATGGTTATCAAGGATTTTAATCTAAATGATGGCGATGAAATTTCAGTTTTACCTCCATTTTCTGGAGGTTAATTATTAGAATTATGGAACAAAAAACAAGAAAACCAAAACCAATTTTTAAGCAAGGTCCTATCTCAGCAGAATCAATTGGGGTGTCCATTGCGAATCATCAATCGAAAACTGAAATCGGAGCCCATAATATTTTTATGGGTCAAGTGCGTGCCGATAAAATTGAGGGTAAAAAGGTGGTCGCAATTGAATATACGGCCAATGAAGAATTAGCTAACGAAGCTGTATTCGCTATAAGAGAGCAGGCATTTGAAAAGTACAACTTGACATGCATGCATATTTATCATAGTTTGGGTGAAGTAAAGACTGGTGAAATTTGTCTGTTCATATTTGTTTCATCACCAAGAAGAGACGCTGCCAATGACGCTTGTCGTTATATCCTAGAAGCAATAAAAAAGGAAGCTCCGATTTTTGGAAAGGAGTTATTTGAAGACAACACGCATAAATGGAAAGTCAATAATTAGCGGCATGGTGGACATTACACACAAATCGAATACCTTAAGAATAGCAACGGCACAAGCCATTATTCAGGTTTCTAAGCAAGAAACAATAACTGCGATCGAAGAAGGAAAAGTTCCAAAAGGCGATGTGTTTTCAATGGCAAAAGCTGCAGGACTTCTTGGAGTAAAAAAGACTTGGGAAATGATGCCGGATTGCCACCCATTACCAATAGAATATACTGGAATTGATTATGAGATTAATGGATTAAATATTCTAATCACAATTACAGTAAAAACGATTTATAAAACAGGAGTTGAAGTAGAGGCAATGCACGGTGCATCCATTGTCGCATTGACAATGTATGACATGCTTAAACCAATCGATAAGGGAGTTGAAATATCCAATATCAAACTGCTTTCGAAGAAAGGAGGAAAGTCCGATTGGAAGGATAAGTTCAGAAAAGATCTGACGGCTTCAGTAATAGTATGCAGCGATACTATTTCAGCTGGGCAAAAAGAGGACAGAGCAGGATTAGCTATTTGTGAAAAGCTTAAATCATTTAATGTAGCGATTGATAATTATTCTGTTGTCCCTGACGAAGTTGAAATCATTCAAGATGAAGTGTCAAAATCTAAAAACAAACATGATTTATTGATTTTTACAGGGGGAACGGGAATGTCTGTTCGTGATGTAACTCCAGAAGCTGTTCGCCCTTTATTGGATAGAGAAATAGATGGTGTAATGGAAGCAGCTCGTTCTTATGGGCAAGAAAGGACTCCATTTTCTATGCTTTCTCGAGGTGTGGCTGGAACTGCAGGTAAAACGGTGGTTTTGACTTTGCCGGGTTCAACTAAAGGAGCCTCAGAAACAATGGATGCCTTGTTTCCTGCATTGCTTCACATTTTTAAAATTATAGGCGGAGGAAGGCACGATTAGAGATCATCTATATTAAGATTACTTTTTTTAAAGGTTTCTCGTAAAAGATTTTTCGTATCACTAGAAAGCGGATTTCGTTGAACGTTGATGAGTTTTAGCTTAAGACCATAAAACTCAACAGGCAATACATTGATTTTATTACCTGATAAAGTGATTTCTCTCAGTTTTTTCAGATTACCAATGGCAGGTTGAACCGTTCTAATGCCAGCACCTTCCAAGCTTATTGAACGTAAGTTTTTTAGTAGATTAAGTTGGGTAAATGGGTCCTTTGATTGCAGGTCTAAATAGCTTAGGTCTATATGTACTAATTTGGGGAAATGTGCGGGGTTGAATGAACTCCAATCCAATGGATTGTCACTTAGATTTAATTTGGTCAGCTTGTTTAAGCTTCCTTTTTCTGGGAATGATTTAAATCCAGTATGATACAAGGTTAAGGTTTCTAATTGCTTCCCTTCTTTAAAAATGACGCTGTGGTTTTTTATAGGATTATTGTCTAAATAAAGAAATTTAAGGGTATAAGGAAAGAGTTCACCTTCAGGAATATGCGCAATAAAATTATATCGTAAATAGAGTTCTTCGACTATAAAATTAAAATTTCCAAGTTGTGGGAATAAAATAAGCTGATTGTTGTCGAGGTTTAGTTTTTTTATGAAAGTAAGACTGTTTTTACCAATTGAAAATTCGTTAATTTTATTGTTAGCTAATTCCAACATCACTACATTTTGGAGCGCGTTTGGCTTTATTTCAATCTTTTGAAGGTTATTATCACTTAAAATAATCGAACGCAGGTTTGGGAATTTGTAAAGTTGTTCTGGAAATTTAGTCAATCTTTGGTTTCTTAAATCTATATGATATACCAATTCTGGTTCGCGCATGGCAAAATGTAAATTTGTATAAACCCTGAATTCTATAGTCTGATCTAACCCATTGTAATAGTATTGTGATTGAGCATTGCAGCTTACAGAAAGAAGAAACAGAAAACTTAAAAATCGAAATACAGTCATAACCTTAGTAGTGGTAAAAGTACATAAGCAAATATTTAAAAGTACAGGGTTTGTCATTTTGGCCATCCTAGTTTTTTTAGCGTTACCTTATTCTAAACAGATTCAGATTGCACAAATACCTCTTAAAACGGGAGGAAGCGTTTCTGCCGATTTTGGTGATGTAATTATTGTGCCAGGTTGTGGTTGTAATCCGGGAAGAGGTACTGAGGAACGACTAAACCTTGCCAGTTCCATTTATCAACTAAAAAAGCGCAAAGTGATACTTTCTGAAGGCTCTTGCTTTCCTCATGAACGTAAAGATTTCATTGATCGAATGACTAAAGAGTGGAAAATCGACTTAGAAGATATTATATGGGATACATTGAGTTTATCTACTCAGGATAATATTAAAAATTCCCAGATTCTAGCAAAGGAATACGGTTGTGAAAACGCAATTCTATGCACTTCTCCGTTTCATCAAATGCGTTGTGGAATATTAATGCTCAAACATTGGGATGGAGAATTTAAAATTGCCAAAATGCCAAAGGAATTGCTCGAAATGGAAAAAGAGCAAGTTTATATTGAGCAAAGAGGTAGAACCCTGAAAGATGAATATTGGAAAAGTCTTTATGAAATTATGTTCTTCTTTTCATCTTGATAAATAGAATAGGGGACGAAAAGCTTTACTGCAGTTCCCGAACCAGTATCTTTGAATTCAATAGAACAATCTAAGTTATGGATTTGCGCCAAAGCTTCAACCCTTGTAATTAAAATATTAGTTCCTTTAGATTCGTGAGTTTGGGGTTCGGCTGCTTTTAGCTTTTTAGATGCTCCTAGACCTATTCCATTATCGATAACTTGTATTGATAATAAACGCTCATTTTTTTTAGTCACATTAAGTTTAATGGTTCCATCTTTTTGAGCTGGTGTGATACCATGAAGAATTGCATTCTCAGCTAATGTCTGCAATAATAAACTTGGAACGAGTGTTTTGTTCAATGTCTTCTGCAATATTTATTTACAAGTAGTAATACAACTAAAACGCATGTTTTCCAGCTTTATATATTCTTTAGAAATCATTAACTTTTCCATTAGCGGGGTATATCTACTTCATATTGATTAAGTGTATTCCTTAGTAAATCATCGAATTTTGTAAGAGAATCTTCCGCAACCTCATTCTTGATTTAAGCTCTGAACAAAACTTTTTAAAAATGGGTAGTTCAAGAATACTATCGTTACCCTATGAAAATATTCTACCCGTGATAGTTCTAAAATGAATTAAGTTTTCAAAATCAACTATTCGGAAGACTGTTGGGATAATTAATCCAACTTCATATCTGAGGTTTTTTCCTTCAAACCAAGAAGCTCCGGGAATCATTAGCAACTCAAATATATTATTCGTTACATGGTAGCATCTATAAAGTGGCAAGACAGCAACGATTGAATAGTTTTTGGTAATGAATTCTTGGCTGCTTAATACTTGAAAGCAGCTTAATAAAATCAAGGATAATTAAGCGAAGATTAATCAGCTTTGAGGCTTTGGTTTGTTATGAGGGGTCGAGTTGCCGCCAGAATTAGTCCCTTTATTTTTAAACCAAGGTTTTTTCTTGCTATTATTACCTTGTGGTCGCTTTCCTTTGAAGTTCTTGTTATTGCCACCACCGCCTTTTCCTTTTTTGGAACCAATTTGAGATTTTGGATCATATTTAGGACTGTCTCCAATTTCAGCGGGTGTATCTAGCTTATCTAATGTTCTTTCGATAAGCTCTTCAACATTCATCATTTTCAACTGATCTTCTTCGTTTACAAACGAAATAGCAGTTCCTTTAGATTCTGCACGAGCCGTACGACCAATTCTATGCACATAATCTGCAGCATCATTAGGCATATCAAAGTTCATGACATGGCTCAAGCCTTGAATATCAATTCCACGACTTAAAACATCTGTTGCTACCAGTATCTTTATATTTCCAGCTTTAAAATCGCGCAAACGTTCTTGTCTTTCAGATTGCTCTCTGCCCGAGTGTAAGCTTTTTATAGAATGGCCATCTTTTATCAATGCTCGTTCTATTTGGTCAACCATCTCTTTTCGAGAAGCAAAAATGATCATGTTCTGAATGTCTTCATTTTTCAGAATATAAGATGCTAGAGCAAGTTTGTTAGGGTTGTAAACATTATAAATTACTTGATTTACCCCTTCAGCCGGTTTAGCAATTGCTAAGTTAATTTGAACTGGCGTTTTTAAAATTTGCTTTGCTAACACTCTAATTTGAGTCGCCATTGTAGCCGAAAACATTAAGGTTTGTCTATCCTTTGGCGTTTTTTCAATGATTTTAGTAATATCATCAATAAAACCCATATCTAACATTCGGTCTGCTTCATCAAGCACTAACATTTCCAAACCAGTAAGGTCAACGTAACCTAAGTTCATGTGTGCCATCAGGCGACCAGGCGTTGCTATAATCAAATCGGCTCCTTGTTCTATTGCGGTTTTTTGCTGCGAAAAATCGCCGCCTTCACCACCGCCAAAAACAGGTATCGAACTAATTCCTAAAAAATAGCCAATTGCTTGCACTTGTTCGTCAATTTGCACCGCTAGCTCTCTAGTTGGAACTATTATAAGCACTCTTACCTTATCGTTTTTCGATTGGGTTAGTTTTTCCAACATTGGAATAAGAAAAGCCGCCGTTTTTCCTGTACCTGTTTGGGCACAACCAATTACGTCTTTTCCTTCTAAAATTGTTGGTATTGCTTCGTCTTGTATTGGGGTGCAGTTTTCAAACCCCATGTATCCGACTGCTTCTTTTAGGCTATCGGAAATTTTTAATTCATCAAATTTCATTATCGTCAAAGATGCAGTAAAAACTTTACTATTCTAGCATTACTCTTTAAAGGAGAGCATTCTAGAATCGTAATCTACTATAGCTTGTGTTTTATGTGAAGATTACAATCTTGGCTATCTTTTTTAATAAAAAGTGAATCGATTAAACACCTTTTAGTGCATCCCCAATATCCGAAATAAGATCATCAGCTTTTTCTACTCCAATGGAGAGTCGGACAAGGTTTTCTGTTATACCCATTTTAAGGCGTTCATCAGGTAAAACCCCAGCATGAGTCATGCTAGCAGGGTGCTGGGCTAACGATTCCGTACTTCCCAAACTCACAGCTAGTTTCATTAAACTCAGAGCATTTAAAAACCTAAATGCCTCTTTCTCTTTGCCTTTTATATTAAATGTTACCATAGCTCCAGGAGCAGAACATTGCTTTTTATAAAGTTTATGCTGCTGAGTCCCTTCTTCAAGAAGTCCTAAATAATTTACAGATTCTACTTTTGGATGTTTATTAAGAAATTGAGCAACTTCTTGTGCGTTCGAGCACTGTTGTTCCATTCTTAATTTTAGAGTTTCTAAGCTTCTTAGTAATAACCAACCTGTCCAAGGTCCTGCCATATTTCCAAGAAAGGTTCTTAATGTTCTTACTCGTAGCATAGGTTCTTTATGGCCAAGTACCGCGCCTGCAATAACATCGCTATGCCCCCCAATATATTTAGTTGCAGAATAAACCACTAAATCGGCCCCTAGTTTCAAAGGATGCTGCCACAAAGGCCCCATGTAAGTATTGTCAACGCAAACAACGCATTCAGGATTTATTTGTTTAGCAATTCTCCCTATTTCTTCAATATCTGTTAGTGTATTAGTTGGGTTTGCTGGAGTCTCGATATGGACGAGTTTTAACTTATCTCCGCAGTTTTCTTCTCTAAGCATTTCACCAATTTCTTCTGGTGTTTGCCAAGGATGAAAACCTATGGTCTTTATTCCCATTTTTAGTAAAAAATGTTTTATAAAATGGTCCGTTCCTCCATATACTGGATTACTGTATAACAGTACGTCACCAGGAGCTAAAAACTCTAATAAGACTGTGGATATTGCGGACATTCCACTTTCGAAAACGCAACAATCATCAGCCTCATCCCAAAGACAGAGTCTGTTTTCTAATATTTCTAAATCAGGATTGTTTATGCGAGAATAAATTAATCCTAGTTCTTCGTTTTCATTTTTTTCTCTAAGGCCATATGCTAACTCAAAATATGCCTTCCCTTCTTCGGCAGATTTAAATGCAAAAGTAGAGGTCTGGAAAATTGGACATTTTATTGCACCTTCGGAAAGTGATGGTTTATAACCGTGACTCATCATTAAACTTTCAGGACTAAATTTTTTCTCGCTCATTTCTAGAAATTAATTTAATTAAAGGTAGAATTTCACTAAGGTTTACAAACTTTAAAGACTATTAAATTAAGTTTTTATTCCGGTATGTTTTTAACTTGCTCATGTCTAGTATTTAAACCGTTTTTCAGAATCCTTTTTTAGAATCATGTTGTTAGTTAAAGTCAACTAATGCGGGTGTAACATTTGGAATACTAGAGAATCGTCTAGGCAAAAGGACTAATTTGCATCTAATTAAGAAGAATCAGCTGACTTTTCATTATTCCAAATTTGTTTAAGCGAATCAACATTGACTCCAGTAAGAATGGGAAATTAGCTAATTGTAGTAAGTTGATGAATAGTGTTGCTTTCAAGAATATTAATTATGCAGATTCTCGTTTGTTGCCTCATTTAAAAATTTATGAACTGCTACTTTATAAAATTGATTTGGCTTTTATGAGAGTTTCATTTTATATCAAATAAAGTAATTAGTTATTCAAACTAATGTTCATTTTTTAGATGCATCAAAAAACAACTTAGCAGGTTCAGTTTACCTCAGTTATATCCTGATAAGCTCTTGATAATTCCACTACAAGTTCTTTGCTTTTTGATATGACAAAAGAATATGTTCTTAATGCACTTAATTCATTGATCATTCACAAGCGATTAAAACCTTAAGCCTTGCTGTCAGGAATAAAGAGAGGGCTTAAAGCTGAAGTATGTTTTGTTTTCTCTTAAATATTTTTTCCTATTCCTATTCCTATTCCTATCGTTTTCGTTTTGTTTGATAGAATTTATAATTGCTCAGTTAGTTGATTAAATAATTAGCCTTTTTTTTACGTTCATTGTATTGATAAAATAAATTTGTAGAATTCAAAAATCATTGTTAGTTTTGATGAAAACCACTATAAGCATATGAAAAGCTTAAACCAATATTTTATTTTAGGAGCCATTCTGTTCAATATATCCTTCGCTGAGGCACAGGTAATTAATGATGATTTTGAAGGAAATGGAACAATTTCAAATTGGACTGGAGATGATTGCAATTTAACTCAACCTTCTGTAAATCCTTTTAAGCAAGGAACTAATCAGTCATCGAATGTTTTGAAATATGAGGATACCGGTGGAGATTATGCAAATATTCGATTTGAGACATTACAAAATATTAGTTTTTCTTCCAAAACAGCTTTTACGCTTCAGGTTTATGTGCCCTCAAACTCAATAGGAGGAAATCAACCCAATCAAATTTCATTAAAATTACAAGATGGGAAAATTGCACAACCTTGGACAACTCAAACCGAGATTATAAAGCCTCTAGTTTTGGATACATGGCAAACACTTACTTTCGATTTTGCTGTAGGTTCATACAAAAACTTAGATCCAACCTCTGCAGAACCAATTAACCGCAATGACTTTAATAGGGTGGTGATCCAAATTAATGGCGAGAATAATAAAGACACTGTTTCTGCATACATTGATGATTTAGATTTTATAAAATCTACTGGTGGATCTAGCAATACTTCTCCCTACACGAATTTAATTTGGTCCGATGAGTTTAATAATAATGGAGCTATCGATAATGATAAGTGGCATCATCAGACTAAATTACCCGATGGGAGGGGCTGGTATAATGGAGAAGTTCAACATTATACAGATAAACAGGCGAACTCATTTGAGTTGTCAGGTAATTTGAACATAGTTGCTCAAAAAGAGAACTTCTTAGACCAAGGCGTTACTAAGAGCTATACATCGGCGAGATTAAATTCGAAGTTTGCATTTACTTATGGTAGAGTTGAGGTTAGAGCTCAACTTCCAAGAGGAGTTGGAACTTGGCCGGCAATATGGATGCTAGGAAAAAACATTAACGAACTAGGAGGATATTGGCAACCAACTTTTGGAACGACAAGCTGGCCAGCATGCGGAGAAATTGATATTATGGAACATTGGGGATCTAATCAAAATTTTGTACAAAGCGCAATGCATACTCCGTCATCAAATGGAGCAACAATAAATAAAGGGGGAAAAACCGTCCCTAGCGCTAGTGATATGTTCCATATTTACTCTGTAGATTGGTTTGAGGATCGAATGGTTTTTAGCATAGATAATAATGAATTATATGTTTACAAGCCCCAACAGTTAAATGCTAGCACTTGGCCATTTACCGAAGATCAATACATTTTATTAAATATTGCGATTGAACCTGGCGTCTCTTCATCATTTACAAAAAGCGCAATGCTAATCGATTATGTTAGAGTATATGATAACGACACTTCAACTGTTTCGACTAATAAAATAGAACAAATGGATGGCGGATTCAAAGTATTCCCAAATCCAGTTTCTGATAGATTGCAAGTTTTTTCGGAAGAAGGTTCAAAAGAATTTTTATGGAAGATTATCGATCTTTCCTTAGGCAAAGAAGTGCTTTCTGGTGAAATGAATTCAAATCAAAATTTAATTGATGTAGAAGCACTAGATTCAGGTATTTATGCTATTTCAATATGGAATGCGCAATCGAACTTCACGAAGCGGTTTATTAAACAATAAACTGCTAAGTGATTAAAAGTAAGTTTCGAAAATGGGGCTTTTTTGTTTCTGGTTATTACTGTCCGTTTATTAATGTTACCAAGGTAAGTCAGTTTGAATTTCTTGGGATGACTTAGAAATAGGAGCAGCTCCCAATCCTTAAAATGGATCAGTCGATTGTTTATTTAGTTGTTTTTTAAGGATCCTTTTTCAAAATGTTTTTATCTAAAGAAGCCTAATTTTCAATAATCGAAAATCCTGTCCCCTTATTTTCATTTCCATAATTTCAGGCTATAGAATCTAAGTTCATGCGATCTAGCTTAAAACTAGTTTTTCGTCCATTTGTTCCTAGGAATTTATAGACAATTTTGTTTACTGTTACTGCGTCTTTGATAATCGCAGGATACCAAACTTTAACCATAAGCTCTCTCTTATCGCCTTCTTGGTTTGTGATTATTTCATCTTCATTTGTTTTGATATGAATCTATTGGGAGCCTATGGAGTAAGTTCCAGTTGGCGTAGGTAAATCAAAGACTGGAATTGCATATGGCGCTGCCCAGCCTATTGCCAGTAGAATTACGTAAAATACTCCGCTTGCTATTTTTCTAAATCTGGATCCTTTAAAAAAGTAATAGCTTTTATATAAACACCAGGTTGCAATTAGAATAATAAGGTAGGCTGGAATCAATTGCCAACGGCAACCTTCAGCAAGTAAGTGCAAAAGCATTATCCCGCCCACTAAGGGTAGGACTATTATTTTCCTTAGTGAATAGTTTTTTATCGAAATAGATAGTGGCAGGATGGTACAGATAAGTAGTAGAAGGATTTCGAAAATTCTCATAGCTTTTATTTTTGAAACAAAAGAATCCTTTTGAAACTCTAAAGCTGTAAAAAGTGAATGGACAAATAATGGACACGTTTATAAGTGTCAGTTTTCTAGGTGTTTGAAAGTGAAATAAACAAATCTTCGTTAGCTCCCAATTCCATTTTTTTCTCAGTCGATATCGAGCTTTATTTACACTTTCTGCAGTGATATTCAAGAGTTGACTTATGTCTTTTGAACTTAGGTTAAGTCTAATTAAGGCACATAATTTTAATTCATTTGCCGTAATATTTGGGATGGTTTTTTGGAGCGATTGACTAAAGTTCGGATATATTTTCTCAAAGTTTGAAAAGAATTGAAGCAGGTCAGGTTTTGCAATATTAGATTTCAAAATATGCTGCAATTCGTTTTTTAAATCGATTTGTAATTTTTGATTGCTCTTTTGCAAATGGTTGATTTTATGTTCCAACAGCTTATGTTCTAAGGATTCGACGTGATCAGTTTTTTTCTTTATTTTAAAAGCTTTTCTGTTGAGTTGGCTTCTCCTTATAGAGTAAGGAAAAGAAACATATAGTAGAACGAATAAGCCTAAAGCCCCTATAAATAGTATAGAAAAAATAAACCAAGTGTCAGTATTTATTTCGAATTCCATTGAGCTAACGTTGCTTTTCGTATTGGTTATTTTCTTTGGTTAAATAATTCTGTATCGTCCAGCATGTATTCTAAAATTGGACGGCATTTGTTTTTGCATGCGGGGTAAAAATTTTCATGTTCTCGTTCTTTGCTTTTGGGCGGAATTCCCCACCAAAATTCAGCGATTGCTATAGGTCTTAATTTATGCTCAATGGCATATTGCAGCAACTTAGGAGCAGCACATTCACCGGCTCCTGCAGGAGGAGTGTTGTGAGTAGAATTCTCAAATATTTGCAGTACGTTTTTGGTCGTTCCTAAGACATTTACAAATTGATAATTCTCGAAAAGCTGCTGTTGCAAGGCAAGTGATTTCTGTTTTCTTTTTTCTTTCAGAGTCCTTATTTTGGATGGATCACTGCTTTTTTTAATTTCATTACCTATTTCAGTCAATTGTGTCATTCCTTTATAGATGAAAAAATCATCGATAGAATCATCAAAGATGGAAGGGACGAATTGTTCGCAGGTTTCATTTAGTGAAAGTTTACCAGAAATCGTTCCTAAATAGCCGTAAGAATTATCCTGTTTTTGAATTACCAAAACTCCGAACATTTTTCCTTTTTGAATATCGAAGTCATACTTCCACCCGAGAGATTCAGCACTAATGAATTCTTGAAATTCTTTTGCAGCTATGTTAGCTATTTCAGGAATAAACGAACCAAACGGATTGTTGAAGGTTGACGAGATAGCGGCCTTAGAGATATCCGTTTTGAAATCGAAAATGAGTTGGGCATTCATTTGACAAAAATGAAATAAAATCAGGGTAAAGTGTCAATTGGCTTTTAGATAATTGATTGTTGTAGGATGCTTATCGCAATTATCGCATTAAGGCTCAGTAAAGGTATTAAACCGGCTCTAATCTCAGATAAGGTTTTGAAGGTAATTCAACAATAATTTTATTTCCAATTGATATTTCTCCGCCTTCCAGGACAATCCCCATTACTCCAGACTTTCTAATGGTGTTTCCTTTTTTATCTTTATCCAAAACGGCTTTCAATAATCCCTTTTTTATCGCATTAAGCTGACTACAAGGGTTTCTTAAACCTGTGATTTTTATTTTGACGTTAGCACCTATGGTAAGTATAGAATTTCTAGGTAGAGCCAAGAGTTCCACCCCTTTTGTCGTTATATTCTCTCCGATTTCTCCAGCTTGTAAATTAAATCCTTTGGTTTTTAGTTCATCAAAAAGTTCGGAGTGCACTAGATGTACTTGTCGTAAATTAGGTTGGTTTGGATCTTTATTTACGAGATAACGGTGTTTTACTTTTTTACCCAAATGGGCATCACCTTCAACACCTAAACCTTTTATTAATACAATATTATCGTATTTGTATTTGCTGAAACTATGAGTTTCGCTTTTACTTACCGATTGTACGATTCCAAAATTCATTGTTCAGTATTGCGTTCGTTTTTTAGTAATTCTAAACAGTCAATTTATACGCTTGTTTAACCATAGCTTTTACAATAATATGATGAAAGGGTTTTATAATTGTCATGTATATTTTGCCAAAACGATTGTTATATTCAACCAAAGTAGTGACTTTAATATTGAATAGAGTTTCGTTTGAATTATAAACACTTACTCTAAAGTTCAGATGCTTATCATTAGCACCCAGCATTATTTCATTGGATTGGATATGGAAGATTTTAAAAAATCCAATGTAACCACCAACCTTAAAATCTGTATTGAAATCTTCTGGTTTGTTAGTTTTTAGGCCAAAAACTTTGACAACCCTATTTCTTAGTTTCATTAGAAACTCAACCCATTTTGGCGTTGTTCCAAAAATTAAATTTGTTATGATATTTAAATCATCAAGTTGATTTGTAGTTGAAAAAGTATCTGTAAAGTCTACCTGGTGAATAGCAGACTTGATTCCCTCAGTTTTTGGAGCTGACTCCGCCTTAACTTTCATTATTTTTCCGATTTAATGCCAAAATAGCTCCATTCTTGTTCGATCTATATATCCGTTAAATTAAAATAGTCTTTGACTTGGACAATGTGTTTTTCTTTCACTTCGTGACTCAACCAGCTTGCTTTAAAAGCATTGGTGGCTAACTGCATCAAATGACTTTTATCTAAGTTTAGCGCTAGAGCTGTTTCGTAATAGTTCTCATTCATGTAGCCTCCAAAATAAGCTGGATCATCGGAGTGAATAGTTGCCAGTATTCCTTTATCGAGCATTTTTAAAACGGGGTGGTCTTCCATTTTTCGGATAACCTTGAGAGCTGTATTACTCAGTGGACATAAGGTTAGGGGTATCTGCTGTTCAACTAACCGTTGAACCAAAGCTTCGTCATCTAAACATCGATTTCCGTGATCTATTCTTACGACTTTCAAAAGATCTAGAGCTTCCCAGATATATTCTACCGGTCCTTCTTCACCAGCATGAGCTACTAATTTGTAACCTTGGTTCGCAGATGCTTTAAACACGTTGACGAACTTGCTAGGAGGGTTGCCCATTTCAGATGAGTCTAATCCTACTCCATCAATCCAATGCTTGAACGGGATAGACGATTCAAGTGTTTTGAATGCTTCTTCTTCGCTTAAATGCCTTAAGTAAGACATGATGAGTTTATAAGAAATATTTAGTTCCTGTTTGGCCTTTTCAAGCGCATTATAAATGCCTTTGATTACAACATTAAACTCAATCCCCCTATCAGTATGAGTTTGTGGATCGAAAAACACCTCAACATGGACCACGTTTTGGCTGTGTACCCTGGTTAGATAAGCCCACGTTAAGTCGAAAAAATCTTGTTCATGAAGCAGTACTTGAGCGCCAGCATAGTAAATGTCTAAAAACTCTTGAAGGTTATTAAACTGGTAGGCATTTTTCAGTGATTCGATAGAATCGTAGCTTAAAAAAATATTATTTCTCTTGGCTATATCAAATAGCAATTCTGGTTCAAAACTTCCTTCAATATGTAAATGAAGTTCTGCTTTGGGAATGCCTTGAATAATTTTTTTAAGCTCAGATGATTCCATATTATATAAGGTGTTTAAAATATTATCTGCTCCAAATTTAGAATAAAGGACCTATTTGTTATGTGGTTTTAGTTAATGTATGTTTTTAGTTCTTCCAGCATATTATCGCAGTTTTTGCTGACGTAAGCTGACAATTCATCTATAGCGTTCCAGTTACCAAAACTTACTCTGTTATCGTTTTGAGCTTTTTTTTCCAATAAAGTACCCACGTGTCAAAAGCTCTTGTTGATTCTCTAACAATAGCAGTAGTCAAAATGTATTGTACGATTTTGCATATTTTTAAATACGCCAACCTAGATAATCATAGTATGATTCGAAATAGTTAAATTCTTAACATTTGATTTTTTCAAAAGAATTTTTGTCCAAATAGATTAATTGAACTTTTAATCTTTTTAAACTGGTTGGAATTGATAGTCCAATATTCTACTTTTTTACGCATATTGTATAATACTCGCTATCGCTTATTGAAAAAGATAAGCAAGGAATGTGAAGTAAGTTTCGTTCTGGCTAAACTATTTATAAGTACTGCATTTAAAGGCTAAAATAAATTTAGTCGTGAAACTACTTAGAACTTGAATTTTTGAAAATGATCATCAAGAGAATTTATCTTAATGCTTAAATAGTTTTTTATTTAATTACAACTGAATTGTATCCCTAACAGTTGATTAAAAACTTCCAAACTTTCTGCTAATGTATCTTTTGGGCTTTCGATACTGCTAGCTCGTACACGTTAAAAGTTAAAGAAAAGGTATCTATAAAAGATAAATAAAGGTTCTACCCATGCGTTGCCGATTAGAGTGGCAGCTCAAACGATAACCAAGAAAGCTGATTAAAAACCTAGGGTGTTGAGCCCTGGATATCATTGGTAAACGAGTTTAGTTTTTATAAATTAGATTATATCTCTTTGAGAATTTGCTCAAGCGCAGTTTTTGTACTTGAGATAAGGTTTTGCTTGCGGCAGGATCGAGAATAAATAAAGTGGTTAAAAATTGCCAGAATAGAATACCGAAATTGGCGTCTCCAAAAATGCCAAACTCAGTAAAAGAGTTTGTGATTACTGGAATAAATAAG
Organism: uncultured Flavobacteriales bacterium; assembly: GCA_913020435.1. Lineage (GTDB taxonomy): Bacteria > Bacteroidota > Bacteroidia > Flavobacteriales_G > Salibacteraceae > UBA6770. Next base: position 75,440 of record CAJVZZ010000002.1, on the reverse strand, counting down.
GCTATAAAGAAAGGTCCGTAAGTACTGTTGCGTTCTTTCCAAAAGTTGCGCACTGTAGTTACCACATTCCAAAAAGCAATAAAGAGTCCTATAAATCCAAGGTTCATCAATACTTGCATAAATGTGTTGTGGGTCATTCGAGCAGGGTAAGTGTATAACCCTTGAAAATAATCGGTGTAATTGATGCGCATATACCCATACCCAAGAAAAGGTTCGTGCACAATTCCTTCGTTTAACAAGGCTGTCCAAAAAGGAACTCTACCCGTCATACTCATGACTTCTTCAATGCCGCCAGCATCTTTAAATATGACAAAACGAACGAGTAATGGAACCGCTACTATCGCACCTCCAATCAGCACTATTTTTAGTTTTTTGTTATGCGATTGTAGAATCAAAATACCCATTATGAGCAAGAAACCAATTGCACTAGATCGTGAAGATGTAGCCACTAACACAAATATGGAGGCGATCATCATGAGGATTCCCCAAAATTTATTTTTGCCTATAAACATATACGATAATGCCGCACTCAGACTGGACAACATGCCCAACTCATTTGGGTTCATGATCAAGCCTCCCAATCGTTGTTCCACTCCACCTCGCATACCTCGATAAAAGGTTTCCGGTTCTGCAAAAGAACCAATGATAAATGTGATCATGATAGGGAAAGTCGCCCAGGCAAATACCTTAACCAAGTTAATGGTACGCTCAGGAAAATGACGGTTATAAACTGCTACTACGTGAGCAAACAAAACAACAAACACAAAGCTTTCGGTATTCATAAACCATTGCAAAGCCGAGTATTGCCAATCGCTGCTCCAAAGCAAGGATGCAAATCCTAATACCAAATACAAAACATACAGGAATGGAGCTGCTAAATGTCGGTAAGAGAAGGAAATACTACAACCCAAGCCGCCCAAGCGGAAAAAGACAAGTGCAATGACTCCTAACATTCCAACGCGGCTAATGGTTTTAAATACTTGGTTTATGATTTTTTCTTCTGCAATTGAGAAGTAACCGAAAATCATGATCAGTAAAATCAGAATGAGCAACAATTCCATGTTGCGCAACAAGAAGGGAAGACGTTTAGCTTTCATAAACCGCAATGTGTTTTTGTGAAATGTGCTTCCAGCAAAAATCACGGGCAATCATTTCTTTGGCATTTTCCGATTGTTGGTTAAGAAGACCATTAGTTCGATTTTCCGCTCCGCGGAATAATGCTTTGGTAATTTGTTCTGTAGTATTTTTGGATAACACAATGCCTGATTGGTGTGTATTGATGTAATCCCCAAGATTAGTCTCTTTGCTAACAATAGCCGGTACCCCAAATGCAGCGGCTTCCAGAACAACTCCAGGAAGTCCTTCGTTTCGACTGCTTAAACACAAATAATCAAACTGTTGCATCAAATTCATTTTTTCAGTGCTGTAAACGGCGCCTTTAAATTGTACTCGATTATTTATGGTTAATTTCTGTACCAAAGCCTCTAATTCGTTACGATCAGGACCATCACCTAAGAGCCATAACTCGGCTGGAGTGTTGCTCTGGTTAAGGAATTGAGCAAAACCGTTTAAGAGTAAATCAAGCCCTTTAGTGTGTTTGTCCAACCTACCTACGAACCCAAAAACTGGAAACTCATTTTGTTTGATTGAATCGCCTTGTTTTTCTAGCGGTTCTTGCCCATTTGGAATCAATACTTGTTTGACGTTTTTGAATGTGGCTTCTGTTCCGCTAAGCTCACTGGCTCCAATGGAATGAACCACTTTTGCGTGACGCACTATGTAAGACTCCAGAAATTGATTGTATATTTTTTTCTTAGTTGCGCTGCGTTTCATAGCAACTAAGTTGAAGGCTCCGTGAGGTGTATAGACGTATTCCATCTGGTGTTTAACCAAAACTCGACTCAATGAAAAAAACTGAAGCAAATAGCCGCCATGCAAATGAAACGTTACAGTTTCTTTATTTAAATTTTCAATCGCTTTTTTGAGCTGAGCGTCCAACAAGAACTTGAATTGTTGATCTTGAAACAAAATCGTTTCGTAATTCCTTTCTGGGTAGTTGTGGGTTGTATCTTTTGTGATTCCCCATACTTCAACATCATGTCCTAATTCGACTTGAGTAGTTGCTAAGCGGTTTACCACTTTGTTTACTCCGTTCATTCGGTTGGGATTAGCCTTACCCAATACTACGTGAATTATTTTATGAGCCATTTCAGTTCAGATTTGAGAGAGAATAAATAGAAGCCAACCATTATGATTTGAGTTAATGCAATGCCAGCCAACACACCGTATATCTGAAATTGTGTTACAAAATAATTGGCGGTTGAAAGTCCAAGAATACTGGTGGCTACGTAGCTCCAAAATATGAGGTTATTACGCTCAAAAGTTCGGATAAGAAAACGCAATTGAGTTCCAATAAATATGAGGATGTAAATGCCACAAAACCCTAGTAATACAAAAGCATAATCGACATATGAATTGCCGTAAATGAGCGCTAATAATTCTGCTCTAAAAAATGCGATAGGAACCAATAACCCAACAAATGGAACGGCCGCTTGTAAGAAAATTCGGAATACATATTTTACGGTTGCAGAGCGTCCTTTTTTGTGCAATGTTTCTGCTGCTTTTAGCGGAACAAGATTTTCTAGTGTTAGCAACAATAAGTGCATAATACCCATTACGTTTTGTGCAATTCGAATCGCTCCCAAAGCAACAGGACCGAGAACCCCTGCCGCTGTAAGTAGGTAGAAATTGCCCGATAACCACTGCAGCAAAGAAGTGCCAATAAGAAAGCGACTGTAGCTCCATACTTCAAGGGTAACCGCAGCTATATCTTTGAATGTTGGAATGCATTGTAGACGAATAATTCCGATAAGAGAAGAAATGGAGTAACTAAAAAATAAGGCCGCTAATGTTCCTTGAACATCTAATAAATCATTAGTATTCAAAGTAAAAAGTAAAAGCGGTTGCAACCCATAACCAATAAGATCCATACTCAACACCAATTTAGATTGCTGTTTTGCAAAACCAACTCTCCTTAGAAAATCGTTCAATACAAATACACTTGCAATGGCAGCAGTTAAGAATAGATTCGTTAGGTTGGCTGGACTAGTCTCGGAAATATCAGCTATGGATTCGATAGTTCCTCCTAAAGTAATACCTAGAAATATTATTGAGCCACAGGCTAAACAACTGAAAATAACTTGCAAACCCATTAACTGATTGATAAATTGATTTGGATTTTCTTTTCTAGGAAGCAAGGCAAATAAAGAGCTGATAAATGCACTTTGATGCACTGAGCTCACAAAGAGTACCACCATCCAAATCAATGCATAAATTCCATAATTTTCAAGACCAATCCAGCGCGCCAATAAAATGCCCACTAAAAAATTGATACCACTAACCAATCCCTGATCGCTTAGAGTAACCAATTTGTTTTTGTGTTGAACGAGTATGTTCTTTATACGATTCATGACCTTATGTATGCAGTTATGTAATTCCAAACTTTACTGATAAAACGTTCTTGTTTCAGCTCTGTATTGTAGCGAGTTCCAACAAAACGACCGTTAAAGCTTGACGCCATATGCGCGCTATTCAGCAACAAATACATGTTTTTTATTTGGTATTCTTCGGCCAATAATTCTGGGTATTCCAAGAAGTCAGTGCTGGTATAATTTGCTCTGAATAAGAACACATTTAGGTCGGCTAATTTCATAAATTCAACTCCTTCGATTGATAAAGCCGCAGCAGGCGTGTCAACTACAATCACATTAAATTGCGATTTCAAATCTGTCATTAATTGAGGTGCGTTTAAGGTTTCTGATGGCGTACTTATTAAATCGTATACTCCACCAGCTTGAATTTCACAGGAAGTAGCTAAAAAGTCAGTAATGGTTTCACCTGAATTGTTTAACTCTTCTTTTATGGCAATTGAACATACAGAATAACCAAGTTCGGCAATGCTTTGTGCCAAATGTGTGCTTACATAACTTCTTCCTTCTCCGTTAATGGCTGAGGAAACAGTAAGCAATGGATTGTTTTCTAATTCGTCTTTGAACTTAAGAGCCTTAGCTAATGTGCTGAAATCTTTACCTGAATTTTTCTTGCGAACAACACCTAAAATTGGTAAGTCAGAATGCTTTTCTAGATCTTCTCTTGATACTACTTTGGAAAGGGTTGCTTTGCGCAAGTAAACGTATGTAGTTCCGATAATTAGCCCGAGTAATCCACTTACAAAAATGATCAACGTTTTGTTAGGACTTACTGGTTTTTTTGGGGTAGTCGCTGGTTGTATAATTCTATGAAAAGAGAGCAAAGCACTAGCTGCAATAGAAGCTTCGATTTTCTTTTGAGCCAAGAACATATACACTTGTTCCTTCATAGTGAAGTCCCGCTCCAAAACACGCATTTCTTTTTCTCTAGTGCTTAATCCATCAAATTGTTTTGAGTTTATTTCTACTGTTTTTTCAATGGACTTTCGTTTAGTTATAATCTCTTTTTTATTTCTTTTTATAGCTTCTCTAATGTAGTTTTTAAGTTCAATTATCTTGTTGTCAAGCGCTCTTACTTGGTTGCTTTCAGAAGTGTATTTGAAAATCATATCTTGACGTTCATCTTGATGATATTTTAGTGTTTTTACTAATTCTGTCATTAGTAAATCACCAAAACCAAAGTTGATTGCCGTTTCGCTGAAGTAGTCGCCTCCAGTCATGTATTGCTCTAATTCTAGAATAGTTTGCTCATTCATTTCCAGGCTTATCAATTGCATTTCGAGGCTACTTTGTTTACGTAAACCTGTTTCGGTTTCTTGGCGCGTATTCACTATGCCATTTACCGATTTGTATTGTTCCAGTTTAACTTCGGCTCGTTCTAGTTCTTTTGAAACTTCAGCAATTTTAAGTTCTAAAAATTTTACCGTTTGGCTAGCCGCTCCAGTTTTCGTTGCCACATAATCTTCAATATATGCGTGACATAAAGCATTCGCCAAATCTGCTACTTTCTCTGCATTTTGGTCCTTGTAAACCACACGTAATACTGCGATTTCCTTGTCAACTGCCGTTACGTTTAGTTTTTCAGTTACGTCTGCAATCAAGCCATCTTTTGAGAAAATGATGCACTCGTAAAAACCAATTAAGTGTAAGTCTTTTTCGTCTAAAAGAGAATCGTTTTTGGAAACCGTAATAGGCTCTCCATCAATTAAAGTAGGCTTGCCTAAAGGAATAATTTCACTATTAGTAGTATCGATCTTTTTGTCAAGTTTTCCAAGTTGATAGTGACTGCTATCTATAATGTTTATCCAATAGGTGCGATCTAAGTTTTTTATTTCGGTCAATTGGTGTTTTACGATAATAGGGCTGTTTTTATACAATAACGAGTTTTTTACATTTCCTACCCTGTAAATTGAAATGTCAAAATCTAATCTTGCTAAACCTTGCCCAATCAATAAAGGAGATTGCAAAATTTCCGCTTCTGATTGAATTTTATTCGTTGTAGAGAATAAGTCAAGGTCTTTGTATAACTGTGTATTACTAAACCCATACTTCTGATCATCTAGCTTAATTCGAGCTACTGTTTGATATGAATTAGGAGTATAACGGATTATTTTTTTAGCTATAACTAGAGCTAGTATAGTGCAACCAATAATGATTGGTAGCCCTTTAATTAAAGGCAGTAATTGTCTTTTAAGTCCTTGAAGCCCGTTCATGATAATTAAGGTTGAGACATTATTGAGATTACCAACACAATAGCTGTAATAGCACTTGAAAATGCAATCATTGTTGGAGCGTTTATATTGATTCGTTTTGCTCTTTTTTCCGGTACTACGATCACATCACCAGATTTAATGTTTATGCGGTGCAATACATTTTGCTGAATCTTCGTAAAATCAATAAGAAAGGTTGTGTCTTTTCTAATTAACTGTACCTTTTTTAAATTTGAATAAGTAGTAAAACCGTTTGCTTGTCCTAAAGCTTCATTAATAGAATTACGTTCTTTTTCAAGCGTATAATTGCCAGGAGAGGTTACTTCTCCTAAAATGGTAAACTCACGGTTTAAAACACGAACAGCAACTATTGGGTCAACTAGTTTTTTACTGTAAAGTGATTCCAGTTTTATTTTTGCTTCACTACAAGTCAATCCAGCAATTGTAACTGTTCCTATTTCTGCTAAAGGAATGTTTCCGTTTTTGTCCACTAAAATCCACTTACCATATGATTCGTTGGTGTTATGCACATTGTAAATTGAGCCTAAGCTGTATTCACTGTGGTTCCAAATACTCACGCTTATTTTATCGTCAATAGCAATAGTATGCTCATAGCTACTATTTGTGTTGATAAGTTTGGCAACATTACCTGGTGTTTCAGAAATCATAAACTGTTGATTTTTACACGATTGAAGTGCAAAAACACAAAACAGTATCTGAAATAGAGTTTTCATTGAAAGTCTATTAAAAAATCAGGCTGAGAAATTTTCGAAATGGACCAGGATCTCTAGTTTTAAGCATCTCTTGTACGTTTCTGATTTTAATCAACACCGTTTCAATTTTTTGAATGCTATCAGGACCTTTTACTATATAGTCAAAAGCGCCAATCTTAAGTGACTTGGTTGCGGTTTCGATTTCTTCTTGCCCCGATACAAAGACTACATATATATCGGGATCAAATCGTTTGATTTTTTTCAAAATCTCAAGACCATCCATAGTTCCCATTTCATGGTCTAAGAAGATGATTTTTGGTTCATCGATTAAAGCATTTAAACAAGACATGCCATCGTTAAAAGTGGTAACCTCTTCGAAGCCTAAGTTTCGGATAAACTGTTCGTAAAGTAGAGCCGTCATTTCGTTGTCGTCGACTATAAATACCTTTTGATCTTTAAAGTTTTCTGGTTCCATTATTATTCGTTTTGAACACACTTAAACGATTGATGTGCCACTGTCAAATAATGGATATTAAATCACTGTATTTTAGTTGATTATATATTTTGGTTTTAATTGATTATCTGTAATTTGGAAGAGTTTTCCATAAGGTGGAATAGCGGTTTTAAAGCTATTCTGAAGTCTAAAGTAACTTTTCTATTTCTGAAACTACTTCAGAAATACGTGCAGTGACCGATTGAATGAGGTGCTCTAATTCGTCAGAAGCTTCTTTGTTAAAAGCACGTTTTTCAATCTCAATAATTTGCTCTTTAGCTTCTAAAATGTTGAGATCATTTAAATTAGGTTTTATCCTATGCGCAACCTTGTGGACGGTTTCAAAGTCTTTAATCTTATAAGCTCTATTTATTTCTTCAATGGCTTCTGGAATTCGAGTAACAAATAGCCTGAGCATTTTATCAATAAAGGGTTTGCTTCCTCGACTTATTTTTTCCAGTTTTTCTAGGTTGTAGAGTTCAGTTTGAATAGCTACAGGATTAGCTTGGACTATTTTTTTTGGACGCTGTCCACCGATCCATTTCTCTAAAATTTCAAATAGTTCTTCTTCCACAAAAGGTTTGGTGAGGCAATCGTTCATGCCTGCTTCTAGATATGTTTTACTAGCACCTTCCATTGCATTTGCCGTTAAAGCGATAATCGGAATCTTTTGAATATGATTTTCTCTGATTTTTTTAGTGGCCTCTATACCATCCATAATAGGCATGTTAATGTCCATTAGAATCAAATCATAATCATTTTTTTGCATGGCATCAACAGCTTCAGTACCATCATTCACAATATCGTATTGCAAGCCAATAAAATCCAAAGAAGTACATATTACTAATTGATTCATTTCGTTGTCTTCGGCAATCAAAATTTTCTTGTCTTTTACTTTTTCTTGAATTTGCCTGGGATGATATTTGTAATTTTTTTTATCGATTTTGCTGGTCATTACTAACTTTTCGAATTCTAATTTAAAAGAAATAGAAGTCCCAATGTTTTTGTGACTTTCAATAATAAGCTCTCCGCCCATTAGCCCTACCAGCTGCTTACAGATACTCATCCCTAAACCCGTTCCTCCGTATTTACGAGCAATACTTTTGTCTTCCTGTGAGAATTTATCGAATATTCTATCGACATATTCACTAGACATTCCAATTCCCGTATCTCGAATATTAAATTCGATGTATTGTTTAGTAACGGTTTCATTAATCAGTTTACTTTCTAGGGTAACAGATCCTTTGTTAGTAAATTTTACTGAGTTTCCTGCTAAATTGATAAATATTTGATTTAGACGAGTAGGGTCTCCAGATAAGCAATTGGCTATTGTCTTATCAATGAAAACATTAAACACCAATCCTTTTTCTTCAGCTTTAGTTTTTAAAATATTTTTAGTTCTGTCAGCTACATCTTGGATATTTAAATTTGTTCTTTCTATTCGTAATTTTCCTGCTTCGATCTTGCTAATATCTAAGATATCATTTAAAATTATCATTAAATGATCGGCTGCAGTTATTATAGTTGTAATATAGAGTTGCTGGTCTTTGTTTAAGTAACTTTTTTCTAGTTGCCTCGCCATTCCGAGAATCCCGTTCATCGGTGTTCTAATTTCATGGCTCATGTTGGCTAAGAAAACTTCTTTAGCTCTACTAGAAGATTCTGCATCTTCTTTTGCTTCGTTTAGTTCAGCTTCTAATTTCTTTTGGTCGGTAATATCAAGATGAATACCTAAAGAGCCTGTTTGTTCTCTTTTGTCATTGTATAAAGGGCCTCCACTTATAAGCCACCATAGTGCATTACCTGATTTGTCTTTTACTTTAATTTCATAAGCATCTGAAATACCACGCTTTCTAGCTGCATGTTTTTCAGTCATTAAAGCTGCATATTCTCCTTTTAGAATTATCCTAGACGCTATCTTTCCAGTGAGCTCTTCTGAAGAATACCCTGTCATTTCGCAAAAACTTTGGTTAGTTTGAATGATACGATCGTTCATATCAACCTCTAATAGCCCGAGGTTCATATTGGAGATTATGTTTCGATATTTTTCTTCGCTTTGTTGAATGGTAGTAAGCCTTTCTTTTTGTTCGGTAATGTCTCTAGCAACTACAGATACACCTGTGAAATGCCCTTTGTCGTTAAATGCGAAAACTACATTTTGCCCCAACCAAATGGTTTCTCCAGACTTAGATTCAACTGGAAACTCGAGATAAGTTTCAGTTTTTTTTTCCATCAATTGGTTCATGTAAAAATGAGTTACTGCTTGAACATTATCTTTTCGGACAAATTCAGTAAAGTTCATAGTTTTCAGTTCTTCAATTGAATAACCCATTTTTTCAATGGCAGTAGCGTTCGCGGAAAAGCAAGTTCCCTTGCGATCTCCGTGATAAATAATATCATTTGCCGATTCAACCATTTTAAAGAAGCGATCTTTATTTTGTTGTAATTCTTGATTGGCAAGAAAAAGCTCATAACTCTTTTTTTTAAGTTTTTGCTCGGCTGCCTTTCTTGCTTTTTTTTCGCGATTTAAGGCGTGTTGAAATATGTCGTTTTCTGTGCTCAATTATTTTTTTGTAATTCTAAAATCAGTATGCTGTACGTTTTCAGTAACTTTTAATGTCTCAACTTCAATTGTTTCATTATAATATGCGGCGCAACCTTTAATTAATCCTATTGCAACATCCGCCATGCTTCTGTGCGAATAGTAAGTTTCATTTCATTTTCAGAGACCATTTTACTTTCAAATCGCGGTGGATTAGCACCTTGATATAGCTTTCGAGCTTCAGTATGTATTGCGGGTTCAATATTCAACATCATGTCAAATTTAGAGTGAATGCCCTTCACTAATTCAGAGTGTTCTCCAGTTAATCTACCGAACAAATATTTTCCATAAACTTCTAATAAATCTGCTACTGGCATATCTGTTTTTTTTATGCAATTCTATCACCAAGTTAATCAATTTTTCATGATCATTAATGTCCACAGAATGGTGTGATCCTTCAATTGTATATTTTTCTTTGTTACTGAGAGGTCAATAAGCATAGTTAAATGCCGTTTGTGTTCAAGCATTTCTAAAAACTTGGTGAATACTATTCCCTTCATGTTGTATTAAATTTTGATTTCCTTATCCTTAATCATCTTGTAAATAGTTGATTTTCCTATATTTAATTTGTTGGCGACCAAAAGCACATCATTGTTGTATTTCTTGAGGAAATATTTAATGATTTCGCAGTTGTATTCGCGCATGCTTTTTTCAATGGCCATGAAAGCCATATCTCCGCGAATTGAACCATAATTTATATCATTAGATTCAATAGTTTTTCCATCGCTCATTACGGATGCTAGTTCAATCATAGACTTCAACTCTCTAATGTTTCCCGGATAATTATAGCACATAAGTTTTTTCTTAGCTTCCACTGATATATTTATTGCTGTTGAATTACTTTCTTTACAGAAAGCATCCAAGAAGAATTTTGCCAAAAGCAATACATCCTCTTGACGTTCTCGAAGGGGAGGTAATTCAATGGGCAGACCAATTACACGATAATAAAGATCTTCTCTAAAGGTTCCTTTTTGGACTTCTTCCTGAAGATTTTTATGGGTAGCTGCAATTACTCTAACATTGAGTTTAACGGTTCCATTTCCACCTACTCGTGTAACTTCCCTTTCTTGTAAAACACGAAGCAATTTACTTTGAGCTGCAATATCCAATTCGGCAATTTCATCTAAGAAAATAGTACCGCCTTGAGCTTCTTCAAACTTTCCGATTTTCCTTGCAATTGCTCCTGTAAAGGAACCCTTTTCATGGCCGAATAATTCACTTTCGACCAGTTCAGAAGGAATCGAAGCCATGTTTACAGGAACGAAGGGTTTTTTCTTTCGATCACTATTAAAATGAATGGCTTTAGCGACGATTTCTTTTCCAGTTCCAGTTTCACCAGATATAGATACATTGATATGGCTTCCAATGGCTTTAGTCATCAATTTAAACGTGTTTTCCATAACTTGACTATTGCCAATAATCGATTTTTTGAAATCATACTTTTCGCCCAGTTGTTGAGTTAAGTTCCTAACCTGCTGTTTGAGCTTTGAGGTCTCTTGAGCCCTCAATACAGAATTCCATAGGAGTTCTTTGGTGTTATCATCTTTGATGATATAATCGAAAGCACCTGATTTTAATAAACCTAGTGCGACATCAATTTCTTGTTGACCGCTAATCACTATGACAGGGATATTGGGATTCCATTGTCTAATCTTTTGAAATAGCTCTTGTCCATTCATATCACCTAATGAATAATCGATTGTTATGAGGTCAGGTTGTTGGTGCAATTCTTTTTGACAAGCTTTGCCACTCTGAAATAAACTAACTTCATAATCCTCGTTTAATGACAGGTGGTACTCTAAGATTTCGCCGTACCAAGGATCATCTTCAACTATAAATATTTTATATCCACTCATATGTATTGGATTTATTCCGAAAATTAGAACTATTCCAAATATCGGAAATTATTTGGATATAATCATAGTCATTTTCTTTTTTCCAATGTTTTCATTTTTTGTTGCCATTCGGTAAGTGAAGCATTGATTTTCAAAATCTTAGTAATGAAAATCAGACCTGTAAATAGAAGAATGAAAATAGCTGTGATAGAGTAGAATTGAAATAATAGAATGGTAGATCCAACGATTAATAGTTCAATAAATAGTATACTATTAGTTACTAAGAAATGGTTGATTCCAAAATATAGAATTAAATGATGTAAGTGACTTTTGTCTGGTGTGAAAATCGAGCTGCCTTTAGCAAAACGACCAATAAATACACGCAATGCATCTACAACAGGAATAATTAGGATTGCTGAAATAAGTAAAACGGATAAACTTGCTGGAACAGTTTGCTGAATAGTATTTTCCTGAATAAAATAGATTCCAGATAATGCAGTAAAGAACCCTAACACCATCGATCCACCATCACCCATAAAGATTCTTGCCGGATGATTATTAGCCATTAGAAAAGGAATAAGCGCGCCAATAAAAGCAATAAAAATAAATGCCGCACCATAATTCCCGATAATGATAAATAGAATTGCTAAAATGCTAACGTTTAGTAGGGCTAAGCTTCCTGCTAAACCATCTATTCCATCAACAAGGTTAAAAGCGTTGGTTACTCCTGCAATGATTACAATAGTTATTAAATGTTGCATATAAATAGGGAGTATTTCTATTCCAAAGATGCCATAAAGTGATTCTATTCGAATGCCTGAAAGGCTTATTCCAATTGCTGCAGAGCATTGAATTACCAATCTAATCTTTGGTGATAAGGCGCTTCTGTCATCCCAAAGACCAATCAAGAATATGGCAAGAGTGCTGCCAACTGCTGCGAGATGATTTATTATTAATACTTGTGCTGTTTGGCTGAGCATAAGGCCAAATAAAACCCCAGTAAGAATTGCTATTCCGCCAATAAGTGGAATTGGATTTTTGTGAATTTTTCGAGCATTGGGTTTGTCAATCAATCCTAACCAAATACTTCTTTTAGAAAGTATAGGAATTGTCGCTTTTGCAACCAAAAATGAAGATATGAAAATAATGATAGATTCTAGTAGCAGTGATTTCATAATGCTGGATTTTGAAAGAGTAGATTTTGCTGGGTGAGGTGGTTTAGTTCAATATTTCTTAGGATATTTTTATTTATTGACTTTACCGAAGGCTCAATCGATTTTTTAGTGTCAATTTCAAGTGCTTTTTTAACTAGGAAAGTATATTTTGCACATACTATTTTCCAAGTATACCTATTGTCAGCTATGGTTTTCATTAACCTTCCTTGCTTTTTAAAATCTGCCAATTTGGTTGTCTTTATAATCTGCTGAATGTCTTCTCCAGTTTCAAAGTAGAATGCCTTATGGTCTGTTGTAGTTCTATTGTAAGAAACACCAAAAGATAGAATGGGAAGGCTTAAATACATTGCCTCTACTAATGAAGGGTTTGTGCCACCAGCGCTGTGACCATGTAAATACAGAAAACAGTTAGAGCGCAATAAGTCGAGTTGAATTTGATCGTAAATTGGGTTTAGTAAATTGATGTTTTTGTAGTTGCCAAACCGTCTTCTAAGTTCTATTCCATAGTCACTATTATTCCAATTTCCGACCATAACTAAAGTGTATTTCGATAAGTGAGAAAAAGCATCGAGCACTATATGAATGTTGTTTTCCGGTTCGATTCGGCACACTTTAAATGCATAGGGCTTTGCTAAAAAGGGATAGGTTTTAATATCACTTCTTGCAATTTTTACTTTAGAAGCATGGTCTGCTCCATATTCGATAATGTTGCTTAAAGTACCGTAACGTATTGCGGTATAATCTTGAATGGATTCATTGTCTGAGATATCAAGATGAGAATATCTAACAGCCATTTTTTCAGCCCACCATAAATACCATTTAGCTAAGCGACTCCATTTGTCTCTTTTCCATTCAATACCATCAATGGAAACAATGATTTTTTTATTGGTTAGTAGTCGAATGAACGGAAATAAATAGGCCCCAGAAACGCCTAAAACTAGTAATACGTCAGAAAAAAAAAGTGCATGAATAATAGAAAATGTATCGTACAAAATACTCTGGACCCCATTAGCTTCGAGAGGCAGATACTTCAATTTAGCTCCCTTATAGGTGTCCATTCTTTTAGCTTTAGGATATTTTTTTCCTGAGCAATAGACTGTCATGGTGTGACTTCCATCGTTGTTGCTAATAAGTTGCTCTGCTAAGGTTTCAAATCCTCCATAACAGGCAGGAACCCCAACGGTTCCTATAATTGCTACATTCTTTTTCGCGATCATCTTTTTTCGTTTGGTGAGGTAGTAATCTAACTGTGTACCAATAATGAAGAAGGCCTTATTTGCTGATGTTATAGTGGATGTTCATTTTTTTTATTCCATCAAGTGGAATGGAATTCCAGAATAAATTGAGGTTAATTTTATGATAAAAGGAACTTGTCATCTTCAGCTTGATTGGGGATTTCTGTTTTAGAGTTGCCGGTCTTCGGGTGAATAAAGACTATAAGTTAGTAATTACTTTGTTTTTAAATAAAAGCTCCTTTAACATTGAATTCCAACCATTTTTTATTGAAATGCTCTTTAGTGTAGTTCGATTCAAAACGCTTTTTAGCAGCGGCACCCATACCCTTAATTCGAGACTTGTGAGTTACCATTATCGTTATGCTTGCGGCTAATTCACTAATGGCGCCAGGGTGAATTAATAAGCCACAATTATTTCCATTAAGGGCCTCTTTTGCGCCTCCATGATTCGTTGCGATTACCGGTTTTCCAGCGCTCATTGCTTCTAAAACAGTCGTAGGGAAAGGATCCTTCATCATAGAAGGAACCAAACAAACATCAGCTTTAGCCATAGCGGCATCAATTGAGTTCTCAAAACCTTTAATTGTAACTATTTTCTCTAAGTTATTCTTTTTTATTTCAGATTTTAAAATCGCTAATTGATCTTCTTTTCCTGGGACCACTCCACCCATTAAAACAATATTTAGTTGTTTTCTAACTTCTTCTGAAACCTGCTTAAGTGCATCGATTAAAAACCACTGACCTTTCTTTTCCATAATTCTACCGAAGAGGTAAAAATTAACTTTCTCTTCGATCGCTTTGATAGGCACTTTCAAAGCATCAATTCCATTATGAATAACCACTGATTTGCTTTCAAGTCGAGATAGGTAACTTACTAGATTGTCTTCTACAGCCTGAGATACGCAAACCATTTTATCGCTAAATAAATAACCTAACCAAGCGGTTAGGTTTCCTATTGCTTTTGGATTTTCAATTATTTCGTGCACATGAGTGAAATGTCGAACTCCAACTAGTTTTAGCACAGGTGAAATGAGACTAGTTGAAAGTGTGTTAACATAAGCTGATTTAAATTTATATTTTCTATTTTCACTAATGAAGTATGCTGAGAACCTGAACCATTCTAATCCAAATTTGAGAATGCCTTTTGGGGTAAAAAGGGCTCGATAGATTATCGGTAAATATGGAATAACCTTTATAGTTACGTTCTCGACATTACTTGGAATAAAATCAACTAGCGTTCCTTGGGATTTAAGGTAAACTACTTTTTTTATTTCAGATGGAATAGCTCCTAGAGCATTCACTAGAACTCTATCGGCTCCATAAAGCTCTGAAGAAGGGTGAAATACAGCAATAGTATTGTTTGGCATCAATTCGTTATAGACAGTGTTAATGGCTGACGCTTTTGCTTCCCATGTATGGTTCTCTTTAAAATGTTGAAGTGCTAAATTCGATTGTTTTAGGTAGAAATTAGAGTTACTGAACAATCTTTTTAATTGGTTATTAAATCCTTGGATTGAAAAATCATACTCGCTGTAAGCCACCTTAATTGCATTCGGGCCAGCCAGTTCTCCTGGTCCAAAATTGTTGAAAGTAATAGTAGGAATTCCATAACTCTGTGCTTCTGGAATAACCATTCCTGCTCCTTCATGAGAAGGAAATAAGTACACACTTGCATTGCGATAAATAGCATCCATCTCGGATTTCTCTACCCAGTTAATAATTTCAACATTTCTGTGAATCCCAAGCTCTACGATGAGTGCTTTTAGACTTGATTCTTCAGGTCCTTTGCCAACTAATACCAATTTAGTTTTAGATAGATCTTCAAGAGGTAACGTCTTTAAAAAGAGTGCAAATGAACGAATGGCAACATCAAAGCCCTTCAGATAATGAAATCTGCCTACAGATAATACCATAAAGTCATCCTTGATCTTCGATTGAATATTTGCGGGAGTATTGCCAGCAACTGCTGGTAAAATAACTATTTTGGAGGCCTTTACTCCTATAGCTTTGGGTATGCTGGAGTTAATTACAAAAACCTTTTTCACCATTAATTTCGATAAATAATACAGAGGGTCTAGATTACGCATTACCCATTTTATAGCAAAATAGGCACGGTCTTTCGCAAAACTTGATTTTCCATACTGCTTTAGAATAAATGCCTTAGGAACTTTTGGGTGATGGCCTATTGGTCCCCAGATGGTGGGTTTTCCTAACACCCAAAGAAATGTAGGGTGACTGTCGCTATGAAAGTTAAGTGCATGAGTCAGGTCGAATTTGAATCCTGACTTTTTGATAAAAAGAGGCAAGAATAACTGCCAGAAGTAGAAGTACAAAACATAACCTCTTTCGCCTAAATGCTTTTTCCACTTCATAATCGAGTTAGGAAGATCGTATCCATGAATTTCTAGGTTTTTAAAATTTTCAGCATTGTTTATTTCTATGTATCGGCTAATCTTAGATAAATTATTCTTTCTAGTAACTACGATCAGCTTGTTTTCTTTGCTCAATTCGTTTATTATATTCCAACCTGTTCCGCCTTCAGAACCTTCAAAAGGATTTACACTATAAGCACTCACGATGACTGTTTTCATAACTTATTGAGTATTATTAGTTAGGCTACTTTTTGAAATTCTGCTAATACTGAATCCAGAGTTTTCGACAATTCAAGGTTCTCGATTACTATATATTTAGAATTTCGTTCTTGTTTATTTAACTCTTTGAATAAGCCTCTGTATTTTCCACTTAATTGATCAATAGTTTGTGCATCTAATTCTTTTTTCCGTTTCAAAATAACTTCTGATTTAGCATATAAGAAGAAGTTCAGTTTAGGCTTTAGAATTAAGCTGTAAAGTGCTTTAACAATGTTAGGGTTCAATTGAATGTTACTTCTTTTTGGGTCAGAGATAAAATCGAAATAATATCTATCATAAATCACCACCTTTCCTCTAATTAAATATTTGAAGTAGACATATATTTGACCTAAAATGTAGTCCGCGAAATAGTATGAAAATCGCAGTAAAGAACTCAAAGCGTTTTTGTTAGAACCTTTTCTTGGTAATTTAATCGTAGCTAATTCTTCTGCTTTTTTAGTGCCTACTCTGTAAGAGTTTAGTATTGGTAAAATTCCTGGACGATGTCTCAATTGAACAACTTCCTTGCGGTATTTTTCTGAAAGTTCTTGTTTTACTAATTCGATTATCGTTGACTTTCCGGCTCCATCTACTCCACTAAAGGTTATGGTGAAGCCTTTATGGTATACTGCGGATTTAATAGTGTCAAGTACGTAGTTTATTTTGAGCTTTATGATTTCATAAAATCCAATTTTAGAGTTAGAAAGTGTTTTTAGTAATTGAGCTTTTGTGTCCTTAATATTTAAAGAAAACAACTCTAGAATATTGTCGAAGTCTACATCATATTTTTCGTTGAGGTAGAATACTGCTTCGAGCTTTAAGAGTAAATCTTTCTTGTTAAAGAAGTCCAAATATTTTTTTGGAATACTTGAATTATTCAGTGTATAAAACAAAAAAGTATACTCTATATCGTGCTTTAATTCTGGAATTCGAATTCCTCTTGAGCTCATTTCAGATTGATTTAAGACTGTTTGAATATCCAATATTCGATTTCCTTTTCTTTTAAAATCGTGAATAAAGTCTAGACTTAAGAATTCGTTGTTTTCAAAGAACAATTCTACAGTAGTCATGAATGATTTTTTACGAATGCTGATTTTGGCATCTGCCTCAGTTTTGCAAAAATTTAGAATAGAATCGAGGTGGGCTTTCTCTAAGGCAATGTCTAAGTCAGAACTTATCGGAACATTTATAATTGTTTCAAAATTGAATTTTAAGTATGCGTGTTGCATTGATTGTAATTCTTTATTTAATCGAATAATAAATGTTGCTCGTTCAGTTGCTTTTTCTTTTTGAGCGACTAATTGTTGAATCGCTTTTGACCAAGTTTCTATTTGCCATTTGTGCTGTATAGTTAAATAGGAAGCTGAATATAGAGCTCCAAAATAGCTAGCTGTTTTTAGTAAATACAATTGGTGACAAGTAGTAAAGTTCAATTTGTATTGAGTTAAATGATCATTTAACTCTGGGAAATTTTTTAAAGCATTTATTAAGTGTTTCTCGATTTGTTGCGGACTTTCCTGGTGCATTAATATTCCTCGTTGATAAATGAAATGGAATAGATCGTATAGTGGGGGTGCGCTTTCAGAATATAATTCCCAGTCATAAAGAGCTAAACCGTGTTTAGAGTGGAAAATATTCCACGGTGTAAAATCACCATGGCAAGCTGAAGAAAGTACTAACTGGTCTTTGTTTATAGTATGCTTAAGTAATCTTATTTGTTCATAAAGTGATTTTATTGCTTCGTTTTCATCTTGTTTCATTTTAGACATATTACTCATTGAATTCCCCCAAACAGCGGTATTCTCAATTCTGGTTACAAGTGGGTTCCTATTTGCAAACTCAAGAATTGTGTCGATATGCTGTTGGGTTAGCTTTTTAGTTTTTATTCTTTCATTTTTTTGCAGATTATTAGTTTTTAGAATTAACGGGTGGGCAGATCCATCATTCGCATGCGCAAAGGTTCTGGTTTGTATTTCACTTAATTTTCTAAGTACGTTTTTCTCTCTAGTTAAGGTTTCTATTGATGTTTTTGAAAGAGGAATTTTAATAAAATCTGTAACTTTTTTTCCTTGTAATAATGCTAACAAAACGGTACGCTGTGCGCTTCTCGCTCCACTTAAAATACTGTAAGTCTCTTTCGAAGTAATATTTGAAAGAGTTTCTACTTTAAGAGGCTGTTGACTCAAAATCTGAAACCTACCAGATGCAACGAAGCTAGAAGCATTGAAAAGTTGGGCAAGTTTTATTGAGCTTGAAATCACTTTTCCTCGTAAACCAGCGCTATTGTAAAAAGGCAATACGGAAGAAATTTTTCCTTCGGGAAAGTACCAGCGGATCCTCTGTTCTTGATCGTTTAAAAATGAAAAACTTCTAGCAAACTTATGCGTGTGTTTTAGGCCTTTGCCAAAATTGAAAACTTGGTCGAAATCTGGTAATTGTTTTCCGCGATATTCTTGAATCTCATTCCCTAAGCTGATGAGTATATTTTCATTTGCATCTCCATTGAACCAAATCATCTCCTCGTCTTCTACCAATTTATTAAATGGGTCAAAGATTTGAACTGAATAATTTATCGGAGCATAAAGTAGGATCAGAACATTTAGGTCACTTGTAAAAATCTTTTTCATAGTCAATATTGTTTTGTTACTGACTACACAATAAAGGGCGTGCCATAGAAAGTGGGTTGCGCTGTAGTTTACTGATAATTAAATATATAAACCTTATTTCAGGATGTGTTGAAATGGAGGAAGTCCAAATTAAGGTGTGGTTTTCCAGAATATGGAATATCAGTCATTGTGACTTATTTGTAACATTATGTTTCTTAAGTTCAAGTTAATAGCTCATTCAAGTAGTTGTTAATTTCAGGAGGAGTAAACACAGGTAGCCATAAACTTTTAGGTGTTTATTGCAAAATACTTAGACAGAGAATACTGAGTTTGAATGCAAAAGCGGTTTGGTAATACTCCCAAACTGATTTTACTCTTATAGGCTAGTATTTTGTACAAAGTTTAACCTATAGCAGTGACTAAATCTCGTATGCTTTTACGAACCGCTTCAGTCCAACAAGACAATCATTTTCATCATCTCGTTATCCTATTGGAATCATAACGAAATTTATGAGTCATATTTTTTTTAGAGATATTATTTCGTCTAACGCTTTAGTATCAAATCCTTCCATTGTTGTACTGCTAAATCCTTGAAAAGTAGCGAAATCTTAGTTTGAGTCAAAGCGATATATGCTTGTTTAGCCAAATGGTTATAATTCTCTACTGCATTTTTTTGCCATTCATGGCTGAAGCAGCATAACGTTAGTTCAGTTTATCTAATAATTCCATTTTTTTATTCTCTGTATTTAGTTTTTCTGACTGAAATTTTTCTCGAGCTATTGTTGAATGAATGGGTTAGTTCGAAGTATAAGCTGTATAGGTTGAAAAGGTTGAAAATTAAATAAACGATTTTGAAAATTTTTAGAGCTTTTGTTTAGGATCAAATAGAAGCTATAAACAATTGAAGTGCTAAACGAAGAGATTGCTAATACCATCTTTTTAGTTTAAATAACAACACGACGAATCATTGGAATCTTTGGTCTAATTGAGAATAGTCAAGTAGGCCATTATAAAGCAGAGTTTGATAAAAGGATTAATTTCAGAAAATACTCTTTCTAAAAAAGTGCCGTAATAATTCCTAGAGAAAATCCTACTCCATCCCCTCGATCTTTCCAAAAGCCCACTTTATCCCATACTTGACTTTGGAATACTTCAAAGGATACGGCAGATTTTTCGTCGAAATAATATTCAACCCCAATGGTTGCTCTGGTCATGAAAATAGAATTGCCTCCTTGTTCTATTGTAATTTCATTTCCATTTTGAATGGCTATTGGATAGTTGTACAATCTAATTCCAGATTGAGCCATTAAAAAATATCGAAATTTTGCATCACCAAATCGGTATCCCAAACCAGCTAGTATGTCTGAAAAAGAAGCTTTACCTTTAATAATGTTTGAAGCTAAATTTATACTTTCCAAGGTGTATTCGGTGTTATGAATATCATAATTCACACGGGAAAACAGATCGTTGTTATTTCGCAGTCTAAATTCGATAGAGGTTTTAGTGATTATTCCTCCAGAAAGAGCTGATGCATTGTTATGAACGTAGCCCATTTCGATTGAGGGTAAAAATATTTGTTTTCCAAATTTTTTTTCGATCTGAGAAAAACAAGTTGCTCCTGTGAGTAAAATCAAGGTAATATAAAAATGTTTTTTCATCGAGTATTTTTTAGTTACTAATAATTTGTTTTCGTAATATTTGTTTACTAAGAGACACTCTTATAAGCACTGTCGTTTGTTCAATCCACCAAAATTACAGAAATTATCTATCGTTGATTTGCGATAGTCAACAATATAATATTGGTGACTTCTGGTTTTATAGAAATGATTATTAGTTGTTATATAACGAAGGATTTGCCGGTTGTTTCAATTGTAATTTTTGGTTTAAATGTAAGTTGCCAGAATGTTGAATTTAGAGGAAAGGAAATCACACTTCCAACTTTATATGTGCTAGAGATAACCGCCGATTTATATGCAGTAATACAATAATGTGGAACGTACACTCTGCTGTTTCACCGAGCGAGCTTCATTCGCGCGGCTTATAGGACCTCGGTGCCCAAATTAAATGATATGGGTTACAATTGTTTGGATTTAGATCAGCGTTCTTTCAATAAGGCTAGGGGAGCGCTTAATGCAACTGTAAAAGAGGAATCAAAGCAAACAAGAAAATCAAATTCTTGGTTACAATTCAAGATCTTGAAGTGACTTATCCGTATCCGAAGAAAAGATATTGCATGGCTCTAGGGCTTTGTGGTCAGAAAAGAGCGGAAACGAAGTCTATTTGGAGGCTGTAGTTTCGTTTTTGAATGAAATAATGAAATAGGGTTGCGCTATTTTTGAATTTATAATCACTCTTTTTTTGGTGTAAGAAACATTTTGAGCAAAAAAAAGCCGCACAAGGCGGCTTTCAGTATTCGTATTTCAGTACTCTTTAATAACAGTACTTATTCTCGTCAATCACTTTAACAGCGATAGTCTGCCTCGCAGTTTTAGGATTAAAAGCTTGCACTTTAGTAAATCGTTTTATACCCATTAATTGCATGCGCAATTCATCGCCCTCGGCAAAAGAGTTGAGTGCATCCTTACCTGCTTTATTGATTTTATCGGCAACATCGTAAATGTAGGTCTGCACCATAGCAACTTGCTCTTTCACGTTTTCTTCGCCTTTTAGGATTGCTAGTTTTTCAACTCTAAGTAATACACTTTCTGCAGCATAAGTCCAGATGGCCATATCGGCAATGTTCGTCAAAATCTCTTGCTCTTTAGACAAAGTCATCATCAGCTTTTGGGCAGCAGAACCAGCAACCATTAATACTGATTTCTTGAAATTTTGCACGTACTTTTTTTCCTTATCAAATAGTGCATCGCCCGGTTCAGAGAAGTCAGGTATAGACACTAATTCCTCAGCAACCTTCATTGCTGGGCCCATTAAATCCAATTCGCCTTTCATGGCTTTCTTAAGTAGCATATCCACAATCAACATACGGTTGATTTCGTTAGTGCCTTCAAAAATTCTATTGATGCGTGCATCGCGATAAGCTCTATCCATCGGTGCTTCTGCCGAGTAGCCCATTCCGCCGTAAATCTGAACGCCTTCGTCCATAACGTAATCGGTAACTTCAGAACCTAATACCTTTAAAATAGCAGCTTCAGTTGCAAATTGCTCAACGCCTTTTAGTAAAGCATTGACGTGATCCATTCCGCCAGCTTCCAATGCTTTAATCGCATTGCCTATATCTCGGGTGCAACGATATAGAGAGGATTCTAACACAAAGACCTGAATAGCTTGTTCTGCAATTTTGTGTCGGATAGCGCCATATTTCGAAATTGGTCTTCCAAACTGACTGCGTTCGTTTGCATAATTCACCGACAAATCAATGCCTTTTTTACAACCGCCTAAACAAGCTCCAGCTAATTTTATTCTGCCAATATTTAAGATGTTCAAGGCGATTTTAAAGCCTTTACCTTGTTCTGAAAGCAGGTTTTCGATAGGTACTTTACAGTCGTTAAAAAACACTTGGACAGTAGAAGACCCTTTGATGCCCATTTTCTTTTCTTCAGCTCCAAACGAGATGCCTTCATATCCACGCTCTACAATAAAAGCAGATAGATTTTCATCGTTTCCTATTTTCGCAAAAACGGTGTATATATCTGCAAATCCGCCATTGGTTATCCACATTTTTTGACCGGTGATCAGGTAGTGTTTTCCATCTTCGGTGAGCGTTGCTTTTGTTTTTCCTGAATTGGCATCGGAACCCGAACCAGGTTCAGTCAAACAATACGAAGCCTTCCATTCAGCCGTTGCCAATTTAGGAATGTACTTGTCTTTTTGTGCTTTATTTCCGTAATAGAGGATAGGTAGAGTTCCAATTCCAGAATGCGCCGAAAAAGCAACTGCAAACGAATGACCAGCGCCAGTAATTTCAGTAACCAGCATGCCTGTAACGAAGTCTTTTTCAAAGCCACCATATTCTTCAGGAATAGAAACGCTAAGCATTCCCAGAGCACCTGCTTTTTCAAGTAAAGAGGGCATTAAACCTTCTTCCATCGAATCTATTCTTTCCAGGTTTGGAAATACTTCTTGCTCTAAAAAATCATTACAAGTTTGAGCTATCATTAACTGCTCTTCATCCCACTCTTCAGGAATAAATATGTCTTTAGCCTCCGTTTCCTTGATTAGGAATTCTCCACCTTTTATTGCGCTCATTTTCTTTCGTTTTAATTGTGCAACGTATTACGTAAAACGTTTGTTCACAACTGATTGTCGTGATTCATGATACGTTTTTCGTTGTACGTTAATTAATTAACTCATAAACCCCAGCTGCTCCTTGTCCGGTTCCCACGCACATGGTAACAATGCCGTATTTCTGTTTTCTTCTTCTCATTTCATCAAATAGCTGCACCGATAATTTTGCACCTGTACAGCCCAATGGATGACCTAAGGCAATAGCGCCGCCATTTACATTAACGATATCAGGATTTAATCCTAATTCTCGAATAACGGCAACACTTTGAGACGCAAATGCCTCGTTCAATTCTATTTGTTCAATGTCGTTTAAAGTAAGTCCGGCTTGTTTTAATGCTTTTGGAACAGCAGAAACAGGACCCATTCCCATGATTTTTGGTTCTACACCAACTGGAGCGTAGGACGCTAATCGTGCGATTGGTTTTAATCCCAATTCGTTTACCATTTTCTCGCTCATTACAATCGCAAATGCTGCCCCATCGCTTGTTTGAGAAGAATTTCCTGCAGTTACCGATCCAGTTGCATTAAAGACCGGACGTAGTTTTGAAAGTACTTCAACCTTAGTGTCTGAGCGAACTCCTTCGTCAGTATCTATAGTGTAAGTTCTGGTTGTCCGCTTACCGTTTTTCAAGAAAGTTTCTTCAACTTCAATTGGAATTATTCCGTCTTTGAAGTTTCCGTTTTTAAGTGCCGCAGTTGCTTTTCGGTGCGAATGAAATGCAAATTCGTCTTGCTCTTCTCTCGATATTTTATAACGTTTAGCAACTTCCTCAGCGGTAAGTCCCATTCCCCAATACCAGTCTGGATTTTCTTTCCCAATCTTGTGGTTTGGAACAACTCTCCAGCCACCCATAGGAATCAAACTCATGCTTTCGGCGCCTCCTGCAATTATACAATCAGCCATTCCAGCTCGAATTTTCGCAGTTGCAATAGCAATGGTTTCCAATCCAGAACTACAATATCTATTCACCGTTTGACCCGGAATTTTATTAGAATCGAAACTCATTAATGAAATCAATCTTCCAACGTTTAAACCTTGTTCAGCTTCTGGCATTGCATTGCCAACTATTAAATCATCAATTTGCTCCGCCTCCAATTCGGGAACTTCAGCCATCAACCCTTTAATAACTTGGGCGGCCAAATCATCAGGTCTTAAAAATCTAAAACCACCTCGATTTGCTTTGCCTACGGCACTTCTTTTTGCTGCTACTATGTATGCTTCCATATTTTAATGTATCAGGTATATTTTACAAGGTACCACGCTAGGACGTAATCGTGCGTTGCAGCTTATATGTCATGTTTTTAATTTTATCAATCTGGTCTAAAAGAATATCTAGTTCTTTTCTCTCCAGATAACCTAGTCTTTGAGCTATTTCGAGTTGGGTTTCAATTTCACGACTTGACCCTAATGCTATCCCAAAGAACTGATTAAATTCTTTAGGATTATTTCTCCTGGCTTCTTCTGCAATATTTGAGGGAATAGAAACGGCATTCCTTCTTAATTGAGAGGTCAATCCAAGTTTTTCAGAATCAGAGAAACGAGCGGTTACCTTGTAGACTTTTGTTACAATCTCCATGGATTCCTCCCAAACTCTTAATTCTTTGTATCGATTCATTTAATCAGTATCTGACGTTTTACAATTTTTTCGTTTTACGTTGTACTTCTATGAAATTTTCAATTTCGTAGAACCTTTCCTGTTTTGATTATACTCTGCAATCGTTCTAATGTTTTTCTCTCGGCACACAATTCTAGAAAAGCGCGTCTTTCCATATCTAATAGATACTGTTCACTTACTTGCGTTTCTTCAGACAAATCTCCTCCACAAAGCACCCAGCCTAATTTTTCAGAAATCAATTGATCATGCTCGGACATATAATTACCAGATTTCATAGAGTTAGCGCCGACATACACTATTCCTAAACCCTCTTGACCCAATACATTAATATCGGAGCGTTTCTGAGGCTGAGTGTATCCGTTAATTGCCAGCTGCATCGCAGATTCTTTCGCTCTTTTGAGCTGTAGTTTTCTGCTGACTACAACTTCATCAATTCCTTCTCTTAAGTAGCCTAAATCAAACGCTTCGTATGCGGAGGTTGAAACCTTTGCTTGCCCAATCGTAAGGAATTTATTTCTAAGCGTGTTGATTTTAACATCACCTTCACGGAAAGCATCGCTGCATCTTAGCGCGAATTCTTTACTACCTCCACCGCCTGGAATAACCCCGACACCAAATTCTACTAATCCCATATACAGTTCTGCGTGAGCAACGACTTTATCGGCATGCATACTCATTTCACAACCACCTCCAAGGGCTAAATTATGCGGAGCAACAACAACAGGGATACTCGAATAACGCAAACGCATCATCGTATTTTGGAAGGCTCGAATTGCGAAATCGAGTTCGTCGTATTCTTGCTCAACTGCCATCATGAATATCATTCCGACATTAGCGCCGGCAGAAAAATTATCTCCAGTATTTGAAATGACTAATCCGTCGTATTCTGATTCTGCTAAATCAATTGCTTTATTTACTCCCGCTAAAACTTCACCACCTATGGTGTTCATTTTTGTGTGAAATTCAAGATTTATAATTCCGTCTCCTAAATCAGTGATAGTAGTTCCAGAATTCCCCCAAATGGTATTCGATTCGCGAATTAAATTCAAGTCTAATAGCTGATCTGAACCAGGTATGAGTATTTGAGATGTACTAGTAATATCGTAGTAAGATCTAGATCCTTCTTTGTTCGAATAAAACGTTGTTGAACCTGAAGTCAGCATTTCTTCTACCCATGGAGCAGGAGAGTAGCCCTCAGCTTTCATTTGTTTTAATGTTGATTCAACTCCAAGAACATCCCATGTTGCGAATGGTCCTAATTTGTATCCAAATCCGGCACAAACTGCGTCGTCAATTTTGTACAATTCATCAGAAATTTCTGGGATACGATTTGATGCATATTCTAGCAGAGAAAAGAACATTTTTCTGTAAAATTCTCCGGCTTTGTCTTTTCCTTTTAGTAACATTGGTAGACGTTTACTTAAATCGTCAACCGGTTTTGTCATTTCAAGCGTAGCAAATTTTACACGTTGTTTTGGTTCGTAGTCTAATGTGTCTAGGTTTAGAGAAAGAATTTCTGATTTTCCGTCCTCGCCTTTTACTTTTTTATAGAACCCTTGATTTGATTTACTTCCTAGCCAGCCACTTTCGACCATTTTAGAAACGTAACGCGGAATCTTAAAAGTGTCAATTTTTTCATCGTTTGTTACAGCAGTTTTTAAACCATTGGCTACATGCACTAAAGTGTCTAATCCAACTACGTCACAAGTTCTGAAGGTTGCTGATTTTGGTCTGCCAATAATTGGTCCGGTTAATTTATCAACTTCATCAACGGTAAGTCCCATTTCTTCTACAATATGGAACAATGCCATGATAGAATAAACGCCAACTCGATTTGCGATAAATGCTGGAGTATCTTTACAAAGCACTGTTTCCTTACCAAGAAAACGCTGTCCGTAATCCGTTAAAAATTCGATGACTTCTAGTGAAGTATATTTCGTAGGAATAATTTCTAATAGTGGAAGATATCTTGGTGGATTAAAGAAATGACTTCCGCAGAAATGTTTTTTGAAATCTTCAGAACGACTATCAGTCATTAAATGGATTGGTATTCCAGAAGTGTTGGAAGTAATTAAGGTGCCAGGAGTTCTGACTGATTCAACTTTTTCGAAAAGTGATTTTTTAATGTCTAGGTTCTCAATGATCACTTCGATAATCCAATCACAATCTTTGATTTTGTCTAAATCGTCTGTGAAGTTACCAGTTGAAATTTTCTTTGCAAAAGACTTTCTGTAGATAGGAGAGGGGTTGCTTTTTAGGGCAAACTTCAGTGAGTCGTTTACAAATCTATTTCGAACGGCTTTATCACCTATAGTCAGACCTTTGGCCAACTCTTTATCATTTGGTTCTTTAGGAACTATATCCATAAGAATAACTTCTAAGCCAATATTTGCAAAATGGCAGGCAATACGTGAGCCCATAACTCCAGAACCCAGTACAGCTACTTTTTTAATTCGTCGTTTCATATTTTTATAGTTCTTCAAATATGTTTTCGTTACTTAAAACGTTATTTATTATTTCCATAACCTCAAAGAATTTTTTCTTTTGAGATTTAGATATTTTCTTGTCTAGATGTGCATTAAAATGGATTACGGCTTCTCGCGATGCTTCGCGTTTAAGTTTGCCCAACTCGGTAATGCAGATATATACTTTTCTACGATCAATTTCGTCAGATTGTTTGTAGATGTAGCCTTTATCTATCATTGTTTTTATTGTTCTAGTAAGGCTGCCTGGTTCCATTCCTATTTGGGGACCTAATTTGGTGCTAGGTGTTCCGTTTTCTTGGTCAATGTTTAGCAGGACATAACCCATTGTCATGGTAAGGTCATTCTTAGATGCAATAATATTGTAATGTCTTTGAACGCTATGCCAAGACCAACGCAAGGGGTAATCAAAAGTATCTTCGGGTTTCATGTTCCCAAATCTAAAACAAAAAGTACTATGCTCGCATAGTAAATACGTTAAATGTTTTTATCCTTCAAAAGTTAAGGATACTAAGAATATTCGGGAACGAATTCTGTCGATTGGATTTGCAAATAAGGTATTGTCTTGAATGAGTTGGTCTCCTAATCCCATGGATAATTTAAATTCAGGACTAAATTTGAAATATTGCAGGAAAAAATCAAATCCAAATCCTACTTGATAATTATAGGTGTTTTTTGCGAGCTTTATAACTATATCATCAGGGTTTGACGAGTTGTTTCTTGAGTCTTCTTGACTTACTAAATCATAACTATACATAAACCCTCCCAATACATAGGCGACAAAGTTGTGATCTCTAGCGCTTCTTAGCTTCAGGTTTACTGGAAAATCTAGATATGTACTTTCTATAGGTTTCAAAAATTTCTGATTTGCTTCTCCTCTAAACGATTGAAATTCATACTGAATGTTTCTTTGAGAAAAGGAGAGGGTTGGTATGAATCTGAGATTGAAATGTCGACCAAGGTGTAAATCGGTTACAATACCTAAGTTAAATCCAAGCTGAGGGTCAACCTCTAGTCTTTTTAAAGAGTCATTTCGAGATAAATCGTAATCGATAGTAAAATCAGATGAATTAATGCCCAATGAAAATCCAAAATGCATGAACTTGTCATCGAATGTAGAAAGGTTATTAATATGAGTTTTCGTGTATTTGTTGCGCTGAGCAAAAGCAGAACTGCAGAGTATCATGGCAACTAAAACAATAATATTTCTAGGAAACTTCAATTCGTAATCAATCTTTTTCAGCTAAATAAATACTGGCAATCCCAAAAGTTAACGGATAAGCTTTAACATTAGTATAACCTACTTTATCCATTATTTTAACAAAGGCATCACCATGCGGAAATGCTTCTACAGACTCGGGGAGATAGGTGTATGCTCGAGCATCTTTTGAAATCATTTTTCCTATTCCTGGTAAAATATTCTTGAAATAAAAACTGTACAACTGCTTAATTGGAAAAGCCGATGGTTTACTAAATTCAATTATTGCAACAGCACCCTTAGGTTTAAGTACTCTGCGCATGTCAGATAATCCCTTTTCTAAATCTTCGAAATTTCGCACTCCAAAAGAAACTGTTATCGCATCAAATGAATCAGTTTCAAACGGAAGGTTCTCTGAGTCACCATATTGAAATGAAATTTTGTCTTGGAGGCCTTTTTTCTTTATTTTTTCTACTCCAACCGCGAGCATGTCTCGGCTTATGTCAGCACCAATAATTTTATCAGGATTAAGGGCCAAAGCTTCTAATGCGAAGTCTCCTGTGCCGGTTGCAATATCTAATATTTGCTTGGGCTGATAAGGCTTTAATAATCGGATTGCTTTTTTTCGCCACAGAATATCAATTCCCATTGATAAAATATGATTTAGGAAATCGTATTTGTGAGCTATGTTGTCAAACATTTCTGCTACTTGTTCTTTTTTGGTAGCATCAGTTTTTTGATATGGGGTTACTTGGGGCATTATTTACTTTTAGATTATAGACAAAGTTTCGTCCAACAAGTTTTGTTTATTGATTGAAATTACACCAGCAACTTCGCAAACCAACCCTCCAGCAAGGTTTGATACTTGTGCAATAGTAGATGAGTCTAGGTCTGCAGCCAAACAAAGTGTGGCAACTGCAATTACAGTGTCACCAGCGCCACTGACATCCGAAATATTTCTAATATGAGCAGGATAAGAGTTGCTACTTATTTTGTCTGAGACAAAAACACCTTTTTCTGACAAAGTAATAAGTGAAATGTCATGGTTGAGTTCTAACCTTAATTTTTGATCTGCGATAACTATTGCATCGTGTTCATTGCGAATTTTAATATCTAATCCTTCTTCTAGTTCTTTAAAATTGGGTTTGAATAAGGAAATATTTTTGTAGTGTAAGAAGCGCTCTTTTTTTGGGTCTACTGCAGTTGGGATATTCTTCTCATTTGCTAATGAAACAACTTTTTCAATTAATCCTTGCGTAATACTGCCTTTGTCGTAGTCTTCAAAGATAATAGCCGCAACAGATTCTGACTTAATAAGCTCGCTAATTCGGGAAAACATGATGTCTTGGTCATCAGCTGAAAGCGATTCAATAATCTCTTCATCCACTCTGGCAATTTGTCGACTTCCACTAATTATTCTAGTTTTTACCGTTGTTGTTCTTGATGGAGAGCTAACAATACCTCTAACGTCCAACATATCAATCCGCATCAACTCTAAGAATTGTTGACCGGGTGTATCGTTCCCAATTGCTGTGCACAATATAGGTTTTGCTCCCATACTTTGAATATTCCTTGCTACGTTAGCCGCTCCTCCTAATCGGTTTTCTCTTTTTTCTACATCCACAATAGGGACAGGCGCTTCAGGGGACATTCGATTAACAGAACCATAAACATAAGCGTCAATCATAGCATCTCCAATAATGAGAACACTCATATCATTGAATGAATCGAATGCCTGTTGAATTTTATTTTGCATGTAGATTATTGAAGTTGTTCAAGTGCTTTTTTTAATCGGTTTGCAGCTTCTATCAAATCGTCATTAGAAGCGGCATACGAAAGACGAATACATTCTGGGTTTCCAAATGCCGACCCTGTAACCAAAGCAATCCTAGCTTCCTCAAGCAAATACATGCAAAGATCATCGGCATTTTCAATTCGCGTTCCATTGAAGCTTTTTCCGAAAAAATGCTGAACATCTGGAAACAAATAGAAGGCTCCTTTTGGAATACTGCATCTAATTCCTTCAATCTCATTGAGTTTTTCCAGCATCATATCCCGACGTTTTAAAAACTCGTCACGCATTCCTGACATGACTTCCGGGTCGGCCTCTACTGCAGCTTGTGCCGCTTTTTGAGCAATACTAGATGCCGCAGAAGTAATTTGACCTTGCATTTTAATCACTGCTTTTGCAAGCCAAAGTGGTGCTCCTATGTAGCCTATTCTCCAGCCAGTCATTGCAAATCCTTTTGAGACCCCGTTAACTGTGATAACTTGACTATATAAATCTTTGAAACATGCAATTGAAAAGTGCTTTTCTCCAAAATTTATCAATTCATATATTTCATCAGCGATGACAAAAATATTAGGATAATTAACCAATACATTTTTCAAGTCCTCTAGTTCATTTTTAGAATATACTGAACCACTAGGGTTGCAAGGAGAACTGAACATTACCAATTTTGTTTTATCAGTAATAGCACTTTTGAGTTGCTCTCCTGTAATTTTAAAGTCCGATTCTACATCGGCTTTTATGAAAATTGGAACTCCCCCAGCCAGTTTTATTAATTCAACGTAACTAACCCAAAAGGGGGTTGGCACTAATACTTCGTCTCCTGGATCAAGTAGGCTGAGCAAAACATTAGCCAAGGACTGTTTGGCGCCGTTAGAAACAACAATCTGATTTGGAGCATAGTCTAAATTATTGTCACGTTTAAATTTTTTTGAAATAGCTTCGAGTACTTCACTATATCCAGGTACAGGTGGGTAGTGAGAGAAATTATCATCGATTGCTCGCTTTGCAGCCTCTTTGATAAATTCTGGTGTATTGAAATCGGGTTCACCTATGCTGAGGCTAATAACATCTATGCCCTGTGCTTTTAACTCTCTACTCTTGGCAGCCATTGCAAGAGTTTGAGACTCTGAAAGAGATTTAATACGTTCTGAAAGATACTGATCCATATGTTTAACTGAAGTTACAAAGCTATAAATTTCCGATTATTGAAACTTGTAAAAAGCATGGATTTGGTTCAATCATTATACGATATTTGGCAACTTAAATTGAACATATGGATTTTTTGCTAGAAATATTAAAAATTACTATTCCTGGGTTGATTGTTTTTGCAACTTCTTATTACGTTCTAAAGCAGGTGCTGGAAGGTCAGTTTAAGCGCAGAGAACTAGAATTGCGGAGGGCTGAAAAGCAATCATTTACGCCAAATAAGGTCAATGCGTATGAACGACTAACATTGTTTTTGGAGCGAATTTATCTTGCTGATATGGTTTTACGTGTTCACCAAAAAGGGATGAAGGGGAGGGTTTTTCAGCAAGAACTGATTAAAACCATTAGAACGGAGTATCAACATAATTTGACGCAACAATTATATGTATCGAGTACTGCCTGGCATTTAATAAAAACAGCAAAAGAAGAAACCATTAAAATGGTAAATGTTTCTGCTGCAAAAATGCCAGAAGAGGCTTCGGGAATTGACCTGAGTAATATGATTTTTAAACTACTGAGTCAAATTGAAAAGAACCCAGTTGATCTTGCAAAAGAATATTTGAAGCAAGAATTAAGAAAAATTATCTAAAGTAAAAATCTGTAATTAGGTCTGCCGCAATAAATGGATCGAGTTTTCCTATTGCCACTTTCTCTTCAATTTCAGATAGTTTTTTCTTGTACTCTTCGTCTTGTTCTATTCTTTGAATGATTTGTTCAGATAAACTTTGTTTAAACCAATTTACCGCTTGAAGTTTTCTGTTTTGTTCAAAGAATTTATTGCTTTTAATATGGTCAATATATTCAGTACACTTTTTCCAAAGACCACTTACACCTTCATTATTTAATGCACTCATGGTGCTAACTGAAGGAGCCCAACCGGACTTTCCCAGCGGAAAATAATGAAGTGCTTGTTGAAGTTGATGTGCTGCAATTTTTGCGTTTCGTTGATTTTCACCATCCGCTTTATTCACAACTAAAATGTCTGCCATCTCCATTATTCCACGTTTAATTCCTTGGATTTCATCTCCCGCATTGGATAACAAGAGCATTAGAAAAGCATCAACCATGGAGTGCACTTTAGTTTCTGATTGTCCTACACCAACTGTTTCAATGAGAATTAAATCATAGCCTGCAGACTCGCATAGTAATATACTTTCTCTTGTTGCTCGAGTAACCCCACCAAGTGTTCCTGATGTTGGAGAAGGTCGTATGTAAGCATCGGAATGTGTGCTCAACTGATCCATTCGTGTTTTATCACCAAGAAGACTACCTTTAGAAATTTCGCTGCTGGGATCAATCGCTAAGACACAAACTTTTTTCCCTTTTAAAATTGCTTCCAATCCAAAGGATTCTATAAAAGTTGACTTCCCAACTCCCGGCACTCCAGTTATTCCAATTCGTATCGATTTTCCAGAAAAAGGGGTCGCTAATTGAACGAGTTCTTTGGCGGTTTTTCGATGCTCAGATCTTGTGCTTTCAACTAATGTTAGCGCCTTACTTAGCCATTCTCTTTTACCTACAATTAGATTTTTAAAAATCTCTTGGGCGCTTAAGACTTCCCTTTTTTTAATAGAAATGTTTGGTCGAACGGCCATTTTTTAACGCAGTCTTTGATCAAAAGCAACTATTGGTGTCTCACAATTCCCCGATTTTAGGTCATTAATTTTACCAGTGTAAGTTGAATTTACTTTCAGTTTATTTTGAATTAATTTTTCTCTCGTGATATCAAATCCTCTCAATTTTCCGAGATCTTGATCTTTCTCGCTCAAACTACCAGCATCAAACATCATTTTAACAGAAAAAACAGAATCACCTTTTGTATTTAAATTATCAAAAGAAATATCGGTTACCGTAGCAGAGAATTTGCGAACATGCCAATCACAAGCACCGTTTGAATTACTATTTCCACAGCCAATAAATAGCATTGAAACAAAACCTAGATAGATTGTTTTCATAAAAATTACGTATCACAATTATTGTTTTGCAAATTTACAAAATATGCCAATTATTAAAGTTTAAATTTTTGATTCATTTAATAATCGGTCGACTTTTTAATCCTTAACGATTTGACTTCAATCTGACATACAAATAATGATGAGGTAGAATTACATTTGTACTTTAAATTAAGAAAGCAAAACATGGAAATAAAAGAACATCACAAGTGTATAATCGTTGGCAGTGGTCCAGCGGGATATACAGCCGCAATTTATGCTGCTAGGGCAGATTTAAGCCCTGTTATGATAATGGGAATGCAGCCAGGCGGACAACTTATGGATACTACTGAGGTAGATAATTTCCCTGGTTACTCTGAAGGTATCACGGGTCCTGTAATGATGGAGGACTTCAAAAAACAAGCAGAACGATTTGATACTGATGTCAGAAGTGGGTTCGTTACTCAGGTTGATTTCTCTGGTCCTGTGCACAAGGTTCAGGTAGATCATCAAGATTGGCTTTCTGCTGATTCAATTATTATTTCTACTGGAGCTTCTGCAAAATGGCTTGGTTTAGAATCTGAATTACGAATACGTGATTTAGGCGGTGGAGTTTCGGCATGTGCTGTTTGTGATGGTTTTTTCTACAAAGGAAAAGATGTCGCAATTGTTGGTGCAGGAGATACTGCTGCCGAAGAAGCAACATATCTTGCAAAACTCTGCAAGAAGGTTTATATGATTGTGCGTAAAGATCACTTTAAAGCATCAAAAGCAATGCAGCATAGAGTAACCAATACTCCTAACATTGAGGTGCTGTTCAGTACTAATACTCAGGATGTTCTTGGCGATCAGGTAGTTGAAGGAGTCTTAGTTAAAAATAGTGTTACTGATGAAGAACGTACTTTAAAAGTGGATGGATTTTTTGTTGCTATTGGCCACACGCCAAATACTGGGATCTTCAAGGATTACCTAGAAATGGACGAAGTTGGGTATTTGAAAGTGCTTCCGGGGACGTCAAAAACTGCTGTAGGTGGTGTTTTTGTTGGTGGTGATGCTGCTGATAAAGTTTATCGGCAAGCGGTTACAGCTGCGGGAACAGGTTGTATGGCTGCTCTAGATGCAGAGCGATATCTTGCTGATAAGGGAATACATTAAAATATTTTAAAAAATTATCTTATAAAGCGGCCAACGGCCGCTTTTTTTTTTGCGTATATGTCTTTGGTGCAGTGTATCTTATCGAGGTGATTTGGTACAAATTTTTTTTTTAAGTTTGTGAATAACTAGCTTTAAATACTCACTATGAAGAATTTATATTTATTTGTTTTATCCTCTTTTATTGCTTTTGCGGTAAACGCTCAACTAAATGGTAACTACACTATTGGGGGTGCTTCTCCAAGCTATTCTACAGTTGCTGAAGCCGTCGATAGTTTGAATAAAAAAGGAGTTAATGGAGCTGTTAATTTCCATATCCGATCAGGAAATTATAACGCTCAGTTTACCATTGAAAACATCTCAGGTGCGTCAGCAACTAACTCGATTACCTTTAAGCCTGACCCCGCGAATACTTCCACGACAACCATTCAATTTAATAATTCATCTGCTGCAGATAATTACGTCATTAGATTAAAGTCTGCCAAGTACATAAGCTTTGATTCGCTTTCTATTGGAAATACTTCTACAGGTCAATACGCGACAGTTATTGTGTTTAACGATACTTGTGAGCATATTTCTTTCACCAATAGTACAATTCAAGGCTCAACGAGGTATCCAACAAGTGTGAGCACAACTTTAATACGAGATGAGCGCGGTACAACTCATAACTCTCATAATGTAACTTTTGAGAATAATGAAATATTAAACGGAGCCTACTCTTTTTATATTTATGGAGCAAGTTCTTCCATAACACTTCAGCAAGACAAATGGATTATAAAGAATAATAGAATTACTGGCTGGGGCTATTATGCTATTTATTCTTACTACAACAGAAATATTGAGATAGTAAACAATACCATTACCTCTGGTACTAATGTTTACTTTTTTGCAAGAAGCCTCTACTTATACTATAATGGGACACCAACCATTACCGGAAATACTATCTATAACGGTGCAAATGGTTATGGATATGGGCTTTATATGGCCAATTGCTTTGGGTTGTCTAACAATAGAAATGATATTTCTAATAACAGTATTCACGTAATTGGTGCGCAATATGGAATGTATATCACAGGCTGTAACTACAGTGATGTCTATTTTAATACTGTAAGAATTAATGGGGGTACATCTTCTGCTACAACTACAGCATACTTAAACCTTACTTCTACTTCGAATTTCAAGAATAATATTCTGGTTAATATGAGTAATTCTAAGGTTATGAATAGTCTTGGTACTTCATTGCTACCCGATTATAATAATTACTACTCACCACTTAAGTCTGCTGCTATAATCGGCTCTAACTCTATGTCAGTTGATCCGATGTTTGTTTCTCCATTAGACTTGCACATTAAAAACGTTCAATTAAACGCGAAAGCACTCACAATAACTGGAATATCGACAGATATTGATGGTGAAACTAGAAGAACTTCAACGGATATTGGTGCAGATGAATTTGACCCTGATTCTTTAGATGCAGCTGCTTTAGACCTGAAAAGTGTTTACTGTGCAGGTATGAATACTATTGAATTCAATGTTTTAAATTTTGGTTTGGATACTATAAAGTCAATGAGAATTAGGCTAGGAATTAGTGTTAATGGAAGACCTTTTCAATACCAGAATGTGAGTAATAATTCAAGTTTAGCTTCTGGCTCAGCATCAATTATTAACCTATTAAACTACAACTTTATATCGGACACCAATTACCGATTAACGGCCAGAATTGATTCCATCAATGGTATGATAGATACAGTTTTATCAAATAATTCAATAACATCGCCAACCTTTGGAACAGCTATAAGCGGAACTTATACGATTGGAGGAACAAATCCTGATTTTTCTGATTTTACTGCAGCAGTTGCTAGATTAACATCATCTGGTATCTGTGGTCCTACGACTTTTAAGGTGCGTCAAGGTTTGTATAATCAAAATTTGCTTTTCACTGCAATTAAAGGAGTGTCGTTATCGGATACGATTGTCTTCGAGGCAGATACAGGAGTAAGTACTAAACCAATTCTATACACAAGCACTTTTAATACAGTGACCTTTAATGGCAACCAAGGAGTTACTTTTCGAAATATTGCAATTCACAACAACAATAATAACGGTTCTGTTTTTAGCTTTAATAATAGAAATCGATTAATCAGAATTGATAGCTGTGAATTGAGAGCAGACACCTCTAATCGCCCTGGTTTTAGCAGTAGAAATATCATGAATAATCGTGGCAATGCTTTATCAGGTTTAGAGGTATTGAATTCAGACATTAGAGGGGGTTACTATTCTATTTACATATACGGAACTAATACTCAAGATTTAGATAGTAATGTTTTATTTAAGAACAATAGAATTCATGACTGGTATAATTATGCGATTTATAGCTGGTATCAAACAGGGGCTAAATTTATTGGAAATGTAATTGAAGATAAGGATGTATTTTCTTTTAGATATGGATATTATGCATATTACAATTATGACTCGGAATTCAGTTACAATAAAATGTACCTCTCTCATACAACGAGCGGTTACGCTGTTTATCTGTACTCATTTGCAGGTACTTCTGCTTCACAGAGAGCAAAGTTCAATAATAACTTCATAAGTTCATATTACGATAATTCCAATATCCAAGACTTGTTGTATGCGAGGTCTGCTAGAAATTCAGACTTCTACTTTAATAGCTTTTATCTATCTGTAAATAACGCAAATTCTAACGCGGTAGAAATGAGTTTTCCTTCTAATGTGAATTTTAGGAATAATAATATTCATGCAGATGCTCCCGGAGTAGCTTATAATAGAATAGGGTCGTTTATTTCAACACATAATAATATATATGCTCCCGGAGGTACAGCGTCAAATGTTGCTTTAGGTGCTAGTGAAGTCAGTATCTCCCCATTTTTTAAATCAAACGAAGATCTTCATGTAAAGTCGATTTTTTTAAATAATAGAGGGATTCGAATTAATGGGGTTTCTACAGACATTGATTATGAAACACGCTCGACTGTGCCGGATATTGGCGCCGATGAATTCGATATTGACACTAATGATGTAGGAGTTGTTTCTATTGTTTCTCCAACTCCAGGTAAGTGCGGGGCTGATTCGCAATTAGTTAGAGTATTGGTGTTGAATAATGGAATTAGCACACAAAAGACTTTTCCTGTTTCGGTTCAAGTAACGGGTGCGGTAACTGCCACTCTTTCAGGGACCTATTCAGGAACTTTAGGTTCAGCTAAATACGATACCGTTGATGTAGGTTATATAAACACTAAAATTGGTGGTAGAATAAATTTCAAGATTTGGTCGGCTCTTGTTGGTGATACTTATCTAGATAACGATACACTTAACGAAGAAGGTATTAAAATTGATAAAATACCAACAGTTCCAGGGGTTACAACTCCAATTGTTGTTTGTGAAGGAATTGACTCTACGATAGTTAGTGGTTCGACAGCGAAGACAATTAAATGGTATGATGCTTTATCAAACGGAAACTTGCTGCATTCAGGAGATAGTTTTAAAGTTAATATTACTGCTAACGATACGTTTTATGTAAATGCATCAGATGACTACTCCTCTAGTGTTGGTGAACTTTCTCCATATACAAACTCTCAAAATATTACAGAAACTAGAACCTTTAACCAGGGAATTCGATTTGATGTGTTACGACCTTTAGTTATAGACTCATTTACTGTTAACCCAACAGATTCAGGAACGTTAATGGTAACTATAAGAGATAAGGATAATAAATTGGTAGGTACTAGGTCAGTTACAGTTGTGCCTCAAGCTGGCAGTAAAGTAGCTCTCGGTATAACCGTTTCTCCAGGATCAGATTATCGCATGAGTGCTGCGGGTTCAGCATTTGGTAAGGTAGCAGGACAATTTGGATTAGATTA
Organism: uncultured Flavobacteriales bacterium; assembly: GCA_913020435.1. Lineage (GTDB taxonomy): Bacteria > Bacteroidota > Bacteroidia > Flavobacteriales_G > Salibacteraceae > UBA6770. The sequence goes on along the minus strand of CAJVZZ010000002.1, from coordinate 36,949 downwards.
TAATAGATTCACTAGATACCCTTACAGAGATGCTGACACCAGTATGATTATTACAGGAGATATTAATGGAAATACTTTTGCTTACTACTTCTTTTATGATATCAAAATTTCTGTTGAAGGTTGTGACGCTGGGACAAGGTTAATACCCGTAAGTGTTCGTTCAACACCTCTATTGGATTTAGGAAATGATACTGGTTATTGCACAGGAACAACGATTAACATGATTGCAAATGCCACTGCACCAGGAATTGCTGTCTATCGTTGGGATAATAACACCAATTTGGCTACTAGAAACTTAACGACAAGAGGTTCTTATTCTGTGACAGCGACTGGAACGAACGGTTGCATAATTAGCGATACAATCAAGGTAGATGAAATTCCTCAACCTACGATGTCTTGGATAGATCGAAGATATTGTGATAATATCGGTAATGTTAGATTATTTTCAGGTGTGAGATATGGCGGGAATTATACGGGAGCAGGTATCGTAAATGGAACTCATTTTAATACTTCCGTAGGTCCAGGTGCATATAATTTGAGTTATACCTACTCAGACGGGATGGGTTGTTTTGGACAAGCCTCTGGCGCAGTTTTTATCGACGCAGCTCCAAATGCAACTTTTGCCCCCCTAGCCGATGTTTGTCAAAATAGGTATTCAATTAATGTATCCAACGGGAGCCCCACGCCTGGTTATTTATATGATGATGAGGGTCTTACGGGTATCGGAACATATAATCCAAAATTTGCTGGATTAGATACGATTTATTATATCGGTTATAGTTCAAATGGCTGTATGGACACTGCAAGTTCAACTATAAACGTTAAGCCTGCACCACAACCAATTATTGCTTCTAGAGATACTGTGTGTGAAAATGAAACGGCAATTACCATCTCTGCTATCCCTGTAGGAGGAATCTACAGTGGAGCTGGAGTCTCTGGAGGTTCATTTGACCCTGCAATTGTGGGTTCGGGAAAGTATCCTATTTACTATGAGGCATGGAATACACAGGGATGTACTACTAAGGTTGGGAAAAATATAATTGTTTTAGAAAAACCAAATTTGTTATTTGATCCCCTTTTAGATGTTTGTGAAAAAACGGGTGTTTATACTATTGCTAAAGGCTTCCCCACAAGTGGAACATTCTTTGGGAACTTCGTTGATGGTGCTAGTAGCACCTTTGATGTCGATGCTGCTGGTGTTGGAAGCTTTCCTGTTTCATATAAAATATTGGGTGCAAATGGCTGCTCAAATGAAATTGCTCAAAACTTGGTAATTAAACCAATACCTTTATTGAATTTAGGAGGTGATCGATTATTGTGTGGTACAAACACTATTACTCTTGATGCAGGAAATTCTGGGGCGTTATACTTGTGGAATACAAATGCTACTTCACAAAAAATTGTAGTATCACGAAATGGCAAGTACAGTGTTCACGTAAACCTAAATGGTTGCGTTACTGAAGATAGTTTGGAAGTTTCATATGAAGCTATTTGCTTAGGTGTAAATGAAAGAGAAAATGAGTTAGGAATTACTATTTACCCCAACCCAACTTCTGATATATTGAATATTTCTATCAATAAAAACCACTCTTTAGCTCCCATAAAAATATCTATTCTCGATGCAATTGGAAAAGAGATTTACTCCGAGAATTCTAATGGTTTGGATTTGCAGTTGGTTAGTGTTTCCGAATATGAATCTGGTTTATATTTCATTAGAATTGAAATTGATGGAAATAAGTATCAATCCAGATTTTCTGTGGCACATTAAGCTAATTATTTCGAACTTATACCTTTTCTTTGCACCTATTAATAAGTGTTGCCTTAAGGGGTGAAATTTAACTCAACAATTACTTTTATGAAAAAGCTTAAATTTTTATTCTTACTGATGTTTGCATCAGTATTTGTTAATGCTCAGATGAGTAGTTATTCCTACTCCAGTTCTGTAGGAACATATACTGCGATTTCTTCAGGGACTGACATTAATACTATTGAAGGTGATGATATCTTATCACTTAAGATTCCTATTGGTTTTTCATTCAACTATAGTGGGTCTAACTATACCAATTTTCGAGCAAATTCTAATGGTTGGATTAGTCTTGATACTTTAATTACACCAAGTGTCTTTGATCAAAAAACTAATAATCTCAGTGGTAATAACAGTATGAGGCCCATAATCGCCCCATTGTGGGATGATTTGGACGGTACTACTGGTGAAGCTTCATACAAGGTTACGGGCTCTGCTCCAACTCGGGTTCTTACCATAGAGTGGAAAAATTGGGAATGGAATTTTCAAGCAAATGGAGCGGTTATTTCTTTTCAAATTAAGCTATATGAAACAACCAATAATATTGAGTTTGTATACGATCCGGAATCTGTAAACGTAAGCAATGCAAGTGCTTCAGTTGGGATAACGGATACATCATCAGGTTCAGGTAATTTTATTTCTTTGAGTAGTTTAGCGAATACAGCTACAGCTTCTACAACTACAGAAACATCAAGTATAAATGCAAAACCGGTATCAGGACAATCGTTTCTGTTTACTAGATGTAATGCTAATATTGCTGTTTTAGGTTCTTTGTGTGCGAACTTTCCTGCGGTCTCATTGAGCATTGGATCCGGAACGCCTTCTGGTGGAACAAGTTCATATTTTGTAAACGGAAACGCACAAACAACTTTTGATCCGTCAATAATTGGAAAAGGAAACCACACAATTATGTATGTGTATTCTACTACTGTTTGTACAGATACGAATAGGCAAGTTATTAGTGTAGATTCGGTAACTACGATCCAATTTTCTATGCCTGTTTCAGTTTGTTCTAATATTGATACACTAGTTTTAAAAGGAGCCCCAGTTGGTGGGAACTACAGCGGTCAAGGAGTTCTTGCAGGAACCAGTAATTTAATTCCCACTGCATTAACAAATCCGGGTGCTAAAATGATAACGTATGCATTTACAAATGCTTTCAATTGTTCGGATTCTATTACAAGAATGTATCAGTTAGATACTATTTCTAAATCGTCAATATCTGTGTCAAATTTTATCTGTGAAAACACTCCAGCATTTAATATAACCAGTGGAATTCCAGCAGGTGGCAATTATTTTGGACTTAATGTTTCTAATTCAGCATATTCTGCTGGAATAGCAGGGATGGATACGGTATTCTATACTTACCAAGTATCAAATGGTTGCATTGATACTAGTTTTTCTGAGGTTACAGTTAACGCCTCACCGGTAGTTAATTTTGGGAATATTGGAAGATATTGTGCGAATGGAAGCTCTATTTCGCTGAATTCAGCAACTCCAGTAGGCGGCACATATAGCGGTCCAGGGTTAGTTGGTACAACATACACTCCTAGTGTCGCTGGAACAGATACCATAAAATATGTAATAGCTAGCTCAAATAAATGTACCGATTCTTCATTTCAATTTGTAGTAGTGGACTCTGTAACTACAACGGCATTATCAGCTTTTGGAACTTTCTGTAATAACTCATCAACTGTAATATTAAGTGGAGGATTACCTGCAGGAGGAACATATAGCGGTAAAGGAGTAAATGGTGTGAATTATTCGCCAAGTCAAGCCGGATCAGGATTTGATACATTATATTACTCTTACACGAATGGATTTGTATGTAAGGATTCAAGTTTTGTAGTTGTCAACGTTAACTCTTCACCAAGGGTTTCTTATGCAAGTAATCTAGAGTTTTGCGAGAATGACATGGAACAAAGCTTAAATGGAGCAGTTCCATTAAATGGCATATATAAAGGCCTGGGAGTAAATTCAGTGTCAGGAAAGTTTAATCCGAAGGTTTCTGGTGCTGGCTCTCATACGATTACTTATGTTTTTACAAATGGTGATAACTGTTCAGATTCAGCTTCTGTTATTGCTAATGTCTCTGAAAACCCTGCTTTTTCATTAGGTGCTGATATTGAGATATGTGGTGATGAAAGTAAAGAGCTAGATCCAGGTATCGGTAGTGTGAATTATTTGTGGAATACGGGTCAAACCACAAGAAAAATAACAGTGAAAGAAAGTAAAGTGTTTTCTATAACTGTAACGGATACAGCTTCAGGATGCGCTTCTTTTGATGAAGTTCGAGTTGAATATGATGCTATTTGTGTAAGTATTGATGAAGATTTAAAAGAAACGGTGTCTATTACTTATTTCCCAAATCCAACAAATGGAGCATTGAACCTTAAGTTAGAGGGTCTGCAGGCTCAGAATGTTGAGTTAATTGTTTTTGATATGACTGGTGCACAGATCTTTTTTACTGAAATAGAAATAAATGATTTGAATCAAGAAACATCACTTGATTTATCTGAGTTGGAGACAGGTAATTATCTTGTTCGAGTAATTACCGATTTGGGTTCTGTAGTTCACCGAATTACAAAATTTTAGTATTTTAATACATATTCTTAAAAAGGGGCTTAGGCCCCTTTTTTCATCCCCTAACTTATACGATATTTGAAATCCAAATAAAATGAAGAGATGAGGAAAATAATTATAACAGTAATAATTTTAGGAAGTATGGTTGCATGTAAAACTAAAGAAGTAAAACATGAGAAGAATTTGGCCGCTATGGATTCAACTAAATCGGGCGACTTTGTTTATATGACAGAACAGTTTGCTGATTTAAAAATCATCAGATATCAAGTACCCGGTTTTGATAAACTTAGTGCTCAGCAAAAAGAACTAGCTTATTACTTGTATCAAGTTAGCTTGAGTGGAAGGGATATTATATATGATCAAAATTACAAGCACAATTTAGCTGTCAGAAAAGCTTTGGAGAATGTCGCAGAGAATTATTCCGGAGATAAAACGTCTAAAGACTGGGAAGAGTTTATGTCGTATACCAAACGCATTTGGTTTTCGAACGGAATTCATCATCATTATTCTACGGCCAAATTAAAGCCTGGTTGTTCTAGAGCGTTTTTTGATCAAGTATTGTCTGAAACGAAAACTGAACTCGATTCAAAAATTGCGGATATTTTATTTGATGATATTACAGATATGAAACGTGTAAACCTTGATCCTGAAAAAGATTTAATTGCTGGTTCAGCAAATAACTTTTATCAGGATGGAATTACTCAATCTGAGGTGGAAGCATTCTATAAATCTAAAATTAAAGCTGATGATGCTACACCAATTTCTTATGGTTTGAATTCTACTTTGATAAGAAATGAAGCAGGTGATTTGACCGAAGATGTATGGAAAGTAGGCGGTAAATATTCTGGTGCCATCGAAAAAATGGTTTTTTGGTTGGAAAAAGCTTCAACTGTTGCAGAGTCTGAAGGTCAGAAAAAAGGTTTTGAATTATTGATTAAATATTATCAAACTGGAGACTTGAAAGTTTGGGACGATTACAATATTCAATGGGCAGGAACTACGGGTGATGTAATTGATTATATCAACGGGTTTATTGAAGTTTATGGAGATGCAATGGGATATAGAGCAACCTATGAATCAGTAATTCAGATTAAAGATTTTGATGCTTCTGAAAGAATGAAAGTGCTAGAAGATAATGTACAATGGTTCGAGGATAATTCTTCGATTGCTCAAAACCATAAAAAGGAAAACGTTACGGGTGTTACATATAAAGTAGTAAACGCTGTTATTGAGAGTGGTGATGCCGCACCAAGCACACCTATTGGTGTGAATTTACCAAATGCAAATTGGATAAGAGCTAAACATGGTTCTAAGTCCGTTTCTTTAGGAAACATTGTTGAAGCATATGCACAGGCAGGCGGAAGTAAAATGTTAGAAGAGTTTTGCTTTTCTGATGAAGAGTACCAACGTTCAAAAAAACACGGTAAAATCGCTTCTAAACTGCATACCGCTTTGCACGAAGTTGTCGGTCACGCATCAGGTAAATTAGAAGCAGGCATAGGAACTCCAAAAGAAACGCTAAAAAGTTATGCCAGTACGCTAGAAGAGGGTAGAGCCGATTTGGTTGCTTTATACTATTTAATGAACCAAAAAATGATTGACTTAGGTCTTATGGAGTCTCTTGAGATAGGAAAGGCTGAATACGATAGTTATATTAGAAACGGCTTAATGGCTCAGTTGAGGCGAATTGAAAAAGGTGAAATTATTGAGGAAGCTCATATGCGCAATCGACAATTGGTTGCAGGTTGGGTATATGAAAAAGGACAAGCAGATAATGTAATCGAGAAGAAACAGAAAGATGGTAAAACTTATTTTGTGATTAACGATTATGTTAAGCTTCAAGGTTTATTTGGAGAATTACTAATAGAGATTCAGAGAATTAAGTCTCAAGGAGATTATGAAGCAGGAAAAAATCTAGTCGAAAACTATGGTGTTCAAGTGGATCCAGCAATTCATGCTGAGGTCCTGGAAAGGTCAGAAAAATTGGGAATAGCTCCTTATGGAGGCTTTATAAATCCAAGATTGGTTGCTGAAGAAAATGATGGGAAAATCACTAATGTGTCTATTGAGTATCCAGCAGATTTTACTGAGCAAATGATGGAGTATTCAAAGAATTATTCTTGGTTGTAATAATTTCAGCCATAAGTTCAAATAAAATGGGCACCAATTGGTGCCCATTTTAAATCAAAACATTTTTACGTTTCGTCAAGATCAAATAGTGACGTCAGCTTTTTTACGCTTATTGGTTTTACAATGTAATTTTTTTTCATGTCATATTGATCCGCTTTTTCTATGTCAACGGGGTTTTCTGAAGAAGTGACAATGTAAATAATCGGTTTTTTAGAGCTTTCTAAATAAAGAAATTCATCTAAAAATTGCCATCCATCCAGTATGGGCATATTAATATCTAGAAAGATTATTTCTGGAAGTTTTTCATGGGTTTCCTGCATCAATTTTAATTGAGCTAGAGCTTCTAAACCGTTCGAATAAACCACAACCTCATTACAGAAATTTGTTTTTAGCAGTGCTCTTTTTGCGCCATAAACGTAAATATGGTCGTCATCAATAATACATGCTCTATCAAACCTTGCCATTTTATTCTGTATTTAGTTTTATACGCGCAAAAATGATACAACAAAAGTACTACCGATACCAACTTTAGACATCACCCGAATTGAGCCATTCATCGACTCACATTGATTCTTAGTAATGTATAATCCTACACCCTTTGCTTCAGCGTTTTGATGGAATGTTTTGTAGAGTTTAAATATTTTATCTCCATTTTTAGATAAGTCTATTCCTAATCCATTATCCTCAAAAAGAATTTTTATAGTTCCAGAATTATCATCATTACTCGAAATGATAAGCTGAGGTATACGCTGATCACTTCTATATCTAAGGGCATTTGAAATTATATTAATCACAATACTCTCTATGTATGCTGGAACGGCGAATACGCTTACATTATTTTTTACTTGTACTTTAAGGTCAGCATTTAAATTTTGAATTTCGGCTTTCAATGAATGCACTACCTTTTTAATGACAGGTAACAAATGAATGCTCTCCATTTTCTCTTCTGTACTTTTAATTTGCACAACCTGATTTAAATGATCAATTGTCTCTATTAGCCAGTCTGATGCTTCTACTAACATTGGAAAAACTTCGTTTTCTGTTTGTGCAGGAAAATCAACCTTATAAATATCCAATAGCATGGAAAAGTTGGAAGAGTGAGATCTTAAATTGTGAGAAACAATATGAGCGAAATTCATCAATCGTTTATTCTGCCCTTCTAGCTTAATTAATGATTCTTGGGATAATTTAGTTGCCGTCTTTGCCTTTGTAATATTATTTATTTGAGAAACAAAGTGTATGGGTTTACCGTTTTTGTTTGTAACCATAGAAACTGACAAACTTGCCTAAATGGTATTTCCATCTTTATGGAAATAACGTTTTTCTATTGTATATGCCTCTATTTTTTTGTTTACCAACTGATCTAGTAGGTTTAAGTCATTGCTCAGGTCCTCAGGATGTGTAATATCTTGAAATGTCAGTTGTATTAATTCAGCTTCAGAATAACCGAGCATTTTCGTTGTTGATTTATTAACTCGGACCCATTTACCGTCAAGGCTTACTATAGCTATTCCAATTGCTGCAAATTCAAACGTTTGCCTAAACTGTTCTTCCTGTAATTTTAATTTCTGATTTAGTCTTGTTTCAGAATCAACATCTTGAAATAATCCGTTTACAGAGACCACTTTCCCGTTTTTAACAATAGGTACACCTATTGCACGTACATATTTTATATTTCCTTTAGCAGTAACAATTTCAAAAACATCGTCAAATTGTTGAGCTTTAGCTACCGCTTCGTTAAAAAGATTAGAAATTTTATCTCTGCTTTCCCCTTTTTTGTAAAAGTTAATTCCGTTTTCAACTGTTGAAAGAAAGTTGCTAGGAACTTCATGTATTTTCTTTGTAACATTACTCCAATAGGACGTCATAGAATTCAAATCTACTTCCCATGTTCCAATGTTACTCCCATGGTTAGTTGTTTCGGTAAGAGACTTATACTTTAAAAGTAACAATTCATTTCTTTTTCTAGCGTCAATAACTTGCTGTGTGCCGGAGACTGTTTTTGGAGTTCCATCAATATTCCTTCCAATAACTCCCCCCTTATATAACACCCAAATCCATTGGCCATTGTAATGTTTGATTCTACATTCAAACTCCAACTTAATATTAGCTCCTTCGAGGTGTGTGTTAATAGACATTAGGGACCCTTGAATGTCTTCTTTATGTAAAAGCAATTGAAAATCATTGAAAGTGTAATTGCTAAAATCAGCTGAGGAGTATCCTATATGACTTGCCCATTGATTGCTAATTTCGAATTGGTTAGAGTTAAGGTCCCAATGCCAAGAACCAATTTCGGAACTCTCCATTATTTGATTGTTGAATTCAACTTGAGCCTTCAGCTTTATTTGCGTATTTTTTAGCTCACTTACATTGGCGTGTATACCAATCATTCGGACCGGCTTACCCTCTTTATTTCTAATGGCCATACCTTTGCGACGCATCCAAATAGTTTGCCCAAATTGGTGGGTATATCTTACAGTTTGATCATATGGGTGATTTTCATTATCGCAATGTTGAATAACGTTTTTATTTATCAGTTCTAAATCATCAGGATGAATAATATTTTTCCAAGTGGCTGACTTAAAGGGCATTTTTTCAGGATCATATCCTAGCGTTTCCTAAAATTCTGCACTCATCCATTCTTCCTTAGGATTTTCTAAGTCCCAAAACCACAATCCATCAGTTGTGTTTTCAGTGATAAATTTAAAAATGCTTTTTTCACTCTTGATTAGATTATTCAGCTCTTTTTCTAGGTAATGAGTTTTAGGGGGTGTGTTTAGATTAGCCTTGGAAATATTTTCGTTTTCTGAGTAAGAAAGTTAACGAAATAATTCTAACAAAAAGTTATTGATGCTGGACTAGGAATAAATAAAAGAGCCCTATATAGGGCTCTTTTATTTAGTGATATATGATTGAATAAGCCAGATTCTGTTTTAATCTATCATTTAACTGTGCAATCTACCCTCCAGATTGAGCGAGTAGCTCTAAGCTCTGGTTTACATGATCTTGCACCCCATAAGGTTTACCAAGCTAAATTCATTACTGAATATACTGGTGCGCTCTTACCGCACCTTTTCACCCTTACTCTAATTGCTTAAAGCGGTTTATTTTCTGCGGCACTATCTGTCAAAATTAGCTTTAGCTAAATTCGCCCAATTTTTCAATCGGTATGGTACTCTGTGGTGTCTGGACTTTCCTCCCCAATTTAATGAAGCGATAGAAAAACATACATCATGGCAAATTTAAACAGTTTACCGAACTATAATTTAGTTTCTCAATTCAACACGGGTAGCCCCTCTGCCATACTCTGTCATAAAGCCATCGTGAAAATCCAAGCCATAGGCTTTAATGATATGTTGTAATTCGACTTTCAGGACACCTTTTCCAATTCCATGAATGAATATAACTGCTGATTCATTGTTTTTTATAGATTCTTCCAAGCAGTTGACAGCATAATCAAGCTGATAATTGAGCATTTCTCCAGCAGTCATATGGTTGTGCCTGACGAGTAAATCATGTATGTGTAAGTCAAATTCTAACACATTTTTTCTGTTTCTTTTTCCTCGAACTCTTCCCAGCTCTATGGCATTTTCTTTTTGATCTTGTTTTACAGTTTTAGGTTTATCCTCCGCTTTTATGTCATTTAGGTTCGGTAAATGGAATTTGTAGAGATTGTTTAATTCTGATTCTTGTGGTCCTAACTTTACTACTTCATTCGCTAAATACTCAAAGTCCAGACCATCAATTTCCACAACCAAACTTGATTTGTTGAATCGAACCACAACCCCTTCAGACTTTTCATCTATTATTTTGACCTTATCTCCGATACTAAATTTCACAGTACAAATTTAGAATCACTTTTTGACCAACTATCAGTTATTATTGTTTTAATCAAATAATTATGAAAGAACTACCAAAAAACCCAAGCGATTGGATTACAAAAAGTACAAAAACAGTATACGATAACCAATGGATTAGCGTCGATCACCACGAGGTTCAAAACCCAGGAGGAGGAGACGGGATTTATGGAGTTGTTCATTTTAAGAATACCGCAATAGGAATTATTCCAATTGATGCAGAGGGTCTCATTACATTGGTGGGACAGTTTCGTTATCCGCTCAAACAATACAGTTGGGAAATACCCGAAGGTGGAGGACCAAAAGAAGAAGATCCTTTGGATGCTGCAAAAAGAGAATTAGAAGAAGAAACTGGATTAACTTCTAATATATGGAGTAAGGTTTTTGAAATGGATTTAAGCAATTCAGCGTCTGATGAAAGTTCGATTATTTTTTTGGCCGAAAATTGTAGCCCGGGACAATCTAGTCCAGAAGAGACAGAAGCTTTAGCCCTAGTGAAAATATCAATAAATGAACTTTATTTGAGGGTTGAAAGTGGTGAAATTAGAGATAGCTTAACAGTGGCAGCTGCGTATTGGTTAAAGTTGAATCGTGGGAATTAACGGTTGGTGATTTCATGCAAAAAAGGCTCTTTCGAATAATCGAAAAGGCTGTTGCACTTATACTTAGATCGTCGTTATGATATTATTTTTAGGTTAGGATATCGTTCTTTCCAAAGTTCAAGTGAGGCTATACTAGCGAGAGTAATTGTAGTGCGATTGTCCAATCTGACTTTAATTTTCTTAGCTGCTTCTTTAATTTTATTTACGGGATGATTCATGTTATAAGAATTTAAGTTGTTGTGTAATACTCATTAGACGCAACTGGCTTAAATTTGTTGCTTACTGCACTGTTAAATACAATTAATACCTCATAATGATCACAATAATTTCTCCTTCAAAAACACTTGATTTTGAAAAAAATCGTGAATTGATTATAACATCAAAACCAGAATTATTGGAAGAGTCGGAAAAGATAATGCTGGCGCTCAGGAAAAAAAGCACGAGTAAATTAATGGAATTGCAGAGTATTAGTAAAAGCTTGGCTGAATTAAACTTTGAAAGAAACCAAGCGTGGAATGTTAGTCATGATTTAAGTCAAACTAGATCAGCTCTAACTGCTTTTAAAGGCGATGTATATCTGGGACTGGATGCAAATAACTTCAGTGATTCGGACGATCAGTTTGCAAATGAACACCTTCGGATTTTATCAGGCTTATATGGTATTTTGAAACCTTCAGATCAAATAATGCCCTACCGTCTAGAAATGGGAACTAAAATTAATACGATTAGAGGAAAAGACATTTATTCCTTCTGGAAAAGTAGAGTTACGGATCTAGTTAATCAAGAGTTATTAAATCACTCCAGCCCTTTATTAATTAACCTAGCAAGTGATGAATACTATAAAGTGCTCAATCCAAAGGACATTCCTTACAAAATAATTCAACCTGTTTTTATGGACAAGAAAAATGGTGAGTATAAGGTGATTTCTTTTTACGCGAAAAAAGCACGTGGTTTAATGAGTCGCTTTATTATAAAAAATCAAATCGATACTCCAGAATTACTCCACACTTTTGATACTGAAGGCTACCTCTACAATCCAGAGATGTCAACAGATGTTAAGTGGACCTTCACAAGGGACCAAGAATAGCTAAATGTGAATTACAGTACATTTTCCAAACTTAATTGTACCCACTTTTGCTCATCTTACCAATAATGAAGACTATGAAAGATTTATTAAAAGAGAAGTGGGAAGCAGGGATGAGTTATGATCGATACATAACTATGCTAGAAAATTTGGTAGAAGAAGGCAGGACCACTGGGCCGAATCAATCAGAAGCATACGCAGCACATACTAAAATGGCAGCTCAGCGTACTCGTAAATGGAATAAAATATTTAAACTAAATGTTGAGCAACTCTTGACTTTTGGTAAGTTCAAATCAGCTCAAAAAAACATTGGTTGGCTCATGATTGTTGAAGCATGGTGTGGAGACGTCGGCCAAAATTTAGCTCCACTAAAAAAGATTGCTGATGCTTCCGGAATTGATTTAAGGTTGGTGCTTAGGGATGATAACTTGGACCTAATGGATAATTTCCTTACCAAAGGTGGGCGATCTATTCCTAAATTAATTGCAATAGATCTTGAGGAATTCTCACCCATTTGGGATTGGGGACCTCGCCCTGGTGTGCTTCAAGAATGGTATTTAGACAAGAAAAAAACGAGTGAATTTAACTACGAAATAGTCTCAGAAGAAATGCATTTGTGGTATGCTAAAAATCGTCAAGCTGAACTTGTTGGTGAAATGATCAGTATGCTTGGTCTATAAAAGGTTCTTATGTTTTACGCATTATCACGACTATTGATTTTGGGCTTGTTTAAAATATGATATTGAGTTAACAAAACAGTCATAATTGCAATGTAAAAATATTGCATTTTTATAATTCATTAATTAAGGACTACTAACTTGAGTTTTCTAAATAGAAAAATAAATAAGAAATCTTTTGCGGGAGCCGCCGCACTGGTGTTCCTGTTTTCTTTTTTTGCTTTTAATACTTACACTAGTTATGAGTTAAAGCACTCAAAACTTGATCAATATAAGAGTGCTAACGATTTTCATTCTAAAAGAGTAAATGCTAAAATTTCTGAAAGCTTTGAAGGTATTTCTGAGTTAAATGCTTTAGAAAAGCGATCTAGAAATTACACCTTAGCTAATTTAGGAATTAGAACAAATGTTTTAGAATCTTCCGCTTTATTGGTTGTTGAGCAGGTTTCTGATCTAAATGGAGAGCAAACGCAAAATGAAAGAGTTTTGTTTAATTTGGAAAAGATTTCTATTGCAAATGATCTTGTTTTCATGTTAAATGAAAATAGTTCCGGTATTTCCTTGCTTTTTAATGAAACAGAATATGCTCTAACATCTCCTTCTAAATTTAATAATTTAAATTTTTACGTAGGATTGGCATTCAATTCGAGACTGGGTTTATTAAATTATAATAACCCAGATTATTCGAAAAGTTTCACTGCTGCTGTTTTTAAAGAGCATACAAACGCCGCAATTAAATGGGTAAATCAATCCTTAATAATGGGTGTTGGCGGACAAGTTTTTGGAGGTGTAATGTTGAGGAATGGAATTAGTATTGAAGGGGGAATAGCTTACTCTTCAATAAGCGGAAGTGCTGCTTATCGTATTGAGCATAATTACATTAGAGAAACTGAACGGTTGGAATGGATTGTAACGGGCGAGAGTAATGCCGAAACTGTTCTTACGAAAGATTATGTAGAGTCAGTTGCTATAGATACTATAAGTTCAACGTTCTCTAGGAGTTCGTTTAATTTGCCATTAACATTGAATTATACCTTTGATTTGGGTAGGATAAAGCCCTTTGTATCTGCAGGTGCAAGTGTGAATATTGTTGCCAGTGGAAACCAAAATATTTATAGTTCGTTTCAAAGAAAATCTGCAATAATAGAGGAGTCGCAAGGTATTAATCAGTTGAATTTACAAGCTGGTATTGGAGTTGATATTGAAATATCTAATAGATTTAATGCACGTATAAAACCTTCAATTGATTTTGGCGTTTGGAATAAAAACCCAGAATATATGAATGGAAATCTAAGAGACTTATCGATTCAAACTGCATTATATTATAAGTTCTAGTCCTAAATTTCGGAATTAGAATTTGATTTTAGCTTCCGGTTCAATTTCATCTTCTTAGCCTTGCTTCTATCTCTTACATGAATATTTAATACCTCAACTATAAGCGAGAAGAATACTGCAAAATAAATATACCCTTTTGGAACATGGACACCTGCACCGTCTAATACCAGCATAAAGCCTATTAAAATTAAGAAGGACAAGGCCAAAACTTCCATAGTCGGGTGGTCTTGAATGAAATCAGCAATACGTCCAGCGAAGGTCATCATGACAAGCATAGCAATTACGACAGCTAGTATCATTATTGATATTTGTTGGGTGAGTCCAACTGCAGTAAGAATAGAATCAAACGAGAAAATAAGATCCATGGCAATAATTTGAAGTATAATTTTCGCGCCAGATTTAACTTCCTTGTTCCCATTAGACTGTCCTTCTTCGCCTTCCATTTTATGATGAATTTCACTAGTACTTTTGGCAATTAAGAAAAACCCCCCAGCTGCTAATATTATATCTCTTCCGCTTATCGCATGATCGAAAATCGAAAATAGAGGCTCTGAAAAGCTAATTATCCAGGAGATACCAAGCAGCAATCCAATTCTGAAAATTAATGCAAGTACTAATCCTGTATTTCGAGTTTTTGCCCGTTCTTCTATAGGAAGTCTATTTGCTAAAATTGAAATAAAAATTATGTTGTCTACTCCAAGAACAATTTCTAAAAAAGTAAGAGTAAGTAAGGCAATATAGGTTTCTGGTAGAAGGAATATTTCCATAATGGTAAATTACAAAGTGAGGGATATTCGGGAATGGTTGAAACCCTTATTCACATTCACTATAAAAATTAGAGACTATTTAAACATGCTCTCAAGGCTTGGCATACCTGGGATGTTAGGCATAGTCGCTCGAGCAACTGCTGCCATCTCAGTTTCGTTGATAGATCTTGCTTTTTCTAAAGCTACATTGGTAGCCACCAGTGTATGTCTGCTTAGTTCTTCAGCACTAAAAGTTTTAGCTTCATCATTCAAAAGAATTTGAACGATACGACTATTAGCTGTTGAGATTACTCGAACATATTCACCTGATGAACCTTCTACATGCACCGAATCCAGACGCAGTTTTGTTGCTTCCGCTTTTAGTTTTGCTTGTTCCAGTTTTTCTTTTATTCCACCTAATCCTAACATAAGTATCTATTTGTATGCTTCTATTAAAATGTTCAATATTTCTTGAGCTGCTTTAGGGATTTTTGTCCCAGGACCATAAACGCCAGCGACACCACTTTCAAAAAGATAATCGTAATCTTTTGGAGGAATTACTCCTCCAGCAATTACTAAAATATCTTCTCTTCCAGCATTTTTGAGTGCCTCAATTACTTTTGGAACCAATGTTTTGTGACCAGCCGCCAAACTTGATACTCCCAAGATATGTACGTCATTTTCTATAGCTTGTTTAGCAGCTTCTTCTGGAGTCTGAAATAATGGACCAATATCTACATCAAATCCAATATCTGCAAATGAAGTAGCAATAACTTTAGCCCCCCTATCATGTCCATCTTGCCCCATCTTAGCAACCATTATTCTAGGTCGACGCCCACCTAATTCTGCAAATACATCGGACAGACGTCTAGCTTCAATAAAATCTTTATCTTCCATAGCCTCTGATGAATAAACCCCTGAAATACTCTGAATTACAGCTTTATAGCGGCCAAATTGCTTTTCCATAGCATCGCTAATTTCACCTAAAGAAGCTCGTTTTCTAGCACAATTAATTGCGGCAGAAAGGAGGTTCCCTTTTCCAGTTTCAGCAATCTCTTCCAATTCTTTTAAAGCTGCTTGCGTTTCTTCCTCGTTTCTTTCGGCTCGTAGCTTTTGTAGTCGTTCAATTTGAGATTTGCGAACTGAATCGTTATCGACCTCAAGCAGTTCGATTTCTTCTTTAGTATCCGGTTCATATCGATTTACACCTACAATAACATCCGTTCCGCTATCAATTCTAGCTTGACGTCTTGCGGCGGCTTCTTCAATACGCATTTTAGGCAAACCAGTTTCTATTGCTTTAGCCATTCCACCCAACTCCTCCACTTCTTGAATTAATTCCCAAGCGCGATGTGTTAGGTCATGAGTTAATTTTTCAACATAATATGAACCTCCCCATGGGTCAACCACATCAGTGATATTCGCTTCTTGCTGTAAAAATATTTGAGTATTTCTTGCAATTCGTGCAGAGAAATCAGTAGGTAAAGCAATGGCTTCGTCTAGTGCATTAGTATGTAAAGATTGAGTTCCACCCATAGCAGCAGCCATTGCTTCAACACAGGTCCTGGCAACATTATTATAAGGATCCTGCTCAGTTAAACTCCAACCTGATGTTTGGCAATGAGTTCTCAAAGCCATCGACTTTTCTTTCTTTGGATTGAATTGTTTAATCAACTTAGCCCAAAGCATTCTTGCCGCACGCATTTTGGCAATTTCCATAAAATGGTTCATGCCAATTCCCCAAAAGAAACTGAGTCTAGGAGCGAATTTATCGATCTCCATTCCTGCTGCTATACCAGCTCTTACGTATTCTAATCCGTCAGCTAACGTATAAGCAAGCTCAATATCATTAGTAGCCCCAGCTTCCTGCATGTGGTAGCCGGAAATACTAATTGAATTGAATTTCGGCATGTGTTGAGCCGTGAATTCAAAAATGTCAGAGATAATTTTCATGGAAGGGGCAGGAGGATAGATATAAGTATTTCTAACCATGAACTCTTTAAGAATATCATTCTGAATCGTACCCGCTAAGTCTTCTAGATTAACTCCTTGTTCTTCTGCAGCGACAATATAGAATGCCATAATCGGAACAACAGCACCGTTCATAGTCATACTAACCGACATTTTATTCAATGGAATTTGATCGAAGAGTACTTTCATATCCAATACAGAATCTATAGCAACCCCAGCTTTTCCTACATCACCTTCTACTCGAGGGTGATCTGAATCGTAGCCGCGGTGTGTCGCTAAATCAAAAGCAACAGAAAGTCCTTTTTGACCAGCTGCTAGATTTCTTCTATAAAATGCATTTGATTCTTCTGCTGTGCTAAATCCAGCATATTGTCTAACCGTCCATGGACGAGAAGCATACATACTAGAATAAGGACCTCTAAGGTAGGGTGCTTTACCTGCAACAAATTCTAAATGTTCAAGATCGTCTAAATCTCTTTTTGAGTATTTAGTTTGAATATCAATTTTTTCGGCGGCAGTAAAAGCGGTTTTTTGGTCTGCTTCTTTTAGTACCGAATCGTTTGATTTTAAAGGAATATTTGAAAAGTCTTTTCTCATCTTGTTTCCTCCAATTCTTTTGATAATCTTTCTTGTTCAGCTTTTCCTACTATTCGTATCGTTTCGATTGGAGGAAAATCAGTTTGGTTTTCATGCTCATTAAAAGCACTTATATCAAATCGATCTAAGGCTTTTTCATTTTGATTTGGATACAAATTGACTCCCAATACTTTTAAATCTCCTTTTTCGAACTTGGCGATTTGCTCATTAGCTTCCTCAGATAATTCTCGATGAAGGTTGCCAGAGGTAACCAAACCGATGAATCCACCTTTCTTTTCTATTTTTTGAAATTTGAGCCATCCTTTTTCTGCTAGTTCTTGCGTTAATTGCTCAATGTAATAGCTGCCTCCTGAAGGGTCAATCACTTTATCGAAGTAGGATTCTTCTTTCAGTAACAATTGTATATTCCTTGCGACTCGATGAGAGAATTCATTTCCTTCTTCCCATGCAGAATTATACGATTTAACCTCAATACCATCTGCACCACCTAAAGCTGCTGACATTGCTTGAGTTGTGGCTCTTAGCATATTCACGTATGAGTCGTAAACTGTATTCCAAAACCCAGAAGTATGAGCGGTTATAATTATGGATTTACTGCAAGCATATTTTGGGTTGTATTCTTCAATCATACGCGCCCAAAGTATCCTGATAGCACGGAATTTTGCAATTTCACTAAAGAAGTCTCTTCCACTGGAAAGTTCAATTTTTATCAATGCAGATGCATCGTCAATTGAAACACCCTCTTCTAACAAAGCAACTAAATACTCATGAGCTTGCGCTAATGCTAGTCCTATTTCTGCAACGGCTCCAGCGCCACAATTGTGATAAGTATTTGCATTTACTGAAAAAGCTCTAAGGCTTTTAAACGCAGATAGTTCTCTTATAGCTTGGAATCCAGGTTGAAATTCTTGTTTTTTATTGGTCCATTTTCCAGATAATGCTGCGTTGGTAATTGGGTCAAAATTCAGATGAATTTTATAATAATTATCTATATTTCCGAATGCCTGCGAAATGGTTTTTGAGATTTTTTCTAAACTTGAATAATTGCTGAATTCGGTTGTAATGTATTCAGGTGCAATTTCTTTTAAAGTTTCAACTGTTGGGTCACCGCTCAGATTTATACCTGTTAACCCTTTATTTAGTAAATCTAGTATTTCAGAGTTATCAGATTTAGAGTCACCAGACATTTTGATGGTTTGATAGATTGTCCAGTCGTTATTTTCAGTTTTTGTTCCTCTTCTTGAATTAGGAAGGTCAAGCGGTTTAGTAGCTGTGTATACAGGTTCTGTAGTTGAGCCTAAAACGTTTTCTTTTATGAAGTCTTTATAAGGCTTTCCCTTTAAATCCTTTTCAATTTGTGCTTTCCAATCCTTTTCAGAGAAAGACGGGAAATCGGTAAATAAAAGTTCGTTTTTCATGACTTTAACTTGATATACAAATGTAAGTTATTCGGAGAATGAGGGCAAAATGGAACGCTTGGTGAGAAGCAGCTATATTCTCATTTTAAGACAGGTTATTCCTCCATTGTTTTTGGAGTAGTACTTATTGCTTTATCGTCTACAATTACAAAAATATCCTCATCAGGTTTTTTCATAAGATATTTCTCTCTAGCAAATTTTTCAAGGTTGTTGTCGTTGGTTAATAGGTTGTTAAGGTCTTTACTAGTTTGTTCAATTTGAAGTTTATAGTAATCCTTGTTTTCTTCTAGCTTCCCAAGCTCTTGTTTTAACTGCATTTGAGAGATCAGATCATGTCTATCAAAAAACAGCATATAAATAAAAAAGCAAATCAAGGTAATGGCATAACGGTTTCTCAACCAGCTAGGTAATCTTTTGAATGCTGAAATAATGCGTTGTGGCATTGTACAAACTTAATTGGAAATCGAATTTATTCTGCGTTATTATCTAATGCTTTTAAGCAACCAAAAGTTTATATCTACTAGTAATTAGTGCAAGGCTAAACCAATAAAGACCCTCAAAGAGCTTATTGTAACTAGGCAATATTTTTTGAATGCACTGAGACATTATATTTGGCTTTTTTAAATTTGAGAGAATGAAAATATTTAATACACTTTTATTTGTTTGTTGCATTGGCTTGACTGCCGCTAGTGGTCAATCATACAAGGAAATGATGAATGATTATAGCTACAACTTTTACGACGTTGTTGCAAAAGCAGAAACGCACTTTAAAACCAATGTAACCGGAAAAGGGTCAGGGTTTAAAGGATACATGCGCTGGAAAAACGAGAATGAAAGTAAGTTTTTCCCTTCCGGTGATAGAAGTAAGGTAAGTCCTTATTTTATTGAAAATGCTTATAATAGAATTAAAAAAGAAACACAATATTTTGGTTCTAGAGCAGCTCAAAATCCAGATTGGATCGAACTGGGACCCTGGGATGCTAACGTCGTTACTTCTCATTATTCGGAAGGAATAGGAAGGGTAGAGACGTTCTATGTTTATCCAAAAAATACGAATATTATGTATTTAGGTTCTCGCAGTGGAGGGTTTTGGAGAACAACAGATGGTGGAACCAATTGGGAGTGCTCGACGGATACAATGATAGCAACTGGTGTTAATATTCTTGACGCTTCCGATTCTGATCCCGACAGTGTTTTAATAAACCTTCAAAACGCTCAGAACACCTATACTCAGGGTATATATTACAGCATTAATGGCGGTAAATCATGGTTGCTTTCCAACTTTAATCCTACCGCTTTGGGTTGGGGTGGTTTAGGGAGAACTGGCAGAGTACGTTGGATAAAAATTAGTCCTTACGACTCTAAATTAGTTCTTGTAGGCACGGATAGAGGAATATATCGCTCGACTAATTTCATGCAAACCTATACTAGAGTAGTTTCTTCGGGTAATTTTACTCAAATAGAATTTCATCCTACTAAAGCTAATGTCATTTACGTCTACAATAATGTAAATAATGCCAATCGAAATATTATTCAAATTAGTAGAAATGCTGGTTTAACGTTTTCGCCTTCAAACGCGATTCCTCAGAATAACAATAATAACAATGGAAGACTTTCGGTAAGCAAGGATTGTCCAAATTGTGTTTACTTCTCTTCTAATAATGGAGTATGGAAATCACTAAATGAAGGTCAAGATTTTACATTTTTAAGTAATCCAGGTCAGGGTGGGCACGGATTTGCTGTAAACGATGTGGATACTTCTAATTTGATTTACGGTTATGTTGACCTTACCGCGAGTACCAATGGAGGTAAGAATTTTAACCAAGTAACGTATTGGTCTACAGGTAATTCAAGTCACAGAAGCAGTAACTATATCCATGCTGATATGAGAGCAGCTCAATCAATCGATGGCGTTTTTTATGTAGGGACTGATGGTTATTTTGCAAAGAGTTCGGATAAAGGTGTTTCTTGGACAAGATTAAATGATGGAACAGCAATTAGAGAGTTTTATCGATTTGGTTTAAGTCAATCGGATGCTTGGTTATCAATGGCGGGTTCTCAAGATAATGGAACCAGCATTTATAAAAAAGAGGGTTGGATAGAGTGGAACGGTGGTGATGGAATGGAAGCTGTGGTTCAATCACTAAATTCTGACTGGATGCTGGGCAGCTGGCAATACGGAAATAGAAATCGAACTACAAATGGAGGCCAATCAAGAGGCGGAGCATCACACGGGAATACTAATGATTGGATTGCACCTATGCTAACAGACCCAAATCATCAGATGAATGTCTATTCATTTGGCGTAAATGTGTTTAAGAGTGAGCAGTTTGGGGGTAATTGGCAAACGCTTGGTAATGTTGGATTTCGCAATGGTAGTGGAAATTCAGAAAATACTAAACACGCAGCTATTGCCCATAACAACTCTAATATAATCCTTGCTTCTAGAAATAATAAGATGATGCTTTCAAAGGATGCTGGAGTAAGTTTTACTGAAATCTCTTCTGATTTACCAAACACAAATTCACCTTCTTGGATTGCTTTTGATCCAAATGATGATAACACAATAATACTAACCTATGATAGGTATCAAGACGAAAACAAGCGCGTTTACGTGTCTCGTGATTTGTGTAAAACATGGGAGAATATTTCTTACAATCTATCTGATATGCCATTAAGAACTGCTGTGATTGATTTTACAGATAGCTCTTATATCTATGTAGGAGGTGAGCGAGGAGTTTATTATAAATCTATGAATAGTACCAGTTGGAATTTATACAGTGAAAAATTACCGACAGTATCTATCCGAGAGTTGGATATCCAATGGGCCACAAATACATTGAGGGCTGTTGCTTGGGGCAGAGGAATGTGGCAAACTAAATTGGTAGATCGTTCAGATTATCCTGAAATTACAAAAATCACAATGAATATTACACCGACAACGACTCAACCAAAAGAGGATTTACCAATGGAAATAACTGCCGTTGTAACTTCGAAAACACCGCTGAAAAAAGTCTATTTAAAATGGTCTAAAGACACTGCTAGCTATGTAAATACTATAGAATTTGTCCAATTAAATGGAGATACGTTCGTTGCTAAATCTGAAATTCCTGAATTTCCAGCCCAAACAAATATCTATTTTAAGGTTTTTGCTGAGGCTAATAGTGGCGATTTATCAGAAAGCGCTAAACTGCATTATGAGTACAGAGTTTGTACATCTCGACCAATTGTACGAGCATTTGCTAGTAAAACTAAAGTGTGCAGAGGTGAGTCGTTCGTTTTAAATGGTGGAGGTGGAGTGCGTTATGTATGGAATAATGGAGGCGAAAATGGAATTCCAATTATTGCAGACAACTCTGTCACCTATACTGTGAGGGGTTATGATGGCTTAAACTGTAAAAGTATAGATTCTGTTACCGTTACTGTTGATACCGTTGCAACGGAAGTAACTGTTTTAAAACAGACACTTCAAGCTAATGTGGTGAGTACAAATTACCAATGGCTGGATTGTGATAATAATTGGATGCCAATTAGAGGAGAAACAAATAGGTCTTTTACAGGCATTGCTGGAGGTAGATTTGCGGTAGAATTAGAGCAAAATTCATGTCTAGATACTTCGGTTTGCTATCTTATCTTGGGGGACAGTGATCTAGTAGATATTAATGAGTTTTCAAAAAAGCAAATTTATGGAAATGAGATTCAAATATTCCCTAATCCAACTTCGGGAATAATAGAATTTAAAGGCTTATCCGATATTGGAGAATTTACCTTGTCCGTTTATGCCGTTGATGGAAAGCTAGTTCAGAAGAATGAAAGTGCTACTACTAATTCATTAGTGCTGGATATTTCAGATCAACATTCAGGTTTGTATTTAGTTGAATTAAAGAGTGCGACTACTGTAATTCGAAAAAGGATTTTAAAAGAATAATCAATCGGAATTTATACTGTGTTTATAGAAAAACACTAAATTAATTTTGTAAAACCTGAGTAATTACCTGAAAATTGACACAAATAAAAAAGCCCGATTGGATAATTCCAATCGGGCTTTTAATAAATAGTAAGATCCGTTTATTATCCTAAAAACGGATATTTATAATCTTTTGCAGGAAGGAATGTTTCTTTTATAGTTCGTGGAGATACCCAACGCGTAAGGTTCAAATAAGAACCCGCTTTATCGTTAGTTCCTGAACCTCTAGCACCACCAAATGGCTGCTGGCCTACAACAGCACCAGTAGGCTTGTCATTGATGTAGAAATTACCAGCAGCATTCTCTAGTTTTTTCATTGCAAAATCAATTGCATAACGGTCACCACTGATTATTGAGCCAGTCAATGCATAATCTGAAGTTTCGTCTACCATGTCCAACGTTTCTTCAAACTTGTCATCGTCGTAGGTGAAAATAGTAATAACAGGTCCGAAGATTTCCTCGCACATAGTTCTGAATTTTGGATTTTCAGTTACCACAACAGTTGGCTTAATGAAATATCCAACTGACTTGTCATAAGTACCACCAGCAACTACCTCTGCGTCATCAGCGTTATTACAGAAATCTACAAACTCAGCTATTTTGTCAAACGATCGTTCATCAATTACAGCATTTATAAAGTTTGAATAGTCAGACGGTGCGCCAATTTTAAAGGACTCCACATCAGCAACAACTTTATCTATTACTGCTTTCGACATAGATTTTGGTAAATAAACTCTAGAAGCAGCAGAACATTTTTGGCCTTGGAACTCAAAAGAACCTCTAGTAATAGCTGTTGCTACTTCATCAACGTCAGAAGTGTTATGCACCATTATAAAGTCTTTACCACCAGTTTCGCCAACTACTCTTGGGTAGCTTCTGTATTTTTCAATGTTATTTCCAATGGTTTTCCAAAGGTGTCTGAAAACTCCTGTAGAACCAGTAAAATGCAAACCTGCGAAATCTCTATGATTGAATATTACTTCACCAGCATCTGGTCCGTGAACGGTAATCATATTGATAACACCATCAGGCAATCCAGCAGCTTTGAATAAATCCATAACCACTTTTGCAGAGTATATCTGTGTATCCGAAGGCTTCCAAACAATAGTATTACCCATCATTGCAGGAGCTGCACATAAGTTGGCAGCAATAGAGGTGAAGTTGAAAGGAGTAATAGCAAATACGAACCCTTCTAATGGCCTGTATTCTAGCCTGTTCCAGACCCCAGGTGAAGAGTCAGGTTGTTCAGAATAAACCTGTTGCATAAAATACGCGTTGTATCGGAAAAAGTCGATTAACTCACATGAAGCATCAATCTCAGCTTGCATTGCGTTTTTACTTTGCCCAAGCATAGTTGCAGCATTCATTCTTGCACGGAAGGGGCCAGCTAATAAATCAGCAGCTTTAAGGAAGATAGCAGCTCTGTGCTCCCAACCTAGATTAGCCCAATCATTTTTAGCGGCTAAGGCAGCATCGATAGCAGCCTGAACATGCGTTTTGTCTCCCATGTTTCCATGTCCAATTACTTTGGCGTGTTCATGTGGAGGATTTAATGGTAATTTATTATCCGTTGTAACTTCTTGATTTCCAATGTACATTGGGACATCAATTACTGAATTATACAATTCTTGATAGGCAGCTTCTAGTTCTGCTTTTTCAGGGGATCCTGGTGCATAGCCTAATACAGGCTCATTTTCAGGAAAGGGAATGTTATATACTCCGTTTGGCATAACAACTTTATTTTTAGGGTTAAACGCTTAAATTTCTTAAATGCAAAGGTAGTTATTCGAGAAAAATTGAGAGGCGAATTAAGCTAAGTTGTATTAATTCAATTTACTGAGCAAGGCCATTTCAAATCGAGGAATATCAACTTCGATTAATTCTTGATTGTCTTCTTTTCTGAAAATATAAGAACCTTCCATATAACCTATACTTGAATTAAGGTCACAGTAAGATTGGTATTGGTACGATTCACCAGGAAGTAATATTGGTTGTTCTCCAATAACACCTTCACCGTTTACGAAGCGCACAGGACTGAGACTGTCTTGAATTTTCCAGTGTCTGCTCAAAAGCTGAATTGAAAAATCGTTGTTATTCTGAATATCTATTGAATAAGTAAATAAATACTTACCGCTATGCATGTCAGAACTATGCTGAACAAACTTCGTTTCAACTTTTACTTCGACTCTTGATGTGATTTGACTGACCATTTGTGGGTATAAATATAGTTAGTTTTTGGTCTGATTTTTAATCTCTATTCAAATTGTACCTAAATTGACTTTGCTCACTAGGAAAAAATAGTGAAGTATGCTTAATTAGTCTCACATAGTCTGCTGTAATGTCTTTGTGATATATCAAAATTGAATACGAATTTTCAGCATCTGTAAAGCTATTTTCAACACGATTAATATCTCCTGTTACTCCGTCTTTTGAATATAGTATTTGCCAATTGTACATTCCTTGTTTAAGATAAACCGCCAATCGGTAACGTTTTTTTTCTGGTTCATAAATCATTTTGAAGCGTTCAGAAAACTCAAAGTTTGAAAGCTCGCCAAAAACATAGAAATCGCCATTTTGGTCCTCGTTTTCTTGATTCAAATAGAAATACACCATACAGTAGTCTATATCGCTTGCCGCAGTGTGGTTAAAGGAGTTAGAGCCAATAACCCTTCCCCCATATAAAGAACCTTGCAAGCTTCCTTGTCGGTGCATTCTCCTTTCCTCCATGGGTTCAATAAACACATGAGTACTATCTATTCTTGTTATAAATCCATCAATATTTTCTGATTTTAGAGTCAGATTTCTAAGATCGGCGTAGCGTTGTTCATTTCCTGCCCAAAATGAATTTGGGCCATTGTGGTTATACTCTAATGTATTGTTTGAAATAAAGAGTGGTTTTAAATCAGTTATCGCATTGTCTGTCCGGTTATTCTGAATCAAACTAACTTTAATGGCATCAGCGGGGTTTATTATTTGATATTTAGAAAAATCAATAGAAAAATCTATTTCATGTTTTTTGTCTCTATCGACAGGTTTAAAAGCAGGGTGTACTTTGGCTTTTAACAGAACCTTGTCCTCTGTAACATAGAACCTATGTGATAAGAGCAATTTCGTAGGATCTCCATTTCGATAAACATAAACTAGGTAGTTTCCAGAAACACGAAATCGAATTTCTTCATTTGGTAAAAACAGCTTGTATTGAATATAAGATTGGTTGAAAGAGGTTGAGAAGGTGTAATTGTTTAGAAATGGTTCCTCACTGCCAGAAATGCATTGGAAATATTGAATTTCAGTTGGATTCCACTCGTTATCGCAATGCACTATTCTATAGTTGAGGTCTTCAACTTTCATGCTAAAATCATCAAAGGTTAACTCGAGTTTTTCTCCACCATTCAAGTTTATTATTGGCAAACCAGCGCTGCTTCCTCCCCTATGAAAATTAACCGTGTGAATTTTATCGTTGTAAATTCTATTTCTATATTCTAAACGGAATTCAGGAACGTATTCTATTTCATTATCAGTATCTTGAGAAAAGCTATTGATTCCGCAAAGAATAATTAAGAGAATTGGAATAAGGTATTTTTGTTTTTGGAACATTTTTTCAATAATACGGCCTAAAAGCAAAAAAGCGGCCAAAAGCCGCTTTTTTGAAATAATAAAGAATTCATTTGATTAGTGGGCTGCTAAATAATCAGCAACACCATCATGAGTATCTTTCATTGCAACGTCACCCTTTGCCCAATCTGCAGGACAAACTTCTCCATTTTCTTCAAAATGTAGTAAAGCATCCACCATTCTTAAAGCTTCGTTTACACTTCTTCCTAAAGGAAAGTTATTTACTACTTGATGCTGAACAATACCTTCTTTGTCTATAAGGAATAATCCTCTGTAGGCAATCATTGGTCCTGTAGCAATTAATTGACCCTCTTCGTCTACATCGTAATCTCCAGCTAAAACACCGTAGTTTGCAGAAACACATTTAGAAGTATCGGCAACAACAGGGTAAGTAACACCTTTAATTCCACCGTGTCCTTTTTCCATCTGCAACCAACCCCAGTGAGACTCAGGAGTGTCTGTAGAACATGCTACTACTTCAACACCTCTTTTCTTGAACTCATCTAATTTCGATTGAAATGCGTGCAATTCTGTAGGGCATACAAATGTGAAATCTTTTGGGTAAAAGAAAAATAATACATGACTTTTTCCAACGAATTGATCTAAAGAAAATCCGTCTACAACTTCGCCGCCATTCACAACTGCTGATTCAGAAAATGAAGGTGCTTTTTGTCCAACTAATACTGACATATTTTTTGTTTTTAATGTTTTTAATTTTGGTTTGCAAAGATAGCGGTTATCATCATTCTTGAAATCGAATAAAAGTGGTTTTATTGTTAACCTTTTTAAATGCGCCTTGTTTTACTTTTACACTCAAACACTCCAACAATTGAAAACACTAAAAGTTACCTTACTCCTAATATTGTCTGTGTCTTTTGCACACTTTGTATCAGCCCAAACTGGAAGTATTAAAGGAATCTTACTCGATGAAATTAGTAACGACCCGATACCATTTGCAAACATTATAATCAAGGGAACCACAAAAGGAACCGCTACAGATTTTGATGGTGTTTATTTAATTGATGGAATTGAACCAGGTTTTGTTCAACTTCAGATTTCAGTAGTTGGTTTTAAACCAAAAATTTCAGGTGCTATAAATGTAATATCTGGGCGGCAAAGCAACTACAACGTAAAAATGGAGCAGTCTTCTACTGAAATGAATGAGGTTGTTATAGAAGCAGAAGCATTCTCGAAAACTATGGAAAGTCCGCTATCTATGCAAACGATTAGTGTGGCTGAGATTGAACGAGCAGCTGGAGCAAACCGTGATATTTCTAAAGTAATTCAATCATTTCCGGGAGTTACTTCAACTCCTGCCTTTCGAAATGATATTATTATTAGGGGCGGGGCGCCAAATGAAAACCGCTTTTATTTAGATGAGATAGAAGTACCTAATATTAATCACTTTCAAACTCAAGGCGCTTCTGGAGGTCCTGTTGGGATAATCAACGTGAATTTAATTCGAGAAGTTGACTTTCAAGCCGGCGCTTTTCCTGCGGCAAGAGGAAATATGTTGAGTTCTTTATTGACTTTCAAGCAACTAGATGGTAATTCAGAAAAATTGAAAGGTAAGGTCACTATTGGCTCTTCAGATATAGGTCTCACTCTTGATGGACCATTGGGCAAGAAAACAACATTTGTTTTTTCAGCAAGACAATCTTACTTGCAGTTTTTATTTACAGCTTTAGGATTGCCATTTTTACCTACTTATTGGGATTATCAAACTAAAGTGAAGCACAAAATCAATAACAAAAATGAGATCAGTTTTATAAGTATAGGTGCATTAGATAAAAATGTATTGAACCTAGATGCAAACGAAACAGAACAGCAGCGTTACGTTTTGAATAATCTTCCAAGTTCCGATCAATGGAACTATACTATAGGAGCAGTCTACAAGCATTTTCAAGAAAACAGTTTCCAGACCTATGTTGTGAGTAGAAATATGTTGAACAATGAGGCGGAAAAATACACTAACAATGATGAGAGTTCAGAAGATAACTTGACACTTCGCTATAAGTCTCAAGAGATTGAAAATAAATTCAGATTTGAAAATACAACAAGACTGAATGACTGGAAGTTTGTAGCAGGTGTAAACTATGAATTTGCCAAATACAATACTGAAACCTTTAATCGGATTTTCTTACCGGCGAGTCCTGTCGCTCCTGCAAGATTGGACACGTTCAACTTTACTTCTGAATATAATATGAACAAGTTCGGTGCATTTTTTCAGGTAAGTAAACGATTATTGGAAAGTAGGTTGAATGTGAGTTTTGGAATTAGAACTGATATAAACGACTTTAATACTGAAATGTTTAACCCAATAAATCAACTTTCGCCTAGGGCAAGTTTGGCTTATTCGTTAAGTGAAAAATTTTCTTTGAATTTGGCTGCGGGTAGATTTGCTCAATTACCTCCTTACACTGTTTTAGGGTTTCAACGGAATGGTGAATTTGTAAATAAGACAAATGGTATTAAATATATAAAAGCGAATCATTTGAATGGAGGTCTTGAATACCGTCCAAAGTCGTCTTCAAGAATTACGGTTGAAGGCTTTTATAAATTCTATCAAGATTATCCAATGCTTGTTGATAAGGGGGTTAGCTTAGCCAATTTAGGAGCTGACTTTGGTGTTATAGGTAACGAAGAGGTTACTTCAACTTCAGAAGGTCGAGCTTATGGTATTGAATTAATGGCACAACAGAAACTTTACAAAGGTTTTTATGGGATTTTGAGTTATACTTGGGTGCGAAGTGAGTTTACTAATATCGATGGTGTTTTTGCACCGTCTGCTTGGGATTCTGAGCACTTAGTATCCGCAACATTAGGCAAAAAGTTGAAAAACAATTGGGAGGTTGGAGCAAGATGGCGCTTTGTAAGTGGTCGGCCTTCTACGCCATATTTAACTGGCGTTTCTGCATTGCGTCCAGTGTATGATGTAAACCCTGCTGGTGTGTTGGATTATGCAAACGTAAATGGAGATAATCTAGGAGAGTTTCACCAATTAGATGTGCGTGTGGATAAAATTTGGAATTTCAAAAAATGGTCATTGAATCTGTATTTAGACATTCAGAATTTGTATAATTTTCAAGCTAAGGAACAGCCAATTCTATTCC
This sequence comes from uncultured Flavobacteriales bacterium, assembly GCA_913020435.1. Taxonomy (GTDB): domain Bacteria; phylum Bacteroidota; class Bacteroidia; order Flavobacteriales_G; family Salibacteraceae; genus UBA6770. The sequence goes on along the minus strand of CAJVZZ010000002.1, from coordinate 7,450 downwards.
CGTTTGAAGATGATAATGGGAATCCAATTATTACGAATCCAGATGCACCGTATGCTGAACAAACTTATGATTTACAACAAATTCCCAATACAACAGGAACGGTTTTACCGACGATTGGGGTAATCATCGATTTCTAAATTAAAAAACTTGATTGAAAAGAAATGCCCCACAATTTTCGGGGTATTTTTTGTTTTAAGCTTTTTTATTTTCAAGTCGTTTAAAGAGGACAATGGAGTAAATGATGCCATAGAGCGTTCCTTAAAACGTCAATTCAACAGTTGATTTCAAAGCACAGTCTTGCGGAATAAATACCATTAACAAAGCACCAATTAACTCTGAAAAGAAAAATAATCTCCCAATTAAGCGGTGCGTTTTTTCCAAACTTCAACGCTCTGCAAAGTCCAAGGAATTCTAAATGCTACGAAATAGTTTCGTTTTATATTTTGCAAGTAAACTCCAAGCATAGTAATTAAGAAAGCAAGAGCAAAAGTGATAGCCTATTCCGAATTCTTAATTACTCTATTTGCATTCAAAACAATAATCATAACTAAGCTTACTATAAACAGCGGAAGGGTCAACCTTTGCTTACTATTAAGATTTTACGTGTTTTTTAAAATTTCCTTTAGGGGCGATTTATGGGCAAACTCCATGGTAACATGCAACCCGATTTGAATTAAACCTGAGCTTGATCTGATTCAAATATTTCAAAAAACAGTTCAGTTATACTTACAATAATCTTCAATTCAGCATCTGTTTTTTCGTTAGAATCTGCGTTTTTAGCTTTTTGAATAGAGGCTAGAATAGGTTCCAGCATTTTGTGTAATTCTGTATAATCATCGCCTTTCATTGTGCAGTTTTTAATGATATAATCACACTGATAGCTGAGTTCTCCGAGTAAAACAGCATAATTCTTATCTTCCTCGTTCATTTCGTTGAACGAAATAATCATATGTTTCATCATTAACATACCTTCAGAGGTTTCAGCGTTCGCTTTCATTCTTTTGTTTGTCTCACGCTCTTTGTTCTCAGTTTTAACTTCTTTGCTTTCGCTTGCAGATTCTACACAACTAGTGATGACTATTATTGATAGAAGTACGTAAAAGAAATATCTCATAACTAACTATTTTATTACAAAAGTATGCTTATTAACAGCTTTTTGAAATGGATAACAGGTCGAACCACTACATTTGTTGCATGCGTAAAATTTTGTTGCTTGTTATTTTGGTTTCTTTCAGTTTAGGTGGGTTTGCGCGTAAGCTCCTGTTACCTATGGACGATACTCAAAAGAACCATATGAAATCCTACGGTGTTGCTTTTTGGGTTCTAGAGCGAGAGGTAACGTTAGAGTGGTTGTTGAATTATCGCGGCGGGAGTTTTATGATTCCTTATTCTAAGGATATCGAAGCTGAATGCATAATACGAGGGGTTACATACTTAACAATTGCCGATGCACAAGCGACAGCTATTAAACAAGAAATAGCCAATCCAGAAGTAAATATGGAGGTGGTGAAATTGGAAAAAGCTCCTAAAATCGCTGTTTATTCACCAAAAGGAAAGCAGCCATGGGATGATGCAGTTACTTTGGTCTTATCTTATGCTGAAATCCCGTATACCGTTATTTACGATGATGAAATTATTAGTGGCGAATTACATCTCTATGATTGGTTGCATTTGCATCATGAAGATTTTACAGGGCAGTATGGTAGATTTTATGCGAGCTATAGAAATGCACCTTGGTACCAAGCTCAGGTTAAAGAATTTGAAGCAACTGCAGAGCGATTAGGTTTTAGTAAAGTAAGTGAACTTAAATTGGGTGTAGCACTCAAGATTAAAGAATACACTGCAGGGGGGGGATTTGTATTTACGATGTGCTCGGGCACAGATAGCTATGATATCTCACTTAGCGCTGAGGAAGTAGATATTTGTGAAACTATGTTTGATGGTGATCCTGCCGATCGCAATGGTCACAACGAATTGAATTACGATAACACATTTGCGTTTCGTGATTTCCTCATAAGTCGAAACCCAATGGAATATGAGTTTTCTAATATTGATGCAACCCCCTTACATTCTCGTACACCGGAGAATATTGATTACTTCACCTTGTTTGAGTATTCAGCAAAATGGGATCCTGTTCCTACCATGTTATGTCAAAACCATACAAGCAGAGTAAAAGGGTTTATGGGTCAAACGACAGCATTTAATAAAGGATTTATAAAGCCAGGAGTGCTTATTATGGGTGAGAATAAATCATTGAATTCTGCAAAGTACATTCATGGTAAGTTTGGTAAAGGTCAATGGACTTTTTATGGTGGACATGATCCTGAAGACTATCAGCATTTTGTAGGTGATCCTCCAACAGACTTGGATTTGCATCCTAATTCTCCGGGTTATAGATTAATATTAAACAATGTACTATTTCCGGCAGCTCGAAAGAAAAAGCAGAAGACCTAGTATACTATTCAACAATTTCAGACCTTCTAGCTATGGTTCCTTCTTTAGTTTTTACAGTTAGTATATAAAACCAGAGCGCCCAATTTGCTGAAAGATCCGATTCATTTTTATTTGTTTTTTTTTAATAAAATCCATCTCTTGATCAAGTTGATTCGTTAGTAAAAGATGCGAGATTTTCGAGTTCGAGTTCGAGTTAATGGTTATCGAATTGCCAACTTTCATAGGTTTAAGAAAGCTTGATAATTCATTGGATTGGCCCCTTTATAAATGCTGATATTAGTATTCTCCAGCCATGTTTACTGAATCAATCCTCTTAGAAGCTAGGGTTAAAATGGAATTTCTATGCGAGAAGTCCATTTTATATCCAAATCCATTTAACAAGTTTGAATTTCAATGGCACCTTTGCCCTTCAACTCAGATTTAATAGGATTGAATCGAACCTAAGGATTATTTCTTGATTCTTGAATTATCAAGATGGGTAAGCCTAATGCATATTGACGTTTAGTATCAAATGACAACCAATTATCAATCAAATTCATGACATAATTAATAAGATCCACATCAATTGCATCACTTACTCTTCCATTTGGCACACCATCAGGGCAAATCAAGAATAAGGTTATTTATTTCAGCAAATGCAATCAATGTATCGCGCCATGATTTTGAATTCCACTTGCCAACGTTTAAAGTGCGTAGCTATGATATTTGAGCGCCTCCGTTAATTGCAGAATAGGAGCTAGGTAAATAAATGCTGAGTTTATTGCGAGGATTAGTTTAGAATGTGTTGACAACAATGGTTTGAGAGAAGGCTGAAAATCCAGCTAAAATTCTGATTACGAATAGTAATTTTTTCATAGGTATATATTCTGAATAACTGTAAAGGCTTCCTATTCAGGAATATGTATTTGATGTGATTTTTGTTGTTGCGTTATTAAGAAGAATGGATATTTTTGCGCTCTAATTAAAAAGCTAGACAACAGTGCCCGATGGTTATCGGAATGCAGACAGTTACTAGCCGGAGATGCCGAAGTGGCGGAATTGGTAGACGCGCTGGATTCAAAATCCAGTTCCTTCTGGGAGTGCGGGTTCGATTCCCGCCTTCGGTACTAAACGGGAGATATTCGAAAGTTTATCTTCCGTTTTTATTTTATAACCGTCCAACTTGTTGGTATTATGAGATATATATATATATATATAGCCAAATCCTTGTTTGAATTTCGGGGTTCGATAGTTTCCGTTTTTGAAAACCAGTTTATTATCAAGTATCGAACTCAATAGACCTTGTTTAAGCTCAGCACCGCGTTAAATAGGTAGTTATTCTCGTTGATTAGCACCTATTCTTATAGGTTGATTTGGTAATTTTGATAATTAATTTTAACTAAATAAGTAATGAAAAAATTTTTAATAGCGATAGCAGTAGTATCATTAGGTTTATTTTCTTCTTGTGATAAGTGTAAAGACAAAACTTGTGAAAACACAGCTTCCTGTGATAAGAAAACAGGTGATTGTTCAAATGTTTGTTTAAACGGCGGAACTAGTGATGCTTCAACAGGTTCTTGCGCTTGTCCTGATTTTTTCAATGGTGGTACGTGTAGCAATGAGGTAAGAAATGATTATGTGGGAACATACATTGGCACATCAACAACAATATATGAGGGTATTTCATTTTCAGAGGCAGACACTTACAAGATTTCGCTTGCTGGGATAAATCCTAAAATGATGTTTTTCGATGATGCTGAAGAAGTAATTGAATTATCTTCAAATACTGCCTTTGGTATGACACTAGTAGAGACCGATAGTGAGTCTGGTGATGTAGAATCGATTGTTGTTACTGGTACTTTTGGCAGTTCTTCAATCTCTATTGATATAACAGAGAGCTACGAAGACGAGGGTGCAACATTAACTGCATCCAGCAAATTTACCGGAACTAAACAATAGTTCCAACAAATTATTAATAGCAAAGGCAGGTTGCAAAATGTAACCTGCCTTTTTTTTGCATGTTTTTTCACGTTTTGAGAATTAGTAAAATTTGTTGTTTGTTAGCCTGCTTTTACTCAAGAATCTACACCTGCTAATAAAAGTTATACTTGGATAAATGGGGTCACCTAGACCTCAAATAATACTACTACAACAGAACTTTACCAGCTTCAAATGGCTGTGATAATATTGTTAGTCTTAATTTGACTATCATAAGCACCGTTGGAATAGATAACTCAGCAATTTTAAGCAACGTTAAAGTGTATCCTAGCCCTATAATGGAAAGCTCACTATTGATGCTGAAAACTTTGAGGGTGTTGAAGTTTATGATGTGTCAGGACGCTTAATTATTAAGTCTAGCTTAAAGACTATTGACCTTGAAGAGCAATCAAAAGGACTTTATCTCTTAAAGGTAAATGCTAACGGAACAACACAAGAGTTCAAGGTTTTTAAGGAGTGAGGTGGTTTTAATAATCTTTGATATTTGTTTTATTTTTCATTCAATTCTCCGATCAATCGGCTCGCTTTCTGAATGTGAAATATTGGTTAATTTAGGAAATACATAAGGCATTAGTTTCAGCAGTGCGTCCATTCGGTCTTTAGGTTCTAACTCATCGAGTTTTTCTGGAAGTTGTTCTATTTCTTGATGCAATACATCTTTTAAAATTGACCGTAATTCTCTAGTCAATTTATTTGGTGTTCCTTTCTGCCTTTCTCCGTGTTTTTGTCCTGTATTATTTGCCATACTATTTCTGTCTATTATAGTTTAATACCCATTAGGTAGTATTAACATCCCCTTTTACCTTGTCGTATATTGGTTTTGGTGGTCATTAGTCATTAAACCCTGAGAAATCATTAATCCCTTCAACCCGTATATTTCTTTAATGTTTGACATAAAAGAGTTCGAGAATTGTAGCGTAAGGGGTAATAAAAGCCTCATTCTGAAAAGATTAAGGCTTTTTTAGTTCAAAAACAAGAGCATTTAATGCTGTCTCCTTTTGCGTTGAGGGATTAATCAAAATAGATATTGAGCTTGACCAGTGCAACTGAAAAATTACTCCAATGTCAAGAGCTTTTTTTTGAGATTAAAGTAATTGTGTGGTTTCAGTTTGTAATCTGCGCCCCAAGACAAAAAATAATTTTTTTCTTATGAGCGAGAAAGCAACTTAAGTCTGCACTGCAGGTATGTGATATGTCTTTTATTGTAGGTGCTTAATAGTGATATAACAGCCGTCTCAACTCTATTTATTTCTTTTTTATCTTTTATAAGTTGAACATTTTTTAATGCTCGATAGATTAACTATTTCAGTTCAGATCTAAACTCTTTATTTATTACTCCTTCTGACTTTACCTTGGGTTCTTTCCAGTTATCCATGTCGTTTTATTTTTAATCATTGTGGTTGGATATTTCAGCCTAGCAATAACTCTTGAACACAACTATCGCTGGTTATTAAAGCGTCGATTTCTTTGTTATTATAGCGTAAAAGAGTTTTAGAATTGTCGTTAATTGGGCATTAAAAAAGGCCTTATAGTCATGCGATCATAAGGCCTTTTTATTATTATCTAACTAGAGTATCAAAAAAATGTCAGTTCAAAAGATCACTTTGTTAAAGTGAGTCTTTAGCAGTATAAACTAACTTACTACTTTTAATTTATATCATATTACTCTTTAAAAACCTTGAATTCTTGAATTGTACCATTAGCACTTACTTTCAAAATATAAAGTCCCTTTGATTGCTCCTCAAGGCTAATAGTCGTCAATTCTGACTTAATAATTAAACGTCCTGAAGTATCATAAACTTCTACATCTTCAAAGTTTACCGCGTCAATATTCAGTTTGCCGGTAGTCGGATTAGGGTATATTGTTATCGGACCATTGAAAACAGTTTGAATGACTCCAACCGTTTTTACATTAGAACATATGGAGGTATCTATACACCCAATACCATCTTTAGTTATTTCTACTGCATACAAACCATTTGCTGCAGCGGTAAAAGATTGACCAATTTCCCCATCTACAATAGTGTAGTTATTCTCACAAACCATCCACTGATATTGAGCTCCAGATTCTGAGACCGTCAACGTTTCTTCAGAAGTGCTAACGTTTTTATTAATTGTGGTAATGGTCAATTTTAGACTAACGATACTATCACATCCGCTTAAAGTTACTAGAGTATCTTTTGCGGTAGAGTCACTCGAGGTATATGTCACCCCATTAATCCATATAAATGTGTCACATGCTGTTTGAATATCTATTGCTGTTGTAGAGTAATTGATGGTTAAATCAAGGGTAACCACCGAGTCACAACCAGCTGTGTTTAATAGTGTATCTATAGCCGAAGTATTGCTTGTAGTATAGGTTATCCCATCAATCCAAGTAAATTCATCACATGCGGTATGAGTGTCTGTTGCAGAAGTGGAATACCTAATTGTTAAGTCAAGCGTAACAATTGAGTCACATCCAGCAGTATTTACTAGCGTATCTATAGCTGTTGTATTACTTGCAGTGTAAGTTACTCCATCAATCCACGTAAATACATCACAAGCTGTATGAGTATCTGTTGCAGATGTGGAATACTTGATTGTTAAGTCAAGCGTAACAAGTGAGTCACATCCAGCATCATTTACCAGTGTATCTATAGCCGTCGTGTTACTTGCAGTGTAAGTTACTCCATCAATCCACGTAAAAGCATTACAAGCTGTATGAGTATCAGTTGCTGAGTTAGAGTAATTAACTGTTAAATCCAGTGTAACTATTGAGTCACAGCCCGCTGTATTTACTAATGTATCTATTGCTGTTGTGTTACTTGTTGTATACGTTATTCCGTCGATCCACGTAAAAGAACTACAAGCTGTATGTATATCTGTTGCCGAGTTAGAGCGATTGATTGTTAAATCAAGGGTAACCACTGAGTCACAACCAGCTGTGTTTATTAGTGTATCTGAAGCAGAAGTATTGCTTGCAGTATAGGTTATCCCATCAATCCAAGTAAATTCATCACATGCGGTATGAGTGTCT
>CAJVZZ010000001.1 GCA_913020435.1 uncultured Flavobacteriales bacterium | reverse complement strand
CTGCTCCGGCAACTCCTGCTGCACCTACTGCTCCGGCTGCTCCTACTGCTCCGGCTGGACCTACTGCTCCTGGTGCTCCGGCAACTCCTGCTGCACCTATTGCTCCGGCAACTCCTGCTGGACCTAACGCTCCTGCTGGACCTACCGCTCCTGGTGCTCCTGGTGCTCCTGGTGCTCCTGGTGCTCCGGCTGCTCCGGCAACTCCTGCTAGACCTACCGCTCCGGCAACTCCTGCTGGACCTACTGCTCCGGCTGGACCTACTGCTCCTGCTGCTCCTGCTGGACCTACTGCTCCTGCTGGACCTACTGCTCCGGCTGCTCCTGCTGGACCTACTGCTCCGGCAACTCCTGCTGGACCTACTGCTCCAGCAACTCCGACTGCACCTACTGCTCCGGCAATTCCTGCTGGACCTATTGCTCCGGCAACTCCTGCTGGACCTACCGCTCCGGCAACTCCGGCTGCACCAACTGCTCCGGCAATTCCTTGTGGCCCTGCTATTCCACCAACAATGCTATCTGCTGTATTGGCATGTAAAGCATAAGGCACGCTCATTAATTGACTAGTTTCTGTTACGGTATAAAATTGCCCTCCCGTTGGGTCGGCTTCTGTTTTTATAAAGTATGGGCCATTACTCCAATCTATACTGTTGAATGTACCAAAAACGACTGTTCCACTTCCAATCACTAGACTCACTAATCCGTTAATATTAGAAATTGTTGCTTGTCTTTCTACATAAACTGAATTACCAAAAACAGAACCTTGCATTATGGTTAATCGCATAGTTATTCTTTGACTCGTTAGGAGATTGTTATCCGCATCTCTAACTACTGCTTGGTAGCTCATTTTTGTTGGCGCCTGAGAAAAAACAGAGGTTGTTATCGCTAGTATTGTTGCAAGTATGTATAATTTTTTCATGTTGTATTTTAGTCTAGTTACCGAACGTAAACGTTCAAAAATAGCAATTTGCAATAATAATTGATATTTATTTTCAGTTATGTAAACATTAAAAAACTCAACGATTTTATATTGATTTCAACGATTTTTCTTTTTAAATAAAATCTATCCTAACCTAAAATGATTGCAATTCAAACCTTAAAAGCAACTTAATTAGGCAACCTCTACTATTTTAAAAAGTTGAATTTTGGATTTCTAAATAGTAATTCAGCTAGCAAATAAAAAAGCAATCCCAAACGGAAGTTTCACAATATTTAATTTGAAAGAGAAAGCAATAATGTAAACCAATATCAATAATTTTGCCGCCTAAGAAATCATTGATGTCCGAAAACCCAAAGGAAGAAGAAGAATCAGCAAAAATTACCCAGGACCAAATTGACAAATGTCTGGAAGTATTGCAGACGCTGAACTTAGATACCAATCAAATATTTGAGATTCCAAAAGAAAAACGAGTTGCACTTATTATGGCTGCCGGACGATTTTCCCGCCCTGAAAAGGAAGAGTTTTCGAGACGAAAAAAATCGGCAAAAAAAGTTCAACGACGCAAGCTAAAAGAAAAAGACAAACACGCCAGAAATGCTACTGGCATTCGTTCTGCTCGTGAAGCGCATATTTTTGAGGCGCCATTAATGATTGCCTTGACCGGTAAAGAAGACGAGAATGCAATTCAATTATCTTCTCCACGAAATTGCTATGTATGTAAAGAAGAGTTCAACACCTTGCACCATTTTTACGATACCATGTGCAAGGATTGCGGCGACTTTAATTATGCTAAACGTTTTCAAGATGCCGACCTAACCGATCAAGTTGCTTTAGTTACTGGTTCTCGGTTAAAAATCGGCTACCACATTACTCTGCTCATGCTTCGCGCAGGTGCAACTGTTATAGCCACCACACGCTTCCCTGCCGATTCGGCCATTCGATTTGCCAAAGAACCGGATTTTAATAAATGGAGTAATCGGCTTAAAATTCATGGATTAGACCTGAGACACATTCCTAGCGTTGAGATTTTCTGCAATTTTATTGAGCAGCAATACGAGCGATTGGACATTCTAATAAACAACGCTGCTCAAACTGTTCGACGTCCAGCCGGATTCTATAAGCATTTAATGTCCAATGAAGAGCTGCCAATAAATGAGCTGCCTAAATTTGCTCAGGAATTGCTCAAAGATCACAATGCGTGCATCAGTGAGATAAGAGCATTGAGCGCAACTTTTTCAGATAAAGAACAAAAGAATCTTCCTGTAAGCTGGCATGGAAACCAAATAGGAATTGGACTCAGCGCATCCGCTAAGCTTTCTCAAATTCCTTACAGTATTGACAACTCCTTGCCTACAGACGAAGTTTTTCCAGTCGGAGAATTGGACGCCGATCTGCAACAAGTAGACCTCAGAAAAACAAACAGCTGGCGACTTAAACTTGGTGAAATACACACTAACGAAATGCTGGAAGTGCAATTGGTAAACTCTGTAGCTCCTTTTGTGTTAGTCAACCGATTAGTGAACATCATGAAAAAGGAAAATACCGGAATGAAGCACGTCATAAATGTTTCGGCTATGGAAGGTAAATTTCATCGCTGGCACAAAGAAGACAGACATCCGCACACCAATATGGCCAAAGCAGCCTTGAATATGATGACACACACTTCGGCTTCTGATTTTGCCAAATTCGGTATTTATACCAATGCGGTTGATACTGGTTGGGTAACGGACGAAGATCCAGCTGAATTGGCGAAACGTAAAGAAGAATTACACGATTTTCAACCTCCACTAGATATTGTTGATGGCGCAGCTAGAGTATTAGATCCGCTTTTTGATGGTATCAATACTGGCAAACATTGGTGTGGTAAGTTCTTAAAGGATTACAGACCTATTGATTGGTAGGTTTCTGTCCCTTTGTTCTCGATACATTCTGCGAAAAGCGGAACACTCGAACTGACAGTGCAGAATAGTTTAGAACAGAACAGAACAAAACAGAACAACATTACTATTGTCTCTTCGAGTGACCGACCTAAGGAGGTTGTATCGAGAAGCCTTTTTTTATCCTATTCTCAATCACGGGGCATTCTGAACTTGATTCAGAATCTAAATCCCATTTATGTTAGTGGTTTACTGAAGTATATTCAGCTTGACAGTGGTTAAAACTATTATAAACAATAATCATAGGTCGAGCTTAATTAGCTGGTGACACTTCTTATAAAAAGGCAGCCCTATTCCCCTCATCCTAATTGTATGTCGAATATTCAATTACTCTTCTAAATTTGTCGTCCGTTTTTAATTTGAAAAAATTTGCTTTATGATACATGCTAGAAAAGTAAACCAGTGGATTATTCCAATAGCAGCATCAGTATTATTTACTGCTTGCGCGCCCAAAGAAAAAGAAGAAATTAAAAAAACAGAACCTGTGATAGACAATGTGTTGCTTAAAGAATGGGAAGGCCCTTATGGCGGTGTTCCAGCATTTGATAAAATGAAATTGGAAGATGTAAAACCTGCTTTGTTGCAAGGCATGGAAATGAATCTAGCCGATATTGAAGCTATAGCAAACAGCACAAAAGCACCAACATTCGAGAATACCATTATAGAAATGGAACGCTCTGGCGCTCCGTTAAATCGCGCTTTCAATTATTATGGAATTCTGAGCGGAAATATGTCTTCTCCAGAATTCAGAGCAATTCAAGCAGAAATGGCTCCACTATTTTCAGAGTTTCAATCGAAAATCACGCAAAACGAAATGCTTTTTCAGCGGATTAAAATGGTTTATGATGCGTCTCAAACAACACCTCTAGCAACAGACAAACAGCGTGTGTTGGATTTAACCTACATCAGCTTTACTATGAAAGGTGCTGAATTAGATTCAACCGCAAAAGTTGAGTATGCTGAATTAAGCAAACAACTTTCTAGTTTGTACACAAAGTTCTCCAGCAACACCTTGCACGATGAAGAAAACTACGTGACTTATCTTACTAAAGATCAATTGGGTGGATTGTCTGAAGGATTTGTGAAATCAGCAGCAAAAATTGCAGCAGATAAAGGAAAAGAAGGAATGTATGCCATTACAAATTCACGTTCTTCTATGGATCCTTTCTTAACTTACTCTTCGGAAAGAGAATTGAGAAAACAAGTTTGGACCAATTACTATTCTCGAGGTGATAATGGAGATGAGTTTGACAACAACGCATTAATTGCTGAAGTACTTAGACTAAGACGCAAAAAAGTAGAACTACTTGGTTTTAAGAACTATGCCGATTGGAGATTACAAGATAGAATGGCAAAAACTCCAAAAAATGCAATGAACCTGATGATGGCTGTTTGGCCAGCAGCAATTGCTAGAGTTGCTGAAGAAGTTCAAGACATGCAAGCAATTGCAGACAAAAACGGTGATAAAATTACCATTGAAGCTTGGGATTATCGTTTGTATGCTGAGAAAGTACGTAAGGATAAATACAACCTTGATTCTGAAGAAGTAAAGCAATACTTACAATTGAATAAATTAACTGAAGCCATGCATATGGTTGCTGGAGAGTTGTTCAATTTCAAATTCACACCTGTTCCGGTTGGTTCTGAAGAAGGTTCAGTTCCAGTATTTCATGAAGACGTAAAAGTTTGGGAAGTAACCGATATTACTTCTGGAGAAAATGTTGGACTTTGGTATTTAGATCCATATGCACGTCAAGGAAAACGCTCGGGTGCTTGGGCAACAACGTATAGAAGCCAATCTAGTTTTGATGGCAACAAGAATGTGTTGGCGTCAAACAATTCAAACTTTGTAAAACCAGCTCCTGGTGAAGCATTGTTAGTTTCTTGGGACGATGCAACGACTTTCTTCCATGAATTTGGACATGCACTGCATTTCTTTTCTTCTGACGTAACCTACCCTACTCTAAACAGTGGAGTTAGAGATTACACAGAGTTCCAGTCTCAATTATTGGAAAGATGGTTGGCTACAGATAGAGTTATCAATAACTATTTGGTACACAACAAAACCGGCGAAGCAATGCCAGCAGAATTGGTTGCAAAAATCAAAAAGGCAAGCACGTTTAATCAAGGATTTTCAACTACTGAGTATTTGGCTTCTGCGATTATGGATATGAAATTGCATTTAGCTGATCCCGCTAATATTGACATTGACAAATTCGAAAGAGAAACACTGGCAGAAATGAAAATGCCAAAAGAATTACCAATGCGACACAGAACCCCGCATTTTGGACACGTATTCTCTGGTGAAGGTTATGCCACTGCATACTACGGTTATATGTGGGCTGATGTGCTTACTGCTGATGCCTCTGAAGCATTTGCTGAAGCACCAAACGGATTTTACGATAAAGAATTAGCAGCAAAGGCAGTTAAGTATTTGTTTGCTCCTAGAAATGCAATTGACCCTGCAGAAGCTTACCGCTTGTTTATGGGTCGTGATGCTAAGATTGATGCATTAATGCGTGATCGTGGTTTTCCCGTAGCATCTGAGTAAGAACAAATTATTAGACAAATAAAAAGGGGCGTTCATCGCCCCTTTTTTGTTTTTAAAACTAAACTTTCATTGCTAAATTGCTTAGGAGCGATTGCACCGCGTTCGATTCGTGCCCCTATTTACCAAACTGAATCTACTAGATAGTCAACTGCCTTACTTATGATAAAACCACTCAATACATTCGGAAAAGGTTCTCAATTCGAACCGTGCTTAGCCTAATGCCAGCTGAATAAGAACCGAGAAAGAAGATTAACTGAACGTTAATTCTCTTTCTTTTCTTCTTAATCTTCCTTATTAAGTTGAGCTTCTTCGAGTGCTTTAGAAAGAGATTTAACTTTGGATTCGGAATCAATTAGAGCTTTTTCTGAGGTCTCTAGAGAGCGCTTCAAACCTTCAATCTCCTTTTCTGACTCTCCGTTCTTAACTTTCATTACTGCAACTTCATCGGTGCTCTTCCCTAATTCCAAACCCAATTTAGTGTTCTTCAGTAGCAGGTTAGTAATCTCGCTTATCTTATCATTTAAATCGGATTTCAGCCCAATAATACTTTGTAGCGATAGAATATGTGTGTCTTTGATATTTTTTAAATAATCTACTTTCATAACTCTATTTTTTAATTATTACGGTATCACCTGCCTTAATGTAGTGAGGATCGCTTAAATCATTATGACCAGCAATTTCATCGTGCTTGAATCCATCACTATGATATTCTTCAGCAATGCTCCAAAGTGATTCTCCTTCTTTCACTACGTGAACTAAATAATCCTGTTCAATACTTTTTCCATCTTCACTCATCTCGATCACTTCAAATGACTGGACTTGTTTTTCCAGTTCATTATTCCGCATCGCTAGAACTTCCTTTTCTGATTCTAGATCAGAAATAGTTTGAGCCTGTGCACTTATTTTCTCCTGAGAAGAAACTTCGTCGTTACTCGATTTTTCGAATTTAGGAGTCACCATAGTTGCAGACATAATCCAACCGAGCCCAATAAGAAGAGCAATTGTAAGTAGGATATTTACTGATTTTTTTCGTTTATCACGTTCTACTTCTGCAGCAGCAAGCTCGCGAAAGCCTTTTAACTCTGATTCACATTTTGGGCAGTTGGTGGCTTCTTTCGCCAAATCTGATTGGTGACAAACGGGACATTCCATAACTGATATGTATTTAAGTTAGCCACTAAGATTCGTATAATAAACGACAATAGCAAGTTTACTGAATACTATTTACCAGAAAATGAATGAGTTATGAGTTAAATTTCACAGCATTATATGAAAATTTTCTTCCCAATAAATAATGTAAACCACACAAAATGATTCTGAACAGAGCAGGCAACTGGAAATTAGTGGACTCCCCTCAGTAATTTACTGCAAAAGTTTCTAACTCTATTTTATTGCCCTTGGATAATCTGCTAATGAGGCGATTAAAGCAATATTAATAGCACTTAATAATAATAAATGAGCTAATTGATAGCTTAGGTAAAACAGCTACAATAAAGGTAAATTTCGAATAAAAATATAGATTTATCAAACCCTATGAATCAATATGATAAATAAATAGAGTCTTCTAAAAAAGAGAACTATTGGCTAACTCTTTAAAAATGAGAGGAGTTATAATCAACTATTATGGTATGGTTTCACCAACAAAATAAACTCAATTAAAAGGTATTAATTCCAGAAACGGGAATAGCAGTCCGAATTTAGGGATATATCGAAATATCACAAAGCCTACAATCCCTGTAAACAGTGGTTCTATAGGTTGTTTGGGCTGCATTGGTATTCGATTTGCTAAAATGGGAAAATAGAAAACACTCAATTATGAAAAAATTATATTTGATCGGAGTAATAATAAATTTCTTCTTTTGGATAAAACCCTCAGATGCTCAAACGCTTGAATTAGGTATTCTAACCTCCTTTGAGGCTTTTACTGGTGCAGGAGCAGTATCCAATGCAGGCAATCTTATTGCAGGAGATGTAGGAACAAATAATGGACTAATAACAGGGTTTGCGCTTCCAGCTTATTTAGACAGCGCATACAATAAGGATTCTATAACTGATCGCTGCAGATATGATTTGTTTAGGGTGTATATTCACCTAAACGATCTTTTTGTAAATTATCCTAGTACTCATTCTCCAACTTTTGGAAGTGGCGAAACTATTCCTCCTGGAGTTTACTCCTCAATTGGAGCTGGTTCTATAATTGGAGCACTTACTCTTGATGGAAAAGGAGATCCTAATGCATACTTTGTGATTAAATCTAATGGAGCAATGACAATAGGTGCAGGTGCAACGGTTACTTTAACTAATGGAGCAAAAGCATGCAACGTTTTCTATATTTCTGAAGGTGCTATTTCTGTTGCAGCAAATGCAGATATAAAAGGAACCTTGTTTGCTCATATTGGTGCCGTTAGTTTAGGAACAGGAGTTACCCTTGAAGGAAGAATGTTTTCTATTGAAGGCGCAATTTCTATTGGAACTGGCACCGAGGCAACTAAGCCAGTAGGAATTAGTACAATTCCAATATTTTGTGAAACGGATTGTGCACCTGCTCCTGCAGTTGATATTTTAGGAGTTCTTTCAAGCTTTGCCTTGTATACTAGTCTTGGGGCAGCAGCCAATACCTCTACCTCTGGAATTTATGGTAATATAGGATCCGATGGAGGAGCGTTAAGTGGATTTACTTCTTCTATTGTTTTGGGCTCTTTTTATAATGCAGACTCTGTTACATCACAAGCTAAAATCGATATAAATAATGCTTATGATTCGCTTATGAACTTGCCCAATACGGTAACCGGGCATGCGGCGGCTTTTGGATCTGGAGAAACTATAAGCCCTGGTGTTTATTACATCGGACTAGCAGGATCTTTAGCTGGAACAATGACCTTAGACGGTCAAAATAATTCTGATGCAATATTTGTTTTTAAAATTGCGGGAGCTTTTTCAGTAGCGGCATCAGCAAAGATGATTTTAACGAATGGAGCACGGCGTTGTAATATTTTTTGGATTGGTGGAGCTGGAGTTGCAACTGGAGCAATTAGTATAGGAGCTTCAGCTGTATTAAAAGGAACATTTCTTTCTCATAATGGAGCTTGTAGCTCAGGAGCAGGTGTGTTTTTGGCTGGTCGACAGCTGTCAACAGCAGGAGCAGTTAATACCAACTCAGGTATCATTTATAATAACCCAGTTTGCGTTACTTCTACTTCTTTGTCATTGGCTATTATAACAGCCGTGAACGATACAGTTGGTCTCGTTAATGGAACTACAGGTGGAACTAACGTTGTAAATGTATTAGCGAATGATAACCTAAATGGAAATACGATTACTATTGCTCAAGTTAATATAACAACAGTTGCTACTAATGCTAACTTGACATTAAATTCAGATGGTTCATTAGATGTATCTCCAAATACTCCTTTTGGAACTCAGACTTTAACCTATCAAATTTGTTATAAATCGGATACAACCAACTGTAAGTCAGCTTTAGTAACATTAGAGTCAGTAAGTTGCATCCAAACTCCTGAACCTGCAACTTCTTGTGACGAAACAGCCACATTTAATCTCATTACTTGTTCTTGGAGTATCCAAACTTCAGTATCTTTTATTGAAAATACAGTAGCTGGTCTTTCTAATGATGCATCTAGTTCATGGGGAATGTCTTGGGGAGATTACGATAACGACGGATACGATGATCTTTACGTAGCCGAATACAACCTAAACAAACCCAGTTACCTTTACCATAACAACGGTGATGGAACATTTACTAAAAATACTTCTGGGATTATAATTAGTGATAAAGGAAGTTCAATTGTAGGTACTTGGGGCGATTATAATAACGATGGCCTTTTAGACCTATTTGTAGCAAACAATGTTGGGGCACTGAACGCATTATACAAAAATAGTGGAGGTGGAAACTTCATCAAAATTACAACAGGAGCAATTGCTAACTACAGTGGATATTGCCACGGAGCAAGTTGGGTAGATTATAATGGTGATGGATATCTTGACCTATTTGTGACCGATTATATGCCCACAAAATTTAACCTTTTATACAAGAACAATAAGAACGGTTCGTTTACCAAAATCACGAGTTCACAAATAGTACAGGAAGCCAAGTATACCATAGGAGCTACTTGGGCCGATTATGATAATGATGGTGACCTAGATGTATTTATTCCTGCTACCAATGGTCAAGGTAACTCGATGTTTAAAAACGATGGAAACGGAGCTTTTGAGAAAGTGACAACAATTGGTATCGAGACTGATTCAGCAAATTCTGTAGGTTGCAGCTGGGGAGATTACGACAATGATATGGACTTAGATCTTTTTGTAACCAATACAAGTGGCCAGGATAACTTTCTTTACCGCAATAATAATGATGGAACTTTTACTCAAATTACAAGTGGAATTGTAGTTAATGATGGTGGACATTCTAGCAGCAGTAATTGGGTTGATTTTGATAATGATGGTGACTTAGACCTTTACGTTTGCAACGACCAGTCCGATGCTAATGTTATGTACACAAATGATGGAAGCGGCAGCTTCACAAAGTCTGCTAATCCTTTATCAGAAGACTTTGGGAACTCCTACTCACATGCCTGGAGTGATTACGACAATGATGGAGATATAGACATAATCATCGGAAATCACTCCAATGAGAACAACGTATTCTTCCAAAACAATCTTGCAAACTGTAACTCTTGGTCGTGCATCAAACTTACAGGTGCAAACTCAAACAACAATGCGATTGGAGCCAAGGTAATGGTGAAGGCAACATTTAATGGGGCTAGTATTTGGCAGATGAAAGAAATTTCAGCTCAAACAAGCGGTGGCGCGGGCAGTCAAAATTCATTGAAAGCCCTTTTTGGACTTGGGAATGCAACTTCTATTGATTCAATTGTCGTAGAATGGCCTACTGGATACCGACAAGTCTTGACAAATCAAAGCATAGACAATTGCATAAACATAGAGGAAGGAACAGGAATTCAGGTATGTGGAAAAGTTTTTCATGATGTCAACCAAGACTGTATTCAAGGAACTGGTGAAAAAGGAATACCTAGATTATTAGTTAAAGTGACTCCTGGGGATAGATATGTAACTACTGATGAAAGTGGGAATTATCAATTCTTTTTAGAGCCAGGAACATTCACTGTTAGTCACAAGCCAACAACTAGCTATTCAGCCACCTGCAATGCCAATGGATTTTCGTTAGCTATAAGCTCAGGTCAAACCTATTGCGGCAACAACTTTGGAGTCGAAACAAGTTGCACCAGCCCAGATTTAAGTATATCATTAGGAACCACCGCTTTAAGAAGAGAGTTTAAAAATGACTATTCTGTAGTGTATAGAAATTTAGGTGCATTTGATGCTTATAATGTTGATATTATAATCACATTGGACAATGAAATAATTCCAATTTCTAGTTCTATTGCTTGGAGCAGTTCTCAAGTCAATGCAAGTAATTCTATCTATACTTGGAATATCGATACTGTAAAGGCATTTACATCTTCCGATTTAACTATTGTTGACTCTGTTGATTTGAACGCTACTATGGGTTCTTTACTTTCAGTATCTGCAACAATTACTGATTTCTCAAATGATTGTGATACCAATGACAACAGTTATACAGATATAAATCCAATTGTAGGTGCTATTGATCCTAATGATCTTACTGTGTATCCACAAGGAGAAGGAAATGAAGGTTTTATCGAAAAAAAACAGGACTTAAAGTATAAAATTCGTTTTCAAAACGTTGGAACATATTATGCTCAAAATGTATTCATTACCAATGAATTACCGCAAGGAATCGATATATCGAGCATTACAGATGTAACCTCAAGTCACAAATACTTAATGTCCATTGAAGGACGTCAAATCACTTTTAGATTTAACAATATTCTATTGCCAGACAGTGGAAGGAGTGAAGAAGCTAGTAATGGGTTCATTACGTTTAACGTTCTTCCTAAAGCCAATGTGAAACAAGGTGAATTGATTCCAAACAAAGCTGATATCGTTTTTGATTTTGAAGCTCCGCTGGCTACAAACAAAGTATTGAATACCATTAAGTTTAATACTGGATCAGAAAACAGTCTGATAATTCAGCCTAACCCCGCTTCGAACCAAACTTTCATTTCTTTAGAATACAATCATTACCGCTTCATTGACCCAACAGGAATAACATCGGTAAAGATTTATGACATTATGGGAACTATTATTGCTGATGTGAATTACGAAATTGTGGAGCAAAAAATCAAATTGGATTGTAATATTCTTTCTGCTGGTACATATGTAGTTGTTGTCCAAGACGATGAAAACGGGCTGTTTACTGGAAAACTTATTATTCAATAAAAAATATTTCCTTAATACTAGAATACTGAATAATGGTCAGAATATCGATCCTTGTCCTATCCAAATCAATTCTACTTAAATAGTATTGAAATAAATAAAAACAGAACCAATTCAATAGCACATAACCAATGTATTTTTTCCTTGTTCGCTGTGCTACTGAAGTATCCGCTTCTTAGCTTACATGAAAACTGAGCTTATCCCTACTCTATTTCTCCAACTTCTCAACAATCAACCCAACATCCAATACAGGAAATAAAGTTCCATTGCCATTATTGTGTTCGAGTACAAATTGATGTGTCCCTGCTTCTAGTTTAACTTCAGCAAGAATCATATGTTCACTGTCCCAAATATCGTAGCCAGGTTCTCCAATGTAATCTCCTTTATCATCTCTAATTCTTAAAGCATAATCATTGGTATATAATTCACCACTTGGTGTTTTTTGAGATAACGATACCGGTGCATCAGTTTTAGCAAAACCAGTTGCATAGCGGAATGTTATGTAAACATTGTATTTTTGAGAAGCATCTTCAATGTTTACATTAAAGGTCTTTTTATCGGCCTTGAGCCATTGTAAACCTTCTCCAGTTTCAAAGTGTTCGTTGTAAATTCTATTCGGATTACACCCCATAATTCCAATTGCAAAAACAAAAAATATTGCACTAAGTTTACTGCTCATTTTTTTAGATTTAATTTCAGTTTTGATCATTGCTCCTGATTAATTGCTGGTGAATAGGTAACTAATTTCATTTAAAGTATTTAACATTTTCAAAATATACTACTTTTACATGCTAAAACATAATATTATGAAACAAGGATTACGATTATTTTATGTGCTGTTTCTAGCAATAAGTATCCAACTTTCAGTCAGTGCGCAAGAGCCAGCGGTTCCTGAACACGAGAAGAAAGTATATCTCAATGATGGAAACACTTATGTACAAAAGAGTCTACCACTCTATTTCAAGTTCTCTATCTCTCCAGGTGGACAGCAATATGACTTAACTAGTAAACTAACTTCGAAATATGCAAATCCAATGTATTTGGATACTGAAGGCATAAATTATATGAGAAGCCGATATGCTGTTGATCCTGAAACGAAGAAGACAATTCAGCCTCAAAAAGAGATTATGTATGAATTGTATGCTGATGGTCTAGCTCCTGTTACACGTTTAAAATATGATGGCGCTCCTCGTTACAGAAGCGATCGTTTGTATTTTGGAAAAGGTCTGACGTATACATTGACTTCTAGAGACGGGGTTTCTGGAGTTGAGAAAATTCATTCTGCCGTAAATTCAACTACTTGGTCAGATTACTCTGCAACCAGCAATTTGGATAAAGAAGGTGAGTTCAACCTATCGTGGTATGCTCACGATAATGTTGGTAATGCGGAAGCATTAAAAAGTGACAAATTTGTAGTTGACCTTTCAGCTCCAACATCAAATCACACCATTGTAGGAATAGTCTACAATGGAACTATTCTAGCTCCTAGCACAAAATTCAATTTAGCTAAAACTGATAATCTATCTGGAGTAAACAGAACAAAGTTCAGTTTTGATGGTAGAGCAGAAAATGCTTACGGCGGAAATTTTGGTGTTGCTTATTTAAAAGATGGCGAGCACACATTATATTACTACTCAGTTGATAATGTTAAAAACACTGAAGAAAAACAAGCCTTCAAATTTTACTTAGATAAGATTCCACCAGTGGTTACTCATACAATCAATGGAGATGAATACAAAGGAAAAAACGGAGTTGCCTACGTTTCTAATAGAACTACCGTTAGTTTAGCTGCAACAGACAATAAAGCTGGTGTAAATAAAATTTACCACAGAACAGATCAAAAAGATCGTTTCGATTATTCTTCAGAAATTAAATTTCCTGATGTAAGAGGATCTCATTCTGTAAAATATGATGCTACTGATAACGTTCAAAATCTTTCTCCAAATAAGTATTTGAATGTCTATATGGACAATGTTAATCCAACGACTGGAATCAGATATGGTTCTCCACAATTCTTTGCTCGTGATACTTTGTATATCAATAAAGCAACAGCGATTAAATTGTTCTCGAAAGATTACGAATCTGGAGTTCAAAAAATCGAATATCAAATTGATGGATCTGGATACAAGACATACAGTGAATTCACTATTCCAAATGACGGATACCACTCTATTAATTTTAAAACGACGGACAACGTAAACAACGAAGAGCAGGAAAAAACCTCAAATTGCTTTGTAGACAATGTTGCTCCAGAGATTTACAATAACTTTAGCATTCAGCCTATTGGTAACAAAAAAGAGCTGAAAGTTTATCCAAATTATACGCGTCTTTATTTAGGTGC
This sequence comes from uncultured Flavobacteriales bacterium, assembly GCA_913020435.1. Classification (GTDB taxonomy): domain Bacteria; phylum Bacteroidota; class Bacteroidia; order Flavobacteriales_G; family Salibacteraceae; genus UBA6770. The sequence goes on along the minus strand of CAJVZZ010000001.1, from coordinate 247,721 downwards.
AACTGATGATCATGTTGGTACAGAATCTATCATGTATAGTATTAACGATGCTCCATTGGCTTTGTATTCTTCAGCTCAAACCTTAGATATTTCTGAAAGAAACCGTTTCTTAAAGAAAAAGGTTAAGTACACAGTAAAGGTTGTATCTAAGGATAAATTAGGCAACACTTCTGAAAAAATCATTGAATTTTATGTTGGTTTAGCTACTGACTAATTATTCAAACTAAATTTATTTGAAACCTCCTTTGCTCTGCATTGGAGGTTTTTTTATGCGAAAAATCAACCGTAATTTCCGCGCAGACGAAAATATATGCCATTTAGGTTACAGATTCCTGCCTGCTCAGGAATGACCTTATCGTTGAAATTAGGTTGATTAAAATATTGAAATGCTGATTAGATAATTACTCAAGTTCAGCATAAGTGTTCATTATGGCCAAAAGTTAAGCTGAGGTTCTATACATTAGCATAATGGACAAAGCTATTCTAAAGCAAAAAATCATTTCTGAATTAGCAGAGACCAAATTGCGTATTGCGGAACTTAAAGAATTGACTAAACCAATTTCTCCAGAAAATGCAATCGGTAGAATTAGCCGAATGGATGCAATCAATAACAAAACGGTTAATGAACGGACTTTACGACAAATGGAGTTTAAATTTCAAAAACTAAATATAGCAATGGACAAAATTGACGACTCTGATTTTGGCGATTGCAGACGTTGTGGGAATCCTATTCAAGAAGGAAGATTAATGTTATTGCCCGAGAATGCGCTATGCATACACTGCGCGAATTAACACAAATGACCTGCCTTTGTAGTTCTAGCTCTGTTTTACTGCTTTGAGGGTATTTTGCAATAGTGAAGCAATCGTCATTGGACCTACTCCACCAGGAACTGGAGAAATAGCAGAACATTTAGGAGCAACAGTTTCGTAGTCCACATCACCAACCAACCTGAATCCCGATTTTTTATTGGAGTCTTCTATTCTATGAATTCCAACATCCACTACTACTGTGCCTTCCTTAACCATATCAGCTGTCAAAAAATTGGGTTTACCTAAAGCAACAATAATGATATCAGCACTCAAACAAACTTCTTTCAAATTCGAAGTTCTACTATGCGTCAAAGTAACCGTGGAATTTCCAGGGGTAGAATTACGAGACATCAAAATAGACATGGGTGTTCCAACAATATTGCTTCGACCAATAACAACACAATGTTTTCCTGAGGTTTCTATATCATAGCGACCCAACATTTCCATAACACCATTTGGTGTAGCAGGCAAAAAAGTCGGCAGTCCCAATGCCATTCTTCCTACATTTTCTGGATGGAATCCATCTACATCTTTTTCTGGAGCAACACGCAATGTAACATTGTCTTCATTAATGTGTTTCGGTAAAGGCAATTGAACTATAAATCCATCAATTTCCGGATCGTTATTCAGCTTATCAATTGTTTGCATCAGCTTATCCTCTGAAGTATCGGCTGGAAGTTCAATCAATGTACTTTCAAAACCAACTCGCTCGCAAGCCTTTACTTTAGCATTTACATATGTTTGACTTGCACCATCACTCCCTACAAGAATTGCAGCCAAATGCGGGACTTTTAAACCGTTGCTTTTAAGTTGTTCTACTTCAAGAGCAATTTCATCTTTAATTGCTGCCGATGTTGCTTTACCATCTAATAAAATCATACTACTTCAATTTACATTCCTTTACCGGGCAATCCGCCTTTGAGGCCCGCCATCATTTTAGACATATTATTTTTATTACCCATCAATTTCATCACTTTTCTGGTTTCAGAAAATTGTTTGATGAGTTTGTTCACTTCCGGCACTTCAACACCACTGCCTTTGGCTATTCGTTTTCGACGGCTTCCGTTAATTATGGTAGGATTTTCTCTTTCTTCATCAGTCATAGAATAGATCATGGCTTCAATAGGTGTGAAAGCGTTGTCATCTATATCTACTCCTTTTAATGCTTTCCCCATACCAGGAATCATTCCTGCTAAATCTTTAAGATTACCCATTTTCTTAACCTGTTGAATCTGATTCAAGAAATCGTTGAAATTGAATTGATCTTTGGCTATTTTTTTATGAAGTTTTCTAGCTTCTTCTTCATCAAAATTTTCTTGAGCTTTTTCAACCAATGAAACGATATCGCCCATTCCCAAAATCCGATCGGCCATCCGCTTTGGATAGAACACATCAAGTGCATCCATCTTTTCACCAGTACCAACAAATTTGATAGGCTTGTCTACTACTCTTCTAATCGATAAAGCTGCTCCACCCCTTGTATCTCCATCCAATTTGGAAAGAATAACACCATCAAAATTCAATCGTTCATCAAACTCTTTTGCCGTGTTAACAGCATCCTGACCTGTCATAGCATCAACTACAAACAAAGTTTCAGCCGGATTAATGGCACGTTTGATTTCTTCAATCTCACGCATCATTTCCTCATCTACAGCCAAACGACCCGCAGTATCAACAATAACTACATTTTGTCCGTTTGCTTTAGCATAAGCAATTCCTTTTTTAGCTATGTCAACCGGGCTTTTGTTTTCTTTATCCGAAAAAACAGCAACTCCGACTTGCTCACCCACAACATGCAGCTGATCTATTGCAGCTGGACGATAAACATCACAAGCCACCAAAAGCGGATTTTTACTCTTTTTAGTTTTAAGAAAATGCGCTAGTTTGCCAGTATGTGTTGTTTTTCCCGAACCTTGTAAACCAGCCATTAAGATTACTGTAAAAGCATTGGATAAGTTCAGTTCAACCTCTTCTGAACCCATAAGCTCAGCCAATGCTTCTTGAGTTATTTTCACCATCAGTTGCCCTGGCGAAACTGCATTTAGAACATTCTGCCCTAATGCTTTTTCCTTTACTTCTTCAGTAAATGTTTTTGCTACTTTGTAGTTAACATCGGCATCTAATAAAGCTCTTCTTACATCTTTTAGAGACTCGGCAACATTAATTTCAGTTATCTGGCCTTGACCTTTTATAATCTTGAACGAGCGCTCTAATCTTTCTGATAAATTTTCAAACATATATATGTGCCTTTTACTTAACTTTTTGGGCCTAATTTAGATGAAATCAAAAGTAATAAATCTGAGTATTTACAGTTAATTTCATTCTACACATTTGGGCTTAAAATTCCTAATATTTTATGAATATCATATTAGTTGACGACGATTTTACTAATCAATTGTTACTTGCAAAATACTTTCAGAAAATTGGAGAAACTAACTGCTTACCAATTGGAACCGGAGAATAACGGATTTCATATATCGAGGAAAATTAAAACCGAAAATTGATTTCATTTTTCTTCACTTGATAATGTCTTTGTTAATGGGTTTGACTTTTTACAATAGTTTACTAAAAATAGAAAAAAATCAAATGTTACAATAATTTTACTTGCTTCCTCAAGAGATGCTAGATCTGAAGAGGAATTTCGCCCCTATAAACCTGTGCATCAATTTGTTAAAAAACCAATAACTTCGTAAAACTGACAGAAATTTACATGCGCTCTGGAGCATTTATGCCTAATAAGGTCAAACAAAAACCAATCGTTTCTCCAGCTTGTTTAGTTAATTCAATTCTAAAACTTTCTTGACCTGCGTTTTCGTCATCAAAAATTGGCATGGACTGATAAAATGAATTGTATGCCTTGACCAAGTCATATAAATAATTACAAAGCACTGCTGGACTATAATTAACGGCAGACTCTTCAATAATTTCAGGTAATTTTTTAACCAAACGCAGCACAGATTTTTCTTTTTCCTCCAATTCAAATTCATCAAAGGGTACCGATTTACGTTCTTTTCCTCTTCTTAATATAGCCTGAATTCTAGCATGGGTATATTGAATAAAGGGCCCTGTATTCCCATTAAAATCAATCGATTCTTCGGGATTGAATAACATTTTCTTCTTGGGATCAACCTTGAGCATAAAATATTTGAGTGCAGCCATTCCAATCGAATTATACAACACTTCTTTTTCGGTTTCTTCCAGATCTTCCAGTTTTCCCAAATCGGTAGTTATTTCCTTGGCCTTCTGACTCATTTCTTCCATCAAATCATCGGCATCAACGACTGTACCTTCTCTAGATTTCATTTTTCCAGTTGGCAAGTCCACCATTCCGTATGACAAATGGTAACAATTGGAAGCCCAAGAGTAACCTAGCTTTTCTAAAATCTTAAACAACACTTTAAAATGATAATCCTGTTCGTTTCCTACAGTATAAATTAGTTGTTTGATTTTCGGAAAATCCTCTAAACGCAACAATGCAGTGCCGATATCTTGTGTCATATAAACCGTAGTTCCATCTGCCCGGATAACCAGCTTATTATCCAAACCATCATTCGTCAAATCACACCAAACAGAACCATCTTCTTTTTTATAGAAAATTCCATTTTCAATATTATCCGTTACTTTATCCTTACCGTATAGGTAGGTATTCGATTCGTAATATAATTTGTCGAAATCGACACCCAATCTAGCGTATGTTTTATCAAAACCTGCATAAACCCAAGCATTCATGGTTTCCCAAAGCTGGGTAACTTTTTCATCTCCACCTTCCCACTTCATGAGCATAGCCTGAGCTTCTTGAATAATTGGAGCTTCCTTTTTTGCTTCTTCTTCAGTTTTTCCGCTTGCGGTCAGTTCTAATATTTCAGCTTTGTAAGCTTTATCGAATGCCACGTAATACTTACCCACTAGTTTATCTCCTTTTAATCCAGAAGATTCAGGAGTTTCTCCGTTTCCAAATTTTTCCCAAGCAATCATGGATTTACAAATGTGAATTCCTCTATCGTTTACGATTTGTGTTTTGTACACCTTATATCCCGCTGATTTTAGAATTTCACTTACCGAGTATCCCAACAAATTGTTTCGAATATGCCCAAGATGTAAAGGTTTATTGGTATTTGGAGATGAATATTCAACCATTAACTCTCCGCGACTTTCAGCTTTCGGAAGCCTAGAATTAATAGAAGACAGATTGCTCAACCAATTCGTCCAAAAAGAAGAAGTCAAGGAGATATTCAAAAAGCCCTTCACGACATTGAATTTTTCAATTTCAAGCACATTATTTACCAAAAGATTTCCCAGAGTTTCTGCAACCTCCTCTGGTTTTCTCTTTGCTATGCGTACTAATGGAAATACAACAATGGTAAAATCACCTTCAAAATCCTTTCTAGTTTCTTGAATTTGGATGGATTCAGCAATTGGAGCTTCGCCATATTGCTCTTGAAAAACCTTTGAAACCAATTGCTCTATTCCCTTAATCATAGCTTTATAAATAATGAGGTGCAAAAGTATACATGTCTTTAAACTCACCAGACTAAAAAAAAGACTGCGTTATTGGCATATAAATGCAATTATTGGAATCAAATTCAGTTTTAAAATATATTTTTACTGCTAATTTATTTATTGACTATCATACCTAAATATTACTTCAACATTATTCTAACTGCATTTGGTGGAATGCTTATGTCAAGCTGTTCATCAATTACAGGTGATAGTGGTGTACCTGTGCTAGAACAAGGCCAGATTATTTACAAGATTTCTTATCCGTATCTTGATTCTAATGATATCGGTCTAAGTTTACTACCAAAAGAAATGACGTTAATCTTTCGAGGTAATCAGTACAAAGCGGAGTCTATTGGAGGAATGGGATTATTTGCAGCAGGCTTTATTTCAAACAACGAAGAAAAAACGATGGATTATTTCATGAAGATAATCAGTTCTAAGTATGTTTCTAGATTTACTGAGAGAGGCGTGAAGCGTTTTCATGTCGATTTCCCGAGTTATCGCCTAGAAGATTTAGATTCAACTCGATCAATAGCTGGCATAAATTGTACTGCAACAAAAGTTATTTTCTACAACAATGTTGTTCCTGATTATATCATTTGGCACACCAATCAAATAAAATTAAAAAACTCGAATTGGTGTTCCCCGTTCCCTTTGATACCAGGAGTGCTCATGGAATATCAAGTCCAACAACAAGGATTGGTTTTAAAAATGACGGTAAGCTCTGTGGAGAGTGATTCAATTAGTCTCGATCAATTTAAAGTTCCTCTGGATTTTAATATTGTGTCCAACAAAACCTTGACTCGAAAAATGAAAGAAGCTTTCATGAGCTTTGACTACTAAATTGTAAACGTTTCCTTGTTTATAAATACCATTGCAATCCCAACGTTTATGGGGTTAAAGGCGTGCTTAATTGTTATTTTTGAGACTTACGGAAAGTGCTTAAATGGCCAAGAAACAAAAGGAAAATTCAGTTAAAAAAGGGGGCTTATTAAAAAGGCTTAACCCTTTACCTCCAATTAGCCGAATGCTTTCAAACGAAAAGTTCAGAACTATCACTGGGCTTATACTTATCCTCAGTTCATTTTATCTTTTAATTGCTTTTATCTCTTTTCTATTTACATGGAAAAGTGATCAGGACTTATTGTTCGGCTCTTGGAGTAAATTACTGGTTAATCCTGATATTGAAGTTGCGAACTGGTTAGGTAAAATTGGAGCAATTACTTCGCAATTGTTTATCAATGAAAGTTTTGGAGTAGCATCCTTTCTTATAGTGGCTATTCTGTTTTTATTAGGTGTAAAAACTTGGCTGAATATTAGTCTAATGCCATTGACAAGGACTATAAAAAATACTCTTTTCATAATCATTTGGACAAGTGCTTCCCTCTCCTACTTCATCGACTCTGATTATTTATTCGCTGGAGGAGCAAGTGGATATTATATGAATGAATGGCTGCAAAGCGTAATTGGTTCAGCTGGAACTATACTCTTTTTGTTTTTTGCTTTAGTTATCTATTTTATTGTTTCCTTCAATTTCTCTCTTCGCAAAACATGGGCAATGATGAAGCGATTAATGCTAAAAATTATTCCCAATTATAACCACGAAGAACCAGCAACAGAAAAAGAGGTTAGCAACTTGGTGAACACTGAATTCGAGAACATCAATGCAGATAACTTAGAGAAGGAATTAGCAGAATCCTCAGACCCAGCCAATAATTCGATTGCAACTACTGAACTTTTTTATAACGAAGAGAAAGCAGAAAAAAGTGCAACAGAAACTGAATCCAATGGTTTGCAAATGGAAGTGCAAGCACCCATTGAAGAAATAGCTCATGCTGCGAGTGATGAATTAGAAATAACTGAAGAAAGTGCAGAAAGTGAAGACGATGATTTGGGAATGGAGCTCGCCGTTGCTGAAAATACAGAAGAAACACTATCTGAGCGTGATGTAAATAAATTGCTAAAAGAGCACGGTGAATATGATCCAACCTTAGACTTATCTAAATATAAGTTTCCAGGTATAAATTTACTTGCGAATCATGGCGATGGAGAGATTGAGGTAAACCGCGAAGAACTGGAGGCCAACAAAAACAAAATTGTAAATACTTTGAGTAATTACAAAATTGCGATTGATAAGATAAGTGCTACTATAGGACCAACCGTTACGTTGTACGAAATAGTCCCTGCTCCCGGAGTTCGTATCTCCAAGATAAAAAACTTGGAGGATGATATCGCCCTAAGTTTAGCCGCGCTTGGTATTCGGATTATTGCCCCAATTCCTGGCCGTGGAACTATTGGTATTGAGGTACCAAATCAAAACCCTGGGATAGTTTCTATGAAGGCAGTTATTGCCAGTGAAAAATTCCAGAGTTCTAAAATGGAATTGCCCCTAGCCTTAGGTAAAACAATTAGCAACGAAACCTTTGTAACCGACTTAACTAAAATGCCTCACTTACTTATGGCGGGCGCAACTGGTCAAGGAAAATCGGTAGGATTAAATGCTGTGTTGGTTTCTATACTCTACAAAAAACACCCCTCTCAAGTAAAGTTTGTATTGGTAGATCCTAAGAAAGTGGAGCTTACCTTATTCAACAAAATAGAGCGTCATTTCTTAGCAAAACTGCCGGGTGAAGAAGAGGCCATTATTACAGATACATCGAAAGTTGTTGCTACCTTAAATAGTCTTTGTGTTGAAATGGACAACCGTTACGAAATGCTCAAAGAAGCTCAATGTCGTAACCTAAAAGAGTACAATAAGAAATTTGTTGAGCGTAAACTGAATCCAGAAAACGGTCACAAATACTTGCCTTATATTGTGGTTGTAGTTGATGAGTTTGCCGATCTTATTATGACTGCTGGTAAGGAAGTTGAAACTCCTATTGCGCGTTTGGCTCAATTGGCACGTGCTATTGGCATTCATTTGATTATTGCTACCCAAAGACCTTCGGTCAACATTATTACAGGTACTATTAAAGCAAATTTTCCTTGTCGAATAGCCTTTAGAGTTACGGCTAAAATTGACTCTAGAACGATTTTGGACGCTGGTGGCGCCGATCAGTTAATAGGTCGTGGTGATATGCTTTTTAGCAATGGAAACGATTTGATTCGTATTCAATGTGCATTTGTAGACACTCCGGAAGTAGAAGAAATTACGAACTTTATTGGAAACCAACAAGGATATCCTGACGCACTTATACTGCCCGAATTCGTGGGAGATACAGAAGGAAGTCAAGCGACCTTAGAAGATGAAGATAGAGACATATTATTTGAAGACGCTGCCCGAGTGATTGTAATGCACCAACAAGGCTCTGCTTCCTTGTTACAACGTAAATTAAAACTTGGTTACAACCGTGCTGGTCGTATAGTAGATCAATTGGAATCAGCTGGAATTATAGGCCCCTTCAAAGGCTCCAAAGCACGTGAGGTTTTGATACCTGATGAGCTTTCTTTGGAACAGTTATTGAATAGGGGTAAAGAAGATATTTAAAACTATTAGAAATGAAATACTTAACACTTACTTTAGCCCTTTTTGGACTCTCTACTTTTGCAAATGCTCAAAGCAGCGATTTGATTCCAAAGGACCCGGCAGCCAAAAAAATTCTAGATAAACTGTCGGCTAAAACTAAAACCTTTACAACAATTACTGCCAACTTTGATTTTAAGTTGGTAAATGAGGCTGAGGGTTTAAACGATACTCAATCGGGATCGATTATCCTTAAAAATGACAAGTATATCGTTGATGTTGGTGAACAACAAATTATAAGTAATGGAACTTTAGTTTGGACCTATTTAAAGGATGTAAAGGAAGTTCAAATATCTGAAGTGGATGAAGACGACGAAGAGTCTATGCTAAATCCTACTACTATATTTACCATGTATGAAACAGGATTTAAATATGTAAAAGACGATGATAAAACTATTGCGGGAACTGCAGTGAACGTTATTAGGATGTACCCATTAGATCCTTCTGAAAAACCTTTTCATACGGTGATTCTTAATGTGGATAAGACTAAAAATCAAATACACAGTATTGAAATAAAGTCTAAAGACGGAAATACTTTTATTTATACGATCAAAGATTTTATTGGCAATAATGCATACGCAGATACTAAGTTTGATTTTAAAACACCAGCAGGAGTAGAAGAAATAGACTTGAGGTAAGTTCTAAAAGAACAGACAACTATTTGAAGCCCTTATGGAGAGATCCATAAGGGCTTTTTTATTTTTAAGCGCTGCTATAAATTTTATCCATTTTATTAAGCACTTATAGTCGATTATAAGCGTTTATACATTTTTAAACGGATAACTGCATTATCCAATATTAAAGAGGGCTGTAAGCGTTATATGGATAAAAAAAATGGAAATTAAATCAACTCAGCCTTTGAGCCTAAAACATACAGAGGGTTTATGCTAAGTTACGGAGTTGAATTAGTACAAGTAATATTAAATTTGATACTAAAACTGACCCAAGTTCCTCTGTCTTGAGCAGTACCTGTTCCTTGAGTAGTTCCTGAAAACAATCTACGATTGATAGTGGCTCCTGGAAAACCTCTTAAATCAACATCGGGGTGCTGATACAGCGTATTTCCATAATTGTTTGAGTCTACTGTAACATTATAATTTAGAGTTCCAGTAGCATAAAAGCCGCAATGGATATTTAGGACAACTACTCGACCGGGATTACTGGTTGAAAAAGCATCTGCCCGTCTGTGGCCATCTGCATCAAAACCTGCCGCTTGACCAGTAAAACCTTCAAGAACTGCATTTTTATTTTCTGCTTTGTTCTTCTCCATAATCTGAGCGTTTACAGATACAGATGTTAGAATAAAAAGGACCAGAATTTTTATTTTCGTAATTATAATTTTTAAGTTATTATCGATGACAGCAGAATTATCAAGTATTTTTAATTTGGATAAAACAATTTTAAGTAAATAACTGCAATCAAACTCTACTAATGCACATTACTTCAAAAACTCTACATTATAATCGGTAAACTCGGTAGGCATCTTTTCAGGAATATTGGACTCTCCCAACATTTGCTTAACGTCTATTTCTATAATTCGACAAATAGCAGACATAGGAGTATCGGCTGCTCTATTCTCGAACGGGTCTTCAGTTATGTGCCCTGATTTATCTAGAATATAAAACACAAAAGATATACCCATTGCCATTGGAATAGCAGACCAACCCATGTCTTCAACCAAAATACAAGGCAATAGAAGGATGAAAACCCAAAGGAATACCTGCGTAAAATAAACGTAGTAATAAGGAAACACTGTTCCTTTAATACGCTCAGCCATTCCCTGCAAATCCATCATAGTTTTCAAGGATTCTATAACTTGCTTTTGCTCAATATCTGAAATACGGCCTTCTTTTTTCATTTTACCAATTTCCTCCGCTTGAATCCGTAAAAATTGAGTAGCCGGATTCGCCCATTCTTTGGTTTGATTGTATTCTTCAACAGATAAATATTGTTCTATTTCTGAGGTATCGGACTGTTTTCTAAGCTGTAACTTAACAGAATTCAACCAAGCCAAATGCCGATAGATAATTTTTCGGCTATCTGCATTTTTATGAATTAGCGCAATAAGTTCAAACGAAAAGGAACGACTTACGTTTACTATTCCTCCCCAAATTTTTCTTGCTTCCCACCACCTATCGTAAGCTGAATTGTTTCTAAAACCTAAGAATATCGCTAATGCACCACCCAGAATACTAATAGGTACCGCTGGCATATGAAGATTCACATCTAAGTACTTGTACAGATAGAATACGGCAAAATCGATCGACAGAAAAATTAGTATCGCTTTATAGTTGTATCGTATAATTCCAATGAAGCGTTGAAATCTATTGGTAGAGAATTGAATGATCATGATTCGAAATTAAGAAGTACTGCTTAATATTCAACGAACACCCTAAACTTGTTTCAGGTGATAGACAAAGCGTTTAGTGAAACCGTGTTAATCTAATATTGAAACTGTAGCATTGTTTAGACTCAAAAAAACTGATTCTATAACTTATTTCTTTTCTCTTGGCTTTATCATTAGTCGTAACGACTGATCATAAGTAATGTAACTCCATATCCAATTCAAGAATACAAATACTTTGTTTTTGGTACCTAAGATGGCCATCAAATGGACAAACAACCACATCAACCAAGCTATGTGGCCTTTAAGACTTCCCACAGCTAAATCGGCTACTGCTAAGTTTCTACCTACAGTAGCCATAGAACCTTTATCGAAATACTTAAAAGCTTTGAGTTGTTTTTTTAATCGCAGGTTATTCAAGTTTTTGGCAACATTCTGTGCTTGCTGAATCGCCACTTGTGCCACTTGTGGATCTCCTTTAGGGTTTTCAGCGGTAATCATTAAAGCCTGATCTCCGATTACATAAACGGAGTCTGAAAATTTAGTTTGGGAAAATTCATTAACCAATATTCTACCTGCAGGACCTATAGTATCCTCAGAAAAGCCTTTTACTGAATTGGCTTTAATTCCTGCTGCCCAAAGCAAGGTTTTAGAAGACATTTTTTCTCCACCTTTAAGCGAAACGGTAGTTCCATCAAAGTCTTCAACCAAACAATTTAGACGCACCTCAACTCCAAGTTTCTTCAAATAACTTAGACTTTGTCTCCCCGCATAATCAGACATTCCATTCAACAAACGTGGAGAGCCTTCCAACAAGGAAATCGTCATTTTAGTAAAATCGAGTTCTGGATAATCTTTCGGCAATACAAACTTGCGCATTTCAGCTAAGGCACCAGACAATTCTACTCCTGTCGGACCTCCGCCTGTGATAACGATATTCATTAGCGCTTCTTGCTCTGTAGGATCTGAGGTATTTAACGCTTGCTCATAATTCTCAAGTACTGCGTTTCTAAGGTACAATGCCTCTGAAACCGATTTCATTGGCACTGCGTATTTTTCCAAATTCGGGTTTCCAAAAAAGTTGGTGGTTCCTCCTAGAGACAATACTAAATCATCGTACTCAATAGAGCCTATATCTGTTTCAATTGACTTTGATTCCCAATTTACGTGTTGAAGACTGGCTACTCTAAAATGAACATTCTTCCTTTTCTGCAAAATTTTACGAATAGGAAAAGAGATGGAACTGGGTTCTAGACCAGCAGTTGCAACTTGATAAAATAAAGGTTGAAATTGGTGGTAATTGTTTTTGTCCAGCAGAATTACTTGAAAGTGTTTCGCCGAAAGCGACAATACCAATTTTATTCCAGCGAAGCCTGCTCCTACTATCACAATTCTTTTTCGTTGGTTGCTAGCTGGAATATTATTAATCTCGTTCATGTGCTGTTCTATATTAGGGCTACAATATTAATGTTTAAATAAAAGAAAAGAAAAAGCATTAGCCACAGTTGCATTCGTATTGCCTTGCCACATATATACTTCTAAGGTACTTCCTGTAAATTCATAGGTTGCAGTTCTTCCGTTGCTATTTGCCTAGGTTACAACCATTGCTACTCAAGTCTGTTGACTCACAACTGCAACTCCGGTAATGGTAATAATATATTTTCCTGTTGAAGGGCTTCTTTCCAATTAAATGTGACTGGACGTGATTTCAGCACACCGTATAATGCCACATTAATACGCACAATATTTATTTTAGCTCTAATCCAATTCAGCCAATCTAAATAACGAAATACTATCTAGAAGTATATTCTAAATTTACACCGTGAATAAACATAATTCCACTGTTGGTATCCGATGAATTCGTCCCTTGTCTTCTCAGATAAAAATGCAGAACTTTTTCTGTAGAGTTCATAGAAATAGAATGGCTATATTCCTTCAATCCATATACAGTTGAAGAAACACTTAACGAAACTGTGCTGCTGCTTGTCCCTGTTCTAGTTGATGAATTCTCAACTAATTTTGCACTCCCAAAGCGAAAGGAAATATTTCCCGAATTAGTACTATTACTATACATTAATTTGATTTTCACACCTGTACCAGCAACCCAGTCACTTGGAAGAGGCACAGACATTGCAATTTGACCACTTACATTGGTTGCCATTTCAATAACTGGAAGTCCCCAGCCTCCCACGGTATTTTTCTTAGTTGTTGAACCGGTAAATGCTTCCGTTGGAAACATACCTGGTGCAATTACAATACTCCTGGTAACATTTGGCATCGGCGCAATCCAATTTGCATTTCCTGCGCCATCGGTTGCCAATACTTGACCAATTGTACCATCCGTGTTTGGATAAATAACATTGCCCAGTTTCAACTTGCCAGAGGTAACAACTGAATCAATGGAACTGTTACCTAATTGAATAGTATTTGAGCTTGAAACTTTTGCGTTATATCCTATAGCTATGGTATTGTTCAACGCTCCTGCTGTTAGATCTGCCCCATATCCAATAGCTGTGTTATGCCTTCCTGTGGTGTTCTTCTCTAGGGCATATGACCCAAAAGATGTGTTATAATTTCCTGTGGTATTGTTAAATAGGGCAAATATTCCTGAGGCTGTGTTATAACTTCCTGTGTTCTTATAAAGGGCTTCATATCCTGAGGCGGTGTTATAACTTCCTGTGGTGCTCGTATATAGGGATCTCCGTCCCGAGGCGGTGTTATAACTTCCTGTGGTGTTTGCTTTTAGGGCATATTCTCCTGAGGCTGTGTTAGAGCTTCCTATGGTGTTTGAATTTAGGGCATTCGTTCCTAAGGCTGTGTTGCTAAATCCTGTAGTGTTTGAAGATAGTGCTTCATATCCTGAGGCTGTGTTTTTAGCTCCTGTAGTATTTACATTCAGGGCATACACTCCTGCGGCTGTATTATAACTTCCTGTGGTGTTCTTATTTAGGGCATTCGTTCCTGCGGCGGTGTTGCTATTTCCTGTGGTGTTCTTCTCTAGGGTTGCATATCCTGAGGCTGTGTTTTGAGTTCCTGTGGTGTTTGAATATAGGGCACTCCGTCCTGCAGCGGTGTTATTATTTCCTGTGGTGTTGCTAAATAGGGCAAACATTCCTGAGGCTGTGTTATAGTTTCCTGTGGTGTTTCTATATAAAGCTTCATATCCTGAGGCTGTGTTTTCTTTTCCTGTGGTGTTTCTAAATAGGGCATATGACCCTGAGGCTGTGTTATAACTTCCTGTAGTGTTTTTATTTAAGGCATATATTCCTGAGGCTGTGTTGTAGTTTCCTGTGGTGTTCTTCTCTAGAGAATAACTTCCTGAGGCTGTGTTATAACTTCCTGTGGTGTTAGTATATAGGACATTCCGTCCTGAGGCAGTGTTTTTATTTCCTGTGGTGTTTTTATATAGGGCAAAATAGCCTGAAGCTGTGTTATCATTTCCTGTTCTGTTTACATGCAGGGCACGCTCTCCTACAGCTGTGTTATGCGCTCCCGTTGAGTTTCCGTATAGGGTGTGGTATCCCAAGGCTGTGTTACCACTTCCTGTGGTGTTTAAATATAGGGCTTGCTGTCCTGAGGCTGTATTTTGATTTCCTGTTGTGTTTGAAGTTAGGGCTAGATAACCTGAGGCTGTGTTATGTCTTCCTGTGGTGTTATTATATAGCGCACGTTCTCCTGAAGCTGTGTTATAACTTCCTGTGATGTTTGATTTTAGGGCATTCATTCCTAAGGCTGTGTTGCTATTTCCTGTGGTGTTTGAAAATAGGGCATTTGTTCCTGAGGCTGTGTTTTTAGCTCCTGTGGTGTTCTTATTTAGAGATTCATATCCTGAGGCTGTGTTTTGACTTCCTGTGGTGTTCTGCTCTAATGCATACCCTCCTGAGGCTGTGTTATAAATTCCTGTGGTGTTATTATATAGGACATTCCTTCCTGAGGCTGTGTTATTATTTCCTGTGGTGTTTGAAAATAGGGCAAAATATCCTGAGGCTGTGTTATCATTTCCTGTGGTGTTTGAATGTAGGGCACTCCGTCCTGCGGCGGTGTTATTATTTCCTATGGTGTTGTTAAATAGGGCTAGATAACCTGAGGCTGTGTTATAGTTTCCTGTGGTGTTTCTATATAGAGCTTGAAATCCTGAGGCTGTGTTATAGTTTCCTGTGGTGTTTGATTGTAGGGCCTGAAATCCTGAGGCTGTGTTATGTTTTCCTGTGATGTTTGAATATAGGGCACTTTGTCCTGAGGCTGTGTTATAACTTCCTGTGGTGTTATTTTCTAGGGACGCAAATCCAATAGCTGTGTTAGACCTTCCCGTATTGTTTAAATATAGGGCATATGATCCTGAAGCTGTGTTATTATCTCCCGTGGTGTTTTTATATAGGGCATATGCTCCTGAAGCTGTGTTATCACTTCCTGTGGTGTTTATAAATAGGGCATTTGTTCCTGAGGCTGTGTTATAGCTTCCTGTGGTATTTGATTCTAGGGCATATGATCCTGAAGCTGTGTTTTCATTTCCTGTGGTGTTTGAAGTTAGAGCGAGATAACCTGAGGCTGTGTTATAATTTCCTGTGGTGTTTGATTTTAGGGCATATGATCCTGAGGCTGTGTTTTGTCTTCCTGTAGTATTTTGCAATAGGGCATTAAATCCTGAGGCTGTGTTATCGCTTCCTATCGTATTTTTATTTAGGGCATTTATTCCTGAGGCTGTGTTATAACTTCCTGTGGTGTTTGCCTCAAGGACATATGATCCCAAGGCTGTGTTATTACTTCCTGTGGTATTTGCATTTAGGACTTCGTATCCTAAGGCAGTATTTCCAGCAATATTCCCAGAACCTAGGCCAATTTTAATACTATTTACAGTTAAGTCAAAAGCACCTAGATTCACCGCTTGTATTGCGCCAGTGTATGGAACTACTCCAATGGTATCTGTATCTTGAAAACTTAGATTTCCACTACCATCAGTAACCAATACTTGGCCATTTGTACCATCCGTGTTTGGATAAATAACATTGCCCAATTTTAATTTACCTGAAGTAACAACTGAATCTATGGAACTACTACCTAATTGAATCGTATTGGAGGCTTTTACAATGGCTCCTGCACCAATAGCAGTTGCATATGAGAGATTCGTATCTGCAACATCTGCATTACTTCCTAAAGCAGAATTGTCAGATCCATTTTTATTAGATTTTAATGAGAACCGACCAACTGATGTATTAAATTGTCCTGTTGTGTTTGACCCTGATGACTCTGCTCCTATGGCTGTGTTACCATTTGCATTAGCCTCCTGTAGTGCAAACCTACCAATGGCTGTATTCTCATTTCCTACTTTATTAGATTGCAGAGCTTCTTGTCCAATAGCACTATTTAATCCACCAGTAGTATTTTTATTTAAAGCTCCGATACCGATACCCACGTTATAAGACCCAGTTGTATTATCTCTAAATGATTCATTTCCAATACCTACATTATTCTTAGCACTATTAGTACCACTTTTAACAAGATTATTTGGTTTAGAGCCTATTATTAAATTGAGATTAGTGTCATTATAAGCATCTGAAAGAGAGTCAATAGAAATGCTCTGTATTTGAAATAATTTATTTAACGCTATGCCTTGTCCGTCCGAAATTAGAAGTGAATCATTAGATACATTTATTAATATATTCTGAAGCTCATTCGTTAGACTAGAGTCTCTGAAAGCTCCAGTATATAAAATCGATACTGAATCTTGCGTATCTTTTAAATCATTTTCCGCTTGATTTAATCTACTACTGTCATTCTGAATCCTAAAGCTATTACTTTGTCCTGTAGAATAATTAGTTGCCGATGAGTCACTTAAATTCTGGAGTCTTAATTTTAATGCTGCCTGATCTAATATATATTGGGCTATATGAGCCTTAAGACGAGTGTCTATATCGTATATTCCTAAATAAACCTTCCCTCCATTTGTTAGTTGCAAGGTATCATTGACCCCAAATGAAAGCAATTGAGTATCTGTGTTATCCAAATATGGAGATAAGTCAATTAAAGTAGAAGCTGAGTTCATAGAGATTTCAAGAATGTTTCCAGATAAAGATAAATCTTGAATCTCATTTAGAGGATTTGCATCAGCATCATTGATGTTTTCAACATTTTTCGCATACATCGCATATGGTACCGACAATAGTTGAGATTCACCAAAGGTCAAGAAGGTGCTTCCTTCATTATCACTAAATTCTATTTTAATAAAAAACGGATTAGAAGTAGACTTCCCCCAATTGATACTCGAAAAAGTATTTTGAATTGGAATCCCATTACCAATTGTAAGGTTAATAAGCCCTATTATATTAGTAACTGTTGCATGGGTTTCAATATATCCGTTTACAAGATCACCTTTTTGATAAATAGTCATTTTTAGACTCACATTCTGGCTGCTTAATATAGATCCTGAACCATCTCTTAAAATCGCTTGGTAACGAATTCCCTCATAAGCAGACTGTGCACTCATATCTAAAGTTAGCCAAATAAAAATTGCCACAAGAGCAGATTTTAAAATATGGTTAAAATTGAAATTCATATTTATTAGATTTTGATGATTCTAAATGTTTTAATTAATTCTTGGTCCTTGGTTATATTCAGAAGGTAACTTCCCGGAGGTAAAGAGGATAATTCTAACTTGTTTTCGGCTTGCTCTAAATCCCCCTCTGCAACTTCTTTAAAGGTTAAATCTAATATCCGATACTGAAATAATTCGATACCCGAAAAGTCAGGAAATGATATATTAAGACTTCTTGAATATGGATTTGGAAAGACCTCAATTCTAACAGTTTCGGGAGTATATTCCCAGACTGCAACAGCGTTCCATTCAACTTGATGAAATCCTTGAGTGACAAAGTAATAACGATTTCCTTGAGTAATTGAAATTGTTTCTCCAACCGTGTAAGAAAGCTGATAATTATCGACTCTAACATCTTCGCTAGCACTAGAAAGTACTTCTAATCTACTTTCTTGAGCAATTCCAACAAAGAGAGCGATAAATGAAAACACAAATAAAATAGGTAATACTTTTAATTTCAAACTATTGAGTAGTTTTTATTTCTTGAAACAGAATATTAATTTAATCATTTTTAGAATTTAAAATGTACGCAAATAAACCAAATAAAACTCTTGAAAAAATACTTAATACGGAGTATTAATTATAGAAGAGGAAAGTACATTTGAAAAGTGTGGTGCATTATAGATATTGAAACAACTGGCGTAAGCAAACATCGTGGAAAAATTACTGAAATAGCGATTTACAAACACGATGGAAAACAAGTTGTTGACGAGTTTGTAAGTTTAATAAATCCAGAAACGAGTATTCCTCATGATATAAGTCGTTTAACTGGAATTACCAACCAAATGGTTGCCGATGCACCGCGATTTTATGAAGTAGCCAAGCGGATTCTGGAAATAACAGATGCAGCCGTTTTTGTGGCGCATAATGTCAATTTTGATTTCGGATTTATGGAAGAAGAATTTGACAGACTGGGCTACGATTTTCAGCGCAAAAAATTATGTACAGTCAAACAGAGCAGATTGCTTATTCCTGGACACCGCTCCTACTCTCTTGGGAAATTAACGAGTGAATTGGGGATTAATTTAGATGGTCGACATCGTGCAGCTGGAGACGCAAAAGCCACCGTAAAACTGTTCGAATTACTCTACTCTATTGATCCTGAATTTGGACTTAAACTCAAACCAAAAATTCAGCTATCTAACTACTTGCACTCAGAATTAGATCCGGAAAAAGTATTGAATATTCCAAAAAAGATTGGAGTGTATTATTTGTACAACACAAACAAAGACGTTATTTATGTTGGAAAAAGCACCAACCTTCGCACTCGGTTATTCAATCATTTAAGACAACCAAAGACTCAAAAAGCAATAAAAATGCATGCCGAAGTTGCGGATATTTCATACGAAATTACGGGATCTGAAATTGTGGCCTTACTGAAGGAATCGCAAGAAATAAAAAACCTAAAGCCAAAATATAACGTAGCACTTAAGCGCAGTTCATTTCCTTTCGGAATTATTGAAGAACATGATTTATTTGGTTACCATTTGCTAAGACCAGTAAAACTTGAAGCGCATCATAAGCCAATTTCTACTTTTTCTAGTATAGCAGAAACTAAAAGCTATTTGGAACTATTTTCTCAGAAATTTGGACTGTGCTTAGGTATGATTGGTTTGCAAAAATGCAGCAGAGGTTGTCTGTTTTTTGGAACACAACAATGCGAAGGCGCTGCGCTGTGTCATGAAGAAGCAGACACCTACAATTTAAAAGTCGAAAATGCATTAGAAAATCTGCGGTTTATCAATCGAAACCTATTGATTATTGAACCAGGACCTGAAAAGAATACGAAACATGTTATTGCTATTGAAAATGGTTCTTACCTTGGGATTGGTGAACTATCGGAAGAAGAAAATCCTTCTATTTCAGAAATTTTGGATAGCATCAAAACCATGCAAGACGACAAAGACTCGCGAGGAATTATCGGCCATTTTATAAGAACCAACAAACTGACAAAAATTATGGAATTTAATCGAGAAACAAATACTGTTTCGAGTATTTAGGCGAATTAAAGTCAATTATTTTACAAAAAAAAGCCCCATAAACAAACGTTTACAGGGCTTCAAAATATTGTGTAAGAATCAGAATCTAGTTTCCGCTAGAATCTCTGTTTACTCTTAATTCTCTTCCATTATATTCTTGATCAGTAAATGAAGAACTCATTTTACCAGAATGCTTTTTATCGATATCGAAATAAGCATTTAGGTTACGTAAACGAATATCGCCTACTTCTTCACCTTTAATACCCGTTTTCTCTGTCAAATAAGTACGCAATTCAGATTCGTTCATACCGTCTTTTCGTCCTAAGTTGATGAAAAAAGTAACGTCGTCTCCACTCAAGGATTTTGGCTTACGTGATTCACGTGCTCCTCTATCACTTCTATCATCGCTTCTTGGGGATCTATCTCTATCACCTCTTCCACGATCGCGATCTCCACTATCTCTTCTATCACCTCTTGGAGCTCTATCTCTATCGCGTCCGCCTTCACGACCACCTCGATCTCTATCTCGACCTCTTCCGCCATCCCTATCGTTTCCTCTTCCTGGGCGACTTGTATCGTTAAGGTCAGCTTGATCGGTAGTATAATTCAGTTTATTCAATTCGTGACTCACCAATTTTTCAATCAGCATATCAATGTCCAATCCTTCCCAAACCTTATAAGCAGTATCCAATAATTCTTCAGATAAATGAGTTGAAGCCTCCGTGTCTGCAATAGACTGAAACCAACCTTTCATTCTGTTCATTTGAACATCTTTAACGCTAGGTACTGGAATTTTTTCGAACGTAATTTTCAGACGATCTGTATATTGCTTTAGTGTTCCAGCTTCTCTGCTGTTTACAAGTGCCAATGAAATACCTTTTTTACCAGCACGTGCAGTTCTTCCAGAACGATGTGTGTAATACTCTCTAGAATCTGGAAGTGAATAGTGAATTACGTGAGTAAGGTTGTCTACATCAATTCCACGAGCAGCGACATCAGTTGCTACTAATACTTGTAATTCATGATCCTTAAATCTACGCATTACACGCTCACGCATTGTTTGCGTCATATCACCGTGCATTGGCTCTACTCTGTAATCGTCTTTCGCTAATTTTTCAGCTACTTTTTGTGTGTCAATTTTTGTTCGGCAAAAAATAACACCTCGCATATCTGGATCTTGATCCAAGAAACGCTTTAGAGCGTCCATCTTATCCGAGGACTTTACCTGAGCGTATAAATGCTCAATATTTTTATTAACCTCAGTCCCAGTGCTAACTTGCACTTCAAGCGGATCGGTCATGTATTGCTTTACAATTCTTCTAATGTCCTTTGGCATAGTAGCCGAGAACAACCAAGTCAATTTTGTGTCTGGAGTAAATTCAAGAATTTTATCGATATCTTCCTTGAATCCCATGTTCAGCATTTCATCGGCTTCATCAAGAACCACATAATCTACCGTAGATAGATTAATTGCTTTTCTTCCTATCAAATCCAATAAACGGCCAGGTGTAGCGATAATGATTTGTGGTTTTCTCTTCAACTCACGGATTTGACCAGAAATATTAGCACCTCCACCATAAACTACAGCAGTGCGCATTCCATCAATATACTTAGCAAATATTGCGATTTGCTCAGCTATTTGATTTGCCAATTCACGAGTAGGTGCTACAATAAGTGCCTGAGTATTAGCTTTATTAGCATCAATAAGATGCAAAAGTGGTAATCCAAAAGCTGCTGTTTTACCAGTTCCTGTTTGGGCTAACCCGATAAAATCTGTGCTTTCGGTTAATAATTTCGGAATCGATTGTTCCTGTATCGGAGTTGGATTTTCGTATCCAAGCTCAGCAATAACCTTGTTAATTTCAGGCGAAAGGCCTAGTTCTGCAAATGTCATAACGGTATTCTAATTTGGCGCGAAAGTACTATTAATTAAACTCTTAGAGCCAGAATCAGTCATGTTCTACTAAATCAATTCGTTTTAAGATGAAATAAATCTAAAGTATAGGCTAGATATTACTGCAACAAAGACGTTTTTTATTCAAATCTCACTAAGAAATTATGTGATTTATTGTTTTGTGATAATCGATAAACTTAATCCAACTATTTTATTGAATAGATATCTCAAAATGAACTCGATTATCTGACGCTACAGGCAATTTATCTAAGCTAGACTCAAATATAAAATGTATAGCAATAACTGGTTCAAAACATGGTTTGGATAAACACATTAAAGATGAACTCAACTTTCCCCAAACTGGTAAAACAGAATGATTAGTCGACCGCGTTGTTTTGTCGTATCCTACTGCTGTTAAATTAGAAGCTGTAAACATGAGTAAAAGAAAGTATTCCGCAGGAACTCTAGATCAATGAACTGATTCGTTTAATCGAAAACGCGGATCTTGGATTCCAGGATAAAAGGAATATAAGAACAATAGTTGCCTGTGAGTTTGTACCTGCATAGAGCAATCTATGCTATGTAGATAATCTAAAGCGAAGTTTCTCCTTCGCTTTTTTGTTTCTTATTTAATCGTTTTTCTTCTTTAGAGTCATCCTGAGTTCGTTGCGGCATCTCCAAAAAACTGAATAATCAAAAGTGAGATGCTAAAATAAATTCAGCATGACATAACGATTATTAATTTCGAATAGTAAAAATTAAATCACCAAACTTTCACTCAACCACTCAGCCCTAAATACAACCTTTCTTAAAATATATAGTACTTTGTTTTACATAGTACCTTCTTTAAAACATATCTTTGTTTGGCAATACAGCAATACTATGATTCAAATAATTAAAACAACAGTCCTCGCAAGCTCAATTTTCCTGATGAGTTTCACTCCCGCACCGCAAGGAGACATTCATACTCAATACGCCTCTAAAAATGGAGTAACAGCCTTCTCATTTTCTAAAGACATGATTGACGCTATAGTTTTTGATATGGATATTAACGACAGAATGAACTCTGTAAAAGGTGATTTAACTTCTATCAAATTTTTAACTTTTAACGACTACAGTCAATCCAATTGGGAGGGATTATTGAAAGATTTAAAGAAAAGCGGATACGAAAAAATCGACTGGGAAGGAAATAAAGACAGCAATAACGACATTTTACCTTATGTTGATAGAAATGGAAAACGGTTCAACGAAATTCACTTTATTACCTTTTCTAATGAAAAACCTAAAACCATGATTTCATTCTATGGTGATATCACCGTAAAAGACCACAAGTAAACATGAACATTGAAAACACAAAAGCGCAAATGCGCAAAGGAATTCTGGAACTCTGTATCCTTTCCATTCTAGAAAAGAATGAGGCATATCCTTCCGATATTCTGAACGAACTCAAAGCTTCTAAACTCATTGTAGTTGAAGGGACCCTTTACCCTTTGCTTACTCGGCTAAAAAACGACGGACTTCTTACCTATCGTTGGGAGGAATCTAATTCGGGACCACCGAGAAAATATTTTCAATTAACAGAATTGGGGAAATCATTCAGCCTAGAATTGGACAGCAGCTGGAAAGAATTACAAAATGCGGTTCAGAAGATTAGATCAAAAAAGTAGACAACAACTGAAGATACACACACCATGAACAAGACAGTAACCATAAACATAAGCAGCATTATTTTCAATATTGATGAAGGAGCTTTTAATAAATTACAAGATTATCTCCATTCTATTAAACTGAAATTTGGAAGTACAAAGGGAGGAGAAGAAATTCTAATCGATATTGAATCTAGAATAGCCGAAATATTTCACGAAAAAGTAAACGATCGCAAGCAGGTGATTTCTCAATTTGATGTTGATGAAGTCATAGCCATAATGGGACAGCCTGAGCAATTTGAAGATAGCGAAACTGAATCCTATTCTTCAGAAAAAGCATACGAAGAAGAAGCATATTCTGAACAAACCAAAAGAGGTCCTAAACGTTTTTTTAGAGATCCTGATAGTAAAGTTTTAGGTGGTGTTTCCAGCGGAACCGCTCATTACTTTGGAGTTGACCCAATAATTGTTCGTCTACTATTTATAGCCATTGTTTTCTTTGGTGGATCTGGAGTAATTATTTACCTAATACTTTGGGCAATTACGCCTGAAGCAAAAACCACTTCGGATAAACTTCAAATGAAGGGTCAAAAAATAGATATTGATAGTATTCGTCAGAGCGTTGGGGAGGAAGCTGAACATTTAAAAAAAAAATTCAGTCATTTAGGCGAAAAAGCTGATCAATTTGGCCGTGATGTTGACTCTGGAAAAATTAAAGGTTTCTTCGGAACCCTATTCAACTTCATCTTCAGTATTGTAAAACTCGTTCTTACTTTTATTGGAAAATTCTTTGGAATTATTCTGATAATTCTTGGAGGATTATTCCTTATTTCCCTTGTGGCATCTCTATTTGGTTTGGGAAATATGAACGGAATGTCTCATATTGGTTGGAACTACAACTCTTTCTCCATTAAAGAAATGTATGATATCTTGTTTCTTACTAGTTATCAGCGGATTGCAATTACGATAGGACTAGGGCTAGCAGCTGGAATACCCATTTTAGCCATGCTTTATGCAGGACTTAAAATTCTATTTAACATACAATCTCTTCCACGAAGTATTGGAGGTGGTGTTACCTTAGCTTGGTTTGCAGGAATTGTCTTATTAATTGTTACTGGATTACAAATCGGAAATGAATTCTCTAAAGAAGACAAAGTGATTTCGTCCTTTAGCTTGGCACCTACTGTTGCCGATACGATTTACCTTTCAGCAAATGACAGTCATTTTCCTATAGATGCAGTTCCCTATGACGATAATGATGACTTTTTTGTCCTTAAAAGTTATGAAGATAAGCTTTACTTAACTGCTGTTGAATTGGATATCACTGAAAACAACACCGATAGTATAACCATAAAAATTGTACAAGAAGCGCATGGAGCAACGTATAAAGGAGCAATCGAGAGAGCTGAGAATATTGAATACAGTTATAGTATTACTGATAATTCAATAAAATTTGACCCTTATTTTATCCTTAGAAAAAAAGATTTGTTCCGAAAGCAAAGCGTAAAAATCATTGTTTCAATTCCTATTGGAAAAACGATATATCTAGATAAAACAAGCGGTTGGTTGATCTACGATATCAAAAACACTACCTCCACTCGCGATAAATATATGCTGAGTAATTATTGGACTATGACTGAAAATGGATTGGAATGTTTGCACTTAGATATGACTAAAGACGGAATTCGATCTAGAAAAAAAGATAGACGCGAGAGGCAGTCCAGAAACCCCGTTGTTCCTAAATACAAAATAAAAACAAAGGTTGTAGCACCTATAATTGATACTAACGCAACTGCTGCGCTTTTATCTAGGCAATTAACTCATAAATATCCAGTCTTCCCAAGTCCTTTTAATGTGTTTGGATAGGCCTTGGGTGGTTGATTGGTTCGTTTAAATTTAGAAGAATTTAAAGAAGTTATCTGGAAACAGATTTGGCTTAATAAATGTTCTAACATCAATAAGAAATGAAATATAAAAAAATAATTATAATCACATCCGTAATATTTTTACTTGGGTGTTTTGCTCTAAGTGAACTTAATGGTTTAGGAACAGTAAAAGGCGAGGTAACCGTAATACACACGGATAACGATTCGTGGCATATAGATTATAATTTTGATCAGTCGGTCATAGGTATCATGACAGGACCTGAGACTAAAAAATACCACGATTCTTCGTGGGATTTGCCAGAGGATTTTCATTTTACTAAAGATGAATCAGGATATTCTTGGTTAGAAAAAAAAGATAAAAGCGCGTTCAAGAAGATAAGTGTAAATGTAAAAACGTACAAAAAAATAGTATTTTATGCTCCGCAACCTTTTGCAAATTTTAATCAGGGAGTGAGCATTAATACTGGACCACTAGGATTCGCCTCTAAAATCAGATTACTTGGACTAGTCGAAATGATGCATAATTTTGATTTGCGTTATTCATTCATAGGACTTAAAGATGAGAGCATACTAGTCCCAAATTCAGATTCAACTGAAGATATAGCAATAAAAGGTTCAGGTTATTTTGTCTTTTTCGGAAATCGTGATATGATCACAGAATCTGAACAAGTGCAGCTGTTACTAGACAATGACTTTCCCTCATCACTCCGAGCAGATGTTCTTTCTACTGCAGAAAAATTTATGACATTATACAATAAAGAGTTTGGTAAGGTGCTTAACGGTAAACTAATGATACAAATGACCTATGATAAGAATTCTAGAAATGCAGGCAAAGGATTTGGCATAGGTGGTGGTGCACAAAATGGGCAGTTTGCTGGAATTATGTCTGGGTCTTTTGATTCAATACCTATCGCTAAAGTAACTATGAAGTTGAGAACATTTATGGCACACGAAATGGGTCATATTTGGCAATCTCATATTGGAATGGATGACATGAGATGGATGAATGAAGGTGGAGCAGAAATAATCAGTCACCGCGGAATGGTGAGGCTTGGAATGCTTACGGAAAAAGGATTCAATACTTTTCTGAACAAATATTTAGTAGAAAGTATTGAGGATTTGCAAAAAGTCAGCTTGGAAGCTCCACATAAAAAAGGGTATGAGCAACTGAATTACAGCGGAGGCTCTCTTGCTGTGTGGGCGGCTTGTGCTGCAATAGATGGAGATAATAAATCAGATAATATCTTTAAAATGAATCGTGAATTGGCTAAGTTTAGTAAAGATTCTTTAACAAGGTTTCCAAAGGATTGCATAGCGTCTACCTTTACAAAACTTGGAATGAATCAAGAAAAGATTGACGGAATTGATCACTTTATAAATACAAAACATAAAAACCCTCAAGATGCCTATGCTAAACTCTTCGATTTAACAGGTATCCCATATAAAATTAAAGGAGATAGCATATTCATTGTGGAATAAAGACAAATGTTAACAATGTATATGAAATCATAGTTCGTACCTCAAAAAGCTTCATATATCAGCCGTTCAGACTCATTTTAAAGGTCAATTCTGTTCTTTTTGTAATGCTTCGATTATAGTTACTTTTGCGTTCCCAAAAAGTACGTTTCCACGGTGCTTGTAGATTTAAAATTTCGGATATGGCAGAACAAAATGAAACAATTGAGGCAGTTGAGGCAGCCGTAAAAACAATTCCAGAAGAAGCTAGAAAAGAATTGCTTGCCGATTTTAGATTGGCAACTCTTAGCCGTGAAACTAGTTTATTGGGTCGCCGTGAAGTACTTACTGGAAAAGCCAAATTTGGAATTTTTGGAGACGGGAAGGAAATCGCTCAAATAGCCCTTGCAAAACAATGGAAAAATGGCGATTGGAGAAGTGGTTATTATCGAGATCAAACCATGATGATGGCTGCTGGGTTACTTACGGTCCAACAATTTTTCGCTCAACTTTATGCTCACCCTTCTGTAGAGGCTGAACCTGCTTCTGGTGGCCGTCAAATGAATGGACATTACGCCTCTCGTTTTATTGATGAAAACGGAGATTGGTTGCCTCAAACCGAAATGAAAAATGCCTCTGCCGATATTTCACCGACTGCTAGCCAAATGCCTAGACTGTTAGGATTAGCTTATGCCTCTAAATTTTACAGAAACTCACCAGAATTAAAAGACAAAAAGAATTTTTCGAATAACGGAAACGAAGTAGCTTTTGGAACTATTGGCGATGCAAGTACTTCTGAAGGAATGTTTTGGGAAGCGATGAATGCTGCTGCAGTATTGAGCGTTCCCATGGTTATGTCTGTATGGGATGATGGTCATGGCATTTCAGTACCAAAAGAATTTCAAACTACAAAAGCAAGTATTTCTGAAGCACTTGCTGGTTTTCAGAGACAAGAAGGAACCAATGGTTTCCAAATCTTTAATGTAAAAGGCTGGGATTATAGAAATTTGTGTTTGACTTACGATGAAGCTGTCAGAGTTGCTCGAGATGAGCATGTTCCTGTCTTGGTGCATGTTGAAGAAGTAACTCAACCACAAGGACACTCAACTTCTGGCTCACACGAGCGCTACAAGTCTGCTGACCGACTTACTTGGGAAACAGAATACGATTGTATCGTTCAATATCGCAAATGGATGATTGAACTTGGTGCAACTAATGATGAAGAATTAGATACCATAGTAAAAGAATGCAAAAAAGAAGTTCGCGATGCTAAAAAAGCAGCTTGGGCTGCTTTCTTGTTCGAAATTAAAGCTGAACAAAACACTGCAGTTGCTTTAATTGAAGCCACTGCTTCAGCTAGTGAAAACAAAAATTTCGTTCAGAAATTAAGTAGTGATTTAAAAGCTATTTCAGAACCTGAGCGAAGAGATATTTTCGTGGCCATTCGAAAAACAATTCGTTACATAAGAAAAGACAGTAATCCAGCGAAGCAAAGTCTAATCAATTGGTATAAAACTGAATTATCAAACAACGAACACAGATACGATTCATTTTTATACAATGACTCTAAAGGCAATGCATTGGAAGTGCTTCCTGTTGAACCTAACTACGAAAGTGACAATAAGGTTGACGGAAGAGAAATACTGAGAGACAACTTCGACAAGCTATTGAGCAAAAACCCGGAATTGGTCATTTTTGGTGAAGATGCTGGTAGAATTGGTGGAGTGAATCAAGGTCTTGAAGGTCTTCAAGACAAATACGGGGTGCACCGTGTCTTCGATACTGGAATTCGAGAGTGTACAATAATTGGCCAGGCAATTGGACTTTCAATGAGGGGGCTTCGCCCAATTGCAGAGATTCAATATTTAGATTATGTGCATTATGCAATTCAATTAATAAGTGACGATTTAGCGACTGTTCAGTACCGAACAAAAGGTGGCCAAAGAGCACCCGTTATTATTAGAACTCGTGGCCATAGACTAGAAGGTGTTTGGCATTCAGGATCGCCTATGGGAATGATTTTAGGCGCCGTTCGAGGTATTCATGTCTGTGTTCCTAGAAACATGACACAAGCTGCGGGAATGTACAATACCTTAATGAGTGCTGAAGAACCTGCAATCGTAATCGAAAGCTTAAACGGATATCGTTTAAAAGAAAACTTACCCTCTAATTTGGGTGAATTCAAAACTCCACTTGGAATTCCTGAAATCATAAAAGAAGGAAGTGACATTACGCTGGTTACTTATGGTTCAATGGTAAGAATGGTAGAGGCTGCGACTAAAGAAATGACGGAACTGGGAATTAGTGCTGAAGTTATTGACATTCAAACTTTACTCCCTTTTGATATTGATGAAAGCATTGTAGAATCGCTTAAGAAAACAAGTAGAATTTTATTCATTGATGAAGATGTTCCTGGTGGTGCTTCTGCATTTATGATGCAGCAAGTAATTGAAAATCAAGGAGGTTATCAGTATCTGGATGCTAAACCAATTACACTTACTGCTAAAGCACATCGCCCTGCTTATGGTTCAGATGGAGACTATTTCTCGAAACCAAGTATTGAAGATATTGTTGAAGCAGCGTACAAAATTATGTCTGAATCAAACCCTAATAACTTCCCTGCAATTCATGCGTAACTTTTTGAAATTTAAGTTCCTACTATTTGCGACTACTTTATTGGTTTTAAGCAGTTGCGAGCATAAACCAGATCTAAATAATTACAATTGGATACTTGGAGAATGGGAAATACGCCAAGATCACTCTGAAATATTTGAAGTATGGAAACCCGTTTCTGATACTCTTTACGAAGGATTCAATTTTACAGTAAAGGAAGATGGAGACACTACTATGAATGAACATCTTTGGTTAGAATCCAGAGAAGGAAAGGTACTACTATCAGCAAAACTTTATGGGTACAATGAAGATGAACGGATCTTTTTTACGTTAACCAAAAAGAATAAAAGAACGGCCCGTTTCGAAAATAAACGCTACGATCTCCCAACCGTGATTAAGTATCACAAAAGTGGAATGCATTTTCTAGAAGTTCAGATTTCAAGCAACGGAGAAAACCAGGCTCTAATCAAAATGCATAAGGTAGAAAAGAAAAAACGTCGTAAGTAAGTCATATCCCTTATCAAAGTGCAACCTACCAACCATGATGCCCAACTTATTAATGACCCTAAAATAAGGTCCTTCGATTCATCGCACAATTGATTATCACAATTAAAAAATAGAAACGGGTATTAATAGACCAGTTTTTGCCTATAAACATCCAATAATCTTTACCAGAGCCAGTTTAATCCTTTAGATCATAATCATTAGAACTTACCAATTTAAATTTTTGATTTTCAATTATTTACAACTAAAAATTATGATCCATGCTTTACAACAATCCTTCCCTGAGTCTTTCCATCTAAAATTTTAAGAATGTATTTATCCAATTGATCCAATGAAATATCAGTTGCAATTTCATCCAGGTGCTCTGGTTTCCAAATACTGGATAACTTATTCCAAAGCTTTATCCTTATCTCCATTGGAGTTTCAGCCGACTCTACACCGATAAGGTTTATACCATTCAAAAGAAATGGGTAAACAGTTGCATTAAGTTCTGGAGAACCTACCAGTCCACAAACCGCAATAGAGCCGTTTTTACCACATGATGCCATTAATGAGGTTAATGTGTTTCCTCCAACGGTATCGAGTCCACCAGCCCATTTAGGTCGAGCAACTGGACGTTTTTTTTCATCATTGCAAAACTTTCGTCCTTCGCATCGCACAGCGCCCAATTTTTTCAAATAGTCATAAGCACTCTTTTTACCTGAAGAAGCGATTACATCATAACCGGCTTTAGAAAATATCGAAATAGCCATACTCCCCACTCCACCGGTAGCTCCTGTTACGACCAATTCGCCCATTTGTGGTGTTTGACCTGCCATTTCCATTTTGTACAAAGCAAGTGCAGCAGTAAAACCAGCAGTTCCTAAAATCATTGCACTGCGCAAATCAAATGTTGCAGGAAGTGGAACTACCCATTCAGCAGGAACCCGAATATACTCTCCAAATCCACCATCAGTATTCATTCCTAAATCATAACCAGTCACCAAAACTTGGTCGCCTTCTTGAAATAAAATTGAATTGGATTGAGCCACTACTCCACTTGCGTCAACGCCTGGAGTATGTGGGAATTCCTTTGTTATTCCTCTATGACCAGCGCTCGACAGAGCATCTTTATAATTTAAACCAGCATAGGCAACTTTAATCAGCACATTACCTTCAGGTAAGTTATTGATATTTTGTTCGACTATTTTCCGATCGTATTTCCCCGGTGCTGTTTCAACTATTCTATATGCTCTGAAGTTTGTCATTTGTTAGTTCTTGTTTATATTGATTAATTAGTCCTAAATATACTAATTAGTCTTCGATTCAAGTTTGTTTTTGTTTAACGCTAAGCGTCTTGCCGCAATACGTTATGCAATTTACACCGCTCCCTCTATAATTTCTTCTACAACTTTAGGATCCAGAAGTGTACTCGTATCTCCAAGGTTTGAAGTATCACCTTCAGCAACTTTTCTTAATATTCTACGCATTATTTTCCCGGAGCGTGTTTTTGGTAATCCTGTAGTAAATTGAATTTTATCAGGTCTTGCAATTTTACCAATTTCTCCAACAACAGTTTCGATTATTTCAGCGCGTAAGATGTCATCGTTCTCAATTCTATCTCTAAGAATTACATAAGCATAAATACCTTGTCCTTTAATATTGTGAGGATAACCAACTACGGCGCTTTCAGCTACTTGAGGGTTTTTGTTAATTGCATTTTCTAATTCTGCAGTTCCAAATCGGTGCCCCGAAACATTGATTACGTCATCTACTCTACCAATGATTCTATACATTCCGTTTTCGTCCCGTTTTGCACCATCTCCCGTGAAATAATATCCCTCGTAATTAGCAAAATAGGTGTTTTTACAGCGCTCATGATCTCCATAAGTTGTGCGAATGATTGATGGCCAAGGATGTTTAATTGCCAAGTATCCTTCTTGATTATTAGCAGTAATTTCCTGGCCTTCTCCATCCAATAAAACAGGCTGTATTCCTGGAAGCGGATAACCAGCATAAGTCGGTTTATGAGGGCCATGATCTCCTAAAGCAGAAATCATAATTCCGCCAGTTTCGGTTTGCCACCAAGTGTCAACTACTGGACACCTTTCTTTTCCTACATGAACGTGATACCAATACCAAGCTTCTTCATTTATTGGTTCTCCAACAGTTCCGATAAGCTTAAGAGAATCTAAACTGTATGAAAGCACATGATCGTCTCCACAGGCCATTAGCGCTCGGATTGCAGTTGGTGCTGTATAAAATTGATTGACGGAGTATTTATCAACTATTTGCCAGAACCTACCTGGATCAGGATAAGTCGGAACACCTTCAAACATCAATGTTGTTGCTCCAGAAAGTAAAGGGCCATAAACAATGTAAGAATGACCTGTAATCCAGCCAATATCCGCTGTACACCAATACACATCTTCTTCTTCACATTGAAATACATTTCTAAAACTAAAATCAGCATAGACCATGTATCCACCGCAGGTGTGCACGACTCCTTTTGGTTTTCCAGTGGAACCTGAGGTGTACAGAACAAACAAAGGATCTTCACTATTCATTACTTCGACCGGACAATCGGCATCTACTTTGTCCATTTCGTCGTGATACCAGCAGTCTCTTCCATGTTGCATATTCACTGCCCAATTGGTTCTTTGCACAACCACTACTTTCTTCACAGAATCGTTTTGTTGTAAGGCTTCATCTACAACTCTTTTTACTGGAATTTCTTTAGCTCCCCGATATAACCCATCAGAAGTAAGTACCATTTTTGCCTCAGCATCATTTACTCTATCAGCCAATGCTTGTGCAGAAAACCCTGCGAATACGACTGAATGCACCGCTCCTATCCTAGCACATGCTAGAGTAGCGACCGTTAATTCAGGAATCATAGGCATATAAATAGCCACACGATCTCCTTTTTTGCATCCATTTTCTTTTAAAACATTAGCAAATCGACATACCTTTTCATGCAATTCCCGGTAAGTCCATTTTACAAACTTTTCTTTCGGATCATTTGGCTCCCAGATTAAAGCAGTCTTATCACCTCTTATATCCAAGTGTCGATCAAGGCAGTTTTCGGTGATGTTCATTTCACCGTTGATGAACCATTTTACATTTGGCTCTGTAAAGTTCCATTCACAAACCTTATCCCATTGCTTTCTCCAACGAAAATTCTCAGCGACCTTACCCCAAAACTCATCGGGATTATCTGTGCTCTGCGTGTAAAGTTCTTTGTAATGTTCGAATGAATTTACTCGATACCAAGGTGCGTCCATAATTGAGATTTTAGTTTCTCAAAAATAGGTGCGCAAGAATTGGAATCAAAGTCTATTATTAGATTACGTAAAATCGGGAAAATGACGTGGTAGTCGTTATCTCAATTGAGAAATCAATTCGACGTGTATCTTGCAGGAACGATTGGGAAATAGAATCGTAATATGCGTAATTTAATAGAGCACAGTAGACGCATTCATCTTCAATTATAATATCCGATTAGTAGCTGTGAGCGACCTTGAAAAATCGTACAATTCCTTGGCAGGGCCTCATCTGAACTATGAATCGTTCCCACGAATATTACCTTATCAATATCAGATCAACTAACCGCAGTTTCAGCAGACCCAGACTAAGTATCTAATGAATCACTTCAACTAAGAAATAATTATCGTCTCTTTCTCAGCTAACGGCAAACAACTAAACAATAGGTAAGATTAGGTCAGTTTTTTTATTGGTGCAACAATTAAAAAAAACTAAACCGCCCTCCTTATTTTTGTTGGAGCTTCACCAAAATGATTTTTGTATGCACGACTAAAAGCGCTTAAGTCACTGTAATTTAGCTGATAGGCAATTTGACTCAATGTATGTTTCCTTCTGATAATTTGCTTTCTAGCAAAGTCCATTAGATTATTTTCCAAAATCCCTCTAAACGAGGTGTCCTCATATTTCAATTGTCGTTGCATAGTGCGCACCGACATATTAAGCTCTCTAGCAACCAAATCAGCGGAAGCACGATCGGGCAAGTTTTTCATAATTATTCTGCCTACTTGATCGACAACAGTATCACGTTGGTCTAACCTTGATATTTTATCTTCAGCAAAAAGAATAAGATGTTGCAACAATTCATGATCGGCCGAGGTAATTGGGGTGTCCAAATCTTTTTTTCGAAATACGACTGTATTTCTAATGTCTCGAATAAAAACAGGTGCTCGATAGTATTTTTCCAATTCCTTAAAGCTAACTCTCGGAGTATAATCCAAGGTAATCTTTACTGGAGAAAACTTTTTGCCAGTAAGAGCCTCGTATTCTTTAAGCAAGAAAAACAAAGAACCTTCTAAAGTATGCTGAAAGGTTTCTTCGGAATTTGACCGCCAAATTCTATCACAATTAAAAATTAACTCATAAGAGTATTCAGTTTCTTCCAATCGCATTGGCAAAGAATCGCAGCCTAACATAGCATAATTACACGCCAAAAGGATAGCGTCTTTAAAAGTCTTACTACTCTGAGCTATCTGCACCATTAGTCCCGCAGCAGCAAGGCTCATAGACTGTGTAATGTGAATTCCCAGCAAAGGATCTTTCACTTCTCTTAGTGCCGTTTCAAATGTTTTGTTGAAGGATTGATAATCGACTTTGCAATCGTTTTCCATCAACTCAGATTCAGGTTTACCAGATATGTTGAGTAAAGTTGCCTTTGAAGCTCCTCTAGATGAAGCTTGCTCTATAATGTTATGTAAAAATCTTCCGTTAAATGCCATGGCGCTAAAATATATTGCGTGGCGCGAAGTGTCAACTATTTGGCATAAAATGAATAACAATAGATTGTTGATTACCAGAACTTTGTACCATGAAATATTCAGTAATACTTATCATCATTTTCAGCACTTTAACAACAAGAATTATGGCACAAGAAAAAAAGGAAATTAGAACCGAAATCATCATCAAGGCATCTACAGCAGCGGTCTGGAGCGTTTTAACAGACAATGAAAATTACGAGAATTGGAACCCATTTATCGTGAAATCTGAACATAAAATTGAGCTAGGAAAACGCATTAAAAACACCCTAAAAAATGGAGATAAAACCATGACATTTAAACCTAGAATTAAAGAATTTGAACCCAATAAATTCTTCGGATGGGTCGGTCATCTTTTTATTCCTGGAATATTTGACGGGCATCACACATTTGAATTAAAGGAAATTTCAGAAAACGAAACAGTGCTAATTCAGGGTGAATCGTTCCGTGGAATCTTTTCCGGAATAATATTAAAATCGATTAAAGCTGATACTGAAATTGGGTTTAATGCTATGAATGAGGCGTTAAAAAAAGAGGCTGAGAAAGATTAATTAGGTAATTAAGAATTAGTAATATATTATTTTAGTTTTTGAAATACAATGCAATTGAATAGAGCTGAACATCGCACTCAACTGATTAGCAGCTGAAACTTATTTTTAGTTGAGAATCTAATTCGAACGCAATAGAATCGCTCACGAGCTGGGGAAAACATTTAACATCAATTGAATACAGATACAATTCCAATCTAATACTTTCGACGACGTAAACAGTAATCTATTTAATTCCGTCAGACTTAACTTGATTCAGAGGCTCAATCATATCTATATGAAGATGCTGAACAAAATTCAGCATAACGACGATTAGGATACATTGCATAGCTTAGAACTTTAGTTAGTATAAAGAGTAAGTATCATGAGCAACATAGAAAAAAGCACAATTCAGTTTTTAGAAAAGCTAAAAAAGAACAACAACCGAGATTGGTTCCAGACCAACAAAAAGGAATACGAAACCGCTCATCTTAATGTAATTGACTTTACTTCCACTCTATTGGAACGCTTATCAGCTCACGATAATATAGAAACACCTACTGGTAAAAAAGCGTTGTATAGAATATACCGAGATGTTCGATTTAGCAAAGACAAAAGCCCTTACAAGAATTGGTTTGCAGGTGGTTTTAAAAGAGCCTCTAAAAATCTACGTGGCGGATATTATTTCCATCTAGAACCCGGTTCCGCATTTGCGGCTGGTGGTTTTTGGGGACCAAACAAAGACGATTTACAATTGATTCGCCAGCAGATTCAAGCTGATCCAGCTCCGCTTAGAAAAATATTGGCCAGCAAATCCTTCAAAGTGCATTTTGGGGCACTTAGAGGCGAACAATTAAAAACATGTCCAAAGGGTTTTGACAAAGAAGATCCAGCGGTTGATTTATTGCGTTACAAGCAATTCATAGTCAGTAAAGAGATTTCCCCTTCTTTACTAACATCACCAAAACTGTTGGACGAAATCGAAGATAGCTTTTTGGCTATGCGTCCCTTGTTTGATTATATGAGCGAGATCCTGACAACGAACTTGAATGGAGAACCGTTGGGTTAAAACATTTAATTTATAATACAAAAAGCTGCTTTAAATCTATGCTCAAACTTTGTTTTTGTGGTCTGTTGTTTTTGTAATTCATCGACTGAACGCCATTTTATTCAATAAATCCAAGCGAACAAAAAAAGTAGGTATTTTTTCAACAACGCTTTTAAAAAACACTTAATTGCATTCAATACTTTAAGTATTCTATACGACTTAGTTGAATTTGAGTATCGGTATAAATTTACTGAATCTAATTTTGCTTTTGCAATTCCATTAAGTCTAAAACTAGGTATTGG
Organism: uncultured Flavobacteriales bacterium; assembly: GCA_913020435.1. GTDB lineage: Bacteria > Bacteroidota > Bacteroidia > Flavobacteriales_G > Salibacteraceae > UBA6770. The sequence goes on along the minus strand of CAJVZZ010000001.1, from coordinate 211,323 downwards.
AAATGTCCTAGAATCAAAAAAGTACACACAAAAATTGCATTTGGACTTATATACAAGGTTTTATGTAACATACTAAATCCATGCATTTGCAAATTGCTCCTTATCTGGAATTTGGAGGTTATACAATTGATGTTTAAGAAGGAACCTATGTTCCTTCAAGTTCAAAAATAGATACCCTGATAAAATTTACAGTGATAAACTTGTAAACTTTGTCTTTTAGGAAAGAGTTTTTCTTTTGTTGTAGGATTCAAGGTTAGCAATCGTTTTACTCTTGAAACAGGAAGTTCCGTTTCATGGCAGTCGTATGAAATTAAAGAGTAAAAATCTGGAAATTATGAAACCTCAAATATTATTAGTGAGTTTTTACCTTACGCTTTTTTAAGATTTAGATACCAATTTTAAATCCCTAATTTTGAATGAAATAACCAATATGAAAAATTCAACCCTTCAATTTTCTTTAAGTTTACTAATCATTTTATTCCTAAGTGTTTTGGGTTTTTCTCAAGATCAGATTTTTCTGAGATCTGGTGAAAAAATTGAAGGAAAGGTGCTTGAAGTTGGAACTGATGTTATCAAGTACAAAAGCAAAACGAATCCAGAGGGGCCTATCTATTCAAAAAATATCAGTGATCTTCTTCTAATTAACTACGCCAGCGGAACTACTGAGATTTACGAGTTACAAAATCCGACATCTTCTACTAAATCAAAAAATGATAGTAATATCGATATTGGCAATCATTCGATAGCAATTAACGCTGCCACTTTACTTTTTCAGCAACTAGAAATAGATTATCAGTATCTATTTCCAAAAGGTATAGTGGGTATTTCCTTTCCTCTAGCGTATGCAATGAATCCTGGAGTTACCAGAAGCAATAATGGTCACGCTCTGCTATGGAGCGCTGGTTCTGATTTAAAATTCTTTACTAATGGACAAAAATCTGCTTCATTTTATCTCGGATTTGGATTTGATGTTGGCCAGACAGAGAGAACGATAAGTCATTCGGAAGAACTTATGCAAAATGATCCATTCACAGGTCAGAGTTATACAAGTATCATTTATTTAACTGAAGAAGTAAATAATAATTTTTACAGCCTATCAGGACTTATCGGCGTTGAACTAAATCCGACTAAACTTCTATCTGTTGACATCGGCGGTCGCGTTAGTGGAAGATCACACTTTCTTGATAATCAATACAACAACTATTACGACGGGTCCAGCCAGCGCGGTGGTTTAGATTTAATCGTTAGACCTTTAATGCGATTAAGGGTTCGTTTTTAACTCAACTTTCCTGCAATAAAACCTGTAGTCCAAGCTGCTTGAAAATTAAAACCGCCTGTTACGCCATCAATATCTAACACCTCTCCTGTAAAATAGAGTCCCGGTATTTTTTTACTCTCCATTGAATTTGAGTTTACATCACCCAAACTAACGCCACCGCAGGTTACAAATTCCTCTTTAAAGGTAGTTTTTCCTTGAACCTGGTAACTGTCATTTACCAACCCGTTTACCAAGCGATTCAGGTCTTTTTTGGAAAAATCGCACCAACGTTTATCCAATTCAATTCCCAATTTTTCAACAAGATAAACCCAAAGTCTTTTAGGGATTTCTGGTAATTTATAATTGGAGATTTGAGATAAACTGTGGTCCGTTATTTCTTTTTGAAAAAGAGCTCTAACTGCATCTTCAGAAAGTTGACCTAACCATGAAACAAGGATGTTAAACTGATAATTTTTTTCGGCTAGTTTTCTGGCTCCAAATGAAGACAGTTTCAATACAGCTGGGCCACTCATTCCCCAATGCGTAATTAAAAGAGGGCCTGTACTTTCTAGTTTTTCTCCTTCTATTCTTACTTTCACATTTGGCGCAACCGCGCCCATTAGAGCAGTAATAGTATGTTTAGGCATATTAAAAGTAAACAAACTAGGAACCGGTTTTTCAATCTTATGTCCTAAATTTTGCAACCACTTTAGTCCTTCAATTTTAGGCGATCCACCCGTTGCAACAACGATTTTATCAAAGGACATTTTTTTGTCATTTACAATCAATTCAAAGCCCTTATTATTTGTCTGCGGTGTTATTCTAGTAACTGCTGATTGTAGCTTTAAAACGCAACCTAATTGCTCAAATTGATTGGTTAAACAGTCTATGATTGTTTGAGAATTATCAGTTGTCGGAAACATGCGATTATCCGACTCAGTCTTTAGATGAACATTAAACGTATCAAACCAATCTATTGTGTCATTTACTTTAAACTGGTGAAAGGATTTTTTTAGAAATTTCGATCCCCTAGGGTAATTTTTTATCAATTCTGAAATTTCAAAACAGGAGTGAGTTACATTACATCTCCCGCCTCCACTTACCTTTACTTTAGAAAGTACTTTTGGTGACTTTTCAAATAAAACTACATTCGATGTTGGGTGGTGTTCTTTGACCGAAATAGCCGCAAAAAAACCAGCAGCCCCACCTCCAATTACAGCAACTTTCATTAGGCTATATAGCTAATATTATGAGTATTGCCGTTTACAATAAAACTATCTCCCATTGTTTTATCCAAGGCAATTTTCCCAATTGGAGACGCTGTAGAAATTGCGAAAACCAACTTGTTTTCAACTTTTAATTCTCCTAAAGCAACTCCAAAAAACAAGGTCATTTTATCGGTTTGCACCAATGCACCCTTTTCTACTTTTTCTGAAATTTGATCCGCCTTCAGTTGACTTAAGTCTGACTCCAAACGCTCCAAGAAACTAAATTGCTTTGCCAGATTTTCTTGTTCTAACTGAGCCAATGCTCTGCCCGTTTCGTGTTTGTCACCAGCTGAGCTTTTTGTTTCTGAATTAGCCGATAATCTTGCAGAATCAAGTTGTAGAGAAAGTAACTTGCGCTTCTCTAAAACTACTTTTTCGCAAGCTTTATATACTTTCAATTTGAATTCTAAATTCAGCATAATTTAAGAGACTGTAAGTCGGTTTTTTCTATGAATCACTCGATTCAGCCATTGCTAGGCTCAATGCTTTAAATAGTTTTCCGTCTGTAATTCGAGCGCCATTTTCGGTCATTGCAAACAATTCTTGTTCGCGCTCCAATGTATACTCTCGACTAGCAGTATAAACCTCAATATTTCCAGGAGGTGCTTGCATAGCCTTTTCAATATCTTCTGGAATCATAAAATCAATTTCAGTTGCAGGATCTATTTTCATTCCCACCATCACCAGCTTAGTTTTGGTACACTGAAAGGTTTGCACTTCTTTTGACGTTCGAATCTCGAGAAATTCGATTTTCCGCATTACTGCTTCGAAAATCACATCACTAAAAATGTCCATTATTTTAATGGCTTCTTTAGGTTGTACTTCTTTTATTCGAGTCCAATCTTCTCCTGTGATCCCGTTAACTATAAGATAATCAATAAACTCTTTTTCAAACTCTTTGAGCTCCTCATGGCCCAACAAACGAAACTTCGGCATACTTCTAATTTTCGACAAAACTAATCGCTTGTTTACAATTAGAAATCTTCTAGTTCAGTTGGATTATCATTATTTATCAAAGCATTTTCTAATGTATACGGTATGGGCTAAAACCTCAATTAATTTTGTGCGATGATTTTCCTAATCCTAGCACTTGTTCTGCTGCTTGAACTTTTCCCGTTTTTTTCATTTCTTTCCTATTTTGAAGGACATAGAATTGTGTTTTCAGTAATATATTTCAGTATTGCAACACTTTCTTACTTCGGTATGATTCGGTATTTATTATCGGTTCGAAACAAACAAGAATATTACCCCTACTGGAGCAATGTTTTTGTCAGTTTTGGTTTTGGTTGGATAGTAGCGAAATTACTATTGATTCCCGTTTTACTAATTAGTGATGCAGTCGGTTACCTTGGATCAGTAGAAATCAATCAGTATATAGATTACTCAGGAGCTGTTGCCTCTTTCAGTTTAATTCTTTTTCTAGTTTACGGTGTTGTATTCGGTAAATATCATTTCAAAACTCGAACTGTTGAAGTCAATATTAAGAATTTACCTAAGGCATTTGATGGGTTTAAAGTGGTTCAAATATCGGATGCACATCTTGGAACATTTGATAGTATCTCTGGTTTCAATAAAGGAATTGAAGCTGTTAAAGCTACAAAACCAGACTTGCTTTTATTCACTGGTGACTTGGTCAACAATTTAGCAACAGAAGCAGAACCCTACATTGACTACTTCAAAGCATTGAAGGCCAAATACGGTAAGTTTGCTATTCTAGGTAATCACGACTACGCTGATTATGTGCAATGGCCAAACGAACTCGACAAAAAGAAAAACTTAGAACGATTGCGTGAAATTCATTCTGAAATGGGATTTCGATTATTGGATAATGAACACGTCAAAATTGAAAAAGAAAACGAAACATTTTATTTAGCTGGTATTGAAAATTGGGGCCTTCCGCCCTTTCCGCAACACGGTGATTTGGAAAAAGCCTTAAATAATATTCCTAAGAGTGCTCCTACCTTACTTATGTCTCATGACCCATCGCATTGGGATGCGCAGGTAAAAAACCATAAACACGCCATTGCATTAACCATGAGTGGTCATACTCACGGAATGCAATTCGGAATTGATTTACCATTTTTCAAATGGAGCCCTGTGAAGTTTAAATATCCAAAATGGGCTGGCTTATATTCGGAAGGCAAAAAGCATCTATATGTAAATCGTGGTTTTGGCTTTCTTGGTTTTCCCGGACGATCGGGAATTAGACCTGAAATAACTGAACTGATCTTAAGAACTGAAGCAGTCTAATCCTTCGTTTTTGGATTTGCCCAATACAACAAAGCAGGAAGTAATATCAAGTCGCAAATCAATGCAGCAATGAGTGTTATGCTGATCAAAAATCCAATATAAAACGTACTCAAAAAGGTACTTGCGCAGAGCGATATAAATCCACTTAAAATTATTAACGTGGTTATTACAATTGACTTTCCTGTGTCGGTAAACGTGTTTTTCATTGCTTCATCAACCGTTCTACCTTGTTTCATTTCTAGACGAAATCGAGTTAAGAAATGAATGGAATCATCTACTGCAATACCAAAACTGATTACAAAAATGATCGCAGTGGATATTTTTAAATCAATACCAAAAATTGCCATTATAGCGGAGGTAATGAGCAGCGGAACTACATTGGGAACAATAGAAATCAATGTCATTTTAAAAGACCGAAACAATAGGCCAACTATAAGTCCAATTAGCGCAATGGCTAAAACTAGACCTTCAATAACATTTGTAGAAACCTTCTCTGTATTTAAATCCAACAAATGCCCAGAACCAGTAATTCTGAATTGCACTAAATTAGTATCAATATTTTCTGCAACGTAATCGTAAAATTTTTCATTTCGCTCCAGTATTGACTTTCTGCCCCAATCTCCAATAGTTCCAGATATTCTTGAAGTATCCTTATTTGAAGAAAAAAGCTTGGTCATTTCCTTTTTTGAAGCATTACGTTTTATGGTTTTCAAGAGCTTATTAAACGCTCGTTCTTCGGTCGGAATTTTCAATTCCTCTAATTTTCCCCCGTTTATAATTCTATTGGTTTCAGAAAAAATGGTTATGGGACTCAGTTGAATGTCAACTGGATACCCTTGCTTCAAAAAATTCTCAGCTTTTTGGATTTCAATTATTGTATTGGAATCTAAAATTGAGGCACCGCTCTTTGCCCAAACAGCGACTTCAAATGGACGAGCTCCACCAAAATTATCTTCAAAAAAACGATAGGCAACTTTTTGCGGATGACTTTCTCTCAAATCTTCGAGGAGATAATTATTAATCTCTAATTTAGAAGTCAATCCAGCACAAACCAGAGCCAAAACTAAAGAAAACCACAGAATTTTATTCCGCTTTTCTTTTACAAAAAGGTTGATTTTTAGCATGTTGTTTTTCCAGATTTCATTTTTCTGAATATTGATTTCCTCTTTTCGAACAGGAATCAAATACAATAAAGCCACATAGCAGGTGTAAGTTAAAAACAGAGCAATCATTAATCCAACTGCAGCAAATATCCCAAGCTCAATAATCGGTTTAACTGAGCTGGTGAGTAATGTTAAAAAGCCCACTAAAGTGGTTAATGATGTTAAAAGTGTTGCTAATCCCACTCGTTTTATAGAATGACTCAGCGCCTCTTTTTTTGTCATTTTAGAGAGCATATTTCGATAATGTGTTGTCAGATGAATTACATCAGACATTCCAATTACCATAATAATACTCGGAAGAACAGTTGAAACAATATCGAGAGTCTTGCCTAAGAATGACATAAAACCAAGAGTCCATGTAACGCTAAGCCCAACTATAATTAACGGTAAAACAACACCCGTAAAACTCCGGTAAGTAAAAAACAAAAACAGGATTATAAACAGGAATGAAGTTCCAATAAAAATTACCGTTTCATTTTTTATGAGATCGATATACACCGTTTGACCAACGACCCTTCCCCCTAGATGAACCTCTTCAAAATTATGTCCGGAAACTACCCGATTAATATCCCTAGATATTTGAATACTTGTAGTGTCGATCACCTTTGGAACATGATTAATATAAATTAAAACCGATTGATTTTCTAGACTAAAAAATCGAGATTCAAACCCCTCAGATAATGCTATTTTCAAACTATCTGCTGCGTACTTAGAGCTGTCTTTCCAATGCAGGACCGGGAACTCGACAGGTTTTGGATACAAATCAAATTTCCTAAGCAATTTTAGATTAGTTGGTCCTAAAACCGCAGTAACGTTTTCAATTTTACTCAAGTCCTTTGAAAGACTATCAATCTTTGTCAGAAATTCTTGTTTGAAAATCCCTTTTTGATTTCTGACACCGATTAACGCAAAATCATTATCTGAGCCAAACTTGTCTCTATAATCGAGGAAAAATTCTGTGTCAGGATGGTCTTTCGGAAAAAAATCCTCAAAGTTGTAATACTGCTTCAAATCTTTAAGCTGAAATCCAAAAAATAGAGTAATGCCAAATAGCAATACAAGCGTTAATTTACTTAAAGTCTTTAAATTCAAACCAAATAATTAGGGCGCTAAAATACAGTTAGCACAAGTCATTACATGACTAAATATTTCATAAAATAATACTCTAAATCAATTCGTCTCAATTCAATAAATTAATATACATTTAATTAAATTATTTTGACTTAAATTATTTATAAGAATCATGAGAAACAACGTACTAACTGCAGTGGCTATTATTGCTTTATCTAGTTTATTCATAGACACTTCAGCTCAAGCAGATTATGTGTTTTCTGCTACATCAGGTAGCTTCACAGAATTATCAGGTGGAGTTGACATTGACGCCATAGAAGGTGATGATGAAGTTAGTACTGGCTTACCAATTGGCTTTAATTTTGAATTTGGAGGCGTTTCCTATAACCACGTAAAACCGAGTTCTAACGGTTTCTTATACCTTGACACTAACAATTCAAGTACGAGACTTGTGAACGATTTGGATAACGTTGGGGATGCAATCATTGCTCCACTTTGGGATGATTTAGACGGCAGAGCCAGTGGTTCAAAAGCTTCTTACCTTACGAGTGGAACTTCTCCAAATAGGATTTTTACAATTGAATGGTTAAAATGGGAATGGAATTATGCCGCATCAAACGAAATAATTTCCTTCCAAGTAAAACTTTACGAAACCTCAAATAAAGTAGTGTTTATTTACCGTCCTGAATCAAGTAACCCAAACAATCCAACAGCTAGTATAGGAGTTACAGGAACAAGCACTGGAGTTGGTACATTTTTGTCTTTAAACGGCACTGGAACAAATCCGACGGCTTCATCAACAGTAGAAACCGCTAATTTATCAACAGCTCCAGATACTGGAAGGACATACACTTTTTCTGAACCTACTTGTAAATCGCCGGGTAACATTCGCGATTCTTTAACTTCTGGCACGGATAATTTTATTGTTTTCGACTCTAAAACTGGTTCGGGAAAGACTGTCATATATGAATATGGAACTCCCGGATTTACTCCTGGAAATGGCACTACTGTTACAGACACCACCAATGCTATAGGTGGTTATACATTTATTACGGGGTTAAGTTCTGCTACTTCTTATGATATTTATATTAAAGTAGTTTGCTCCAGTAATGATACTTCTAAACCAGCTAAATTTACATTCAGTACAACTTTTCCGAATCCTCAAAAAATAATATTTACAGGTTTTACAGGAACCAACCTTAACGCTGTTCAATCTGGTTGGTATGAATCTTCAGGAAAGCCAATACCTGTAGGAACCACCTCTACATGGACAAGTTCAAATGCTGCTCAAACTGCTGATCTAGGACAAACAACTGCGCGTGTTAATTTATACACAAGAACCCGGGAAGAATGGCTAATAAGTCCTAAAATCATTATTAAAGCAACTGATAGTATTAAATTTACAGCAGCAATAACTGACTGGAATAATGGCAACTCTGCTTCAATGGGATCTGATGATAGCTTAAAAGTTATGGTTTCAACTAACAGTGGAATTACATGGGACTTTATAGGAGCTATTGAAGGAGGGACAACTATTGACAGTGCGCTAACTGAATTCAAATTCTCAATAGCCTCCTATGTAGGTTCAGCAATAATAGTTGGGTTTTTAGCACAAGATGGCCCTACCGATGATTCTGAAGATTATGATTTTCACATAGGAGAAATATTTATTGGTACAACTCCATTAAAGGAAATGTCATTGGTCAATGTAATTGATCCAATAAACGGCAGCTGTGGTGTTGATTCAATGAAATTTCAGGTAGTGATAAAAAATAATGGAGCATTAGCCCAAGCTAATTTTCCTGTGTATGTAAAAGTAACAGGCTCTGTAAACACAACTATTTCTAAAACCATAATTTCCTCATCTGCAGGAGCTACCGATACAATTTCAATTGGTAATATCAGTTTAAAAAATGGTGGTACAATTAGTTTCAATGCTTTTACAGCATTAACTGGTGATGAAAAACCACAAAATGACACGCTTAAGTTTGGAGCAATCACAATTGCAGCGACTCCTGCTAGTCCAACAGTTCCGATTGGAGTGCTTATTTGCTCGGGAACAGATTCTACGATTATTGCAAAAAATGGAAGCACCGGTTTCCGATGGTATAGTGATGCTTTTAGCAGCACAATAATTTCTTCAGACAGTGCTTTGAAATTTATTAATGTGACAAAACCAGATACTGCTTATGTAGAAACATTCAGTTTTTCTAAATCATTATTTGGACCTTCTTCTAACGGCATAGGAGCAGGTGCAACTTTTACTAGTTTTACAGAAGGATTAGTATTTAATGCGATCTCAAAGTTTACTCTAGATTCAGTAACAGTATACCCAGGCTCATCAGGAAATGTGGTAGTTAGACTGCTCAATGCTTCTAATCAAGTATTACAGACAAAAACTGTTTTTGTAAGTGGTAATGGATCTGCAATAGAAATAGGTGTAGGATTCATCATTAACCCGGGAAACGGATATAAACTGGACGCCTCTGGGTCTTCAGTAAGCAATATGTACAGAAATAGTGCTGGGGCAGTATTTCCATATACAAGCAACACTGGTTCTGTGTCGATTACTCAAACCATCAACAATTTGTCAGGGTTTTATTACTTTTTCTACAATTGGAAAATTACTGCAGAAAGTTGTCCTTCAGAACGAGCAATGGTGATTGTCGACACCTTACCTAGTCCTCAATTTAACTTAGGTCCAGATACTATTTTTTGTAAAGGTATCGTCAACTATACAATGAATGCTTCAACTGCAAATGCTACCTATTTATGGAATGATTCAAGTAAATCCGCTTCTTTAACAGCGACCAATCAAGGTTTTTACTTCTGTAAAGTGACAGATAATGTGGGTTGCTCTTCTACAGATACGGTTAATATTTCTGCTCATTCAATTCCAATTATAAACTTTCCAAATGTGGTAAATCAATGTACAAATTCAGATACTTTGCTTTTAAAGTTTGCTACTCCGACTGGAGGCGTATATGGTGGAACTAGTGTAACCAATAACTTTCTAGACCCTAAGCAAGGCACATTAGGTCAAAATATTATTACATATGCCTTTACTGACAAAAATAATTGTATCAATATAGACACTGCGTTTTTTGATTTATTCCAGTCTCCATCCGTAAGTTTTTCAGGCAGTCTGAAGATTTGTGAAAATGATACTAGTTTAGAGTTATCAGGCGGTATGCCAGTCGGAGGAACTTATTCTGGCAGCTTTATTTCAACTAATATTTTCAATCCCTTCACTACTTCAATCGGAAACAAATCATTTACATACTCCTATTCAGATGTAAATGGTTGTACTGATTCTGCTTTAGGGCAAATTGCAGTTTTAGCAGCTCCTAATGCACTTCTAAGTCCATTAGGTTTCTGGTGTATTAATGGAGGACAGCGTGTTCTATCAGAAGGCTCACCTACTGGTGGCTCTTATTTTGGAGCAAGTGTAGACACTTCTAATTTTAATCCAATTGCTGCTGGTATAGGCAATCACGCAATTTTCTATACTTACACTAACGCAGACAATTGTTCTGACACCGTTACGAACAACATAGAAATTGAAGATTTTCCAAAATTCAAAATAACTGGAGATACAGTAGGCTGCGGTTCAGAAGAAGCACCCGTTTTAAAAACAACAATTTCTGGAATGAACTACTTATGGAGTAATGGTGCAACTGGAGATAGTACTGAAATGAAACAAAATGGAATCGCTTGGGTTAAAGTTACTGATCCTGTTACTCAGGCAGTTTGCTCTAGCAGAGATTCAATAAACGTTAGTTATGAAGAAACTTGCGTGGGAATCATGGAACGTTCAGGCATTGTAGTGAGCACCTATCCTAACCCAGCTTCAAATTATGTGAAAATAAACTTGAAAGGAATTAGTAATTCAACTCGAGTAAATCTGAGAATAGTTTCTGGAACAGGCCAAATGGTAAGAAATGAAACTAAAATCGTTGATTTTAAATCGAATGACATGCAATTAAACATTCACGATATTGCTAATGGAACCTATTCTCTGTTAATTAGCATAAATGGAGAACAAATCAGTTCTACATTAATTATTGCTAGATAAAAAGATTATCAAATATCTATATAAAAGAAACAGCCCTATCTAGGGCTGTTTCTTTTTAAAACTAAAACCGTTACTTATAATAATTCAGTCTTATTACTTTCGTAAGGTTCCTAAAAAGGAAAATACTAACACTAAAATAAATGAGAAAATTTCTAACGATTAGTATAATGTTGGTAACCGTCATTTTTAGCTATACCTCATGTTATTGTCAAACAAATGATATAGGCGTTACAGCCATTTTAGATCCTATAAATGGATGTGGAAATGATTCTACTCAAGTAAAAGTTGCAGTGGCAAACTTTGGATCAGGCACGCAAACCAGTATTGGAATTAATGTAGATATTACGGGTGGAGTAACCACAACTCTTTCTTCAACCATTACTTCTTTAGCTGGAGGAGCAGCAGACACAGTCGTAATTGGAACTTTTAATATACTTTCTGGAGGCACTTTTAATTTAATTTCTTACACCACACTTTCTTCAGATCAAAACAACTTAAACGACACGGCTGAAGTTACGGGTATCACAATAGATACTATTCCTATTATCGTTACTTCTAATATACCTAGTATATGCGAAGGTTCAAGTGCATTTACCCCAGCTTATGCTGCGCCAACTGGTGGAACTTATAGTGGAACAGCCATCAATTTCGGCCTTTTTGTCCCAAGCTCTGGATCAGTAGGAAACAATATTGTAGTTTATAAGTATACAGACCTAAACAATTGTTCGGATAGCTCTATGATATTAGTTACAATTAATGCATTACCTATTACGAGGATAACTACTCCTGCAAGTATTTGTTTGAATGATACGGTTATTAAAATTTCTGGTGGTGCTCCAATAGGTGGAACTTACAGAATTAATGGAGTTCTAGACTCAATTTTAAGGCCTTTGACTGCAGGACTGGATACCGTAACATATACCTACACAGATGCAAATAATTGTACAAATGTTTCAACGGGTTTTATAAGAGTGGACTCTGTTACGCAGGCTTCATTTGTTTCAATTGCTGATGTTTGTATTGGTGGTAATACTGTTTCATTAAATCAAGGTGCTCCATTCGGAGGAACTTATATCGGTAACAGTGTAAGTGCAGGAAACTATACTCCAGTTATGGTTACAACAGATACGCTTACTTATGTATTCGAAAATAGAGACGGTTGTATAGATACTGTAATGCAAACTGTTACAGTTAATGGCCTTCCGGTAGTTTCTATATCGGTGTTATCTGCTATTTGCGAAAATGCTGGTAGCTTAATGCTTGCAGGTGGTACTCCATTAGGTGGTGCATATTCAGGCACCTCTGTAATTAATGGGGCATTTAACTCCGTACTTGCTGGTGCTGGTATTGATACAATTAGTTATGTATTTACTGATGCTAACAATTGTTCAAATACAGCAAAACAATCTATTGAAGTCTTTGCCGCTCCAACTTCAGCTATCTCTGCCATTGCAGCATTTTGCAACAACGGCAATGCAAGAATACTAACTGAAGGTTCTCCAGCTGGTGGAACATATTCTGGAACTGGTATAACTGGCTCTAATTTTGACCCAAGTATTGGCATGATAGGTAACAATGCTATTTCCTATATCGCAACAAATGCTAATTGTGCAGATACTGCAACAGCAAATATTTCGATTGAAGCAGCTCCAGTATTTAAAATCACTGGAACTTTAACTGGCTGTGGCAAAGCAATTCCTGTAGTTAAAACTGATATTTCAGGAATAAGTTTCTTATGGAGCACAGGTTCAACAGATGATTCAATTTCAGTTACAACAACAGGAAAAGTTACTATTACTGTAACCGATAACTCTGGTACTGCAAATTGCTCTGCTAAAGATTCTGCCGATGTTGTTTACGATGAAAAATGTGCCAGTATAGATACTTACAACTCGAATGTTGAAGTTTCGATATACCCAAACCCTTCAGATGGTAGCTTCACAATAAAGTTGAATAACATTAATGAAACGAAGGTGAACATTGATGTAATTTCTGCAAATGGTCAAGTTGTTTATTCTTCAACTGAAGTTCTTATTGGACAAACATTACGTTCTAAAATCTCTCTGGAGAATCTAGAAAGCGCCATGTACATATTAAGAATTAAAGGGGAAAGAACTATAGCTGTGGAGAGAATTACGATCAGTAAATAATTCAATTCCAAACTTATTTAAAAGCCCTATCGAAACGGTATTTTTTTGTTTTAAATCAAATTAAGATAACCGCTACAATTCAAGCTCCATAAAAACTGGACAGCCAGAATGACCAGTTCCTCCTCTCCTATTTTCTACCTGTATAAATCCAACCTTATTATATAAAGATTGAGCAATTTGCATATTATCAAGAGTTTCCAAATAGCAATATTTATAGCCGAATTCTTGAGCTGCTTCTAAACATAAATTCATAAGCTGCACACCTAATCCTTTGCCACGAGCAATAGGTAGGAAATACATTTTTTGAAGTTCACACCACTCTTTTGAAGCATTCAATAGTGGTCCGATGCCCGCTCCTCCTATCACTTCATTGTTTTGTAGAAGTACGAAATACTTTGTTTTGGGAGCTTGATACGCCTGAAACATTTGATTAAGCTCGGGGTCAGATGAAGCAAAGCCTTCTCCTGTTGCCCCATGCTCCTTCAATGTCGATAAAACAATTGCCTTTATAGACTCATTATCTTTTAGAAATATTGGTCGTATTTCGAAATTACCAATTTGCTTTTTCAACTCCGCAGTTTTTGAAGGTTAATAATTAGGTCACCAAGCAATTTCTAGTTTCCCAGCACTTTTTAAGTAAATATTCGTGTGACTAAAGTGATTATTTCCAAACCAGAAGCCTCTATTAGCGCTTAAAGGAGAAGGATGCCCGCTTTTTAGAATGCAATGCTTATTTGAATCAATTAATTTCTCGAACTTTTGAGCTTGCCCTCCCCAAAGCATAAAAACCACACCATTTTTTTCTTCTGCAATCTTTTTTATTACAGCCCTTGTAAACTTTTCCCAACCAATACCAGCGTGACTATTAGCTTGCCCTTCTCTAACAGTAAGCACGGTATTTAACATCAACATACCTTGTTTTGCCCAGTGACTCAAATCACCGTTTTCAGGTTCAATTGTCAAATCAGCTTTCAATTCTTTGAAAATATTCTTGAGCGACGGTGGGAACTTTTGATCTGACTTAACGGAAAAACACAAACCATTTGCTTGACCTTTTCCATGATAAGGATCTTGGCCAATTAACACAACTTTAAGCTGATCCAGTGAGCAATAATTGAAGGCATTAAAAACATCCTCTTGAGGCGGATAAATGCACTTTCCATGATATTCTTTCTTAACAGCAACCTCCAATTGCTGAAAGTATTCACTTTCAATTTCTAGTTCCAGAAACGACTTCCACTCTTCTATCAAATGATTCATCATAAACAAGATTTTCTTTAGTGTCTAATTTTCGAGTTAATTCAGTCGGATTTAGGTAAACTTCAGCACCTAGCTCGAGAGCATCAGTATTACTTTCAATAACCACAAGTCGGTCACCGTTCTTATTTGTAACGACTACTTCAAAATAATATCCACAAAATTCAATGCTTTCAATCTTTACCTTTTCGATTGTTTTGGTAGCGGAGAAACTCAATTCTTCTGGACGAACTAGCCATTTCGATTCTGTAAAGGTGATCACATTGAACTCACCCAATAGTCCAGCTGTGTATATATCTTTAGGTTGATGGTAAATGACATCTACCTTTTCATATTGCAACTTTTTTCCTTTGTTAAGAACAAGGACTTTATTTGCGTGTTTTAAGGTTTCTCTAAAATCATGTGTAACAGTAACTACAGTTACTTTCTGCTCTTTAATTTGAATTTTCAAATATTCAAAAATTCTGCTTTTTAGTTGTGGATCAAAATGAGCAAAAGGCTCATCAAGCAATAATAGTTTCGGCAACTCTATAAGTGCAACAGCAAGTGCCACTCGTTGCTGTTGACCTCCAGAAAGTTCGGTAGACAGTTTATTTTTCATTCTATGTAGACCAAAAAGATCCAGCATTTTCTTAATGCGCTTACTCCTTTCTTTAACTAATACCGTTGGATCAACAGCCATTTCCAGATTCTGATAAATCGTATTGAATTTCTTTAAACTAAAGTCCTGCTCCACCAGACGAATATCTTTATGCCCTGGAATTAAATTAACCGCTGGTCCTCCTAAACTTTTTCCTTCAATAATTATCTCTCCTCCATCAATATCATACATTCCAGCAAGACATCGAAGCAGCGTACTTTTCCCACTTCCTGTTTCCCCAATAATGAAAATATGCTGACCTTTTTCAATTGAAACAGAAAGAGGCTTTAGCGCTTTTGTGATTTTATTACTAGAGAACGATTTTTCAACTCGTTTTAACCTTAAAAACATAAAGTGGTATTTGTTACGAAACCAAAATTACTTTTGATAATGTAAGAGTTCTATGAACCAAAGAACAATTTGTACATTAATAAAGTTAATAATGGTAACTGTTCTGCCTATTAGAAGCTGTGTTCATTTGCGAGTTCAAAATCTCACTATGATTTTAATAAACAAGTATCGGTTAAAGGATCAGTCTAATAGTTAAAAAGCCCCTTTAATAAAGGGTATCAACCAAACAGAAATCCCTGTCAATAAAAACGCCCAAACTACCGTAGAAGCCAGTAAAGCATAAATTGTTATCGGTAAATGACGGAAATATTTGGCCGCCAATAAACTAACGATTGGAATAGAAGCGAATCCCAACACTAGAGTTATTCCTATGAGTCCAAAATCATTCTTAAACCAAACTATGATTCTATTCTTTTTAGAAAATTTCTTATCACTTGGTTTAGAAATTTTTGACCACCAATCAAAAACCCAACCTCCTGCATAATAAAACACGAATACACCGAACCAAGCGCCAATAAGGGAAATCACAATGGTTTGCCAAAAAGTATAGCCTAAGGCATAAGTTGTCGAGGGAGCAAAAAGGAATTTAATCGACGCCAATAACACTAAACCTATTATTTCAAAAATGCTACTCATGGATACAAAAATACGAGGTGATTGAGTGGTATTACACGAAAAGTGTTAGTTCTTTTTGACTACTATTAATTTTAGTTAAAGAAAAATACTTGATATATATTAATTCATTGTTTAACTAAATAAAGAATGTAAAATTAAATTTCTAATGGTTGCCGATTCTATTATGTTCCTAATGTATAATTGATCGGCAATACAAGCTGATTTTTGCTCCTATTGGAAGTAACGAAGGGTAAGCAAAAACCAAAATTATTGATAATTCAGACTTTAGTGTAAAAGCTGCTGCAGAAAATGGTGGGATAACAGCTATTGGAGCTGTTTATCACACACAAAAAATAATTTCGATGTTCCCAGCAATTAGAACAACTGTTTACGATAATTAATCAAGATACTATGAAGAAAATTAAACCTTTATTCGGTTAAATCATAGCACCTGAGCTTTTATCAACTTGCTCAGCAACTATAACAATGGCATTATCAAATACTCCAATTAGTGAGAATTTGGTAAATCTTAAACAGGAATTGTTTTTGGCGTTTTTCACCTAAACGGAAATTCTGCTATTAAAGAAGCTGCTAAGCAAAGGGGAAGTTAGATTGTACCAAGGGAAACATTAACCATATCGCTAAATATGACTACTTTAAAGGCTAGATTGTTTACTACTTAGTACAAAACAATTGTAGCTGGAAAATAGATTTTAGTTTAAAAATTTAAAAGCCCCATTATTAGGGATTTATTTTTATCTTTTATGAATGAGATTAGTTTTTAGCCTGATAGTAGTTTTAATGTTTCTCTCTTGCGGACGAAAAGAGACAACCCAACAAAAAGTTATTGAAAATGTAGATGTACAAGAATCTAAACTGGGAGTTTATCTTCAAATTCTTGGGACGACACAAGACGGAGGATCACCACATACTGGTTGCCAAAAGGAATGTTGCAGAGTATTGTTCTTAGCAGGAAAATCTGACCGCAAAGTAGTTTCACTTGGTTTAGTTTCTACTAAAACAAATCAAACATGGCTATTCGAGGCCACACCTGACCTACCTTTTCAAATGCAGGTTCTTCAAAAAGAAATAGGCTCAACTTCCAAAACACCAAACGGCATTTTCTTAACCCACGCACACATAGGTCATTATACAGGATTAATGTTTCTTGGAAGAGAAGTTATGAATTCCAAAAACGTTTCTGTTTATGTACTTCCTCGTATGAAATCATTCATTGAATCAAACGGCCCTTGGAGCCAATTGGTCGATTTGAAAAACATAGAATTAAAGCAACTAAAATCAGACTCAGTGATTCAATTGAATGCTAAAATTAGAATAACACCCATTTCAATTCCTCATCGAGATGAATTTTCAGAAACTGCAGGCTTCCTAATTTCAGGTCCAAGCAAAACGGCATTATTTATTCCAGACATTGATAAATGGAAAAAATGGAACCGCAATATCAATGAATTTATTGCCAAAGTAGATTATGCTTTTTTGGATGCTACATTTTACGATGAAACAGAAATTCCGGGCAGAAAAATGAGTGAAATCCCACACCCATTTGTAAAGGAATCAATGCAGCGTTTTGATACGCTTTCTGAAGCCCTAAAAAAGAAGATTATTTTCATTCATATGAATCATACGAATCCTTTGCTAGATAGAACTTCCATTCAATATCAACTCGTTATAAAAAATGGATATCACATTGCAAAAAATGGTGACAGATATTTTTTATAAATAGAATAAAAAAGACTCAGTTAACTGTAATATTGCGGCCTGATTTTTATTATTACTAATCCGTAGGTATCGAGCATGAAAAAGAGTGTAGAATTACTCGAAAGAAGAAAAAACATTGTTGCCAACGGAATTAGTATTTTCAATACTGCAACTGTTGCTTCTGCAAAAGATGCAACCATTACTGATATTGATGGAAATGAATGGATAGATTTTGCTGGCGGAATTGGTGTAGTTAATGCTGGACATTGTCCAGAGCCTGTTGTTAAGGCAATTCAAGAACAAGCTGCAAAATACATTCATACTAGCTTTAACGTAGTTACCTACGAACCCTATATTGAACTTTGCGAAAAGCTTTGTGAAGTTTTGCCGCATGGTAAAAAAACCAAAGCAATGCTCGTCTCTACCGGAGCTGAGGCAGTTGAAAATGCAATCAAAATTGCAAAACAAGCTACCAAAAGAGACGCTGTGATATGTTTTACTGGTGCTTTTCATGGTCGTACGTTAATGGCTATGACATTAACATCTAAAATAGATTATAAACTAAACTGTGGTCCATTTGCTTCTGAAGTTTATCGCCTACCATTCCCTAATACTTATCGCTACAGCAATGGGCTAACTGAAGAGGAATACGTAGAGCAAGAATTAAAAAGATTGCATGAAGCTGGAAAAAATTTAGTCGATCCTAAAAATGTTGCGGCAATTATCATTGAACTGGTTCAAGGCGAAGGAGGGTTTACAGTTGCTCCACAGGCATATATAGAAGGATTAAGAGCGTTTTGCGACGAACATGGTATAATGTTAATCTTTGATGAAGTTCAAACAGGATTTGCTCGTACAGGTTCTTGGGGGGCTATGGATTATTACAACGTCACTCCTGACCTATCAACTTGGGCAAAATCAATGGGTTCTGGAATGCCAATTGGAACCGTTATAGGAAAGGCTGAAGTAATGGATGCTGCTGCACCAGGAACTATTGGGGGAACTTATATTGGTAATCCGCTTGCATGTGTCGCTTCCTTAGCAACTATTCAATACATTAAAGACATAAACTTAAACGAACGTGGAATTGAAGTTGGCAATATTATTCGTTCTCGATTCGAAGAAATGCAAGCTAAGTTCCCCCAAATTGGAGACGTGAGAGGTTTAGGTGCAATGATGGCAATTGAATTCGTAAAAAACGGAGATCCGCGTCAACCTGATGGAGAGTTGTGTGGTAAAATAGTAAAAGGTTGTGCAGACCAAAATCTTATCATTATTAGTGCTGGAACTTATAAAAATAACATTCGAATATTGTGTCCACTGACGATTAGCAATAAATTACTAAACCAAGGACTTGATATTATTGAAGACGAGATAGAAAATGCAGTAAAAAATTAATTACAACTGTCCGTAAATAAAAAGCCCGTTGATTTCCAACGGGCTTTTTTTATTGCTATAAATTAGGTTTTCCCAAAAGCAATCTACTGTTCACTTTTAAACATCCAAGGCTCTCCTTTAATTACACCCTGCGTATCAATTTTCCTCATCCGTTGTAACTCATCTTTGCAATCTTCCTGATTTTCAATACTTGGTTTACAGGAATATCAATTTTTGTAATATGTGTCAGTGAGTCAACTCTTTTTTCGCTCAACGCATTTGCAAAAAATGCAATCTGCAGAAATGAAAGTGTAAATACCCATTTAATAAAAATGTTCTTGGTACCTATAAGTTTGTATAACTATGGCGACTCAACCGCTATTAAAAAATAGTCCAGCGAACATTTCACAAAACTAATTCAATAGCGGAAACGTATTACTCCAGCCGAAATACACGCTCATTAATTACGCTGTTACAATATTCTCGATTGAAAAGTATCGGCACTAATAAGTGAACAGGAAATCGTGATCATCTCATTTTGAATTGCGGAAATTTGATTGCAAACTAAGTTTGATAAAATTGGAGCGGTAAGAGGACTTAGTGTAATGCTGGCAAATGAATTCGTGAAAACAGAGCCCCCAATAACTGATATGAGATAATCTGTGAAGAAAAAATAAAAAAAGTAGTTCATTCTTGAAAAATTTATTACTTTTTTGCACGAAGGTTTAAGAAGAAACCACTCCTTTTAAAATTTTCACGTTACACTTTTGAACATTTATTTAATTATTTAAAATAGTAAACTAATATATGACACCATTTTCAATTGCGGGAATACAAATGAGGGTAAATGCTGGGACCAGTAACGTTGCCATGATGAAACATAAACTTGATGTTTTGATGTCAATCTACCCATGGGTAGATATGGTATTATTCTCAGAGCTTGCTCCTTTTGGCCCTCTAACACGCAATGCAATAGATTTTCCAAATACTATTGAAGATGAGTTTAGAGAAATGGCTAAAAAACACGGTGTTTGGCTTATACCTGGTTCTATGTTCCAAAAGAAGCATGGCAAAATTTACAATACAGCTTCAGTTATTAATCCTGAAGGAGAAGTGATTGGACGTTATGATAAAATGTTTCCTTTTCTACCTTATGAAGAAGGAGTTGCAAATGGTGAAGAGTTTATGATTTTCGACATACCTGAAGTGGGCCGTTTTGGAATGTCTATTTGTTACGATATGTGGTTTCCTGAAACATCAAGAACACTTGCTGTTAATGGCGTAGAAGTAATTCTACATCCTTCACTTACGGGTACCATTGATAGAGATATTGAGTTGGCAAATGCTCAGGCAACTGCGGCTATAAACCAATGTTTTGTAATTGATATTAATGGTTTAGCCGATGGTGGAACTGGACGTTCGATTGTTTGTGGCCCTGATGGTAGAATCATTTATCAGGCGAGCACAGGCCCTGAGTTTATACCCATTGAAATTGATATGGATAGGGTAAGAAGTAGCCGAGAGAGGGGCGTTCTAAGATTAGGACAAACGTTAAAATCGTTTAGGGACCATAAAACCATTTTTGATATCTACGATAAAGATAAAAAGCTACCTTTTTTGGACTCATTAGGTCCTTTACTAAAGCCTAAACAAAAAACCAGAACACCAAGCTTGACAGTATTAGAGCAGCACCCAGCAGATGAACTTGATAAATAATGGACGTAGAAAAAAAAATAGATAGCGACTTACGATTAAAAGACAAGACTTATTACACAATAGGACAGCTGCGATTTGAGCGTTGGGGCGATCTAAAAGAAGTAACAAGCAAACTAAAGCGATCTAAGATTGAAAATACAGAAGAGCTAACAACTCGGGCAAATGAAATTTTAGCCGACCTGATGATTATGGAACGCTATTGGGCTTTTCCGGGTTGGCAGCAGATTTCAGAACTAAAATCACTTCTAAGAAAAGGTGATACCTCAGCAATGTATGAGAAAACAGCGCGTTTTTCAAGGCATTTGATTAGCGAGTCTTATCGATTTAACCCCGGTCACCAAAAAGATTTAGATCTATTTGAAGATGAAGGTGACGTTTCTGAATTAAATAACAATCAACACTACTTTGAAACACTCTTTGTAGACAATATAAATCTTGAAGAAGAGCATGAACTTCAAGAAAATTTAGGGAAACTTAGAGAACCCAAAGATCAGTTTGTCTATAATCCAGTTTTTGCTAGAAGCTTTGAAGATGCAATAATTGCAATGTTATTCAATTACAACATTCAAGTAGTTGTAATTCGTTTTGACATTATTGCAAAATCAACCAATAAACTGAAGTTACTTCGACCTTTTATTTCATCGCTTACTGGACTAGATTACGACGAATTAGATCACGAACATTTGGCAACTTATCTTGCCTGGTCTATCAAAAAATTTAGACCCGAGATTGACATATATTACGTAACCAACCATTCTCTACTTGATTTAGACGATGAAGTAGTTTCAACGTTCAGAAAAATATTTTATCGACAAGAAGACTTGCAAGAACTGCATTTGAGTATTCATCATGGTTTGGAAGAACGCTACGAAACTCCGTTTTTCTCTGCATTAGTAAAATACTCTCAGCAACCTACTTCCGTATTTCATGCAATGCCCATTTCTAGGGGTAATTCAGTATATAAAAGTTTTTGGATTCAAGATTTTGGTGAGTTTTATGGTAGAAATTTATTCTTAGCAGAAACATCAGCAACTACAGGTGGATTAGATAGTTTATTGCAACCAACAGGGCCATTAAAAAAGGCTCAGGAAATGGCAGCTAAAGCCTTTGGATCCAAGAATACCTACTTTGTTACTAATGGGACAAGTACAGCCAATAAAATAGTTCAACAAGCTATAGTTAAACCTGGCGATTATGTGCTAATTGATAGAGATTGTCATAAAAGTCATCATTATTCACAAGTATTATCTGGTGGGTTTCCAGTTTATTTGGATTCTTATCCAATCGAAAAATACAGCATGTACGGAGCAGTTCCTTTGCGCGAAATCAAAGCAAAACTGATGCTCATGAAGGATAAGGGTGTTTTGGATCAAGTAAAAATGTTGGTACTTACAAATTGCACCTTCGATGGACTGGTTTACAATGTAGAGAAGTTAATGCAAGAGGTTCTTGCCATAAAACCAGATATGGTTTTCTTGTGGGATGAAGCTTGGTTCGGTTTTGCCGCGTTTACCCATACTTATAAGAAACGTACTGCAATGTATGTTGCACGAAAGCTGCACTATCGATATGCTTCGAAAACATATAAAGATCAATATATTGCATACAAGAAGACCTTACAAGAAGGTGAGGTTTCTATTATGCCAGATCCAGAAAAAGTAGTTGTGCGAGCTTATTCTACACAGTCTACTCACAAAACACTTTCTAGCTTTCGTCAAGGTTCTATGATTCATGTTTACGATGAAGATTTCCCTAAAAAGAAGGATGCTTTCCTAGAAGCCTATATGACACATACCTCGACATCAGCTAATTATCAAATATTAGCTTCATTAGACGTTGGTCGTCGTCAAGTTCAGTTTGAAGGTTTCGAAATGGTTGAAAAGTGCATTGAATTAAGCATGATTCTACGTGCTAAGATCAATGATAATCCTCAACTAAAAAAGTACTTTGATGTATTGACCGTTCAAGATTTTATACCTGAAGAATTCCGTAAATCTGGTCTTAATGGATATTATGATCCAAAAAAGGGCTGGAATCGGTTAGAAAAAGCCTGGGGTGAAGATGAATTCGTTTTAGATCCAACAAAAATCAACTTGCATATTGGAAGGACGGGAGTTGATGGCGATACCTTCAAAAATCGATTCCTGATGGATAAATTCAATATCCAAATTAATAAAACGTCAAGAAATTCAGTTTTATTCATGACTAATATCGGAACGCGAAGAGGAAGTATTGCCTATTTAATTTCTGTATTGCTTCAAATTTCTAAAGAACTTGATGAAGAAACCAGAAGCTGGACAAAAACTGAAGCAACCATTCGTCAAGTTCAAATAAAAAGTTTGTGCGAAGATTATCCCTCTCTACCTGATTTTAGCGCTTTTCACAAGGCATTCAGACATAAGGAAGATGTTCCTGGTGGAGATATAAGAAGCGCATATTATTTGGCATACGACGAAGAAAATTATGATTTCATTTCATTGGAAGAATGTTTGGAGCAGGTTAAAAAAGGAAAAACCATCGTGTCTTGTGCTTTTGTTATTCCTTATCCTCCAGGATTTCCAGTACTAGTTCCAGGACAAGTAATTAGTGAAGATATTCTTGAGTTTATGATTGCTTTAGATGTAAAAGAAATTCACGGTTTTCAACCCGATCTTGGTCTACAAGTTTTCAATGACTTCGTGCTGGAAAGAAAACTTAAAGAAAAGCAAAAAGTATAAGCGCTCAAGTAGCGAGATATGATTTTTAGCACTGAATTTATAGGATTAAAGAAAAGTGAATTGGTTTTCACTTCTCTTTTTGCATCATTATTCATTCTATTACATCTTTTTGGAAATTCTAATTTCATTCTGGATGAAATCTCGCACATAACTATTAGTGAAGCAAGTGCAAACGGAATTGATATTTCTAAACGAATTAAACTATTCTACACCGTTTTATTCGGGTTCACGATCCTACTTATTGGATTGTATCTGTTGCAATCAAAAGTGGCCAGACATACTCAGTTCAGTTTAAACCAATGGCTTTTTCTGAAAAACGGTGCTGGTATTGGTTCAGTTTTGATCCTAGCTCACTTATATGGTATTGAATTCTTAAGTGTTATTCAGCTTGTTGCTTTTATTCTTTGTGCTTGTTATGTTCTTTTCCTGCTTCAACAGCAAAAGATTATTCCTCGATATTATGTCCAGCCGACTCTACTTTTACGATTACTAGTTTTAAGTTTAATCGTTAACGGAATCGTATTATTTCTAACTAATTCTACAGATGAAATAATTAAAAATGGGATCACCTCATTTGCGCTCGTTTTCACAGCTTTTATTGCTCTCCATTATATGTTAAATCGATTCTTTAAAATTGAATCTAATTCATTTTTCACTCGTTTACTTCCACTTTTTCTAGTACCCCTTCTTATCTTCTTTTCTGTTGAGTTCCTTTTTTATCAAAAAATAGAAACTGGAATAAACACTTCTTATAAATCGGTTTTCATCGGACTAATCGCCGGGTGCTTAATCGTTTGGAATACCTATTTATCGATTAAAAAATCACACATTCCAACACAAAAACTATTTTCCTATTTCTTTATTCCTTCTGCGATTGCAACCTTTGTTTTACTGATTGATTTTCTTCCATTTATGGAGCAACCTCATGAACTATTTGAGTTAGCCAACCCCGCTGTTTCTCAACTGCGCATTTTTAAATTTCATGAAATTCCTTTTGTTGATTTTCTTTCCTCACATATGTTTTCTGAACAGTGGTATGGAATAATCTATCATCTAATTTTTGGTTACTCTGGAACTTTAGAATTTATGATATACGAGTTCTTTAATTCCATAGTACTCTATTTCATTATCTATTTTTTTCTAAAGAAATTATTTCGTTCCGATTTAATTGCTTTCGTATTCATTCTGACGTTTCCTTTAGTTCCTGAGCTTTTCAACACCTACTTATTCATGGGTATTATTGCTTTCTTTCATATTGATAAACTAGCCGCTAATCAATCTGTAAAAAATTACTTTTTGTTATTTTTAATACTGTCTGCAATCTGTTTTTGGAGATTAGACACGGGAGTCGCAACTGTATCTGCAGTAGTATTTTTCATTCCGATAATACTATTTACGCAAACGGAAAAAATTAAGATTCCAAATCTTCTAAAGTCAACTGTACTTTTTTCAGCATTTGTAATTTCAATATTGTTCGTCTTAGCTCTGCTCACGTCCCAAGAATATATTTTTGGAAACATATCAATTGCTTTGCATTACTTCTCCGGCGGACAAGCGCATGGATTATCCAGTTTAGCCTATGAATTTAACCAACAATACTTTCTGCACCATGTAATTTTTCCTTTACTGAGTATTGGATTAATAATACTTGCCTCTGTTAGATTGCGTTCCAATCCCTCTAGGAATGAAAAGTTTCTTTTGAGCACAACCCTATTTCTATTATTGATTTATTTATTCAATTTCCAACGCGGCCTTGTGCGACATGGGTTTATGGAGAAACAAGATTTCTATTTAATCTCAACTCTGTTTCTTGGGATCTCTTTATTTGTCATTAGCCTTATTCAGCAAAAAGGAAAAAACGCTGTTTTCTTACAGCTTTTTCTTATCGGGTTCTTCTCTATTTTCGGTTTAAAATATTACTCAATCGGTAAAGACAGAACAACCCTTAATACCTTCTTAGAAAAATCTTCTATTGCCAATCTGGATAATCAATTCAATGAAAAATTTGAAGGAAGAATTTTAAATACCTCTCCTTTTGCAGATGAAAATCACACTGATTTTAAAATGTTTTTAGATGAAAATTTGACAGAACAACAAACGTTTTATGATTTTTCAAATTCTCCAATGCTCTACTACTATTGCCAGCGAGAGGTTCCATCGTATTTCTGTCAAAATCTACAAAACACCATAGACGAGTACTTACAAAATGAACAATTAAATCAATTAGATACCGCTAAGATACCTGTGGTTATTTATTCAAATTATCCTGTATCATGGTGGGATGCTACAGATGGCATACACAATGCCATGCGCCAAAATATGATTATCGAATTCATTCACAAAAACTATCAACCTTATCAGATAATTAACAACAGGGCAATTTGGATATCGAAATCTAAGAAAATAGTAAGCAGAGATACTCTGAAAGCTCAGGCAATACCAAAAGCAAAAACATATCAATACGGACAGATTGCGCGTTTTCTAAATACCTATTACAACGAGAATATAAATGACAAAATAGTTCTCCTAAAAAATGCAGAAGTTAATCAGACCAGCGATCAATTTATTGAATTCAATATTGGACAGGAGATTAGAAACAAAGAACGAGTCCTAATCAAAGTTGAGCTTGGTCAAGTGAATTGGGACGATCAATTTAAAATTGATGTGTTTAATGACTCAATTTATTTAGGTACCACCTATTTCGATATCACACCAAATCAATTGCATTATATAGTTCCAATAAGCAATCACTGGGGTTGGTTTAATACTTCCGTATCGCATATCAGAGTTCCTAAAAATGAAGCATTTTCAATTGGTGCTTTAAACTTCTATCAAGATATTAGAAATGAATATTAAGCATCAAATATTCCTTGATTCCTTTATCGCTAAGCCGATAGCATTCTCATTGAATTTCATAGTAAGAGCCTTAGGGCAAATACTTTCCATCAATCATGATTTAAAAAGAGAATATCAAACAATAGCGGTATGCAAATTCAAAGGAATGGGCAGTATTATACAAGCTACACCGCTGCTTGCTGCTGTAAAAGTTCAACATCCTAATTCTGAATTAGTTTTTGTTAGCACCAAAGCAAATCGATCAATTCTTGAAAAAATTAATCATATTGATACCATCATAACGATTGATGAAAGCAGTTTAATCAATTTTATAACTTCCAATATTTTAGCACTTTATCAATTAATTAAAAAGCGCCCAGGAGTCTATTTTGATTTAGAAATTTATTCTGACTTCTCTACTCTTTTCACCCTGTTCTCATTATCCACTAATCGAGTTGGCTTTTACTTGCGTTCAAGTTCCTTTAGAATGGGAATTTATACCCACATGATGTTTTTCAACCCCAAGGTGCCCATTTCAAATGTTTACTTACAAATGGCTAAGCTTATAGGCTGTAATGATGAATATCAAGAATTATATCCTTTGAAAAAATCAATTCAAAAACCCTTTTCTCATACTAGAAAATATTTGGTTATCAATCCCAACTCATCAGATCTTAGATTAGAACGCCGCTGGGATTCAAACAATTTTATCCAAATTATACGTAAAACACTCAATGAATTTTCCGACTACGATATCTTCCTTATTGGCAGCAAAGCCGAACAAGAATATACCGAATCAATTTCGACAATAATCAATGACACAAGATTAATAAGTACAGCTGGTAAAACTTCGATATCAGAGGTTATTGCATTAATCGACAGTGCTGAAATAATAATCACAAACGACACTGGACCAATGCATTTGGCTTTTGCATTAAAAAAAGAAGTGATTTGTTTATTTGGACCTTGCTCACCAGATCAATACGGCAGGAGTGATAACGCACATGTAATTTACAAGAACACTTATTGTAGTCCATGTGTTCACGATTTTGAAATTGCACCTTGTAATGGCAATAACATCTGCATGCAACTCATTGGTGTTGACGAAGTCAATGAAAACATAGCAGCACTTTTAAATACTTCTAAAGTTCAAAAATCGACCTCAATAAAACCAATAATATATCAAACTGAACAAGATATTTTAGGGATTGTGCATCGCTAGATTAAGCCTCTTTGAATAATAATTGACACTTAGACCAACTCTTACCAATAACAAACCAGAATAAAATATTTATGCCCTAACAAATTAATTCGAGTAGTCAAAATTTTGTACTTTTTAGCTTCTTAAAAAACACACTATGGCCGCTAAAAAGAAAATTTCTAAAAAGGTAAATGAACGCACTAAACCGTTAAAAGGTATTTCAGATATCCGAAGGTTTTTCTATAAAAATGAAACTCCAATCTATTTCATTAGTGCTACTAATTTCAACTTATTGGGAGCCGATGAATGGGTAAAAGGATTTAAGTTCATTTGTTATATAGAATGTTTTGATGGTCAGCACCCAAATGTGTTCTCTCCAGATGAAATTCCACATGATGAATTTCAAAGTATTGAGGATATCAATAATTATATGCTTGAACACAAGCAGGTAGTCGATTACATTCAAAGTAGAGCAAAAGGAAAAAACAAAGGCAAAGCGCTTTTCTTGATGTTTGATGAAAAGACCGAGAAATTAGCCAAGAAAATTGGTTTAGATGTAGCATTTCCAACTGCTAAATTGAGAAACGATTTAGATAATAAAGTAATCACCAATCGTGTTGCCGAAAAAGCTGGAGTACCTTGTGTACCAAACGTTTTAACCAAAATTAGTAGTTATAAAGATTTAGAAAAGAAAGGTGATAAACTAGGTCATGACTGGGTTGTTCAAACTCCTTTTGGTGATAGTGGACATACTACTTTCTTCATTAAAACTGAACAGGATTACAATAAACACGCTGAAGAAATTGAAGCTGAAAAAGAGGTAAAAGTCATGAAGCGGATCAACTGTATGGGATCAGCTATTGAAGCATGCGTTACGAAGCATGGTACTGTTGTAGCTCCACTTATGACCGAACTGGTTGGATTCAAAGAGCTTACTCCTTACAAAGGTGGCTGGTGTGGAAATGAAATTTATGCCGATTGTTTCACAAAATCCATACGTGACAAGGCTAGAAAATATACACGCCTTTTTGGTGATCAACTATTAAAAGAAGGATATAAGGGCTATTTTGAACTTGACTTTTTAATAGATACAGATACCAATGAATTGTATCTTGGAGAACTGAACCCTAGGGTTACTGGGGCTAGTTCTATTACCAATCATGCAGTATTTGCCTTGGCAGATGTTCCATTGTTTTTGTTCCATATTTTGGAATTCATGGATGTTGATTATGAGATAAATGTAGATCAACTAAATCGTCGTTGGGCACGTCCAGAAAACATTGATTCATGGGCTCAAATGGTCATCAAACATACCGATGATACTATCAAACAAGTGACACGCGCTCCTAAATCGGGTATTTGGAAAATGAAAGAAGACGGGTCTATTGATTACGATAGGATGGATACACATCGAAGATCAGTTGATGGTGATGATGAAGCCTTTTTCTTGCGGATAATGAAAGAAGGTGATTACGTTTACGAGGGTGCCGATTTAGGTATTTTGGTAATGAGAGGAAGAATGATGACTGACAACTTTAATCTTACTGAAAAATCGAAAAAATGGTTAGCGGCTATCCAAAATAAATTTGAATCAGTTGAGCCTACTCAAGTGAATCAAATTCAAGATAAAGTTGCTGAAATTGGTGGTTTTAAAATGATGTAAGCGAACTCCTATTAATCTGGCGATAAAAAGCGCAGATTAATTAAGCATTTGTTTAAGCTGAAATTGTTTCAGCAATTTATATTTTACAACAATAAAATTAAGATACTTTGTAACTCTCGGATATCTATCGGAGTATTATAGGGTAACGGAATCTGATATAAAATAAATGTTCCTCTACCTTAGAAGTATTTCAGAAGATAAGCCCGGTGAAAAATGGAAAGAAATTTTTGACCGCACATGGGCGCACTACAAAAAGTGGTTTCTTCAAGAAGGATATCGGAATCGTCCCGGCTTTCTAACATCCAGCGAGGCATTGCGAGACGCTATGCCTGAAATCTATCCAATATACGAGGAATTGTGCGAATTAGCTGGTGGCGGTGATGTAGAATCCAGGTTTTTAAGTCAGTTCTCCCCTCCCCCATTTATGAGCGGTTGTTCTCAAATTGCTTGGACTAAGGACGCCAACTTTCTTATCCGAAATTACGATTACTCACCAAAGTTGTTTGAAGGTGTTTTACTCAAATCCAATTGGCTTAAACCTGTAATTGGGATTGGTGATTGTATTTGGGGATTACTCGACGGAATGAATGGTGATGGACTAGCTGTTTCACTAACCTTTGGTGGAAGAAATATATCGGGTGAAGGGTTTGGAATTCCTTTGGTATTAAGATATGTATTAGAGACTTGTTCAACCGTTGAAGAAGCAATTGCAGTATTTCGCCGTGTTCCTGTTCATATGAGTTATAACGTAACTATATTGGACAAAACGAAGCGATTTGTAACGGTGTTTCTTTCT
The DNA here is from genome assembly GCA_913020435.1 of uncultured Flavobacteriales bacterium. Taxonomy (GTDB): domain Bacteria; phylum Bacteroidota; class Bacteroidia; order Flavobacteriales_G; family Salibacteraceae; genus UBA6770. The sequence goes on along the minus strand of CAJVZZ010000001.1, from coordinate 181,201 downwards.
CCCGACAGACCCGTTAGTGTGGTTGCAACGCCTATAGGAACTAACCACCAGCACAGTATTGAATGGGAAAATTATGCATCTATGTCTGCAACGCTTCCCCGTATGCAATTTCTTGAAAAATGTTTGTATAACCCTGAGGAAAACACCAATTCAATTAAAGGTAAGTTTATGCAACCCCCTTTATACAACACTGAGTTTGAAAAAGGTTTTGGGACCTTGTATACAGCAATTTATGATTTAGAGAAAATGGAATGTGAAATCCGATGGCCAAATAAAAAAAGGCAATTCGGATTTGAAAATTTTGTAGAAGAAAAATTTCAGATAAACTTAAGTAAGATTTTTTTCAATAAAGACCTTTCGATCTAATCAGCCAAACTCATTATAGCTTGATATCTATTTCAACTTTTATTATCTTCATTGTTTTATGTACCACTAGCACTTCGCTAGCTCAAGAGAATAAGGAAATAAGCATTGGAATTTCCATGGGTTGGGGAACACAAAATGCGGCACCTTTTAACTCAATTAACTATTCTCATTAAGTCTTATTTATAAAAGGTCAACTGAATAAAGACTTGTAGATCTTGTAGAAATTAGAAGTTGATTTTTGAGCCTACTTATTTTTTGGTCAATCATCAAATCCTTAGCTCGCCTTGCTTGCACCAAAACAATAGACTGTGAATAGAAAAATTGAGTGATAATAAAAGTCATTGAAAATGACAACAAGATAATCGCTCGGATATTAAACACAAAACAAAGATTTTTCGAGCTGCTTAAGTGGATATAAAATTATCAATCAGAGATTAAAATCTTTTTTATAAAAAAAAATATTCGTTTAAAAACAGAAAAAATACCCAAAGAATAAAGACCTTTGTCACATATAATTCAACAGGAAGTTATGGTGAATCTCTATAAAAAAATACTGATCAGCGAAAACTACATTAATGGAAGCTGGCATAAATCTGGAAACGGGAAATCGCTTCAGGTAATTGACAAGTACACACAAGAAGAAATAACAAAAGTTCCTTTTTGCTCAAATGAGCAAATGGAAGAAGCAATTCAATCTTCAGTTTCAGCATTTGAAGCATTAAAAAAATGGTCTGCTGGTCAACGCAGTGATGCATTAGAAAAAATGCGTGTTGGACTGATTGAAAACCAAGAAGAATTTGCTCAACTTATAGCTGCAGAAGCAGGAAAACCAATAAGCTATGCCCGTGGTGAAGTTGCTAGATGTGTGGATACACTTAAAACTGCAGTTTCAGAAACAGTGCGTTTTGATGGCGAAATGGTGCCTATGGATTACAATAATGGAGCTGGAAAGGTAGCTTTCACGCGTCGATTTCCTCTAGGACCGATTGCTTGTATTTCTCCATTTAATTTTCCGCTGAATCTAGCACTGCACAAAATTGCGCCTGCAATAGCATGCGGTTGCACCGTAGTTCTAAAACCTGCACCTCAAACTCCATTAGTTGCATTAGCATTCGCAAAAATGGTAGACGAATTAGATTGCCTACCTCCAGGTGCACTTAGTATTTTAGTTGCTGATATTCCTGAGGCTGAAAAATTGGTTACGGACGAAAGAATGAAAATGCTGTCTTTTACAGGTTCTCCCCAAATTGGGTGGCACCTCAAAAACATCATTGGCAAAAAGAAAGTAGCTTTAGAATTGGGTGGAAACGCAACGGCAATTATTGATGAATCCGCAGATCTTAAAGCAGCAGCTAAATTGTGCGCAATCGGTGCTTTCTTGTATGCTGGTCAAATTTGTATTTCAACTCAAAAGATTTTAGTCCATGCAACCGTTTTCGATGCCTTCAAACCTCTTTTGATTGCAGAAATTGAAAAACTCAAAATTGGCGATCCTCGCGATGAGGATGTAATGATTAGTTCAATTATTCAACCGGTTCATGTAAAACGAATTGGTGATTGGGTGAACGAAGCCGTTGAAGCTGGCGCTGAAGTCTTAACAGGTGGAAAAGTAATTGACCAAGCGCATGGTTTATATGCTCCAACACTGCTAACCAACACAAAAAAAGGCATGAAAGTTTGCGATTTGGAAGCCTTTGGTCCTATTGCAGTTCTTGAAAAATTTGATTCGTTTAAAGAAGCAATTACAATGAGTAACGACTCTGCTTTTGGTCTTCAAGCTGGTGTATTTACCAATCAATTTGATCATGTAAAAATGGCTCATGAAGAATTAGAAGTTGGCGGTGTAATGATTAATAATATTCCCGGATTTAGAATAGACAGCATGCCTTATGGCGGAGTTAAAGATTCTGGATTGGGCCGGGAAGGCATAAAGTACACAATGGAAGAAATGACTGAACCTCGATTATTAGTTTATTAATGAATTCAATAGAAGAAATAGTAAAAGAATTAGACCTTAAACCACATCCTGAAGGTGGATTTTATAAAGAAACCTATAGATGCAAAGAGGAGATACCACAATCTGAATTAGGCGAGGCATACAATGGTTCACGGAACTATTCTACGGCAATTTATTTTTTACTGACCTCGGATACTTTTTCCGCATTTCATAGAATAATACAGGATGAATTTTGGTTTTTTCACCAAGGGTCACCTATTCGGTTGCATACTATATCTCCTCAAGGTGAGCATACTGAGCATCTTATTGGAAATGATTTGGTAAAAAATCAAATACCTCAATTAGTGGTGCATGGAGGCGATTGGTTTGCAGCTGAAGTGGTTAACGAAAATGATTTTGCACTCGTAAGTTGTACCGTCTCTCCTGGGTTTGATTTTTCAGATTTTGAATTACCTTCGAGAAAAGAGTTAATCGAATTATATCCTGTTCATCAGGAGGTAATCACTAAACTGACGAGAGAATAGCGAATACTGCAATCAATGCTAATTTCATGTTTTTTATTTTGTAAATAATTGTGACCGATTCTATCATAAAAGTCAATGCAGAAACGATAGTTAAAGAACATATAAAAGTAAATCACTAAATTTAAAAAATGGGAAAACTTTTGGACGCGCTTTCAGAAAAAGAATTGGACTTTATTGTTAAACAAAAACTATTCTTCGTTGCAACGGCACCTATTGACGGAAAGATAAATTTATCTCCAAAAGGCATAGATTCTTTTCGAGTTATTGCCAAAAACCAAGTCATTTGGCTTAACCTGACAGGAAGTGGAAATGAAACTCAAGCGCATGTTGATGAAAACGGTAGAATGATCATTATGATGTGTGCATTTGAAGGTGCTCCAAATATTTTACGTTTATACGGAAAGGCTGAGGCCATTCTTCCTTCAAATAGCAAATGGAAAGAATACATTAGCTTGTTTCCAAAAGTTCCAGGCAGCCGACAATTACTTTTGCTTCATATAGATGCGGTTCAGAATTCCTGTGGGTTTGGCGTTCCCTACTTTGATTATAAAGGAGAAAGAGATACGCTTAATCTTTGGGCAGAAAAGAAAGGCGAAGTTGGAGTTCGGGAATACCAAGAACTAAAGAACACCACCTCCCTTGATGGAAAACCTGTTCGTCTCGATTAGCTCTTAGCTGATTTCCTTAAATTTCTCACCACCAAAAACATGGAGAGACCTGCCAATATTGCTCCTAAAAAGAAAGATACTCCAGGCAAATGAAACGGAGCGTCAACGCCACTAAAAACTCCTAAAACCCAAGTAAATAATAGAGGTCCCGCAATGCTAGTTACACTAATCAAACTAGTTAAAGCTCCTTGTAATTCTCCTTGCGCATTGTCAGGAACTTCATTACTAATCAGACCTTGCAAAGTAGGCCCGGCAAAGCCACCCAAACAATAGACAACAATAAAGGAATACACCATCCAACCTTCGCCAGTTAATCCAAATAATACCAAACCTAAAACCCAAAATATATAACCGATGAATATTGTTTTGTATTCACCGAAAGTGTTTAGGACTTTGCCAATTTACCAGTCACCTAAACTTACTATCAAATCAAGAACCACTGGAATACTAATTCCTATAACAATCACGTCAACCAAAATAGTAACGAAAATGAAAAATTTCGCAACGTTTACTTGTTTCGTAGTGTATATTCTTAGCAAATCCGCAATAACATAGAATAAATACTTTAAATCAGAAATTGTCCTTGAAAAATCGATTAATTTGCCATCAATTAAAATCTCTACAAACAGATTTTTAGAATATCTTACTTCGTTGATTAATTTTAAAACTGTAATAAGCCGATCGTCATATAGCCGAGGCTCTAGGTGCCCAAAGTCTCTTTGGTTGCATCGCAATCGATCAAAAGACACTAGAAATTTACCCAATGAAGGAAAGCTGATAAAGCTCGCCTCTAATCAGTTGGTTGATTCTGCAGCACAACTATTTCCTTCCGAATCCTATTTATGTGCACGGGTAAATCCCGAAGGAACTAAAAATTGGAATACTTCTGTTGAAGCAACGCAATTGGCTATTGAAAATGGGGTAACTGTTTTGGCTTATCCTTCTTTCTACGGAATGGATTTGATGTGCGACATTCACTATTTGCAGAAAAACAAATCGGGTTCTTGGAAGGCGTTTATCGTAAAGTCTTCCACTAAAATTTCTGATAATAGTAAGGAAAATGCTACTTTCCAATTGCATACTTTAAGAGAAGCTGGATTAAAAATATCGCACTTTTATGTGCTAACGATTAACACCAAATACAACAGGTCAGAAAAAATTGACTACCACCAGCTATTCAAAAAAACTGATGTTTTACCAACCCTAAACAAACTTGAAAATGAACTGAAGTCAACACTTAAAGAACTTCGAAAAACCTTAAAATTAGAGACATCACCAGACTTGCCTATTGGAGAATATTGTTTGAGTCCTTATAGCTGCGAATTCAAATCAAAATGCTGGAAACATGTACCTGAAAATTCAGTTTTTAATCTTAGAAGAGTTTCAAGAGAAACGAAATTCAAATGGTGGAACAGTGGAGTAAAAACTATTGATGAATTAAAACATTCAAAGTTTGAGGCTGGCAGTTTGCTTTCTGAAACCCAAGCCGAAGAATATGTGGATCACGAATCACTAACTGAATTCATGAGTCATATTCAATTTCCAATTTTGTTCTTGGATTTTGAAGGATACTTACCAGCACTTCCTCCCTTCCCCGGAGTAAAACCCTTTCAAATTATTCCATTTTTATTTGCAGCTTATAAGTGCGAATCCATCGATGGTTCCTTAACTTTTCATTCCTATATCGGAACTCCAAAACAAGATCCAAGAAGACAATTTGCTGACGCATTAATTGAAATCTGTGCTGCATCGGAAACCATTTTGGTCTACGATCCAATGACTGAAAAACAAGTTATTAGGGGATTGATTCGAGAATACCCAGAATTGGCTAACGATTTAGATTCCATCCTTAATAAAATCATTGATCTTGCAAAACCAATAGCAAACAAACACTTTTACTTGCCAGCCATGAAAGGATTATCGTCTATGAAACATGTGCTGCCGGCAGTGGATCCAACGAATAGTTATAAATCTCTTTCTGTGCAATCAGGAAGAGCAGCGTCTCAATTGTATCAGATCTTGTGTGATGATCAACACGACAAAAATGAAAAACTAGAGTTGGATAATTTGGTAGAATATTGTAAAATGGACGTCTACGGATTGGTTCAAGTTTACAATGCATTTCTTAAGGCTTTAGATCGACCAGTAATTAGCACCAATTAATCTAATTTGCACTTCTTTGTCCCTCTCAACAGGGAAGGTGATGAGGAATGAGACGAGAGGGTTTCTACTTTTATTAAGTACTTTGTATAATTCAGCTTTTGACTCTAATTAGCAACAGCGCTTCATTAGCAAAGAATATCCCCGCCTAGCTAATTTGATATATTTGTTTACTTCTAAACTTGGACGAAAACACACTATGAAAGTCGTATTATTTGCTGGAGGAAAAGGCACTCGAATCTCAGAAGAATCACATCTTAGACCAAAACCAATGATAGAGATTGGTGGCAAACCAATCCTTTGGCACATTATGAAGACTTATGCTTCTTATGGACATAAAGAATTTATTGTTTGTTTAGGCTACAAAGGGCACATGATTAAAGAATACTTCTTGAATTATTTCAAGCATAATTCTGACGTCACTATAGACCTTCAAACCAATAACGTAATTGTTCACGAAACTAATGCTGAGCCATTTACGGTTACTTTAGTAGATACGGGTTTAGAAACTATGACAGGTGGACGATTAAAACGCATTCAGAAATATGTTGGAAATGAAACCTTCATGCTTACATACGGAGATGGTGTTTGCGATATCGATATGAATGCGCAACTCGAATTTCATAAAAAACATGGCAAGATGGCAACAATGAGTATTGTTCAGCCAGGAAGTCGTTTTGGAATGATTGAAATTGATGAACATCAAAATGTAAAAGCTTTTGCTGAAAAACCAAAAGAAGATGGGGCTTGGATTAATGGCGGATTCTTCATTCTAAACCCTGAAGTCTTTGAATATCTGCACGATGACGCAGACGATATCATGTGGGAACGTCAACCGCTGGAAGACATTACCTCAGCTGATCAATTGGTGGCATACAAACACGTTGGATTCTGGAAGTGTATGGATACAATGAGAGATAATCAGCAACTGAATGAAATGTGGGATGAGCATCCTAAATGGAAAAACTGGTAAATACTATTAATGACTTTTGAAGAACTAAAATCGGTTTATACAGGAAAAAAAGTTTTCCTAACAGGCCACACGGGTTTTAAAGGAACTTGGATGGTTCTTTTGCTCAAGCAATTAGGTGCCGAAGTAAAAGGATACTCTCTTCCTCCCATAGAACACAATGCGTTGTATCATCAGGTGCGCGCTGAATTGCATTGCGAAAGTGTAATTGGCGATATACGAAACCGTGAAAAACTGCATCGAGAAATTGATAAGTTCCAACCGGACTTTATATTTCACATGGCTGCTCAGGCCTTAGTAATTGATTCATATCTAAATCCTGTTGAGACTTTTCAAACCAATGTAATGGGCACTGTGCATGTGCTTGATGCAATGCGAGGATTGAACAAGTCCTGCAACGGTATCATGATTACTACCGACAAGGTGTATGAAAATCAAGAGCATGAGGCCCCCTATAAAGAGAACGAACCTTTAGGAGGATATGATCCTTACAGTAATTCAAAAGCTTGTTGTGAGTTGGCAATCAGCAGCTATAGACTTTCATTCTTTAATCCAGAACAATATGACGAGCACAAAATTTCTATTGCTTCGGTTCGTTCTGGAAACGTAATTGGCGGTGGAGATTGGAGCGACAACAGAATTATCCCTGATATTGCAAGAGCATTAATTTCTGATGAAATTATTTTAGTTAGAAACCCCAATTCAGTTCGTCCTTGGCAGCATGTGCTAGATCCTCTTCATGGTTATCTCATTTTAGGTGCTAAAATGGAAAATGATCCTGCAAAGTTTGCTGAAGCCTACAACTTTGGTCCTGATCCAAAGGAGCGTATGAACGTTCAAGAGTTGGTTGAAACGGCTATTGGAATTTGGGGTTCGGGCAACTATGAAGTTAGCGCTAACCCAAATAAACTGCACGAAGCTGGTCTTTTAAGGCTGAATATTGATAAGTCTAGAAATGAACTTGGCTGGGAACCTAAATACAATGCTAAGGAAGCAGTTCAACAAACAATAGCCTGGTACAAGGCATCTAAAGCTGAAGAAGACATTAAGTCTTTTACAGAATCCCAAATCACATCATTCTTTAAGGACTAATGACCAATTTTACCCCAACTGCAATTGAAGGTGTTTTTGAAATTGATTTTTTCAATATTAAAGATGATCGTGGAGCATTCGTTAAAACATTCCACGCTGGAAAAATGGAAGAACAAGGACTCGAAACTGATTTTAAGGAAAGTTTTTATTCCGTCAATAACAAAGACGTTATTCGAGGAATGCATTTTCAAACACCGCCAGACGATCACGCAAAAATTGTCTATTGCACTTCAGGAAGTTTAATAGACGTGATAGTTGATATTCGCAAAAAGTCGCCAACTTACGGACAGTATATAATGGTAGAGTTGAGTGGTACTAATGCAAAGGGGGTATATCTTCCTACTGGAACTGCTCATGGGTTTTGTGTAAAAGAAGACAATACCTGTATGGTTTATCTAACCAGCACCGTCCACAGTGCATCAAATGATGGAGGCATTCATTTTGATTCGTTTGGCTGCAACTGGCCCACTAAAAACGGTATTCATTCCGATCGAGATTTATTATTTCCAACGTTAGCTGAATTTAAAACACCATTTCTGTGATTCGATTCCTTGCCTTTTTAGCTTTAATCATAAGTTCATTTTTACCCAAAGAAGTTTCAGGACAACTGCGGCCCCTGTCTAGCAAAGCCAAAGTCAGTTTACTTACATGTGGACCCGGAAATGACCTATACTCTATTTTTGGTCATACTGCTATTCGAATAAAGGACGACGCACAAAATGTGGACGTAGCATTCAACTATGGGACATTTGCATTTTCTGACGATTTCTACTTTCAATTTACAATGGGTAAATTGAATTACCGATTAGCTACTGAATCGTATGATCGTTTTGTGGCAAACTATCAATACGAAAAACGTTGGGTCAGAGAACAAGTACTAAACCTCGATTCAAATCAAAAACAGCTAGCATTTGAGTTTCTAATCAATAATGCGAAACCAGAAAACAGTTATTACCTGTATGACTTTTTCTACGATAATTGCAGTACTCGACCTCGAAATGTCTTTGAAAATATATTGGGCAATCAACTTAAATTCAACTTTCTGGCTTTGGAAAAGGAAAAGACTTTTCGAAATATGATTGATCTATACTTACGCCAAATGCCATGGTCTGATGCTGGAATTGACTTGGGTCTTGGAACCCCATGCGATAAGCTTTGTACTCCTTTACTTAAAACTTTTCTTCCAGATTATTTAATGGATGAATTCGATAGAGCTACCATAATTACTGAGAATGGAGAAATTCCGTTGGTTACTGAAAACAAACTGATAATTGATGCTCGACCAATAGTTGAACAAGGGTTCAACTGGTTTCATCCCTTGGTAATATTTTTAGCGTTTATTATTTTACACGAACTCGTGCTAATGACTAAAGTTCGTTTCTTGATTGGTACTTTTGATGGCTTGCTTTACACTATAGTTGGTCTGACTGGATGCCTAATTTTCTTTTTATGGTTCATTACCGATCATAATGGAACACGTCCAAACTGGAATATTCTTTGGGCTATGCCATTATACTTCCCTTTTGGAATTGCCTATCTCATTGCGCCCAAAGTCAAGTTTTTGAATTTGATAATGCATGGTGTTAATTTAACTTTACTCTTATGCCTACTTTTTTGGGTGGTACTGCCTCAAAATCTTAATGAGTTTTACCTTCCTATTATAGTTTGGTTATTCTACAGAAACTCCGACCGATTAGGCTGGTTTAAAATGGTTAAAAATCGTTTTCGTTCAAGCAAGGTAAGAGCTTAACAAAGTTTCTCTCTAAAATTCGTTTCCATTTCTTTGAGTCGAATCACTCAAATTGAGAAAATAGTCTGTCACTTCTATTGTTTTAAGAATAGTAAAGAAGTCTAAATGTATCGAGAAGTATATTTTTGCAGCAAAATTTTATTATGATTCAACGAATTCAATCCGCTTATTTGCTTGTTTCCGTAATCCTAACCTTTCTATTTGCTTTTTTAAGCTTTGCAAATTTTGAGGTGAATGACAATGTCTATCTCATGAAGGTAATGGGACTGTATTATCAGGACACCAGCGAAGTACTTTTTGAAGCACCGAATATGAGTTTGAGCGCTGTCGTCTTCTTTAGTATTCTACTTTCCATTTCCGCAGTATTTAACTTCAAAAAAAGAAGTGTTCAAATACAACTCGTAACCTTAGCCATAATTGCTCAATTAGCGAGTGTAGGTTTGGTATTCTTTGCTATTTCAACCTTACCCGCTGGCATTCTTGAGGGAACTCTACCACAGGTGAACTATACGTTTGCTAGCTTTCTGCCAATAGCTGCAGTTGTTTTCTTGGTATTAGCACTTCGAGGAATAAAAAAAGACGAAAAACTGATTAAAAGTTTGAATAGAATCCGATAAGCATAAAAAGTAGTATGAGCATTTCAGATAACCTCAAAAAAATACAGAAGAGCCTTAGCACGCGAGTAACCCTAGTAGCAGTTTCTAAAACTAAGCCTATTGAATCAATTCAAGAAGCTTATGAAATTGGACATCGTGATTTCGGTGAAAATAAAGTTCAAGAACTTTGCGATAAATACGAAGCTCTTCCGCAAGATATCAACTGGCATTTAATCGGACATCTCCAAACCAACAAAGTAAAATACATCGCTCCATTTGTAAATCTGATTCATGCTGTTGACAGTCGAAAACTGACAAAAGAAATTCAGAAAAGAGCAGGCCAATGCGAAAGAACAATAAACATTTTGGTTCAATTGCGAATAGCAAAGGAAGAAACCAAATTTGGTCTGCCCTATCCTGAAGCAACGGATTTACTCGCAGCATTGAAAGCTGACGAATTTCCAAACGTAAGAGTTGTTGGCCTTATGGGAATGGCCTCTAACACAGAAGATCAAGAACAAATTAGAGAAGAATTCACAATACTCAAAACCTTTTTTGACGAACAAAAAGCATTGAACTCGAATCTCATACAACTAAGTATGGGTATGAGTGGAGATTATCCTATGGCCATGGTTTGTGGCAGTAATATGGTGCGTATAGGAAGTGCAATTTTTGGTTCAAGAAATTATAATTAATGAAAGTGGTAAAATCAAAGGTGCAATTAGCAAAACAGGAAGAAACATTAAGAAAAGTGTTCGCTTCGAACGACGAGGAAAAAACAGTTAAAGCCATAAAAAAACTACGCGAAAACGGTCACCCTCAGTTAATCGTTCCTTTATTGGATTTGTTATCCGCCACTGAAAACGACACTGTTTTTAGTACAGTAGTTAGCTTACTTAACGACCTTAAGGACCAAGATGCTGCTAGGCCACTGATAGATGCTTTAAACGATGAAAAGTATGAAGGAATTCGTGTTTTTATTCTGCAGACATTCTGGCAATCTAGGTTAGATGCACTTCCATATTTAGATGAAATTGTGAACCTAGCAATCAAGTCAGATTACATGGTAACCCTAGAGTGTTTGACTATTGTAGAGTCCTTTAAAAATGCACCCACAGATGAGGAAATTGTAGAGGTAAATACTCAACTTAAGGATGCAATAATGGACGATCCAGAGAATAAAGATTTATTAGCAGGAATGATTGATGAGTTGAATAATTATATGATTGGATAAGGTAAGTTCATTTGTTTTAATTCGTTCAAGCATATAGATCCTTTTCGCTCGTATAAGAAGCCATACCTCACCTTTAGAGTTTACCCTATTCAATTTGGAAGTGATATCTTAATGAAAAGGAAGTTTTCAAATTTGGACGTTAATTAACTGAAGTAATTATTGGTCTTCTATTTTCAAACTTAAATATCCTAATTTTAAAGTCTTGAATAATTTCCTAATTACTATCGGTTTATGCCTGTTGCACTGCTCAGCCAATTGCCAGTATACAATAGAATTCAAACCAATTCTAAATGGTCAAAAACTGTTTTTAGATTCAGCGGATTTGTATACTGTTAATAGCAACGAAGTTGTTATTTCTAATCTCAAATTCTATGCAGGAGCATTGCATCTAGTTAATCACAAAAAACAAAAAGTTAAAACCGACAGCAGCTATCATCTTATAGACTTGGCTAAGCCCGAATCAACAAAATTGCAGCTAGAATTTCAAGAGGAATTATTAGTAAACGATTTTCGATTTAAACTTGGAGTTGACAGTATTACTAATGTTTCAGGAGCATATGGCGGTGACTTAGACCCTACTCTCGGCATGTATTGGACATGGCAAAGTGGGTACATAAATTTTAAACTGGAAGGTTTTTATGCTACTGAAAATGGGAATCGAGAATTTCAATATCATTTAGGCGGCTATTTAAACCCTTTTGAAACCGTTCAAGAAATTCGATTAGATATTTTGACTTCCAAAAAAATTGTAGTTTTAATTGACCTTGAGAAGTTCCTAAAAAGTATACCGGCAGAATTACCAGACAACATAATGTCTCCAGGAAAAAATGCTAAACTACTTTCCGAATTACTTGTTCCTATTTTCTCCTTAGAAAATGAATAGATGGATACTCATTCTCTTGCCTTCAATTTTTCTATTTGGATTTGGAGCAGCCGAATTGAGCCAAACTAAAATCGAGATAAAGTATCCATCAAATTGGCCAAAACCGAATTACGATTTTGAGAAAAAACCTTTGTACAAAGAGCGTGTAAAGTTAGGGCGGAAGCTTTTCTACGACCCTATTTTATCACGAAATGATATGGTATCGTGTGCCAGTTGTCATCTTTCTTTTACTGCATTTACCCATGTTGATCATGCGCTGAGTCATGGAATCAACGATAGTATTGGAACTCGAAACGCTCCGGTACTTATAAATTTAGCTTGGAACAAACTATTTATGTGGGATGGCGCAGTAAATAATATTGAAGTTCAGGCCCTTGCTCCTATTTCTCATGCTTCCGAAATGGGAAACGACTTAGTTACTTTGCTTCCAAAGCTTAATGAACATGATGTCTATCCTGCACTTTTTAAAACTGCTTTTGGTGAAGAAAAAATAACTTCGAAACAACTATTATTAGCCCTTGCCCAGTTTCAATTAACGCTAGTTTCTGCAAACTCTAAATACGATAAAGTAAAAGCGGGTGTTTTGAAGTTTACTGAACAAGAAGCAAATGGCTATAAGTTGTTTCAGCAAAATTGCAACGGCTGCCATAAAGAGCCTTTATTTACAACTACTGAATTCGAGAACAACGGACTGCAACCAGATGCAAATCTCAGAGATTCAGGAAGATATCAGGTTACTCGAATGAGTAAAGATTTATTCAAATTTAAAGTTCCAACACTAAGAAACATTCAATATTCCTTTCCATATATGCACGATGGTCGCTACAACAATTTGAACGAAGTGCTCAATCATTACCGAGCTGATCAGGAATTAAATGTTATAAACCAGCAGAACAAACCCGTTATTCAAATCACTGAACATGAAAAGGTGGATCTAATTGCATTTCTACTCACTTTATCCGACAGGGAATTTCTGTTTAACCCAGACTATGGATTCCCAAGAAACTAATTTGATAAGGACAGAAGGAATTAAAAATACAAAGCGTCTATTAGGAAAACAATGAACACCATGAAAAAAATACTATTCTTTACCACAATCACTTTAATGGGCAATCTTCTTTTTGCTCAAACAAACCCTGCAATCCTTGAATGGTTACAAAATGACAGTATAAAAGGTAGCCATTACGTGTCTGGGAATTCTACAGTAATTCAAGATAATGATTTAGCCAACGTTCAAAAGGTAGAATACTCCGCTAGTAGTGTTTATGTCCATACTAATGGAATTCCAGCATATGCTACAGGTCCATTTTTAGATAGAAACCCATCTTTTGCAACTGCTCAAAATGCAATTTTCAAATTCCCATTGAACCCAGCTCAGAATATGGGTACATCTACTTCAACAAATGGAGGTAACATAGGTGTTTTCATTAATGGTGTTGCTCTTTTTGACTACAGAGATGGGGTGTCGTATAGCCTAAGCGCTGCAACAGATCAAGGTGGACCCGTTGGCGGTCGAGGCGATGGTGTTTGGAACAGAGATGCCGTACCAGCAGAAATGGATGGTTTTGATTGCTCAAAAGGTCACCCTGCAAGAGGTAACTATCACCATCACCAAAACCCTTCAGCATTTAAATTGGATAAAAACGTAATATCTAATATTTGTAACCTTTATGACGCCGATGGTTTATACGCTATCGATGCAAATAGTCATTCTCCACTTATTGGTTTTGCATACGACGGCTTTCCCATATATGGTGCATATGGCTATGCAAATGTTGACGGTACTGGTGGAGTTGCAAGAATAGAATCTTCTTATAAATTGAGAAGTATTGCCGTCCGAACCCATTATTCAGATGGTTCTAATGTAACTGATGGTCCTGCCGTAAATGTTAGATATCCAATTGGTCACTACCGCGAAGATTACGAATACAACTCAGCAAACGGAGATTTAGATCAGCATAACGGACGGTTTTCTGTTACTCCAGAATATCCTAATGGCATTTATGCTTATTTCGCAACCGTTGATGCTAATTGGAACTCTTCATATCCATATGCTGTTGGACCCACCTTTTATGGCAATGTAACTGCCTCTAAAGTGAATGCTGTGACAGAAACTACTGACGTTTATTCGACAGAGGTAACTGATAATACAGACACCACTACTTCGATTAATATTAATTCAGTAATTCCAAGCTTTAGTGTATTTCCAAATCCTGCTCAAAATTTTATTGCTATTCAAGCTGGAGGACTAGTAAAATCAAATATAAATATTGACTTGATTGATATGGAGGGTTCGGTTGTACGTTCTTCTCAAATAAAACAAGGATCTACCATTTGGTATATAGACACACAAACCCTGTACAACGGAACTTACGTATTGCGTATTAATTCTGGCACAGCTGTAACCACTCAAAAAGTCGTTATTCAGAAGTAATAGCCTTCCACAACATAAATGTAAAAGCCCTTTTAGAGAAACCTTAAAGGGCTTTTTTTTGCCAATTCTAGCAACGAGATATTTGCTTGCAATGACCACAAATATTTAGTAATTGAAAATATCGAATGTGAAAAATTTATATTTCCATGAAAATTAGTAGATGATTTTGGGTGTGTTGGATATCCAGTTTGTGGTTTAAGTTGTTGTGAGGATTATAATTTAGGTTTCTATCACAGAAAGCAAAAGTGACTTATAAATATTTAGTTAATGAAAATAACCTTAGAAACGAACTCACTATTCCATTAAATCCTAGCCATGGCAAAATCAACTGATCCTATAAATCGACTGTAAGTCTCCAACCTTAAAAATTATTGATCTTAACATCAATGCCCTTGATTTGAATTTAGAAAACACTTCCATTGAATATTCTTTATCGAATTTATCACTCAAAGCTAAGAAGTAATTCGTGAAGAAATAATAATTGAGACATTTGTATTGGTTACTTTTATGAACTAGAATTAACCACGATAAAAACAAACGATTATGACAAAAACTCTTCAAACTTTATGGATCTTAAGTTTAGTGTTAATACTTTCCTCCTTCTCCGATAAACAAGAAGTAAACGTTATCGGAACCTATGGGGTTTCGGATAATGATCCAACACAAATTGAATTGGTTTTAAATGTTGATAGCACCTTTAGTTATCAAGATTTTTCGAACTCTAATAAACCGATTAATGTTAGAGGCAATTGGGAATTACAAAATGGTCAAGTAATTCTTAAGGATTACAATTCTGAGCTTTCTTTTCATTCCAAATGGAAAATATCGAAAGATGGAAAGATGATTAAGTCGAGGAAAAGAATGACTTTCTATACATTGGCGAAAAAATAGCTCTGCACCTTTTTAAGGAAACGCAATCTCAGATTTTCGTTTGTGACGTACTTTAGATTTTTCCAAGATAGGAAATTGATTCATCAAGAATTAAGGCAAGCATTGGATAATAAAATTGAACAGTGCTAAAAAAACAATAATTATTAGTGACTCCCTCAATAGAATTTTTTGAAAAGAGGCTCATTTATCCAAAATAATATTGGGTTATTTGTCAGGTACAGCACTATAAAAATAATGTTAATTTCATGAATCGATACCTTCAGCTATTATTGAAAAAGAAGCACTCCTATTTTCTATGCAAACACAGCAAGCTTAAACACAACAAAACACAAAATCGAAGTTTAAACTATGTTTAAGATTATGAAAACATTCTCACCTATCACTATTACAATCTGTGCATTACTAATTTTCGTTTCTTGTAAAAAGGAAGAAGAAGTTGAGCCTGAAGCTGCAACTACAGTTACCACAGTTACCACTACTGAAGCAACAACTGGAGACTCCGAACTCCCGACAAGAATTATTTTAAAAGATATTCCAGCAGGAACTTTCGCTATGGGAGGCTCTACTCAAGCCTCAGATGCGCCAACTGTTGAAGTAACACTTAAAGCATTTAAAATATCGGTAAAGGAAATTACCAATCAGGAATATATTGACTTCTTAAATAAGGCATATGCTGATGGCTGGATTACTGTCTCAGCGCAGTCAGCAACAGATCCTTGTGGAACATCTACCGAAAACATGGTTATAGGAGCTGGTGATGCACCAAATTCAGGACAAGTATTCTTACAATTGGGAGAAACAGGAGGTTGCACCAGTGACGGATCTGCAGAACATATTGACAATAAAAGCTGGATTTCATTTAACAGCTCCAATAGTACTTTTGAGTTACTTGACTCAGAAAAATCAGATTGGCCAGTGAACTGGGTAAAATGGTATGGTGCCTTTGCATTTACTGAATATTATGCTGTAAAACTACCTACAGAAGCACAGTGGGAATATGCTGCAAGAGGTGGGGAAAAATTTGAATATCCTACAGACGACGGAACTATATCGGATACCAAAGCAAACTATAATGGAGATACTCCAGGAGTTCATGATGCAGACGGGCATTCAGTTAAAGTTGGTTCTTATGCTGCGAATCCATACGGTTTATATGATATGGGGGGAAATGTATGGGAATGGTGTCTAGACTATTACGATGCTTCATTCTATTCTGTTAGTTCTGACCCGCTTAATACTGCTTCTGGAACAGATTCTAAAAGAGTAAGACGTGGAGGTTCTTGGAACTACCATTCTGCCACTTTATTAACTTATGCGAGAGCGTCTGATTTTGAAAATAGAGGAAACAATCATTTCGGATTTAGGATAGTGCAAGAGTAATCTCCTTTCTCTAGCTTTATCTAAGTAAAAATGATCAAGTCAATATCAACGTTTCTTTTTCTACTTTTAAACAGTATAGTTTCTGCTCAATATTGTAATCTCGGAGATCGATTTACTGAAGTTGAATATTTTAGTAATTCTGAAATTAGTATACTGAAAGATGTTACCTACGGGTCGGCTTTCAATTATCAAGGAAATAAAGAAACCTTGCTTTTTGATGTGTATTATCCCAATCCTCTAGTTGATTCCTTGACAAAAAAGCCATTGGTTTTAATGATTCATGGTGGTGGATTCCATTCTGGAAATAAAATACAACGAAGGGGAGAATGTATTGCTTTTGCAAAACGTGGTTTTATAGCCGTAAGTATCAGTTATCGATTAGGTTGGAGCAGTATAAATACCAATGGTCAATTATTGGCGATGTACCGCGCACAGCAAGATGCAAATGCTGCTCTTAGGTATCTTATCAATAATCAAAGTATTTATCAGGTAGATCCTAACTGGATATTTATTGGTGGAACTAGTGCAGGTGCCGTTACAGCCAATAATGTTGCATATTCTGACCATAGAGCATGGGAATCCATTTACCCTGGAATTGAGGGAGCACTTGGTAGTTTAGATACTTCTTCGAATAAATTGACCAATTCCTTCACTATTCAAGCTATTTTCAACAACTGGGGTGCTGTTCCAAAACAATCGATTAAAATCGATGAATTACTTCCACAAATAGCTTTTCATGGGTTGTTAGACTCTATCGTTACAATAGACTCAGCAACATTGTTATTAGGATCACGATCGATTCATTACCTACTATCACAGAATACAATTTGTACTGACTTTACAGTTGACAATCAAGGAGGACATGGGATCTACTTTAGCACTTCTGGAACGGTATTCCGAGCCTCACGTGCAAGCTGCTTTTTCAGAAGTATTATTTGTGATAATTGCACTGACTTCTTCTCAAAAGACTCCATTCATGCTTCATGTTCAAATATTTTAGGCATAAAAGAACAACATACATTAAACTATAGAATTTACCCAAATCCAACTCATGGTCAATTGAATATTGAAGGTGCTGTTGGCACTGAACGGTTCACTTTAATAAACTCTATTGGAGAAAAAATTTATGATAATGTCTCTATTGATGAATTAACCCTGGAATACCTTTCACCTGGATTGTATGTATTGAATATTTATATGAGTCAACAAAATCAAGCGTTGTATTTCATTAAACTGGGAGACAACATAATGCGTTATTAACTGCCTTATAACCAAAGCAGCATCTGCGAAATAGATTCAATCTTCGGCGAAATGATTAAAGAACATTTCTAAACACTTATCTACCTCTGAGTTATCAAAATTTAAAACACTCAAAATGAAAAAAAAAGTAACTAATATCGGAAGTAAAAGATAACTTAGATACTAGTTTTCTCTGTCTTTTCAGGAATTCAAGCAGCAGTTGAATTAGGAATTGGTGTGGCCTTGTTAACGAGCTTAACCGCTACTTTAGAAGCAGATTTTGGAGTTACGTTTATCCCCGAAATAGAAATTCTAGGAGTTGCTCTAGGTATGTACTTATTACTGCTAATTCTACTTATGGTATTGCGTATAATTTGGATATTGAACAGAAATAAAGCCGGCTTTACTCTTGGAATTATCATTGGCGCTTTTCTTTCTATTTTCGGAGTACTTACATTTCTGCAAATTTGGAGATTTGCAAGCCCTTCTTGGAGATAGTATTAGAGGTGTAATCACCATTTTATTGGTCTTCATGGCTGCTAAAGAACTTAAAAAATAGAATTATGGCAAAGTCAAAATGGAGCAATAAAAACATTGCTAATCAAAAGAATAAAGTAATCATCATTACTGGTGCTAGCAGTGGTTTAGGCAAACAAGCGACAAAAGTATTGGCCTACAAAAATGCGACGGTAATCATGGCTGTTAGAAATATTATCAAAGGCGAACAAGTTGCTCAAGAAATAAAAAGTACTCAATCCGATGCTCAAATTGAAGTAATGGAATTAGACCTCAACAGTATAGCATCTGTAACGTCTTTTGTAACCGAATTTTCTAAATCCTTTGAAAAACTTGATATCCTAATCAATAACGCCGGTGTAATGGCCTGTCCTTTTTCTAAAACCAAAGATGGCTTAGAGATTCAAATGGGTGTAAATCACATGGGACATTTTGCACTTACAGGCTTACTAATGCCAATGCTCAGAAAATCGAAAGCAGGTCGCGTAGTTGCCACTTCCAGTATGGCACACAAACAAGGTAATATCAATTTCGACGATATTAATTGGGCCAATAGAAACTATAGCACTACTAAAGCATACGGCGATAGTAAATTGGCAAACCTTTACTTCGCCTATGAATTAGCAAGAAAATGCAAAGTCGAAGGAAACAACATTAAAGTAACTGCAGCTCACCCAGGTTGGACGAATACAGATTTGGGGCAACATTCTCTAGTATTTAGCTTCTTAAGTCCATTACTTGGTCAAGGAGTTGAGAATGGTACTTTACCTACTTTAAGAGCTGCAACTGACGAAAGTGCCAACGCAGGTGACTACTATGGCCCATCAGGCTGGCAAGAAATAAAAGGTTTTCCAGTTATTGTTCCATCGAACAAATTATCAAAGGATACTGGAAAAGCAAAAAAGCTTTGGGATGTGTCTGAAGAATTGACTGGAATAAAATACTGACAAAAAGATTGAAATCTTATGAATGGTATTTTTCATTTAAACAGCGTTGCCGAATTGCACCAACTCTTTGGTTTAGAAAAACCATTGCACCCTTTAGTTACTATAATTCGAAAATGGCCCGAAACTGATGTCGATTTCAGTAATCTAAAAATGAAGGGTGATTTGTATGTAATTGGTCTCAAAGGAAACATAAGAGGAAAGTTTAAATGTGGTCAAAATACCTATGATTACAAAGAAGGTAGTATCGCCTTTCTTGCTCCAAATCATGTTACCTCCTGCGAAAATTCAGATCCGAATGATGATATTGGAGGCTGGAATATATTTTTCCATCCCGATTTGATTCGTAAATCGGAATTTGCAAAAACGATCAAGAATTATTCATTTTTTGATTATGATTCAAACGAAGCATTGCATATTTCTGAAAAAGAAAAGATTATGCTGGGTAACTTGGTCAACCATATCGAATTGGAGTTGGAAAACAGCGTAGACAAACATTCACAAAATTTAATCCTTGCAAATATTGATGCACTATTAAAGTATTGCCAGCGCTATTATGAGCGGCAATGTTATACTCGTAGCAATCAAAGCAAAGATACCATTTCGCGTTTCGAGACTTATATGAAAGAATATTTTACTTCGGACAAATTGAAAAAAAATGGTTTACCCACTATCTCTTCTTGTGGTGAAACCACGAATATGTCTGGTGGTTATTTAAGCGATTTATTGTGCCTAGAGACCGGAAGTAGCGCCAAAGATCATATTCACAAATATATCATCAATGCAGCTAAAAAATTGCTTATTAGCTCTAATAGCCCAGTTAATCAAATGGCTTACAGCCTCGGATTTGAATATCCGCAACATTTTAGCAAACTCTTCAAAACAAAAATAGGTATTAGCCCAAATGAATATCGGAACTTGAATTAATTGCAAGAACTATAGAGTCCAATTCTTAAGAATGCACTTTATGCCTTAGAAGAATAATAATAACTTGCACTTTTTTAAAACCAAATGCGTCTCATTATGTCTAAAACGAGATAGATGAAAAAGTTTGAAATAAAATACTTACCCTATTTCCCAATAGTCGGCTTAGGCCTGTACGTCATAGTATTCATCTTTGCTGCCTCATATTATCCAGGAGGGTCCATTAATTATCCTAACGCGATTGGTTATAGTTTTTCTCACAATTTTTTGTGTGATGTCATGCATTCTACTACGCAAAGTGGAAGCATAAATAACGCTCGATTCATGGCGATCATTTCACACTTAATTCTGAGCTTTACTATGATCTCCTTCTTCTGCGTCCTTCCTAAAATATTCCATGTAAAAAATCGCAATACGATGTTGATTGCCTTTTTCGGAATAGCTACTATGTCGGTGTTCATTTTCATGTATACCGAGTATCATGATCTAATAGTAACTATCACAGGCATTCTGGGTACAATTGCTCTTATCCCACTTTTTATAGAACTTAGACATTACAAAATAAAGGGACTGAAAAAACTAGTGTACACATGCTATACACTGAGTATAATCGTCTTCTTTATTTTTGAGACTAAAATCGGATTCTACTACCTTCCATTTCTTCAGAAAATTACTTTTGGAATAGATGCTTGGTGGGTAGTCTGGTCGTGCCTCATTGTAATCAATAAAAACAAAACCGCCTTAGTTTTATCCCCTCAACCAATAAGCATTTAGTCATATTAGTTTAAAAATAATAGGAATCAACCAATTAAAAGGTGTATGACTTATATGAACACTATCTTTATTATTCACTTATTCTCTAGCATTTTTATGGCTGGATTATGCTGGTTTGTTCAAATTGTACATTACCCACTTTTTCACCAAATAAAACTGGAAGATTTTCCAAATTATGAAAGGAAAAACTACCGGACAGGATTTATAACTGCTCCCGCAATGATGATTGAACTTGCAACTGGGCTCTACTTAATTTATCACAACCCCAATTTATATCATTCACTAAATGTTGGTCTATTAGGGGTTATAGCATCAAGCACTGCTTTTATTCAAGTACCTATTCATTTAAAACTATTGAAAAATACTAGTGTACAATTAATCGATAAACTAATATTGACAAATTGGATACGCACAATTAGCTGGACAATTAGAATAGTAATATTAGCGCTACTACTTTCTCAAATATTAACTCCTTCATAACATGCCCCAGCAGCAATTAAAGCTTCTATAAACAGTGCTTCAGAGCAGTTTACCCTTTCCAACACACTAATGTATAACAGCTCGTGAGGGATTGCATCGCGTTCGTATCGAACTAATTCAAACTACTTCTGCAACCAATCCAAAACATTTGCTTCCACTCTACTTTCAATCGTAGAAATATCTCCTTTTACAAAAGCTTTACCGGTAATATTTTCGAATAACTCAATATAACGCTCAGAAACCAGCTCTACGAAAGCATCTGTCATATCTGGCATTGTTTGTCCTTCTAGGCCTTGAAAATCGTTCTCCATGAGCCACTCACGCACAAATTCCTTGGAGAGTTGCTTTTGCTTTTCACCGTTGGATTGTCGTTCGGCATAACCGTCTGCATAAAAAAAGCGGCTAGAGTCTGGAGTATGAATCTCGTCAATCAACAAAATCTCGCCATTTTCAGCGCGTCCAAATTCGTACTTGGTATCCACCAAAATCAATCCTCGGTCTTCGACTAGCTCCGTTCCACGTTGGAACAGTTTGCGGGTGTAATCTTCCAACATCAAATAATCGGATTCTGAAATAATGCCTTGTTTGATTATTTCTTCACGAGCAATATCCTCATCGTGTCCTTCCTCAGCTTTGGTAGCTGGAGTAATTATAGGCTCAGGAAATTCATCATTTTCTTGCATGCCTTCCGGCATTGTAACTCCACACAGCATGCGTCTTCCAGCTTTGTATTCGCGCCAAGCATGCCCCGCCAAATAACCACGTATCACCATTTCAATTGGGAATACCTTGCAGGTTTTACCTACGGTAACACTTGGGTCTGGAGTAGCCATTTTCCAATTTGGAACAATATCAGAAGTAGCATTCAACATCAATTCTGCGATCTGATTTAGCACTTGCCCCTTGTAAGGAATACCTTTTGGCAAAATGTAATCGAAAGCCGAAATACGATCGCTGGCTATCATTACTACCAAATCATTTTCCAAGGTATACACTTCCCGCACCTTACCTTTATAATGATTGAGCTGGCTAGGAAATTTGAAATTGGTTGTTCCGAGTGTGTTACTCATTGTGTTTTGTTTTATGTGTTGTTATAAAATATTGTGGAGCTTCTTTTTCTCATTGTTAATCAGGTCATTCTGAATTTATTTCAGAATCTCACTATTGAACTACTCGTTTGAGATGCTGAAATAAATTCAGCGTAACACTCTACTATTTTACATTACTCTGAATTGTTCTAACCGTTTCCATTTACTTTTTAGTTGACTTAGCCGGAGAATCCTCTTCAAATTTTTGGTAGCGATCGATAATTTTTCGGACCAACCGATGACGCAATACATCCGTTCCTTTCATGTGGATAAATGCAATGCCTTCTACTCCTTCCAAATACTCGGCAGCTTGGATCAATCCGCTCTTTTGTTTGGGCGGTAAATCAATTTGGGTACGGTCACCTGTAATGATAAACTTAGCCGACTTTCCCATCCGCGTAAGGAACATTTTCAACTGACTTTCAGTAGCATTTTGAGCTTCGTCAAGTATCACAAAAGCTTTGTCTAATGTACGCCCACGCATGAACGCAAGTGGCGCAATTTGTATAATTCCCTTATCTACATATTCAGCAAGCTTTTCCGAAGGAACCATGTCTCTTAGTGCATCGTAAAGGGGTTGTAAATAAGGATCTAACTTCTCTTTTAAGTCTCCTGGAAGGAAACCTAAATTCTCTCCAGCTTCAACTGCAGGTCTAGTTAGAATTATCTTTTTTACTTCTCGATCTTTTAAAGCTCTTACGGCCAAAGCAACGGCAGTATAGGTCTTTCCTGTTCCGGCAGGTCCTAGCGCAAACATCATATCATTGGTAGCGATTTGTTTCACCATTTCCAATTGGTTTGGAGTACGTGCTTTTATCTGCTCACCTTGAACGCCATGCAAAATTACTGCATTGTCCAATTCATCGGGTTTTTGGCCGCCGTCTTCGGCAATCATTGCTTCAATATCTTTGGGATGCAGTTGATTGTACTTCTGGTAAAACTTGTACATACTGTGTACAATTAATTCCAGACGATCCATTTCTACATCGCTACCCATTATCTTAATCGTATTACCCCGAGCAATTATTCTCAGCTTAGGAAAATACGATTTTAGTAAATCTATATTGCTGTTTTCTGTTCCAAATATTTCTACTGGATTAACAGCCTCGAATTCAATTACTCTTTCTTGCAAATATCCTGATTATATGTATTTTATGTAATTTACTTCAACCATAAATCAAAGCCTTTAAAAGGACAATATATGGCGAAGCATTTGTTTATTTTTGCATCTTAGCAAAGATATTTAAACTTAAGGCATTTACTAGTTTTTACTCATGGCAATCGTTACGCTAACTACTGATTTTGGATACAAAGACTACTACGCAGCTGCCGTAAAAGGCACCTTATATTCTTTGTTTCCCGAAATCAAAATCGAAGACATCAGCCACGGTATTAGTAAATATAACATTCTAGAAGCAGCCTTTGTGCTCAAAAACGCTTATCGACATTTCCCCAAAGGCAGTATTCATATTGTTGGCGTAATGACGCATACTCGCAATGCAATTAGAGAAACAGAGAAAAATTTAGAGGCGGTAGATCACGTTGCGCTTAAATACGACGGTCACTATTTCATAGGTGCAGACAATGGTATTTTTAGCTATTTGCTAGATTTTGCTCCCGATAAAGTCTTCACACTTTCGGTTCAAAAAGATACTGCTAAAGAGTCCTTTCCCACCAAAGATGTATTTGCAAAAGCTGCCGCTCATCTAGCTCGTGGTGGAACTTTAGAAGTCTTAGGATCTTCTAGAGATTCCTTGAATCAAGGCGATATTGTTCAGGCAAGATCTGAGGGTGAAAATATTCGCGGCGAAGTGATTTACGTAGATGCATTTGGAAACGCAATCACCAACATTACCGAATCGTATTTCAACCAAATGAGTAGCGGCCGAGATTTTACAATTTCTACCAAACTCCGAGGGTACAACATTCGACGATTGAGTGACAACTACCACTCTACCAAAGAAGGCGAACGATTGGCATTATTTAATTCTTCGGGATATCTAGAAATCGCTATGAACCTTGGTCATTCCTCAAATCTTATGGGGCTTAAAGTAAACGACGTTGTCCGCGTAGAATTTTCCTTACAATGATTATACGTATCGTAAAAATGACCTTCAAACCAGAATCGGTGAAGGATTTTCAAGCTTTATTCGAAAAATACAAATCGGAAATTGCAGATCAACCGGGGTGTAGCAAGTTATCGCTACTTCGCGACATAACCAACACCAATATCTTCATGACCTACAGTTGGTGGGATAGCCAAGAAGACCTCAATAATTACCGTCATTCCGGTACCTTTGGAGTTGTTTGGCCTGCTACCAAGACACTATTTTCTGAAAAGCCTGAGGCTTGGAGTGCCGAAGAGGTGGTGAAGGTTAAGTAGTCCATAATATCAGTAACGTCATTCCCGTGAAAATGGGAATCTCTTAAGCCTACTATCAATGCATTCTGCGATTAGTGATACTTACCTAGTCTTACCAAGGTAGAAAGCCCAGAGGCTCTAGCATAAAAGCAAAACAACAAAAAGTAATTTTCCTTTCATTTTTTGAACAATCCTAAACATTACGTTTGCAAAGTGATAAAAGAGGTACTCGAAACAAAGTCTATTCTACAAATTGGCTTATTGATAATCAGTTATTCATTGATAGCATTAGCTATACCTAGAATAGATTTCACATCGTTTGTTGCAGTATACTCTGCTCTTTTTGTTGGATACTTTTACCTTGTCAAAAGCAGACTGAGTATCCAATCTATCTTTATAATTGGCATAACTGCCCGAGTAATCTTTCTTTTTTCTACACCAGTATTGAGCGATGATATTTATCGGTTTTTGTGGGACGGCCGATTGTGGATTCAGGGAGAAAATCCCTTCCAGCACATACCGCAATTTTTCATTGAACATCCGGGCAATCTCATTGGATTGGAAGAACTGTACCCAAAACTGAATTCAAAGCAATACTTTGCAATCTATCCGCCTATCAATCAATTCATTTTTGGAATTGCTGCTTTAATAGCTCCGGTGGGTTTCTTTAAGGCTCAATTTATCATCAAGTTAATCCTTATTATTGGAGAAGTTTTATTGTTTCAGTATGCAGTTAAGTTATTGAAACATTTGAACAAGAAACCCGGCCTGATTGCTCTGTATTTCTTGAATCCCTTGGTAATCATTGAAGTAACAGGCAACTTGCATTTCGAAGGACTGATGGCGACTTTTCTCATTATGGCCTTCTATTATCTCAAAACAGAACGATGGGCCGTATCGGCAGTTTTCATGGCATTTGGCGTTTGCACCAAGCTGATTCCGTTGCTATACTTACCGCTACTCCTTCCCTTTCTTGGTTTTATAAAAACCACCAAATATATCAGCATTGTTGGAATTGTTTCTGCTCTGTTATTCATTCCCTTCATGAATCTTGAATTGGCATTAAACATGCTCAATAGCGTTGATTTATACTTTCAAAGTTTCAGATTTAACTCATTTTTTTACAGTATTTTAATCGATATTTCAGGCGATCAAAGCAAAAAATGGATTGCCTTTCTTTTAGCATTTGTCCCTGCACTTGCAGTATTGCGCTTAGCTTTCAAAAACTCGAATTTCGAAAACCTAATGCAACGCAGTTTTTGGGTGCATTCCTTGTATTACTTATTTTCAGCGGTTGTGCATCCTTGGTACTTGGTGACGTTATTAGCCTTAAATATTTTTCAAGAATTCAAGTATATTTTAGTTTGGAGCTACCTCATAGGGCTTACCTATTTCACTTACCGGACGCTGCCTTATGAAGAGAGTAGTTTTATAATTGCCTTAGAGTATGTGGTAGTAATTACATGGGGATTAATCGACTTTTTTAGAAGCAGGAAGAAACAGGCTGTTGCAACTCATTAAACTATATTTGAAGTCAGTATGCAGCAAAAGAAACCCATTAGTTTAATCCAGTCCTTCCTGCCTATAATCGTTCTAATTCCTTTGCTTGCAGCCAATGTTTTTTTCTTTGGTGACAACAGTTTAGGAGGCTCAAATCAATTGGCGCTTTTATTAGCCGCAGCAGTTGCAACACTGATTGGTTTTAGTCAAAAGCTCTCTTTTGATGCAATTTTAGAACACATAAAAAACGCAATTAATTCCACCCTTGGAGCCATCATTATTCTATTGCTCATTGGCGCTTTGGCGGGTACTTGGCTAATATCTGGAGTAATTCCAGCATTGATTTATTACGGACTTAAAATAGCGCACCCCTCCTACTTTTTAGTAGCGGCATCCGTTGTTTGCGCCATTATTTCAGTTGCTTCAGGAAGCTCATGGAGTACAATAGCTACTATTGGAATTGCCTTACTTGGCATTGGAAAAGCACTTGGGTTTAGTGAAGCAGTTGTTGGTGGAGCAATCATTACTGGCGCTTATTTCGGTGATAAAATGAGCCCGTTGAGCGATACTACCAACCTTGCTGCTGCTGTGAGTGGCGCACAACTGTTCGATCACATTCGTTACATGTTCCTAACTACAGTTCCATCCTACATTATCAATCTAATTCTCTTTTTTATTATCGGACTTAATTACACTCCAGAGTCTAGCGCAATTGGACTAGAGGAATTGAACACTGCGTTAGTTTCAAATTTTAATATCACTCCATTTCTCTTTTTAGTTCCGGCATTAGTAGTGTTTCTAATCATCAAAAAAGTAGATCCTATTCCTGCTCTGTTTGTGGGAATTTTAAGCGCAGGGGTCTGTGCAGTCATCTTTCAACCCGAATTACTGGAAAGACTCGGAGGCAAACCAGACTACTTCCAAAATAGTTATTACGTATTGCTTTCAGCAGCTGGATCTGAAACTAGTATTGAAACAGGAAATACAGCCTTAACTGATTTACTGAGTTCGGGAGGAATGGCTGGTATGTTGAATACCGTTTGGCTCATTATCTGTGCAATGGTATTTGGTGGTGCTATGGAAGCAATTGGAGCGCTGCAGCGGATTGCCGGTTGGTTAATATCTGGTGTTAAGTCTGTAGGTGGATTGGTTGCAACTACCGTAGGCTCGTGTTTGTTTATCAACTTAACTGCAAGCGATCAATACTTGGCGATTGTTGTTCCGGGAAGAATGTACAAAGATGCATTTGACGCAAAAGGGTTAGCACCCGTTAACTTAAGTAGAACATTAGAGGACAGTGGAACTGTAACGTCTGTTTTAATTCCTTGGAATACCTGTGGTGCGACACAAAGTGCAGTGCTCGGAGTCGCTACTTTTGTCTATCTCCCTTTTTGCTTTTTCAACTACCTTAGTCCTATTATGTCCATCATTTATGCGGCATTTGATATCAAGATAAAACGTAAAGCCGAAAAGACTTAAATTATTGAATATGAAAACAATACTCATAGCCATTGTAGTTTCAACCTGCTCATTCGCTGGTTTTGCACAACTCGATTCTTTAAAAGAAGGGTTCTCAAAACAATTTGCATTAGACTTCTACTATAGCTACGATTTGAATCAGCCTTTCAATCATGCTCGTCCATGGTTTTTGTATCAATACAACAAACACAACCAAATGAGCATCAATATGGCTATGGCAGATTTCTCTTACGTAAAAGGAAAAATGTCTGCAAATATCGGATTCAATTTTGGCGATTTCCCTTCGGCTAACATGGCACATGAACGGGACCTCTTAAATGCATTGTACGAAGCAAACATCAATTATAGATTTACCGAAGATTTGGAACTTACTGTAGGTATGTTTTCTTCTCATATGGGATTTGAATCAGCATTGTCATTCGATAATTTATTGACCTCACATTCATTGTCTAGCGAATGGACCCCATACTACTTAGCTGGAGCTAAGCTGGGTTACAAGCCCTTCGAAAAATGGTATTTCTCCTTAACTATAGCCAATGGAAATCAAAACATTACTGAATCTGAAGCAAATACCAACAAAGCACTTGGAGCCCAAATCACCTTTACCCCAAATGATAAACTAACGATTAACTACAGTAATTTCTACAGTAATGATGCGCCAGATAGCACATCATTATTTGTGTTGTACAATAACTTGTACGCAACGTATAGCCCTTTCAAAAAGTTGGATTTAGTTGCAGGATTTGATTATGCTATCGCTGATAATCGCATAAGCGGCAATCAGTCAGAATTATTTGTCGGAAGCTTTTTAGCACGTTATTATGTGTTTGACAAGTTGGCTATTGCTGGCCGTTTTGAAGCATACAACGATCCTGATGGCATTTACTTTTCTCCAATCGTAGGCAAGTTTGAAACCTTGAGCTATTCTGGTGGATTGGAATACTTTGCTAATGATAATATTAAGTTCAAATTGGAAGGACGTGCTTTTAGCAATACCTCTCCTATTTTCAGATACGATCAAGGTGTTAATCAAGCTAATCTTGGCGGAGTTTCTTACATAGCAAGCAACACAAATATGTTGTTTAGCGTTCAAGCAAAGTTTTAGTGTCTACAACAGCTGCAACTCCTCTAGCTGAAAGGCTGCGCCCAAAATCATTGGACACCTATATTGGCCAGCAACACCTGGTTGGTAAGGGTGCCGTTTTGCGCAATTCGATTGATTCGGGACTCATTCCCTCCATTATTCTTTGGGGTCCTCCGGGAGTTGGAAAAACAACCTTAGCATCGATTATAAGCCAAACTTTAAAACGACCGTTTTACATTCTATCGGCTATTAACTCTGGCGTTAAAGATGTTCGTGAGGCTATTCAGAAAGCTGAAAAATCTCAATTCTTCGGAACCAATAATCCGATTCTATTTATTGATGAAATTCATCGATTCTCAAAATCGCAACAAGACTCCTTGCTTGGAGCTGTTGAAAAAGGAACGGTTACATTAATTGGAGCTACTACTGAGAATCCTTCATTCGAAGTGATTTCTGCCCTGCTCTCTCGTTGTCAGGTATATGTTTTAAAATCTTTTGAAAAATCTGACCTGCAAGATTTATTGAAATCAGCTTTAACTACAGACGAGCGTTTGAGCTCAATGAAAATTGAAGTTAAGGAAGAAGAGGCTTTGTACAGGTTGAGCGGTGGAGATGCTAGAAAAATGCTGAATACCTTGGAAATTGTGGTGAACAGTTTGGCTGATGGCAAGAAGAAAATTACAATAGATAACGAAAAGGTCATTAAAATCATTCAGCAAAACACTGTGTTGTACGATAAGACCGGAGAAATGCATTACGATGTTATCTCTGCCTTTATAAAATCAATGCGAGGTTCTGACCCAAATGCTGCGGTGTACTACTTAGCACGAATGGTTGAAGGCGGCGAAGATCCGAAGTTCATTGCTAGACGCATGCTCATTTTTGCTTCTGAAGATATTGGAATGGCAAATCCTACTGCTCTAGTTATGGCAAATACGTGTTTCGATGCAGTTGCAAAAATTGGCTATCCAGAATGTGATATTATTCTGAGTCAAACTGTCGTGTATTTAGCAACCTCACCAAAAAGTAACTCAACCTATAAAGCTATCCGCGAAACACGGAAATTTGTGCGTGATACTGGAAATCTTTCCATTCCTTTGAACATAAGAAATGCACCAACCAAACTGATGCAGGAATTGGATTATGGAAAAGATTATGAATATGCTCATAATTATGAAGGTAACTTTGTAGAACATGAGTTTTTGCCTGAAGAAATTTCTGGAAAAGCATTTTACATTCCAGGAACTAACAAAAGAGAACAAGGAATACAATTAGACCTGCGGGAAAAATGGAAATCGAAATACGGTTACTAATATGGGATTAACAAACAACGATATACTAAAGAAGATTCGAGTTGCTCTTAAACTAAGAGATGACGATATCGTGCGAATCTTAGGACACGTCGATTACGAGATTACCAAAGGTGAATTAGGTGCCTTTTTTCGTTCAGAAGATCACGCCAAATACATGGAACTGCAAGATCAAATTCTACGGAATTTCTTGAATGGCCTTGTCATTGAAAAACGTGGCATAATGGAACGTAAAAAGCCGGAGGAAAATTCTGCAGGAAGAACAATAAAGCCTAAAGCTCCCCCTGTTGAACAAAAGCCTGTATTTAAGCCAAAACGTAAACCATTTGCTGGTGAAAAAGGTAAAAAGCTGGAGCGAAAAAAGAGGACGTGATATAAAGTAAATTGAGTCCTGCTGAATTTAGTTCAACATCTCAATTATTCTTGGTTGATACGAAATTTTAATATCAAACTAATAATAGCCTAGTGTGAGACTCGATAAATAACGTTTTTAAAATTGCCTTCAAAGTTCATTTACCTTCCAATATCAAGTGAAGTGCATTCATTAGCATTTAAACTTATATCCTGTGTTCCTTGAAAATTTCCTTTGAAATAGTAATCTATTTTCCCTATTCCGCTTTTT
This sequence comes from uncultured Flavobacteriales bacterium, assembly GCA_913020435.1. GTDB lineage: Bacteria > Bacteroidota > Bacteroidia > Flavobacteriales_G > Salibacteraceae > UBA6770. Next base: position 149,974 of record CAJVZZ010000001.1, on the reverse strand, counting down.
TCACTTCCTAATTCAAGACTGGCACTAATTGTATTAGACAAACTACATCCTGGATTATTGGGCCAAAACGTTGTAGTTGGAAACTTGCCAAAATCTATTCCATTAACAACATACGTTAGTTCATCTATACCAATAGATTGCATGCTTTTACTCGTTTTGGCATTGTACCATAAAACTACTCCAGCTTCATAATTCGATGCATCAAAATCTGTACATCCTTCTTTTTTACAGCTAATCAATCCTGAACAAATTACTAGTATTCCTAAAGTCAGTTTATGCATGATTAAGTTTCTATTGATCAATATTAAAGTGAACCACTTTAGTAAATCATATTAACATTGCATCTCAACTAGACGAAAATATCAAAAAATGGAAAATCCTTCATTCTTTCACCTTCTCACCTTCTTATATATAGGCTTTGCTAAGCTATCGAATAATGAAATTCCGCTGGCACAAGAAATGTCTATCAAACGGAAAATTGCTGAATGGCTGGATTTGAGTTATCGCAATGTGGATCAATACGAAATGATAATGCGCGAATCCTTGCAATGGTTCAATACTATTGAAGAGAATAAACAAAAAGAACATTTGCTAATAATTGCGAATCAAATTGCGACTACAGATACCATTGATGAAATTGTGGTGAAAAAAATCCTTTCTGAAATAAGAGATATCTCAGTTTCTACAGGAATATTCGAGCAAAGCGAAAAAGTATTGCACGATGAGCTAGCCAAAACAATGGGTATTAATATAGTAACGATTGATGACCATTGTGAGCCTCTTAAAAATTTGACAAAAAAGACCGAAGAAATTGAAGAAGCTGTAGCCAAGAAGAATAAGTCAATTGGTTTTAGATACGGAAATACGGAATTGAATGAAAAAGTATCTCCTGTTAAAGCAAAGTCTAAATCAAAATCAAAAGGCAAGAAGAGTAAGTAATCTAACTCTACCCATTGATTTCTAGCTTAGATTAAGCTACTTAAAAGAGATAACTAACTTTCAATTTAGGCATCACCGTTGCTGATACTCTATCAAAAATTTCATTTTCATTTGTGGTGGTATAATCTTTAGAACTAACGGGCATAAACTTAGGACCCGACATATAAGGAACACCATAGTCTATTTGATTACTTAAGTCAGAACTTGCTGCACTGGATTTAGCATTAAATCGGTAATTTAACCCAAAAATCATACTGAAATCAATCTGTATGTTTTGGGAAACAACCCATGCATTTCCCGCCACATATTCAATTCCAATATATTTTTCTTTCACGTCATAAGGCAATAATATGTCAGAAAAATTAGCATTACCCTGATTAGGCTGACCAGTAGCAGGCGGTGTAACGTGATTCTTCGACAGTATTAGAACAAGGTTATACCCAGAATAAGAGCCTACATACGCCGGTAATCCAATACGAGTACTCTTTCTATATCTTAATGAAATAATTGAAAAATTGGGGAAATTCATTAGACAAAAAAGAAGTTTTAGAAAAATCTCGATTGCCCAGATAAATAGAGCCTTTTTCGACTTCTACGGAACTATTCGAACAAGAAAAAAACTAGCTAATCTTTATTGGCAGAGGATCCTAGCATTAAAATTATTGTGAACTATAAATACTAAAGACCTCTTAATAATGTAACGAAGAGAACTGAGAAGCTGGATAAAGCACTGACTAATCAAATAACACCATTAATTTTCAGCAAGTTAATGAATTATTGCTGGAAGACGCTGTCACTGCTGGAGGGAATAAACCGGATTTTCGGCAATTTAATAATGAAAACACTAATCACAATTATCATAAAAAAAAGTCCCAATTATTAATAATAATTGGGACTTTTGAAATTAACATATCTCGCGTTTACTTTCTGCCTGTGACCTTTCTAGCTGCAGAGGATTTCTTCAGCATTTCCAATTCTTCTTTTGTATCTCCGCGGTCAAGTGGCTTGTACATATTATAAGAACCGTCTTTTCCATAAGCTTCAGGGTGTAAATACTTTCCTTTTTCGTTTTGATCTTTGTCTACAACTGGCACTATTCTGTTTTGATTAGCATAAGGATCATTTCTAATACCAGTAATCATCCAACTCACCTCAACATTGGGCTTGTCAGTTTGAATCACAAACTTATTTCCACTTACTTTTTCCTTAATAATACATTGAGCAAACTGGCCAATTGGAGTCAACTGATATCTATAATCTTTATTAGTATTCTTTGCATAGTCTGGTAATTTAACGGTAACAAATCCATTAGCATCTGTTGTAGCATTTCCATTATAAATGTTCATCATATCAGGACTCTCAACAAAACTATGTACTAGAAATTTATTTTCTGGATCATCTGGATGATCAATTTTAAAGGTACCTGAACCTTTACTAATTGAACCCGTAACATCAAGATTTCCTTCTACTCTTACATTACCTAAAAAGCGACCTGCCAAAGAACCTGTTATTCCCCTAGTTTCTGAGTAAATCCCATAGTTTACAGCTGCTCCATCAGGTGCATTTGCATGCACAGCTATATTTGTATCAGACCCTGCAACGTAAGTATAAACAGCACTGTTTTTTTTGTTTCCAGAAACATTTCCATAAGAGTAAGCTGCAATTCCGTAATTCGAAGTTCCCGTTCCTGCAGTTACGCCAATTATGCCAACATTAGTACTACTACGCCCTATTGCCTCTCCATAGACACCTGTATTGTGTCCTGATGCAGAATTAACTGTTGCGTTTGCATAACCAAACACTCCCTGATTAAATGTTGCAGAAGTTGAACTTCCAAGTCCCATAACCCCTCGATTTATGGAACCAACCGCAGTACTAATTCCATTTCCTTCACCATAAAGACCATAATTTTGAAATCCTCCACCGGCAGCATTACCATAAACTCCATAGTGCAAACCCGTTCCCGTTCCATTAGAAGGTGATCCTTCTGCAGTTCCTTTAATACCATATTGATCAGAATTATTTGTACTACTCGATCGTGCAAAACCATCAACTCCAACATTCGAACTGTCATTGATTGCCTCAGCGTAAATTGCATTCCCAGGTCTTGTTCCTGTAGATTTCGCCCAAAGTGCTGTTCCTAGACCATTCTTCGCTTCAATACTAGCATGGACCCCAACATGTTTGTTTGCTGTATCCGAATTCGCTTTTGCAAATCCTTTTACACCATAATTTTCAGAGCCGTTCCAAGCATATCCATCTAAGCCAGAGTTCTTTTGATTTGTTCCATCGGCAAATGCTTCAACGCCAACATTGGTGGCCGCATTTCTTGCATATCCTCCCAAACCATAGTTATTTCCTGTCGATACTCCATCAGAAGTACCATCTACAGATTTATTGTTTGCATTTGTTCCTTTTACTTCTGAAAATATACCAGAATAATGACTGTTCGCATTTGAATTGATTACTCTAGATTGGACCAGCAATCCATTTTCATAGCTACTTGTATTTCCATGCGTTATACTATCATATATATGAAGTGGCTGCGCTGGTGTATCATGTCCAATTGCAACATTCCCAGTTTCAAAATAGATATCACTCGAATTTTTTATCCAGGTATTAAGATTTGTAAGTGTTACGAATCCACCACCATTATTAAGATATACCGTATCATTTGAAATACTCAATATTTGAATTTCATTGGTTACAGATCCATCCACTTCTGAATCTAATTTATTGTTCCAATTGGTTTTATCAACTACTGTGATACTTCCTGCAGGTGATGCAATAAAAATCGGATCATTTTCAGCAGTCCCACCTACTATACTATCAGCCAATACAGCTCTTTGCGCTTGCATAGAATAAGGGACACTCATTAATTGAGATGTACCAGAAATAGAATACGCTATGCCCCCTGCTGGGTCAGTTTCGGTTTTCATGAAATAAGGTCCATCATTCCAATCAATAGTTGTGATATCTCCTGACAAAACTATTCCAGTGCCAATTTCTAATGTTACCAATCCATTAGCATTGGTAGTTGCTGCAAAAGTCTCTGTATAAACTGATGTCCCCTGAGCACTCCCTTGGAGGATACTAATTTGAACACTAATTGATTTGCTTATTAAAAGTGCGTCAGAGGCATTTCTAACAACAGCTTGATAACTCATTTTATTTGGCGCTTGCGCAAACGATGTCGCAACCATCAAAAACATTCCTAAGATTAGATGAATTTTTTTCATGCTTAATTTGATTTTTGAATTTTAAATGTTTTGATATTGATTTGTCCCTCTTTTACAATGAGATAATATGAACCGCTTGCCAAATCCCCCATAATAATTTCTGTTTCTATTTCGGAAATTTCAGATTCCGAAACTATCTTTCCTGAATTTTCTATGAGAACACAAGACAGAGGTCCGTTGAACTCAGAATCAATTCTAAGCCATACATTTTCTGTTGTAGGATTCGGATACGCCGTTAAATTGAGCTTAATATTATTCTGTTCGACACCATCAATTATTTCAATATTATAAACCTGTTGAACACCACTACTTATCGAGCCAGACGCTGAATCTTCATTGCTGTAAGAAACCTGACCAACAGTCAGCGAAACCGAACCTGTTGCACTAGTTTGATTTGAGCCCATTACAACGAAGTCGCTTTGAGCAAATACATCGATACTACAAACAAAATAGATTGTAAAACAAAATAGAGAAAATTTATTGATCATATTATCAATTGAAATTGTACGACCCCAAAGTTAATACGTTTAATAAATATCGAGAACTATTTAATTGAAATTAAATAACCGTAACGAAATGCATTCAAAAAATATTTCAAAAAAAACAAATAAACCTAGAATATTAATAGAATAATTAGCAGATAAACTAACTCAAATAGAATATCATTTTCTTATTTTGAATGCTGATAAGTATTAGTTTTTGTTTTTCAAAGCTTTTAAAGTATCAAAAAGCTCAATTTTTTAATCTCGTAACCGACAGAAATGTTATCCTAGACTAATAAAAAGCTTCATACAACCAAAACCACATTAACTTTAGTGACTTATAAAAATCTTTTTTAGACCATTAACATTTAATCCAAATCAGGGTTTATATAAATAAAAAAGCCTCCCACTGTCGTGAGAGGCTTTCTAGTGATCGCGCCAGGATTCGAACCTGGGACCGTCTGCTTAGAAGGCAGATGCTCTATCCAGCTGAGCTACGCGACCTTTTTTTGAATTTGAATCTTTATACAATAAAGAGTTCTTTTCACTTCATTCTATTTTCCAATCCTTGCTAACATGAAATTGATAAAGTAATTTCGAAAAATGCCAAATCAGTTTCGGGCTGCAAATATAAAAATTCGTTCCTACTACAATTACTTCTTGTATTGGAATTTTAATATTTTTGAATACACTCAAAATTTAATTACTATTAGTGGCATTCTCTAAACTAAAATCACTCTCCAGCAAGCAACGTAAAATTCTCATCTTAACAACCATAGTTGTATTATATGTGGTCCTCTTGTTTATACTTGTGTTTTTTGAAAGTGCAAGTCAAGAAAGTGCTATCCGAGATTTTTATGATGGACTATGGTATTCAATAGTAACCCTTACTACCGTTGGATATGGAGACATGTACCCACATACTATTGGAGGTAAATTAATTGGGGCTATTTTTATACTGGGTAGTTTTAGTATTTTTGGCTTTCTCATTGGACAGATTTCCAACTATATGGCAGAACGTTTAGAAGAGCGAAAACTGGGTTTTCAAGGTACAAATTTTACTAACCACGCTGTAATTATTGGCTGGAACAATATTGGTTATGAGGTGCTGGAGCAACTCATAGGTGTAGGAAAGAAAACAGCTATAGTTACTAACAAAAGAGATGACATCGATTTAATACGAGAAAGTTATTCCGACAAACAAGTTTTCACTTTACTTGCTGATTATAACAAAATGGAAATGTTGGAAAAAGTCAATATTTCTAATTCAGCGGTTGTTTACGTGAACTTTGAGAATGATACAGAGAAATTAGTTCAAATTTTAAATATCAAGAAACATTATAACGATCTTAAATTTATCGTTACACTAGACAATTCCAACTTAAAAAATACCTTCCTAAGTGCCGGTGTCACTTACACTATATCAAAAAATGAAATTTCATCTAAACTATTGGCTAGCTACATTTTTGAACCAGATGTAGCGCGTTATAGCGAGGACATTCTCTCCTTTGCAGAAAGTGATGATGATTATGATATAAAAGAATACCGTGTTAGTTCTGAAAACCCGCTTACGGGAATGGCATATAACGATGTATTCTTGCAACTAAAAAAGGCCACTAATGTAATTTTAATTGGTTTATCCAAAGTCAAAGACGGTGAACGGACTTTAATCAAAAACCCGAGTTATGACATTACTATTGAATCTGGTGATTATTTAATTATGATTATGAATGGCGCTGCCTCTGTAAAAATTGAAGAAATGTTTAAAACTGAGGAGGGCGGATTTTAACCGCTAATTTTATGGGGCTATTAATTCCAATTATTCTTGTTGCATTTTGTTCCATCGTTATTTGGAGAAGTGTTGATGGTTTTACTATTGCGTCTGACTATTTAGGACGTAATTTAAGCGATGGTGTAAAGGGTGCTACAATCAACGCAATTGCCAGTTCAATGCCAGAATTGTTCACTACCATTTTCTTTTTATTCTTTCTAAATGACGTTGACGGTTTTAGTGGAGGAATCGGAACTACTGCTGGATCGGCCATATTTAATGCCATGATAATTCCTGCAATTGCTATTCTAGCTGTTATTTATGCTGGGATGACTAAAGTGGTGACCGTTTCTAAAAAAGTTATTCGAAGAGATGGTATTGCTCTTATTCTAACAGAAGCTATATTAATCGTTCTTATTTCAGGCAACAGTTTACACTGGTGGCATGGAGCAATCTTAATGGGCATATATGTAATATACATTACTTACATGCTCACTACAATGACAAAAGGTGACAAGGTTGACGACGATACTTATCACGAACAAAAACAATCGGAATCTTTAGGAGTAGTTGAAAGTGAAGAAAAAGACAGCTCTAGACTTCAACAAGGTATAACATTAGATTTCGAAGGCATTTTTATTGGTGGTCAGAAAATGACAAATGCAAATGCTTGGCCTTTGCTTATCACAAGCACTCTAACCATAGCTGTAAGTTGCTATTTATTAGTGTTAGCATGTGAATGGATTGGTGCAAAATCTTACACCGTTCCACTTATAGGGACTTTTGAAGGATTAGATATACCAATTCTATTTGTAGCTTTAATAATTGCATCAATGGCCTCTTCAATTCCTGATACAATTATTAGTATGAAGGATGCCCAAAAGGGTAACTATGATGATGCCGTTTCTAATGCAATGGGCAGTAACATGTTCGACATATGTTTTGCTCTGGGGTTCCCATTGTTCCTATTTACATTGTTGCATGGGCCAATTCAAATGACGCCTGAAATTAATGAGCTGAGTGGTGAACTTCGGGTTCTATTATTCCTACTAACTATTGTAGTGTTCTTTATTTTCTATCTTGGAAAAACCGTTGGAAAAATCAAGTCTTTCATCCTATTAGGCCTTTACGTTCTCTTTCTATTTTATGTGGTTGGACGAAGCTATAACGATCCTATATCAAGTGCAATAGCAGAATTCCTTAGAGCAATACTCCACTTCTTCAATAGTTTCTTTTACCAGTAATTAGTCGTTTCGATAATTGAATATTAAGCTTTATTATAGCTTAATGATTCTTTGTAATTCGCGAATTTCTTCGGCTTTATGCCCATGCCCTTCTTGATCATAAGAATGAATAAGATTATTCATAGAACGCACCATAATATCGTAATTAGAGCATGGCAAAAAGAAAATAGGATTGGGCTTTAACTTCAGTTCTTTCAAAAAAGCATCTATATCGCTTTTACCGAAAACACTTCCGCCTGAAAAAGGATTGATATAAAACAAGATTTTAGCATCATCCCCTTCATTGACAGAAATATCCATTAAGTCACCCCAAGCTAAGATAAAATGACGCGGAAGATTAACTCCATAAACAGGTAAATCTAATCGATCGGATAAAATTAAATATAAGATAGCTAACGATATAGGATTGCCTCTTTTACTCTCTAAAACTCTATTAATAAATGAGTTGTCAGGGGAATGATAGTGCTTTTTATTTGCCTCAAAACCATGTACGTCAAACATTATATGATTGAATACTTTCAGCTTCTCTAGTGCAGTTAATCCATCATGAAATTCCAACCAAATATCTTTTTCAAGCTTATTTATATGAATTCGAATTTCAGCCTCATTAATTTCAGGATATTGATACTTTGCAAGTGCCAGCATTCCATCTAACAAATCTTTTTCTTCAGTGGCTGCCCAAGCACCCAAATCTGCTTTTACATTATCAAATTGGATATTATGAATAATGTTCTCTACCCTACTTTGAAATAAAATCCCATAGGCTTCATGTTCCCATGCATCTTCCAGCACCGGAATTATTTCTTCTCCTAAAGATTGAATTTTTAATCGAATTTGATCAAAAATCAATTCATCGGGATCATCTAATAAAGAGATTAAGGCTTTAATTTCGTCGTTCACAGTTGCCATTACAACAAATGTAGAGGCATCATTGCGTTCTTAACTTCGTGGTTTCTTTAGTTATAAATACTAAACTGTTAGTTTATCTAAAACTGTATCAATCAATTTATCTACTGTCAACTTATAATCTTCTGAATAGGTTTTACTAAACCGATTAGCAATAACAGCGCAAACCGTACAACAATTGTGACCTAATAAACTCCCAATTCCATATAAACCCGAAGTTTCCATTTCAAAATTGATAATTCGACTTTCACCGGATCTGAAATCTCTGAGCAACTCATTTTGATCTGGAATTTGAGCCTTTAAACGCAAAACTCTGCCTTGGGGACCATAGAATCCATTGGCAGTTGCAGTAATCCCCTTAATCATCCCTGGCTCCAACATTGCTATTAGTTCTTTATTTCCTTCGCTAACATAGACATCTATTTCGTGCCCATTATTTTTATAGAAATCAATAAAATCAGTTTGTATTTGAGATTCATTCTCTGTTTTTGAATGCTCATAAAAATTCAGTAATCCATCAAAACCTATCCCATAGGAAGAAATTGCAAAGGAATCCACAGGAACATCAGGCTGCAAAGCTCCACAAGTTCCAATTCTAATAAGGTTTAAAGAGGTTATTTCAGGTTTAATTGACCTGTTTACTAAATCAATATTAACCGCCGCATCTAATTCATTTATGGCAATATCTATGTTGTCTGTTCCAATACCGGTTGACATAACGGTAATTCGTTTTCCATTAAAGCTTCCTGTTTGGGTATAAAACTCACGATTTTGAATAGAGAATTCAATAGTGTCAAATTTCGCGCAAATCTGCTCTACCCTTCCTTGATCTCCAACTAATAGCACTGTATCTGCTATATGTTCTGGTTTCAAATGCAAATGATAAACGCTGCCATCATCATTTAAAACTAATTCGCTTTCTTGAAGAGTTTCACTCTGTCTATTTGGAGTAGTATTCATAATTATTCAAATCTTATATCAGCCAAATTAGTATTATTCAGTTTTAAGAACAATTAATCCATATTTTATTTCAAATTTGTTTTATGCTCAATGGTAAACATATAAAACTTCGCGCCCTAGAACCATCTGATATTGATCTATTATTTGAATGGGAAAATAACAGTGAGATTTGGCAAATCTCAGATACGATTCAACCCTATAGTCGATTTTCACTTGAACAGTACGTAAATAGTGTTCAAGATATATATGCTCAAAAGCAAATTCGTTTTATTATTGAGGAACTTGGAACGCAAAAAGCCCTTGGTTGTGTTGATCTTTTTGATTTTGAACCAAATCATCGTAGAGTTGGTGTTGGAATTTTGATTAGTGAAGTTGAACAGCGTAAACGAGGATTTGGAAAAGAGTCTATTGAACTCATTCTTGAATATTGTAGAGACATTTTAGAATGTCACCAAGTATATTGTAATGTGCTCACTACCAATGAGATTAGTCTGAATCTATTCGAGCATTTTGGATTTCATGCAATTGGAGTTAAAAAAGATTGGATAAGAATTGGTAAGGAAATCCATGATGAAGTTTTACTTCAGAAAATATTTGAATAATTGAAAAAAACAATACTATTTCTACTCGTTCTATTTATCGCTATTGGAGCCTATATTGGCTACAACTATTATCAAAAAATTTATGCACCTGCAGTTATAGGCTCCGAATCTAAGGTCCTATATATAAGTAGTAACTGGGATTACAAAAAACTATTAGTGGCTCTTAAAGACTCCGTTTGGTTAGAGAGTGCAAGTAACTTTGATTGGGTTGCCCGACAAAAAAACTATCCAAACCGTGTAAAACCTGGTAAATATAAGATTGAAGCCGATTGGAATAATGCTCAAATAATAGATAGACTTAGATCTGGAGAGCAAATCCCTGTAAAAGTTACCTTCAATAATCAAAGAACCATTGCACAACTAGCTGGAGCAGTTTCTAAATACTTAGAACCAGATTCTACAGAATTTCTCAACTATTTCATCGATAATAAAACAGTTGGCAAATATGGATTTAACAAGGCAACATTTCCAGCTTTGTTTATTCCTAATACCTATCAGTTTTTCTGGAATACTAGTCCAGAAAAATTCGTAAATCGTATGGCTCAAGAATTTAAGAGTTTTTGGAATAATAAGCGAAAAGCAAAAGCAACTAAACTTAATCTCACTCAAAGTGAGGTGGTTACACTTGCTAGCATCGTTGAGGAAGAAACTAAAATGAATGATGAAAAACCGCGAGTTGCCGGAGTATATTTAAATCGATTGCGAAAAAACATGCTGCTACAGGCCGACCCTACTCTAATTTTTGGAATTGGTGATTTTTCCATTAGAAGAGTCCTGAACATTCATAAAAAAATCAATTCCCCATACAACACCTATTTGTACAAAGGCCTGCCTCCTGGCCCTATCAGAATTCCTGAAATTTCCTCTGTTGATGCTGTTCTAAATCCACAAAATCACATGTTCTTGTATTTCTGTGCTAAGGAAGATTTTTCAGGATACCACAATTTTGCCACAAACTATAGAGATCATATTAATAATGCAAGGCGATATCAAAAGGCTTTGAACCAGCGAAAAATCTACAATTAAGATGAAAATAAAATTTGGAACAGATGGTTGGAGAGCCATAATTGCAAAAGAATTTACCAATTACAATGTTGCCCGAATAACTTACGGAGTAGCTAATTGGTTAAAGCAGACCAAGCCGAACTCTGTCCTCAACACTAATTCCAAATCCAAAGTGGTTATCGGTTTCGATTGTCGCTTTGCCGGTAAACAGTTTATGGATGTGGTTTCTAAAGTGTTATTGCATGAGGGTATTGAAACAATAATCTACAATCAACCGATTACAACGCCAGCAATTAGTCTTGCGGCTAAGGAGTTGGATTGTGATTTAGGAATAATTCTAACAGCTTCACACAATCCGGCAAACTACAATGGTTACAAACTAAAGGGAGCTTTTGGAGGCCCACTATTGGCCGAGGCTATTTCAGAAATCGAAGAACTTATTCCAGACAATATTTCTTATGAATTTGAAGCATTCGACAATAATTCAGCTCAAGAAGTAGACTTAAAGAAATTGTACTTGGATAAAATTCATATGTCCTTCGATATTGAGGCTATCCGAAACTCTGGACTAAACCTTTCCTACGACGCTATGTATGGTAGTGGCCAATTCATTATGCAAGAACTGTTTCCAAATGCTGACCTTTTTCGTTGCGAATGGAACCCTACTTTTTTCGGCATAAATCCAGAACCTGTTCTCAAGAATTTAGGTGCTTATCAAAATCACCTTCAAGATACTCCAAATCTTGATTTTGGATTGGTAAATGATGGCGACGCCGATCGAATTGGCTTATTTGACGGAGAAGGCAATTACATCGATTCACACAATATTATATTACTGCTACTCCACTATTTGTGCAATTACAAAGGCTGGAAAGGAAAAGTAGCCACGGGCTTTAGCTCCACAGTAAAAATTACTCAATTCTGCAAAATGCATAATCTAGAATTAGAGGTTGTACCTATTGGATTCAAACATATTTGCAGTCTAATGGTGAACGAGGACATTTTAGTTGGCGGCGAAGAGTCCGGTGGTATTGCAGTGAAGGGACATATTCCGGAGCGTGATGGTATATGGAATGGGTTGGTATTGATTCAAGCCATGATGGAAACTAAAAAAACGCTTCCAGAATTATTGAAGGAAGTGACTGATTTAGTTGGCAGCTTTGCATTTCAGCGTATTGATTTAAAGCTTTCTCAAGCCAAAAAACAAGAAGTTGTATCTAATTGCAAAGCAGGGAAATACAGCTCATTTGGCAATTGGAAAGTTGAGCGCATTGAAGACTTAGACGGCTGGAAATATTACTTCAATGCAGACGAATGGTTAATGATTCGACCTTCTGGAACCGAGCCTGTTCTGAGGACATATGCTGAGGGAAGAACTGAGGAAAGGGCAAAGGAAATATTAGAGAATTGCCACTACCAAATCTTATGAAGAAAGATCTATAACTAAAAATCACTCAAATCTGTGACGAAAAAATCGCCAGAAAAGGCGCTAACATAGGCCTCTTGTTTTATGCCTTTTTCGCTAATAAAAACGATAATCCAGAGCTACTGCTGGAATTAGCCAGATGGAGGATTAATACCGATAAATTAGATCACTTTGAAAAATCGCTGAAGATTAAAAAACTTGTTGAACTAGAGTATTGAATTTTTCATTCTATAATTCCTAAAGCCGAAGAAGGCTATATAGGCATAGCAAAAGACAACCAGCAACAGAGCAATTTTAAATCCACCCGTGTCTGCTAAAAAGCCAAACATTGGCGGGACTAGCGCACCTCCAACAATTGCCATACACAGTAAGCCAGATGCTTTAGGTTTAAGCACTCCCAAACCTCCAATTGCTAGACTGAAGATTGTTGGGAACATAATAGAATTGAATAACCCTATTGTAATTACACTCCACATGGCTGTTAAACCAGTCGTTGAAATTGAAATAAGAGACAAGACGATCGCACAGAAAGCGAATATTCCGATTACTTTGCCAGGGCTATATCTTTTGGTAAGGTAAGCTCCTACAAATCTGCCAATCATAGCTCCTGACCAATAAAATGTAACGAAAACTCCAACTATAGCTTTTTGATCTTTTTGCAGCAAATCAGCATTCAATATGCCCTCAGCTATGGATTTCATGTATGCATTATTCTTTATTATGGGCACTAGGTCCATATCTAATAAGTAGTTGACCAAATAACTGCCAATTGCAACTTCTGCTCCCACATAAAAGAAGATACCTAGAACTCCATACAATAAATTTTTATGCTGTAATAAATCCCAATAAGAAGTTCTTTCATTCGACTCAATGAGCTTAGGAAGTTTTGCAAAAAGAAAAACAACTGCCACCAAAGCAATAACAGCAGCAATTGTTACAAATGGAAGTTGCACCGCTGCAGCTTCTGCAGCCAAGTATGATTCTTTCATAGAATGGGTTAAATCCTCTATTTGAGCTTTAGTTTTAATGGTATCAGACAGAATAAAAAAAGCTCCAACAGCAGGCGCTATGGCCGTCCCCAATGAGTTGAATGCTTGTGCTAACGTCAATCTACTTGATGAAGATTTTTCATCTCCTAAAACAGCTACAAAAGGATTTATGGCTACTTGCAATAACGTCATACCTCCTGCTAGAATAAAATAACCAGAAATAAATATTCCAAATGACCGATATTCTGCAGCAGGATAGAACAAAGCACATCCTAAAGCCATTACGAGCAATCCAGTAATAATTCCTCCCTTGTATCCAATTTTTGTCAAAAAATAACTTGACGGAATCGATAAGGCAAAATAAGCACTGAAAAAAGCAAATTGCACAGTCCCAGCTTCAAAATAACTTAAATCAAAAAGCTCTCGTAATCGTGGGATTAACGAGTCAACCAACACAGTAATAAATCCTAAAAAAAAGAATAGAACAGTTATGAGCGCAAAGGATATTCTGTAATTTTTAGAAAGTGCCATTATAACTCTGATTAAGGCAAAAGATTTTCTTCCTTAATGGATAATTCAATTCTTAAGATTTTCCCTTTTCTCTTAAAAACACTTTTCGAATCTTCAAGATCCAACGTGCAGCCTTCAACTTTTTTGGAACTACCATCGGTATAAAAAATGTTGAGATCATTGTTATCTTCAATTTTGTAGACAACAGGTGTTTGGCAGTAAGTAAATCCTAATCCATTTTTAGGAACAATAACCTTAATTACTTCTCCTAGGTATGAGTAACAAGAAAGTGAATCTTCTTGATCGATAAACTCAGATTTCCTTAAGAATTTCGGTTTGTAAGAGAGTCTTCCTTGATGAGCTTGTACTCCCAATTCTGCCCAACGGTTTATGATGTCTTCCTTTACCTGTCCTGTCATTCCAGGCTGCTTTACTCCTGCATGTTTAGGAGTATGCGAATATGCATCTGTCGGAAATGCTCCATACAATTTTGGAGACTTATTGATCCCAATTCCAGCTCTAACCTCAAAATAATGTTCGACTAGTTTTCCATACGTTTCAGTTCCTTTGTCTGAGTCATTGAGCTTATAAATGTTTTCTTGAATTGCCAACAATAACTTAGAAACCATGTGCCAATAAATACTTCCTAGTCCTTCATAGCCATAAAATGCACCCGAACGTCCAGTGAACGATTTGTGATTAAATACTTTCTCAAAAAGAGCAATAAACTTCTTTTTTTCGCTTCTAACTAGACGCGTCCAAATCGGTCCAGTCAATTTATCCAATGCATTTTCTAAATCTTCCGAATTGTGAAACTCGCCGTTGAAATGAGCTACCCCATTAATGTCTTTTTCAATAATTGAAGTATTATTATTTGAAAGCAAGGCATCAGCTAATCTTGAGTTTGCCAAGTCTTCAGCATTTATGTTGTTCTTATTCACAAAAGAGGACAAGTCACGATCTGGATAAAGCATATAGCTATACTGATCTACTCGAAACATGTCGCTTGACTTTAAAGCATCTAGAATGTGAACGGATTCTTTTGGAGATAAGTAGTTCGCACTTAGAACAGACACTTGACCTTCTAACATTTTATACAAATGACTAATTCTAGCCTTATTACTGGAAAAATCTAAAAGATTATAAGAATGAAATAATCCATCTTTTCGTTTGTTAATTGCAATCGAATGACTCAAATATTTCCGTGCAGTTGCTAAAAAGTCTTTGAGTTTAGAATAGGTCAATTCACGTTTTTCACCAGTAAAACCGCTATAAGCCGTAGTTCTATAATGCTCACCTGCAACACCAACACTATCCATAAAGCTTCTTCGATCCACATCATTAAATCCATTAATAAGAGACTCATTATAATCACTAAATGACCTAGATATTGCATCCATTAAATCAATAACAGGTTTATTAATAGAAACACTGCTTTTTTCTAAATTGCTAAATAATGTCTCTGAAAATTTCAGAAGACGATGTAAGTAATACAGTGTAACCATTGAAACTCCATTACCAACTAAAGCATTATTGGCATCATTCCATTCAGGACGTTGTGTATTCAACCATATTCCACCTTCCGGAACAAAGTTGTAAAGCTTGGTAAGTATCATTACCAATAATTTCTCAGTCAAATTTACCAGAACGATATTTCCTGCAGAACTATGAACCAATTTACCATCTGAACCTAATTTTTCGACTTGCTTTTTGATGGACTTCTCCACTCCAAAATCGAAATTTATAGTGTGCTTAGCGTCGTTTACTATCGCATCATATCCTTTAATTCGATACGGTACATTAGCATAAGAGAAAATGGGTTGATTTAATAGTTTCCTTAATCTAATAGGGTGGAAATTATCTGAAAACTCTAAAAGCTTGGTTAAGTATATAACCTGATGATCTCCCCAATATCCAATGTGCGACCAAGGATCAGCAGGATCTACAACCTCCCAATCTATTCCATCTTTTGTAATTCGATAAGGATTATAGCCATCTATGCTAGAGGCATTTACAAATTTGGAAATCATACCAAGTGCATATTCTGGATAACTGTATGCAAGCGCTTCCCAATTCTGAAAAATATCACGCCAATTCCCTTCGTAATTTTTCACTCCTTTTCCTTTTTCATTCTTTAGCTTAATACTAAAGTAGTTCCATGGTCTGCTAGGGTCACCGTGTCTTCTGCTAAAGGAAAGTGGAAGGTATTCCAAGTAATAACGCATTATTCCCTTATGCTTAGAAGCCTGTAAAAAATAACGCAACTGGTGATAGGAAATAAAATTTGGTAGCTCAGTTAATATTGGCTGAAGCTCAGCATGGGCTGCCTTATTCATTACAGCAATATGCTCTGATAAGTCTTGAGTATCTATCTGATATTCATCCTCATAAGTTCCACCACGCATGATGTTAAATAACACGTTAGAAAAATGTCTGCCTGTTCCTAATCTATCTTTTGATAACTGAATACCATCACTTAGTCCTATTTTTTTTCTAAGATCTTGTTTGTTTTTCCATATATCAGCTTCTAATTCGAGCTGAATTTTTGACCTATTAGAAATTACATTCGAAAGCTTAGCCAAATCACTTGAAGACTGGTTTACCTCTCCAATTAAAGACCATTCTTTATTTCCTTTTGATTTCAAAATGAATTCAGAATTAACAAAAAATGCACCTTTCTCAGCCTTTACTATATGCTCAAACTCAATTTTTCCTGATCTATTAAATTCAGCTACTTGAACCGATGAAAGCAAAATATTTTTGCAGTCAATTCCATTTGTCCAAACCGTCGTTGCTTTCAGAGCCTCACTTGGCTCCGCTTTATCTACAACCATTGAACTCAAAGAATAAATTCCTAGCTTTTTAGAATCATCCCAAACTGCTGTTTTATAAGCATCAGCAAGTGTACTTCGTTCATTTTGTAATGCCTGCATTATACCAAATGGAAGAATATTTTGAATTCCATCCAATAGGTTTATATTTTGGTCATTTTTTCCAATATTGATTAATTCGGACTTTTTTACGATTCCATACTTCTCCGAAAAAGACCAAGAATATCGAAAAATTAAATCCAAATCGTGATTCACTTCTTCGAAAACTAGTTTATTACCTTCTCTGTTTTTGTATATGTTGCTGGTTGTATTATAAAAACCCTCTAGTTGATCATTAAAGGGCTGCCATACTTTAATACCGGCTTCTGTTTGCACGCGAATGATAGTTTTTGAGCCTGTAATTCCAGCGGAATCCGTTATTTTATCGTCTGTGTAGTATGGGAAAAATGCGCTATCGGGGTTAATTCTTCCAGCCGTTAGAGCACCATTGCTCGATATAAACATCCAATGATTATTTGCGCTTACAACCGTCATGAAAAACGCACGCATTTTATTAAAGTTTCTGATTACAAAGTAATCTCCGTCACTCAGTGTAGTGTATTCACCTACTATTTCTGGGTTTAACTCCTCCATTCTAATTTGCTTTTTTCAGTATTGATTTTCCGTTAACTATGATAGTTTGCAATGCCTTACCTTCAATTTCTACTATCTGAGATTGTGACCCTATTTTTAAATTGAAAGTAAGTGGGTCATTCTGTTCATTTAAAACAGCAACAGCTATACTTCCAGTAGTATTTTCAACAGCTGTAACTAGCAGACCATCTGAAGTTGAAATACATTCTATTCTCCTTGAATTGGGCCGAAAATACTTACTAAAATGAGCCATTACATAATACAATGGCGTAAAATAAACTTCATCTTTTTCTGGATCGGCTATTACTGGAGCAATACACCAATTATTTGCCCAATTGGGGCCCCCTTTCTTATCCAAAACCATATTCCAATCTATCCAACCTTCTACCCAGTTATTCATACAACCTATTATATCACGGGCATACCTATAGGTAGGAACATATTTTGGGTGATTTGGTTTGTCTTCTTCAATTGCCCAATCCCAACCCCAATCAGTCGCTTCTTTTTTCCAATACCACGCATCGTCTTTCCACTTAGGAATTTCTGCATCAATACAGCCCTCTGTTTGAATGATATGTTTTTGAGGGGCGTATGCATGCGTTTGCTGCAGAGACTGCGGAAACCAATCCACTGTGCTAGAATACCAATGAACTGCTGTTCCATATATGTAAGGTTCCAACATACTATCAGTGAGTAAAATTGAAGACCACGCATTTAAATCTTCTCCTCTATTTTGATCATAAACCAACAATTCAGTTTCTAGGTTATTCTTGTCTAAGGTCGGACCCAAATGACTTTTTATAAAACTGGCCATTTCTTGAGGTGTATAGTGCATGCTTTCCCAGTTCTCCCCATTTCCAAGCGGTTCGTTTTCTATAGTTAATGCCCAAATTGGTATTCCTTCTTTTTTGTATTCATCAATATACTTCACCAAGTAATTTGCCCAAGTTGTATAATATTTAGGAAGTAACTTCCCTCCTTTCCAGCTATTATTATCCTTCATCCACGGTGGAGCAGTCCAAGGAGAAGCAATGATTTTAAACCCCTCGTTAGAAATAGCTTGGGCTTCTTTTATCATTGGAATAAGATCGTTCTTATCTGGTGAAATATCAAAATATTGCAGTTGAGTATCATTTACGACGGAATCATAAGAGTAGGTGCCTAAAGAAAAATCGCAGGAATTTATGTGAGTTCTAGTCAAGGAATAATTAGCCCCGCTATCTGAAAAATAGGCCTTCATTATTTTAACCCTATTGGATTTGCTCAATTGATTTAGAATAGATGCTGAAGATTCAGTAAAAGCTCCACCTATACCTGTTATGACTTGAAATTTTTTATTTGGATTTATTTGAACTGTATGTTCCGGAGATTTTTGCGATTCAGACAAACTTTTCTCAGTCAGTTTGTCACCACTAGCACTCGTCTGAAAAACTCGAACACTTAGATGCTGTTCGCGCTTTGAATTGCATGCAATAAATACGAAAAATATGAGTAATAATCTAAAGTTCAAGCTTATCTTTTTTCAAAAACTCTTACGTAATCAATCGTGTACTGCTGGCTAATCATAGATTGATCAACACCTTTTAATCCTCCCCAACCACCACCAATAGCTAAGTTTAGAATAATATTCTGTGACTGGTGAAATGGCCATTCTTGATCATTTGCGTTTTTATCATACGTGTAATAATGAATTCCATCTACAAAACCTTTGATTTCATTTGGATACCATTCTACAGAATAAGTATGAAATTTTGAGTGCATACTATCCAACTCTATCTCACTTCCAATTTGATTGTTCTGCTTGAAGTAATAAGCTCTAGTGTGACAAGTTGCATGATTTATTCCTTTTTCTGTAGTATCATTTATTTCATAACCGACACACTCCAGAACATCAATTTCACCACAATATGGCCAAGAGATTTCATCTCGATATGCATCTCCAAGCAACCAACCAGCTGCCCAAGTGCCACGAACTGCAGGAACTTTTGCTCTAAACTCTATTTTCCCATATTTAAATGCAACCTTACCCTGTGTGGTCAATCTTGCAGAAGTCCATGTTGAATCTTTAAGATCTTTGATTGCCGTTATTACAAGGTTTCCATCTTCAATTTTAGCATTTTCTAATTTATCGGAAGTATAATACTGCAGTTCATTATTTCCCCATCCCCAATTTCCAATATTATAGCTCCATTTTGTACTATCTGGGAGACCCGCATTTTCAAATTCATCAGACCATACCAATTCCCATTTCTCCCCTTCAGTGTTTTGAACTAAAGTGTCTTTTGTATCTTGGTTATTCTGGATTAATTCTAACACCAAACTGTCAACTTGAAAATTAATTGATTTATGCACTTGCATGCTGTGCTCTCCAGAAGCAAGAGGCGAACCTTCAATACTTGCAGTTGAATTTTGGGCTATTTTCAGGCTCCCAGTAATATTGTACTCTCGTTGATCTTGATTTTCAACGTAATCTTCGATCCAAACTTCACCGCTACCTTTAGAGCCAAAAACGGAAATCTTGTATCTTCCGGTAGTTTGGATAATTGTAGTGAAATTTTGCGTTTCACTTTCAAAATTGGAACTATCAAAGGGCACCACTATTCTTTTCTCGGAAAGAGATTCAGCTTGACCTGCAGCCTCAATAGCTCGGTTCGTATTGCATCCGACCATGGCAAGACAAAGAATTGACCCAAAGATTATTTCTTTCATAATTATCTATTTTACCAGTTGAGCTTCAATTTCTTCTAGTGACTTACCTTTTGTTTCAGGGATTACCTTGATGATAAACACAAATCCGATGGCTGCAAATATTCCATAGATTAAAAAAGTCACATCACTTCCAAGAACTTCTAATTCCCAAGGGAAAACCCACTGAACAACGAAGCTAATTCCAGAATTAATTAAACCAACAAACGAAATAGCGATACCTCGTATGTAATTTGGAAATAATTCTGAAAATAGCACCCACATAACAGGCCCTATTGAAAATGCAAAGGAGGCTACAAATCCTAAAATCGCAAATAATATTAGCATCGAATTCATGGAAACTGCCGTTTTCAATAACACCTCTTTATTTGCTTCAAACTCTTCTTTACCTAGATTAGCAATAAGCGCAACTTTGAATTCACTTTCAGATTCATAAGTAATATTGTTCAATGATCCTAATGCACCAATTTCCATTTTTAAAGATAATTGATTCATTTTTTCTGGAGTAAGTTGGTAGGTTGCCGAATTAAATTCGAACGCCAATAAAAACATAGAAAGTGCAATTCCTGCAACTCCAACACTTAACAAGGGTTTACGTCCCAGCCTGTCAATAAAGTACATCGCCAATAATGTAAAAACTAAGTTTACAATACCAACTAATATAGCCTGCATAAAAGAAGCATCTGTTCCTATTCCTGATTGCTCAAAAATCATTGGAGCATAGAAAAACACGGAATTGATTCCCGTTATTTGCTGGAGCACTGCCACCACAATGCCAATAGTAAGAACAAGCCGCATTGCCGGTTTAAATAAATCTGAAATTTTACCTTCCTTTTTTACTCCAGGATTATTGTTCTTTTCAATCATTTGAGCAATAACCTCTTCAGTGTCTTTTTCAGAATTAAAGCGTGACATTACTTCTTTCGCTTTTTCAAATTCTCCTTTAAGAATTAACCAACGCGGACTCTTTGGAACGAAAAATAAACCTAAGTAATAGAGAATAGCAGGTAAAGCTTCAAGGCCAAGCATCCAACGCCAATTGTATTGATTAAAACCAAGAGATTGAGCCCAACTAGCATCTGATTTTGCAAATTGAAGAATAAGATAATTGGTAAAAAATGCCAAGGATATTCCAATTACGATATTCAATTGGTTAAATGATACTAGTCTACCTCTAATTCTAGGCGGTGCCATTTCAGCAATATACATGGGGGCCAATATGAGCGAAGCTCCAACACCAAAACCGCCAACCATTCGAGCTACAACTAGCCAAATAAATGAAGGTGCAAAAGCGGACCCAATTGCCGAAAGAGTGTATAAAATGGCGGCATATCGCAGTATAGTCCTTCTTCCAAATCGATCACTCAAAGGTCCAGCGACCATCATCGCTAAAGTTGCAGTAAGAGTAAGTGAAGCTACGGCCCAGCCTAATTCTAGTTTTGTAAGCGCAAATTCCACCTCAATAAACTGAATCACACCTGATATTACTGAGGCGTCAAAACCCATTAAAAGCCCACCTAAGGCAACAATTAATGCGATTTGAACTAGAATTCTGTTTTTTTGTTTCATAATGTATCGTTTTCTAAAACTTTTATAGGAGGAGCTGAGCTATAAAGCAGCATTGAGTCTAAATTTCCATTGTAGCTTTTAGTAATTTCTATATTATTTCGTTTTAGACCGTTTAGCTTTCCTTGATCAATTTGATCCCACAAAATACATTTGGCCTTACCTTCAATATCAATCCAACCAAAATGATTTTCTGAACCGCTAGTATTTCTGGCATCTTTCCACGGCTCATCAAATGCTTCGAAAAAGAAGCAACTTACACCTATGGAATCTATCCAGTTTTTCATTCCCAAATAGTAAGCTCTTTGCTTGTATTCGTCGGCTGCATTAGTTCCATTATGGCCATAATTATCCGTAGAAATAGTTGCCCAACCAGTTTCTCCAATGTGAATTGGTTTTTTAATTCCATTTTCCTGCATGAAACTCTTAACCGAACTGAATTGACTTTGAGCATGTTCTACTGCCTTAGCCATTCCAAAGTCTATTTGAGATTTCTTAATTAATACATCATTGCTGTCTGGTTGAATCCAAAATTCACCATCATAATGAGTGTCATGAAATGGATAAGTGTGTATGGAAACATAATCCACGGCATCAATCAATTCTAACAGACTTGCATTGTGGTAAGAGCTATCTACTCCACCCCAAGAAGCAAAATTATCGGAACTAGTAACCCACAAGTCTTTAGATAATTTGCCTTTACTTTTTAGTGATTGCACAAGGTTAACCCAACGTAATACTACCTCAGGATGAACAAAGTAACTTGCTGCCCAATGCACCATAGATTCGTTACCAACAGCAATTACTTTTACAATGTCGGGATATGAAGTTGCGAGTCGAATAGCAGTTCTAACCTCATTTTTATTCTTCTCAAAATTTTCTAAAGTATGATCGGGTAAATCGGTCCAAGCATTCTTGCACTCAATCCAGGCACCAAGCATGACATACATTTCAAAATTTGGATTATCCTCTTTTAATTCTGAAATAACTTTTAAAAGATTTTCTGCTTGCCCAAATTCAGCTGCATGATAAGTTCTCAAAATTTTGATTCCGAGTGCTGAAAGGATTATTAAATCTTCTTTTAACTCCTCCTTAGAAGGTTCAATTTTGCGTGAATTTGAACGATAACCCCCATAGCAAAGTGCTGGATAATTCAGATTACCTAATATTTCAGAAGCTGCAAGATTTTTAACTTCAGGAGCAGAGCAAGAAAATAAGCTACAATACAAAATAGAGCATACCAAAAAGTTTAACCCAAGGTTAAGCATTCGATGTTTCCATTTTGCTAATTGTGCCATTAGTTAACCTGTACTGAATTATTTTTATTCGAACTAATTTTCGACTTAAATTGTTTAACATGATAATTAACTAATTCATCGATGGGACTTCGAACAATTTTATACAATTCAAGTTCTCTTTTCACCAATTCTTTTTCGAGAATATCTTGAAAAATTGAAGCTATTGAACCTACGAAACCTATTTGAACATCTTTAGAAACAGGGTAACTCATTACGTGTACATCAATAAACCTTGCAAAGCCCTGCTTAATCATCTCCTTAACGTAGTAATTATCCTTGTGCTTGGCAATAAATGGCATAAAAGAAGCGAGATAAACATTCGCAAAAATGTTTGAATAGATGTTTTTTCTAGCCGCCTCCCAATCTAGATTGAAGGTCTTATTAAAGTCTTCGTAAATCTCTAAGGGCAATTTTTTGTAGAAGAAATCATTGAGTAATTTTTTTCCAAAATAAGCCCCACCACCTTCATCTCCCAAAATAAACCCAAGAGCAGGATTTACTTGCTTCAGTTCAACTCCATTGTAATAACATGAATTAGAACCTGTGCCTAAAATACAAGATACCAGAGGCTTACCTTCATAAAGAGAATATGCACTAGCTAGTAGATCATGATCTACATATATTTTGGCATTGGGAAAAGCTCCCTTTAATCCTACTTTAATAATTTCATTCAATTCTGAACTAGAACAACCTGCACCATAAAAATATACTTCTTTCATTTTAGAAAGAAACGATGAAAATTCATCAGTTCCTAAAAGTTTGGTTTTGACTAACTCACTTGAATGAAAGTAAGGGTTAAAACCTTGTGTGCGAATTCTGGCAACTTCAATTGAACTTTCATCAATTATTACCCATTCGCATTTAGTAGATCCGCTTTCAGCGATTGCAATCATAATTTTATTCTTTTTATTTTCTTAGATTCTTGTACTCTTTTTGAAACCATGACCCACCAACAGCAATGACGTTGGATTGCTCCAGATATTCTTTGCTGCTTTGTTCATTAATTCCACCTGTTGGACAAAATTTCACGTCAGGAAATAGTTGCCCAAACATTTTTATTGCGTCTATCCCACCATATAAATGAGCTGGGAAAAACTTTAGCGTATTTAGGCCTAACTCTTTTGCTAAAATGATTTCGCTTGCAGTACTAACTCCATTTATAAATGGAACCTCTGAATTAATAAATTCTTTTATCAACTTTTTAGTAGTACCTGGACTAACCATAAAGTCTGCGCCTAAATCACGCAATATTTTTACTTGATCCCCATTTATAACTGTTCCTGCTCCAACTTTTACGGTGTCAAATTCCTTTTTTATACTTTCAATTGCAGATAATCCACTGTTAGTTCTTAGTGTAATTTCAATACAATTAACATTTTGCTTGAGCAAGAACTCCATGAATGCAAGAGGGTCATCATTCTCATGAAATGTGACTACAGGAACCAACGGATTCAGTACTAATATTTCTCTAATATTATTCTTCATTTTATCCATTAAATAATAAATGAAGCTCCATTTTCACTTTCCGAAACTAGCGGCCTTAGACGTTCGAACAACTCACGACCAACACCTTGACCATCACCTGGAGGTTGTGCCGAATTTTCTCTTAAAATAACTTCATCGGCATTCAAACAACTCAAAACACCGGTCTTAGCGTTTAGAAGAATAGGATCACCAGATTGTAACTTATTAATTAAGGCATTACTGCCATTCTTTGAAGAAAGATGAATTGCTGCAGGAACTTTACCTGACGCTCCAGACATTCTTCCGTCTGTCACCAAAGCAACTTTAAATCCATTTTGTTGCAGTATACTCAGAGTTGGAGTCAGCTTATGAAGTTCAGGCATTCCATTTTCAGTAGCAGACTGATTTCGCACAACGACCACAACATCCTTATTTAGTTTTTTCTCAGTAAAAGCGACAAGAACATCATCTTGATCTTCGAAAACCTCCGCTTCTGCTTGCACAATTTGATGCTGTTCTTTTACTGCAGAAATTTTTATTACTGCTCTTCCTAAATTCCCTTCTAGTAATCTCATTCCACCATTAGGTGCAAATGGATTTGAAGTACCTCTTAAAACTGTTTCATCAAGCGACTCAGCAGGTGCAGCTCTCCATTCCAACTTTCCGTTATTTAAAAATGGTTCCTTAGTGTAATGGTCCAGTCCGCGTCCCATCAGAGTACTCACATTTTCATTTAAATACCCACCATCTATAAGTGTTTTCATAAGGAATCCCATTCCTCCACATGCTTGAAAATGATTGATATCTGCAGAACCATTTGGATAAACTCTTGTTATGGAGGGTACAACCTCAGAAACGTCATTAAAATCATTCCAGTCTATAATGATTCCTGCAGCTCTAGCAATTGCAACAAGATGTATCGTATGATTCGTTGAACCTCCAGTTGCAACCAATCCGACTAATGCATTAACAATACATTCCTCTGATACAACTTTGTGAAGGGGAGTATATTCTTTTGATTGATGAGTTATTTGGGAAAGTCGCTTTACCGCAAATTCATTCAATGCGTCTCGAAGAGGAGTTCCTGGATTAACGAATGAAGAACCTGGCAAATGAATGCCCATAATTTCCATTAGCATTTGATTGCTGTTAGCAGTTCCATAGAATGTGCACGTTCCAGCAGAGTGATAAGATGCTGATTCTGATGCTAACAGCTCTTTTCTTCCAATTTTACCTTCAGCATATTCTGTTCTTGCAAGAGCTTTTTCTTCATTGGTTATTCCAGATTCCATTGGACCACCGGGTATAAATGCAAATGGCAAATGACCAAACCTTAAAGACCCTATTAGCATTCCAGGAACTATTTTATCGCAGATACCTAAGCACATGCCTCCGTCGAACATTTGGTGGGAAAGTCCTATTGCAGTTGACAAAGCAATTATATCTCTACTAAATAATGACAACTCCATTCCAGCCTGTCCTTGTGTAACACCATCACACATGGCAGGAACTCCTGATGCTACTTGAGCAACAGAACCATATTTATTAGCATAGGCCTTTAATTTGATCGGGTAATCCTCATAAGTCTTGTGCGCACTTAGCATATCATTATAGGAAGTGATAATAGCAAAATTGCAAGAGATATTTTCACTCAAATCCATTTTATCATCATCATTACAAGCCGCAAATGCATGAGCAAGATTGCCACATGCCAATCCACTTCTAGTAACAGAATTTTGCGCGCTATTCTCCATCAAGTTCATATATTCTGCTCTTGATTTCGCTGAACGTTCTCTAATTCGCTCGGTAATTTGCTTTATAGTTTCGTTCATAATTTACATTGCCCAATAAACTTTCAGGATATTTTCTTGTTGATTTACAAAACCTGAAATTGGGTATTTTTCTTGATTAGTACAATCTAAAACACTGTCCAATATTTCTTTTTTCTCTACGCCATAATAGTGCAGAAATAAATTCTTCGCATCTAATAATACTTTTCGGCTAAAAGTAATTCTAGAATATGGTGAACTCGGTGTTGTTACGTTTAGTAGAATTTCTGAAGAGTTTTTATCCATAGCCTTATCTAGCATCGGCGAATCTGGGAAAAGAGATGCTGTATGACCATCTTTACCCAGCCCTAAAACTACAACAGTAAAAGGCCTACTTACATTTTCAAAAGCTTTAACAGCCATCTTTAAGTTGTTTTCTGCATCAGCCGGGTCAAATACGAGAGGGATAAAATTAGCTTTAATCGCTTCATTTTTCAACAGGTGTTCCTTTATCAGCTCTCCATTTTGATCTGTATGTCCATTTGGAAGAAATCGTTCGTCTACTAGCGAAAGTGTAACCTTATCCCACTCTAATTTCTCGTTGGATAAAAGGTCAAATAATCTTTTTGGAGTTGAACCACCTGAGACCAATAAAGAAGCCGAACCAAATGCACGAATTTCATCCTTCAAAGCCGCAATTATTGAGACTTGTAATTCAGAATCAACTATTTCTCTATTGTAATTAGCGCTATCTAACATTATCCTTTTTGTTTTTCTTCTAGCCTCTTTACATGATGCGATTTTGCCCACTTATGGTCTTCCTCTAATATATCACCGCCTGGCCCCCAAGAGTCAGCTTCATACAATACATTAGATACGTTATTGGTTTCCCAGTTTTTAGTAATGGATTCAATCCATTCCCAAGATGCCTTTACTTCATCCCGTCTCATAAATAAGGTTTGATTTCCCCGCACTACATCCATAAGTAGGCGCTCATAAGCCTCTGGAAACCTATGTTCAAAATGATCCGCATAATCCAGTTCAAGCGCATATGGCTTATAACGATACCCTCCTGGACCTGGAACTTTAACCATCTGAAGCAATTCGATTTTCTCATCAGGCTGAAGACGCACTGTTAACCGGTTACTTTCAACATTTTTTTTATCTGGAAAAATATTATGCGGCACTTTTTTGAAGTTGATAATAATCTCCGAATACCGATGTGGCATTCTTTTACCTGTCCTCAAATAAAAAGGAACACCGCCCCAGCGCCAATTATCAATATTCGCCTTCAAAGCAACGAAAGTTTCAGTCTTTGAACTGAACTTTTCAATATCTTCTAAGTATGATGGCAATGGATCGGTATCTGATCCACCCCTGGTGTATTGACCTCTGACAGTATTTTCATTAATTGTTTCCGGAGTATAAAATCGGAGTGCTTTCAGCACTTTTAATTTTTCATCACGAACTTCGTCAGCTTCCAAATTAACTGGAGGCTCCATTGCAATCAAACAAAGCAGTTGCAACAAATGATTTTGAACCATATCACGCAAAGCGCCATATTGATCATAAAAAGCTCCCCTAGTTCCTACGCCAATTGATTCTGCCACTGTAATCTGCACATTATCAATATCCTTGGCGTTCCAAGAACTTTCAAAAATGTTATTTGCAAATCGAAGGACCATTAAATTTTGAACAGTCTCTTTTCCAAGATAATGATCAATTCTATAAATCTGTTCTTCTTTAAAATACTTTGCTACCTCATCATTTATCTGCTCCGAACTTTCTAAGTTTTTTCCAAGAGGTTTTTCCAATACTACCCTAGACTTTGCAGTTATATACTGCATTTTATCCAGATACTTTGATATTGAACCAAAAACCACTGCAGGAGTAGCTAGATAAAACACTCTTACGTAGTCAGTCGATTCTAAAAACCAGCTTTTCGTAACTGCACATTCTTCACCCTTATTGGTATCAATACGCCCATTAGAAATCAAGCTAATCAATTGATCAACAATTTTAATATTAGCATCCTTCACGTAAGACAATATCTCAGACTTAACTTTCTGACGAAAATCTTCTATCTCGTAAGGTTTTCTAGAAACAGCAAGAATTCTTACATTTTTCGAAATCTGTCCTTCGTTCAGTCTGTGATATAATGCTGGATAGATTTTTCGATATGATAAATCTCCGTCTCCACCAAAAATTATAAGTTCAAATTCTTCAGTCACTTTTTGCTTTTAAAAAATCAAATATAAAAATACTTATGGTTTATTTTACTATAAGGATAATGATATCCTAATATAGACAATTAGGTTGAATTGACAACTCGACCTATACCAAACACTTAACTGATTTTAAAAAAACGCTAGCTACTATAACTCAAAGGTGTAACCAGTTTGCAGTAAAGACTCGTAGGCAGACTTATTAAAGGAATATAGTCTACCCGGCCTGTGGGGTACATCAATCTGGAGTTTACCAGAGTCTTTTAATAAATTCATTCCTAAAATTTTCTTCCGAAAATTTGCCTTATCAAAAGCTACATCCAGAATTGTTTCGTACAAATCTTGCATCTGTCCCAATGTAAATTCCTTAGGCAGTAACTTAAATCCAATTGGTTGAAGTCTAACTCTTTGCTTTAAGGCTCGGAGAGCTTCATCTACAATTTCATTATGATCAAAAGCCAATTTCGGTAAGCTTTTCACGTCTAACCACGAAACATTATCAGCCCATGAATTAGCCAATGGATCATATTGATCTACACTGATTAACGAATAATACCCAACAGTAATTACTCTGCCTACAGGGTGCCTATCCACTTGACCGTAGCTGTGAAATTGGGTCATATTAACTTCCTCAAGGTTAGTTAGTTCATTTAAAACTCTACTCGCAGCTAGATCCATGTCTTCACTTGGATAAACTAAATCACCGGGAAGTGCCATTTTTCCCTTGTGAGGTTCAGCGCCCCTTTCAATGACCAGCAGTTTTAGAGTATCTTCGACATATCCTAGGATAACGCAATCAACAGATAAAGCAAACTGAAAAAACTTGTCGAGAGGAATTTTATAAAATGCACTAAACTGATGTCCTAGAACTTTTTCTAAAGAATTCTCTTTTTTTTCTGCCATAATAACTGAATCTTTCAAAAGTTAGAAAGAATTTATATTAAAATATTTTTGCAAATTAATTCAATATTAGTAAGATATTCATGAGCTTTCTGAACCTTTTATCAAGGAATATATATTGAAAAAAAGCATTATTATATGATTTGAAGATTATTTTCTTTTGAAAAACCGTTAAAATAAATTAACATTGCAAGAGTAATGGTACAAATAACTATAACTATGTCGTTAACAAAATCTTTAAAGAAGGCTTTCAAATCATACGCTCTAATATGCTTGAGTGTTGCACTAATGAGTATTCCAGCCCTAGCTCAAAATACGAAAATTAAAGGAAAAGTTAAAGACGATACAGGAGAAACAGTCCCTGGTGCAACAGTGATAGAAAAAGGTACATCTAATGGAGTAACAACAGATATAGATGGAAATTTTCAAATGTCCGTTAGTGATGCCAACACAGCGGTTCTTGTGTTTTCATTTCTTGGTTTTGAGACTCAAGAAGTTCCAGTTGCTGGGAGATTAGAAGTTAATATTGATTTTGCAGCAAGTGCCAGTGTTCTGGAAGAGGTCGTGGTTGTAGGATATGGCACAACAACAAAAAAAGAAGTTACAGGTGCTACTGCTAAGGTAGAAGGAGCCGCTCTGGAAAAATTAAACATTCCTAGAATGGACCAGGCTCTTCAAGGTCAAGTGTCTGGAGTTAACATAAATACCAATTCAGGATCTCCGGGAGGCTCATCTAGTATTAGAATCAGAGGACTCTCTACTTTTGGAGATAACGATCCTCTAATTTTAGTTGACGGTATTGTTTACGATTCGGAAGGATTAAATTCATTGAATCCAGCTGATATTGAGTCAATAAACATTTTAAAGGATGCAACAGCTAGTATATATGGAGTTCGAGCAGCAAATGGTGTAATAATTATCGAAACCAAAAAAGGAACAATCAACTCCCCTACCAAAATAGAAATTAACTCTTATGCTGGAATTCAACAAACAGCAAGAAAACTCAATCTTTTGAATGCTGAAGAATATGCCGTAATCAAAAACGAAATATTTGGTAGTGCAGGTGAAGATCTTCCTTTTAATAACACCGCTCTTGGTGGAGGGACCAATTGGCAAGATGAAGTTTTTCAAACTGCCATGATGCACAGTCACAACATTTCTATCACTGGTGGCTCAAAAAAGAACTCTTTTTCTGTAGGGGGATCATACTTTAACCAAGATGGTATTATAGGAGGTAAAAAATCAAATTTTGAACGCTACAATGCTCGTTTAAATTTTGTGACTCAACTCAATGACAAGTTTAAACTTACAAGCATTTTCCTATATACCCAAGAAAAAAGAAAAACTCTACCTGAGAACGGAATTGGTTCTGTGCTATACAATACTATCAATGCCTCGCCTACAAAGCCTGTTCAAACTCCTAACGGAAATTATTCCTATTTAGAAGAAGTAAGTGATGTGATTAATCCAATTGCCCAAATGGAGAATACATACAATCAAGCTGTCGTAAACAAATTCGTTGGTAAAGAAGAAATTGCATTCAAAATCAATAAGCACTTCACGTTTACCAATAGATTCAATTACAATTTCGCATTAGTTGATGCAAAAAGTTTCTCTCCACTTACTTGGTATGGCCCTGGAAAAGCGCAGAACACGGCCCTTAATGCAAATTTAGATCCTACGATGGTCGAAATTGGTGACAGCACTTTTATTGAAAGAGGTGCAAGTGTTTATGAGGCAAAAACTACCTATGTAGATCTCTCAGGAGAGTCCTTTTTAAATTATGACAGAACATTTAAGAAGAAACATCAAATTAAAGGTACAGCCGGTGCTTCAATTTTCAAAAGAACTGGAGATCAATTAAGCGGATCTGCATTTAATATTCCAGGTAATTCTCTAGATTTTGCGGATATTTCTGCTAATCAAGCAGATGGGGGGCTTTTAAATAATACGGGTTCTTTTCAATATGAAGAACGTTTACTATCAACTTTCTTGAGATTAGAATACGGTTATGATCATAGATATCTCGTTTCTGTTATAGTAAGGAGGGATGGTTCAACAAAATTTGGTCCCAACAATAAATACGGCACCTTCCCTGCGGTAAGTGGTGCTTGGATTTTCTCAGATGAATCGTTCTTTGGTTCTAACATTATTACATTCGGAAAAATGAGAACAAGTTTTGGTATTGCAGGAAACGATCAAATTCAAAATTTTGCATATAGAGCTGATCTCAATGGAGAAGGTGTTTACGTCTTTGATGATATTATTACCCAAGGAGTGGCTATAGGTAGAGCTGGTAATCCAGATTTAAGATGGGAAACTACTCGCCAGTTGAATATTGGATTTGATTTAGAGCTATGGGAAAAGTGGGATGTTACTACAAACTTCTTTATGAAAAACACTCAGGATTTACTATTCCAACCTGATGTATCTGCTGTTTTAGGTTCATACGGTCCAGGCGGTCAGCCTCCATTCATTAATGCTGGAGATGTTTCTAACAGAGGAATTGAATTAGAAATTGGTTACACTACAGATAGAATGAACGATTTTATAATAGGAGGACAATTCAACACTACCTTACTCAGTAATAAAGTAACTAAAGTTCCCGATGGTGTTGAATTTATTCCTGGCGCCGAGTTTGGTGTTGGAGGAAACGTAGCAACTCGTTTTCAAGAAGGATTTGCAATTGGGTACTTCCACGGACTAGAAACAGATGGTATTTTTCAGAATCAAGCACAAATTGACAATGCAGCAGTAGTTCAACCAGATGCAAAACCTGGTGATTTGATTTATGTCGATCAAAATGGAGATGGTGTAATTAACTTTAATGATGATACTGATAAAAAAGAATTAGGATCACCTATCCCAGATTTCACGTTTGGCTTAAGCTTAAATGCTACCTATAAAAACTTTGACGCTTCTGCAAACATATATTCTGCTATTGGTCAACAAATCATTCGAAATTATGAAAGGCTTCAACCCTATGCAAATCAGCAAGCGTATGTTATAGATCGTTGGGTTGGCGATGGTACTTCTGACGAAGTCCCTAGAGTTACCTCAGAAGCTAATAGAAATTCAGAATTTTCAGATTATTATGTTGAATCAGGGAACTTTGTAAGACTTAGAAATATTCAAGTGGGTTATACCTTCAACTCGAAATTTGTCAAAAAAATAAAAATGAGATCAATTAGAGTCTATGGATCTGTTAACAACGTATTTACAATAACAGGTTATAGAGGTTTTGATCCGGAATTTGGTTCAGCAGGTGGAGCTTTATCAGCAGGAGTTGATTATGGCTTTTATCCTCAAGCAAGAACATTTATGTTAGGTACTAATTTCAAATTTTAATAGAAATGAAAACACTAAAGATTTTATCGTTGGTAATTTTAGTCTCTATCGTATCGGTAGGATGCAAGAAATATTTAGATACAGACCCACTTTATAGTCAAGATGCTGAAAACTTCTTTACTGAAGAGGAACATTATCGCACTGCCCTTGTTGGAGCATATGATCTTCTACAAGGCTCATTTATGAATCTTTGGATTGGAGAAATCGCCTCAGACAACTCTATTGCTGGTGGTGAAAGTGTAGTCGATTCAAAAGGCCTTCATGATATTGAAACTATGAGTCATGGCGGTGTAAATATTGAACTAAGAAACGTTCTTAGGTGGAATTATGCCGGAATTACAAGAACGAATTACATAATGCAAAACAAGGACAATATTTCTTTTACTGGTAAGAAACAATTACTTGCCGAGGTTAGGTTTCTAAGAGCTTACTATTATTTTCAATTGGTTAAATACTTCGGCGATATTCCTCTATTAGTTGATGAACGAATTGGAATCGATGAACTAAAAGAAAAGGAAAGAACTCCTAAAGCTCTAGTATATGAACAAATTGAAAAGGACCTTATTTATGCTTCAGCTCTTTTACCTGCTATCGCAGTTATAAAGGGTAAAGCAACGGCTGGAGCGGCAAAGTCACTTCTAGGTAGAGTTTACTTATACCAGAGTAAATTCGCTGAATGCGCTGACGTTTTAGATCAAGTAATTAACTCTGGTCAATATGAATTAGCAGCGGACTACAGTACTCTTTTTGCTGAAAATTCAGAAGGAAACTCTGAAACTGTTTTTGACGTTCAATATTCGGGTTTAGAAGGTGGAAGCTATAGTTGTTTGATCTGTTTAGAAGGTAATGCTGCGCCAGGATTTCAAGGTATAAGACAATATTCTGGCCCTGTATATGGCGATGGAAATAGTTACAACCTACCTACTAAGGATTTATATGGTGCATTTGGTCCAAATGATAATGTAAGAAGGGATGCGAGCGTACTTGATATTGACGCTTTTATTGCGGCACAATCAAACTCCGAAATTACCTATGCAATAGGCGGAGGTGGACATACAGGATATTATAACAATAAATATATTAAAAGAATTGGTGAATTTGGTTTGCCAGACAATGACTTAACGAGTCCAGTAAACTATCGTGTTATAAGATACGCTGACGTTTTATTAATGGCTGCTGAAGCTCATAGTGAGATTGGAAGTGCAGGCAAAGCAATGCAATATGTTAACGAAGTGAGAATTAGAGCTGGAATTCCTGCTTTATCAAGTTCAGGAGAACAGTTAACTAAAGACATTTATAATGAAAGAAGACTTGAACTCTGCGGTGAAGGTTTTCGATTTTTCGACTTGGTAAGGACTGGTGAGGCAGCGAATAAAATCGAAGGTTTCATTGATGGAAAACATAACTTATTTCCAATCCCACAAGTAGAAATTGTGCTTTCGGGAAGCAAGTGGAGTCAAAACTCTGGGTATTAATTAAAAGATAAAATTATTATGAGAATTCAAGTTTTAGCTATCGCTGTACTTATTGGATTATTTTCTGTAAGCTGTAAGAAAAAAAAGGCAGAATTAGGAGTTGCTCCCGCATTTGAAGATGCAGAATTCACTTATGCTCCTTCTGCGGAAAGCCCTAATATTATTCAATTTACAGCGGCAAAATCAGGATCTATTATCGTATGGGATTTTGGAAACGGAACTGCAGCTAAAGGAAAAACTGCTAGAGCAATTTATCCCCTAAAAGGATCCTATTTGGTGAAAATTACTGTTTTTACAAAAGGCGGAAGTGTTACTATGAATAAGGAAATCACTATTGCAGAGGATGATTTGACCCTTCTTGGTAGCCCCGATATTGTTAACCTTACTGGAGGTATCTCTGGGTTAGGTTTTAAAACATGGGTTATAGATTCATCGCGGGACGGTCATTTTGGTGTTGGACCAAACCCAGCCAGTGCAGCGGGTCTTGTACCAGAATATTATTTCGCTAAAGCGTTTGAACAAAGAGAAGTTGATATGTATAATGACAGATACACCTTTTACTTAGAAGGCTTTAGCTTTGATATGACAACCAAAGGAGTCGTATTTATCGATGATCTCGCTGTTGGAGATTATCCAGGCTCTTACCCGTCACCTGCAGATAACTATAATGCACCTCTAGAAGATCAGTTGAATGAAAACTGGAATATCGTTGAAGAAGACGGTATAAAATATTTGAGTACAACTGGTAAAAGTTTTATTGGTTTTTATGCAGGAACAAGAACCTATCAAATTTTAAAATTATCAGAGAACGAACTTTCACTTGTATATGTTGATGCAAATGCTACGTTGTTATGGTATCTCCGTTTAGTTCCTTTAGGATATGCCGGAATAGTCGATACAGGTGATGGTAGCGGACCTGTTGAGCCAGCAGATACAAACACCTTTGCTCTTCCTATAGATTTTGAAATCATTAAACCTATAGTAACCCCTTTCGGAGAAAGTACTGATTCAATTATTACTAATCCTTTTAAATCAGGAATTGATAGTAGTAATTTTGTATTAGAAACAAAAAAGGGGATTGAAACATGGGCAGGACTATTTATCAATCACAAAGGCAAATTAGACTTTACTACTAAAAAGTCGATTTCACTGAAAGTTTATGCGCCAAAAACTGGCGATTTTATGATTAAATTGGAAGACAAGGCAAGTAAAAATACAATTATTAAAGAAATGATTGTTCCAATCACTAAAGCCAATGAATGGGTAGAAATTTCTGCAGATTTTTCTTCTACTTCGCCAGGGTTATATGATAGGATAACTCTAATTCCTGCGTGGAATGACTCTAATGCTGGAACATTCTACATAGACGATATTGAACAAAAGTAGCGTTGATTTTTCTTAATTTGTATAGAATTTAATCTACCTCTTATGAAAAAAGAAATTCCACGCTTCAATAAATATGTAAAATTCGTAGCTATAGTTCTGTGCACAGCGCTAATGATTAATGCTTGTAAAAAGGATGAGCCTGATGAAAATCAGGCTGTAACTTTACCGAGTAATCTAGTTGTTTCAGTAACTCAGGATACATCAAACTTCGGTTTTGTTAGTGTAAAGGCTAATGCTAATAACGCTAATTTCTATACCATTAGGTTCACAGAAAACGACAATGAAATTATTGATCAATCAAATAATGGTGAAGCGTCTTATACATTCAAATCTGCGGGCTCATATTCTATCATTATTCGTGCTCATGTTTTGGATAATCAATACATTGAAAAAATAGAAAACGTGGCTATCGTTTCAAATGTGCCACCTCGTGTTATTGGCGAATCACCTACTGCTGGTTACTCTACTCCACTCTCTTATCCAAACTACACATTGGTTTGGCAAGACGAATTTGAAGGCACAACACTTTTAGGTACCAATTGGAAACATGAAATTGGAACTGGAAATAATGGTTGGGGAAATTCTGAACTTCAGTATTACAAAGAAGAAAATACTAAAGTCGAAAATGGTGTATTAACCATAACAGCTGAAAAGCAAATTTTTAATTCAAGCTCTTACACTTCTTCTCGAATTTCATCTCAAGGACTTCAAAGTTTTAAATACGGCAGAATTGATATTCGTGCAGCTGCACCATATGGTCAAGGAATATGGCCAGCACTCTGGTTGCTCGGTAACAATTTCCCTACAACTGGTTGGCCACAATGTGGTGAGATAGATATAATGGAAATGGTTGGCGGCGAAAGTACTGCAGTTAGAGGTGACAATGTTACTCATGGAACCGTGCATTGGGCTGATGCAAGTAATACCCATGCAGAATTCAGTAGTAATAAGAAAATTTCAAATGGCGTATTGTACGATAACTTTCACGTTTTTAGTATAATATGGGACATGAACGGAATTACTTGGTATATAGATGACCAGTCGTTTCATGCTATTGATACCAAAGACAGCCAATTTGATGAGTTTCGGGAAAAATATTTTTTTATATTTAATGTTGCTGTAGGCGGTAAATGGCCTGGTAGTCCAAATCCAAATACTACATTCCCTCAATACCTGCATGTTGACTATGTCAGAGTATTTCAAAAATAGCAGAGTTTAACTGAAGTTTTTTTAACGCCTTTCGTATTATTGATTATCACCTTAATTAATAATCTGTTTTTCCAAATAAAAAATTTAGGTAAAATTACCTTGTGGTAAAAATTACTATATCTTTATCCCAACATTATGTTAAACTAAAAATAGATATGAAAAAAATTGCACTTATTATTTTAATCACTGCGCTAATAGCACCTTTTGCTAATGCGCAAAAAAGTAAAATCAATCTTCCTATTACTTGGAACGATACTGCTAACGTAGATTATACAGTAACTGATTTTGATGGTACTAGTTCAACACTATCGGCAGATCCAATGAACGCTTCCAACCTTGTCTTAAAAACAACTAAAAGCCCAACGGGACAGCCATGGCAGGGGACTACTTTAAGTACTTCAACTGGCCTAGACAGCTTAATTCCATTTGCTGCCGGTGCTACAATTATTAAAGCTGTAATTTATTCACCAGATTCTGGAATAATGGTAAGACTGAAAGTAGAAAATTCGGATACTGCAACTATTTCAACTGAAACTGAAGCTATGACTACCGTTAAGGGTTGGGACACTCTAAAATTTAATTTTGCGAATCAAGCTAGTGGTAAAGCTGCTTTAAACTTTGCAAAGATTTATGATAAAGTCACTATCTTCTATGATTTCATGAATAACCCAGCAGCTGCCAAAACTTATTACCTAGGTAATGTGTTTTTTGAACCTGCCGCTTCATCAAGCTATAACGTTACTTTCCAAGTTGATATGAAAGATGTTACGGCATCTTACACAACTCCAGAGGTAAATGGAACTTTCAATGGATGGTGTGGAAACTGTAACTCAATGACTGACGCTAATAACGATGGAATTTGGGATGTCACAGTACAATTAGCTGCTGGAAATTATGAATTTAAATACGCTGCTGATAGTTGGACTATTCAAGAATCACTAATGTCAGGAATGCCATGTGTAATCACAACAGGAGCCAACACTAATCGTATTCTTTCAGTTTCAAGTGATACTATTTTATCAGCAGTGTGCTGGGAATCTTGTGCCAGTTGTGGAAGCACTCCTCCTGTAACTAAAGATCAAATAAAACTTCCTATTAATTGGGATGATACAGCTAATGTAGATTATACTGTTACCGATTTTAATGGTACTAGCTCAATGTTAGTCGCTGACCCTATGAATGCAAGTAACCTGGTTATAAAAACAGATAAAAGCCCAACAGGTCAGCCTTGGCAAGGAACTACTTTAAGTACTCCTTTAGGATTAGCTGATTCAATTCCTTTTGCGGCAGGAACAACTATCATTAAAGCTGTCGTGTATTCTCCAGATGCTGGAATAAAAGTAAGACTTAAGGTAGAAGATGCTGATAGCTCCCAAATTTCAGTTGAAACTGAGGCAACTACAAGTATTGCTAATGGTTGGGATACATTGACGTTTGATTTTGCAAATCAAGCTGCAGGAACAGCAACTATAAACTTCGCTAAAACCTACAATCAGGTTACTATTTTTTATGATTTCCAAAACAATCCTGCTGCAGCAAAAACTTATTATGTGGATGATGTTTACTTGAGTACTGGTGGTTCTATTGTAACACCTCCAGACACATCTAGTGTAACTTTCCAAGTTGACATGAACACGTTTACTGGATCTTTTACAACTCCAGAAGTGAACGGACTCTTTAATGGTTGGTGTGGCTCTTGTGGCGCCATGACAGATGTTGATGGTGACAATATTTGGGAACTTACTGTTATTATTACAGGATCAGAAACTGAATATAAATTTGCACATGACGCTTGGACTGGTCAGGAAACCTTAGATTCAACTCTAAGTTGTATCAAACAAACAGGGACTAATATCAACAGAATTCTAAGTCTTGCTGGAGACACAACACTTCCTGCAGTTTGCTGGGAATCTTGCGAAACTTGTTTTCCTGAAGGAATTGACGATAACTTTAATGCAAATAACTTTAAGGTTTATCCTAACCCTTCTAACGATTTTGTAAATATTTCTGGTCCTAGAGATATTTCAGAATTAGTAATAATGGATATAATTGGTAACGTAGTTTATTCTATCAATCCTAATGAAAGTGATTTAAATGTTCCAGTTTCAAATTTTGAAAACGGAATGTATATCATTAGTATTTTGGATGCAAAGGGCAATAGCTCAGTAGAGCGATTTGTAAAACAGTAATTACAAATACACATAAATGTTTAAAGCGGGGTATTAAAGTACCCCGCTTTTTTTTGCCCA
This sequence comes from uncultured Flavobacteriales bacterium, assembly GCA_913020435.1. Lineage (GTDB taxonomy): Bacteria > Bacteroidota > Bacteroidia > Flavobacteriales_G > Salibacteraceae > UBA6770. The sequence continues at coordinate 110,842 of CAJVZZ010000001.1, read as the reverse complement.
AAAATTGGCTTACTTTTCTCTTTCTAAAATCCAATTCAAATAAATTATTGAAAAAATGGAACCTTCAGACTGCATAATTATCTTTCTCTGTTGCATTTCGCCTGTTTTAACTGTAATTTTTTAAATAAAAAAATGGAGTGTAAATTATTCAACTTGATTCAATTAATCCAACTGCACAGCTAATTGTATAACCGCTATTATCGTTTACTAGGCATTGATTCTAATGCTGGAATTGAAGAAGTTAAAAGAGCCTATAGAAAGCTTGCCAAAACCTACCATCCGGACCTGAACTTACCAACTAGCGATAGAGAACGATTTATTGAAGTTACTCAAGCTTATGAGCGGCTTATTGAACGCCTAAAACGACCTCGACTAACCAAATACGTTCACACAAAAAAAAGCTATAAAGCCAAAAAAAAGAGACGCGGTGCCAGACATCCAGCTGATAATGCAAATCGTTATGCTAGAATGCGTTATAAAAAATATCGTACTGAAAGCAATGCTTTTACAGACAAGGAAAACTTCTGGAAATATCGACTCCTATTCTACTTCTCCAAAATTTTTGTTTATGCTATTTATTCCTTTATTGGACTTTGCGGAATTTCTGGCTTTACCATTTCATCCATATTCAACCCTCTACTTTGGTTTATTGCGTCTTTTTTTATTTTCATCTGGTGGAAATCGCATGGCTTCTTTTTAGAATGGAAAAAGGACTTTAAAAATGTTTTCGCAGATCAATAAATTTAAATATGATTGAAATTTCACTTTACATGGTTTTACTGGTTACATAATATTCGTGACTGGACTTATCCAATACATACTTAAGAAAGGTGGAAAACGCGACAGGTCAATTGGAAAAATCTACTTTTTGACTTGGTTTATTCTTGTAATTAATGGTGCTGCAATTGGTGGAGTTATGATTACATTTCTAGTCTATTTGGATTGTATTACGCAATAACGGGAATTCGTTTTTCAGCAGTTAAAAACCAGCCGAATAACGTTATAAATAAAATTATTAGTATCTCAGTCTTTACCTGTTCGCTTGCTATTCTATTTTTTGCCGGCTGGTTTTACTATAAGGGTAACAACAGCTTCTCAATTATTTTTATTGTGTTCGGTTTGTTATTCCAAATTAATTCTTTTAAAGATGTTTGAGCCTTGTTTTTTGGGCTCAATGAACATCCTTTGGTAAAACACAAAATATATTGGTTTTTTGAACATTACAACCGATTTACAATTTTATTTATTGCTGCTTTAACTGCATTTATTGCATTTATTGCTATTCAAAACATAACAATAATTGTAATATTTAATTGGATGTTACCTACTGTATTGGGTACAGCATATTTAATTTATGTTGGAAAAAAGTATCGAAAGCAGTTTAGAATAAATGCCTAAAAGTTATTTCTTCTTAGAAACTACTCCATGAGTAAATTGACCAGTAAATGACTCTGGAAATTCTTCAATTCCAGGAAATCCTAGTTCAATATCACGGCCGTCTTCAGGAATTACAGCGGTACCAAACAAATAATCCCAAATTGATAAGGAAATAGCAAAATTGATTCCTTTATTTCGACCTGTAGGCAAAGCAGATACATGATGCCATATGTGCATTTCTGGACTATTGAAGATGTACTTCATCCAAGGACCAACTGCAAATCCAAAAACAATTGGCATCCCTAATATCCATGCAATAGAGTTTATTAGCTCCATCCCAGTTTGGTCTACTATAAATAAAGCAACTAATAATCCCAAAACACCTGCTTTGTAGGCTCCTTTTGCTTTAAAATTAGCATGATTATGATGTCCAATAGCAAGACTAAATAAATGAATAATAAAGAAGTCATACAACCCTATTCCTAATAAAGCGAGAGGCAAGTATTCAATGGTTCTGTATAGTATCGTTTCCATCCAATGGTATCGAAGATGTGCTGCAAAACCCATTTCTTTTACTGAATGATGCACCTTGTGAAATTCCCATAATCTTGGAGTTGCATGCAATAATCTGTGCGTATTCCACTGCACAAAATCTCTGACAAAAAATCCAATTAGTAAAATAGACCAATATGGAAATCCATTCAATGGATCCAAAGTGAAGGAGCTTAATCCCGTTAAACTTTGCAGTGCGTTATTCAGAAATTTGACGATTACATCTGAAACTCCATTATAGACAATCAGAGAGAACAGAAAGAAATTAAAAAACATATAAAATGCATCTATCCAAAAATCCTTACGAAACTTTGGTTGACCTTTTCTCCAAGGCTTCACCCATTCTAAGACCATAAAAAATACCGAGATGGCTATTAGCCAATAGAAATAATTATGCAAAGTTGGGTGCGTAATTTCATACCATAGATAACCTGCATAACCAGTATAACCATTGATAAATACATCCAAATACTCCTTCATTCTTCCAGCGCCTTTTGCAAAACAATTTACAAAAACTAAGGTATAATTTTTTTGTAAAAAATAAAATCGTAAAGTCATAAATATGACTAAAGCATTAATTTTGGGCGTGCGATATTGCTTTATTCTTTTCTTTGCTTTGTTCCTAAATGTTGAATCATTTGGGCAACTTAATGCCGAAAAGTATATCTCTATGGCTAGGGGGGATATGCAAAACCAAAACTATACGTTGGCTATTCAGCGTCTAAATTTTGCAATAAAATCTAAACCCTATCTAATTGATGCCTATTTCCTCCGGGCAATGGCAAAATATCGATTAGGTGATTATAAAGGGGCTACTGATGATTATACCCAATGCATTCTAATTAATCCGTTGAGTGCCGCTTCTTTTCAAAACAGAGGAATCGCTCGAGCTCAATACAACGATAATTTTGGTGCAATTGAAGACTATAAACTAGCGATTAAGATTGATCCATTAAACTATTTTATCTTCATTCAAAAAGCCAGCAGTGAAGTTCAAATTGAAGAGTTTAATGACGCTTTAGCTTCAACTGAAAAAGCCATTTCTATAAATCCATTCTTAGGATCAGGCTATGTGCTTCGAGGTATAATTTTAAATCATTTAGAAGAATACGAAAAGGCAATTATTGATTTTAATAAAGCCATAGAAATAGATCCGACTGACGCAGAACCATGGCTTAGAAAGGCAGTTTCTAAAAACGCATTACTTAATCCTAAAGGTGCACTAGCAGACTGCGATTCCGCTATTACCAGAGACCCAAAATCTTCGCTTGGGTATTTCATCAAAGGGAATGTTTATGCAGATCAACTCGACTACAGAGAAGCCGAGGAGAACTATGCAAAAGTTGTTGAACTTAACCCAAATAACGCTTTAGCATTTTATAATCGGGCCAACATCAGAATAAAACTAGATAACTATAACGGCGCGGCATACGACTATAAAAAAGTTATTGATATAAATCCAGATAACATTTTAGCCCATTTCAATTTGGCACTTACTTATCATAAAATGGACTTGTATAAGAAGGCAGAAAAACAGTATTCACAAGTAATTAAACTCTATCCAGAAATGGAAGATGCTTGGTTTAATCGTGCGTTTGTGCGCAGAAAACAAGGTAATGAAGCTGGAGCGCAGCTTGATTTCATTAAAGGAAACAGTATTCGTGGGCAGAATAGAGAAAAGGAATATAATCTGGAAACAGAAGAAATACTGAAGCGGTTCACCCAAATGGATGCCGACTTTTATCATCCAAATTTCAATGAAGACGAACAACGAATAGTGATTTTAGCAATGCCATTCTTCGAGATCAAAAGCATTGATTATACACAAGTTGAAAAACCGCATCTGTACTACAATACCGATATAATAAATGAATACAACGAAAAATACAAAAACCAACCCTTCTTCTACATTTCGAATTATTTATTAAATGAAAATGTACCTACTGCAGAAGAACAAATGGCTATTTATCAAAGTCAATATTCTGCAAAAGAACAAATAAAAGATGATCGATTTTATTTGTGGCAGGCAACAATTTACAAATCGGAATTTGACTTTAACAATGCAATTGCTACCTACGACACGTTACTCATCAATAATCCAAATTCAGCGTTAGCCTATTTCAACAAAGCCAATGCTATGCTTGATTTACTGGAACTGTTACTCAAATTGGAAACAGGAAATGGACAGTTTATAAATGCTGGTGACGAATATCATTCCATAGAATTAAAGGATGTTGAAACAGTGAATATTCGATTAAAAGAAATTGAAAAGCTCTACGAAAAGGCTATCGATTTAGAACCTGATTTTTATTTAGCTTGGTTTAACATGGCCATCGTTCTTGCTGAACAAAGAGATTTTCAAGGTTCTTTGGAGGCATATACCAAAGCTATAAAGATCAATGAGGACTTTAAAGAAGCTTATCTTAATAGAGGATTGAATTACCTATTTTTAGATAACCCAAAAAAAGCATGCAGTGACTTAAGTAAAGCAGGTGAATTAGGCATAAGCGAGGCTTATAAAATCATAAAAAAATATTGTAAATAATGCTACTGAATTATAGCGAAATCGACAACCCGTTGACGGGAACGGTATATCTTCCTATTTCAAAAAGCCTCTGCAACCGTGCTTTGATTCTAGCTGCATTATCTCAAGATAAAATTTCAATTCAAAAAATTTCAGATGCGAACGATTCATTAGTTCTTGATCGTTCTCTGAATTCAATAGAAGAGATTATTGATATTGAAGACGCTGGAACAGCAATGCGCTTTTTGACCGCATATTTTGCTTTTCGCAAAAAATCTGTAGAAATAAAGGGAACTGCTCGAATGCATAAGCGCCCTATTGGAGTGCTGGTAAATGCACTAAACACAATAGGTGCATCAATATCATATTTAAAAGAAGAAGGCTTCCCTCCTCTTCGAATTGATGCTTGCGAAACTGACCAGCTAAAATCAGAGATTTCAATTACAGCTCAAACAAGCAGTCAATTTATCTCTGCCTTGATGCTAATAGCTCCTTCATTACCAAATGGATTAATCATTCACCTTACTGAAAAAGTTGCTTCTCGGCCTTATATCGAAATGACCAATAAATTACTTCAAAAGACAGGAGTAAAATCTGAATTTAAAGAAGCCAACATTAGTGTTCCTTTTCATAATTTTGAATCGCAAACTATTGATTTAGAATCCGATTGGTCAGCAGCAAGTTACTTTTATGCAATAGCAGCTTTAAGTTCAAACGCAAATATTCAACTGACCAATTTAAATCTTGATTCTACCCAAGGAGACGCTATTTTGGTGGAATGGTTTTCAAGCTATTTCGGTATTTCATCATCATTTAGCGAAAACGGAGTTATCCTTTCTAAAACTCCAAATTTTCAATTACCATCAACGATTCATCTAGACTTTTCAGATTATCCAGATTTAGCACAAACGCTAGCAGTATTATGCGCTTGTTTAGGAGTTCGTCTAATTGCAACAGGACTTGAATCCTTGCTTATCAAAGAAACCAATCGAATTAATGCCTTATCAACTGAATTAAAAAAACTTGGTGTCACTGCCTTAACAACTACAAATAGCATTGAAATCGACGAAAAAATTCAATCTTCAAAAACTTTGATAGAAATCAAAACCTACAGCGACCACCGAATGGCAATGGCTTTTTCAATGGTTGCATTAATTCGTCCAATTACTTTTGACAACGAAAAAGTAGTATCCAAATCGTTTCCTCAATTTTTTAGTGAATTTGGGAAATTGGTTTCAGATTAATGCTTTATTTCTGCGAAATACGGAACCTCTAAACGATATGAAAAGCTCAAACAGATATTCAGCCAAATCTAACTTCAGAACCTTAAATTTGCAATCTATAATCTGTATCCCATGAAAACCATTATCACCTTTCTATCTGTTCTATTAGCAGTAAATTTTTCTGCTTGTACAAAGGATCAAACCTGTTCATGCACAACCACAAGCTCTGCAACTGCCGATGGTCAGCCGTTCCCCTTGTTCACTTCAACCAATACCACCGTATCTTACGATAAAAAACTAAAGGATCAAGACGCTGATGAATGGTGTAATTCTTATGAAGATTCAGCCACTATTGCGCAGTCTAGCGGTGGTTTTAACTACGATGTTTTTCAAAAAACAATTTGCACTTTGTAAGAATAAGTAATGCACCCGAATAAAAAAGTTGCCTTTTACACTCTTGGTTGTAAGCTCAATTTCTCTGAGACTTCCAGTATTGCTGCATCTTTTAACGAACAAGGGTTTGCAACTGTGGACTTCTCAGAACACTCTGATTGCTACGTAATTAACACCTGCTCTGTTACCGATAACGCAGACAAGAAATGTCGAAATATTGTTCGCAAGGCACTACGCACAAACCCTAAAGGATTTGTGATTGTTGTCGGATGTTATGCTCAACTGAAACCAGAAGAAATTAAAAGTATTGAAGGAGTTGATTTGGTGCTCGGTGCCGATGAAAAATTCAATGCTTTGGATCACATCGGATCTTTAGAGAAAAATGAATACGGGGTTGGTGTCGCTATATATGATAAAATCGGAAAAGTAAAAGACTTCTTTCCTTCCTTTTCATCGGGTGATAGAACGCGCAGTTTTCTAAAGATTCAGGACGGTTGCGATTATTTCTGTGCATTCTGTACTATTCCACTCGCACGAGGAAGAAGCCGAAGTAACACGATTGAAGAAACCATAAAAACAGCGAAAGAAGTTGCGCTCACCGAAGCCAAAGAAGTCGTCATTACCGGAGTAAATATTGGCGATTTTGGAAAAGGAACCATCGAAACATTCTTTGATTTAGTTAAAGAACTGGATCAAGTTGAAGGTATCGATAGATTTAGAATATCGAGTATCGAACCTAACTTATTAGGCGACGAAATCATTGAATACGTAAGTACTTCAAAACGATTTGTTCCTCATTTTCATATTCCGTTGCAGTCTGGCTCTGATAATTTACTGATTGCCATGCGCCGTAAATACTTATCCGATTTGTACCGAAATCGAGTTAGATTCATCAAAAAACTGATGCCAAACGCTTGCATTGGTGTTGATGTTATTATTGGATTCCCTGGCGAAACTGATGAGGAATTTCAAACAACCTATGACTTTTTGATAGAATTGGATGTTTCCTACTTACATGTATTCACTTACTCTGAGAGGGATAATACTACCGCAGTTCGTTTGGATGACGTTGTTCCAATGCAAACTAGGAATAAGCGCAGTAAAATGCTGAGAATACTTTCTTCTAAAAAGAAACGGAAATTCTACGAATCACAAATCGGTTCAGAACATACTGTGTTGTGGGAAGCTTCCGATGAAGAAGGTTTTATGACTGGATTCACAGAAAATTATGTGAAAGTGCAAACGCCATTTGATCTATCGAAAGTCAACAAAACACAAAAAGTATTTTTAGATAAAATTGATGGGAATGGAAATGTTCTAGTAACCGTTTTAGAACCAATATTAGTATAATGAATTATCAAAAATTGTGCGAACAAGTCAATGAATTGTCCAGAAATGTTGGAGAAATAATACAACAAGAACGAAAAAAATTCGACCCCAATAATATCGAAATCAAGGGTTTACACAATTACGTAACCCATATCGATAAACTCTCAGAAGAACTTTTGGTTAAAGGATTATCGGAGTTTTTACCCGAGGCCGGATTCATTGCCGAAGAAGGAACTTCAACAAAAATAGGAGAACGATTTAATTGGATAATTGATCCAATTGACGGGACTACAAATTTCATTCATGGCATTCCTATTTATGCGATTAGCATTGCTTTAAAGGAATACGATAAGATTGTAATCGGAATGGTTTTAGAGATTAGTTCTAAAGAACAATTCTATGCTTGGAAGGACTCTAAGGCTTATTTGAATGGGAATGAAATTGGTGTTTCAAAACAAAACGACGAACATCTTTCTTTACTTGCTACGGGGTTCCCCTACCACGATTATGAGGAAGTTGATGCATACCTTGACTTGCTAAAACACTTCATGAAAACCACCAGCGGTTTGCGTCGTTTAGGTTCCGCAGCAATCGATTTAGTTTATGTTGCTTGCGGGCGAATTGAAGGCTTTTACGAATATGGCTTGAATTCTTGGGATGTTGCCGGCGGAGCTTTTATTGTTCAGCAAGCTGGTGGAACCGTTACGGATTGGAAAGGTGGCAACGATTTCATTTTTGGTAAACAAATTTTAGCCGATAATTCTGCACTGCATAAAAACTACTTAGAAGGCATTCAACAGTTTTTTAAATAATGAGTAAAGTCAATGTTCTAGTAACTGGAGGAGCGGGATTCATAGGCTCTCATGTTGCTCAAGAATTATTGAAATCCACTTATAACGTTGTCGTTTTAGACGATTTGAGTGGCGGTTTTAAAAGAAACATTCCAAACAAGGCAATCTTCATTCAAGGATCCATTTTAGATGAAGATCTAATCGAATCACTGTTTAAAGAATACAATTTCCAATACGTATTTCACTTGGCTGCTTATGCTGCTGAAGGACTGAGCCATTTTATAAGAAAGTTCAATTACACCAATAATGTAATTGGGTCCATAAACCTTATTAACGCCTCGATAAAATATAATGTAGAGCGTTTTGTTTTCACTTCCTCCATTGCTGTTTATGGGTCTGGACAAGTACCTTTTACCGAAGAAACAAGTCCAAAACCTGAGGATCCGTACGGAATTTCCAAATATGCAGTCGAATTGGATTTAGAAGCCGCTCACCAACAATTCGGACTCAATTACACCCTATTTAGACCTCATAATGTTTATGGAGTTGGACAAAATTTATCCGATCCTTACCGAAATGTCATAGGTATTTTTATGCGCCAAATCTTGAATAATGATCCTCTTAGTATTTATGGAAATGGGCAGCAAACACGCGCTTTTACGCACATAGATGTTATCAAATCCACTATTGCGAATTGCATAGAAAATTCAACATCGAAAAACGAGATCTACAATTTAGGAAGCGACGTAAAAACTTCAATAAATGAGCTAGCAGAGGTGCTGATTGAAATCACCAATTCCAAAAATGGGATACATCATTTAGATTCTCGTAACGAAGTACTCGATGCTATTAGTGCTCATAAAAAGGCGCTGGAACACTTTGGGGAAAAAGATTCTGTTTCTTTTATGTCTGGATTAAAAGAAGTTTGGGGTTGGGCAAAAGAACTTGAAATAAAACCTGAAAACTCATTTAAGAATATCGAAATCCGAAAACGACTTCCTAAGAACTGGAAATAATTTCTTTCGAATTAATACTAAACAATCTAGCTTTCTTAATTCATTCTGAACTTGCCTACCTGAACTATCGGGCAGGTTTTAGTACCTCTCTTCACAACCAATAATCAGAGATCCCAAAACAAGTGCTTACTTCGAATGGTGCAGAACAAGTATCGCTGGGAATCAACTCAATTATGGAATTTCTATTTTCCCAAATCCCTCAAATGGAAAATTCACGGTTACAACTCTAAAAGAAAACATAAACGGTCTCAAGATTTTTAGTTTAGAAGACAAATTGCTTAAAACATTTGATGTTTCAAATCGTCCTTAACAATAACTAGAATTACATCAGAAAGAAGCGTTCATTTTAAAAGTAGAAACCGATAAAAATGAACAGAATCTAAGATTGGCAATTCAATAATTAAATTGATACTATTGAGCATGATAAACTGGAACTCCATATTAGCTTTTGACAAAAACGGAAACCCAACTCCTGACAAACGAGTAGAAAAATCCGATTCGGAATGGCGCACTTTTCTTACTGAAGAAGAGTATAGAATTACACGTGAACATGGAACCGAAGCAGCAGGTTCTGGAGACCTTTGTTACAGCTACGATGCAGGAATTTACAATTGCAAATGTTGCGATACTCCCCTATTCGACTCGACGATTAAATACGAATCAAAATCGGGTTGGCCAAGTTTTACTCAACCGATAAAGGAAAATGCCATCAAGTACATTCAAGACAGTTCATTTGGTATGATTCGAGTAGAAATTCTTTGCAATACCTGTGATGCTCATCTTGGACACGTTTTTCCAGATGGCCCAGATCCGAGCGGATTGAGATATTGTGTGAATTCAGCATCCATAAAACAATAACTTCAATACAATTGCTATTTTCAGTCGTTCATTATTTTAGAAATCAAATACATTGAAATATATTCTTTTTCTTCCAATCGTCATTCTTTTAAGCTTGTACAGCTGTAAGAAAAAATCCACGCCTGCTCCAGTTACTGCAATTCCAGTAGCGACACCAACTCCAAACTTCTATTTCACGGCTACTATTGATGGTGAAAGGGTAGATATTAATGATTTAGCTATTACTGCAGGTTCAGATGCTGGTCAATCGGCTTCGACTTCAGGACAGCAGGAACAAAGTTTGGCGCTTAGCAATCCACTAGGAGGAGCTGAGCAAGCCGGCGTATTTAACGTAAAAACATTTCCTGGTTCGGTAACACTATGCAGCGAAGTAGAATCTATGTTTAAGATTGGTACTTATGCCTATGCTAATCCAAATGCTGGAATTGATGGCATTGGAGTTTATTATGTTGATGCAGGCGGAATGTATTGGACAAGTTATTTGGACTCTAATAAAGTACAAGGAGGAACATTTGAATTGTTAACCCATACTGCAAATACGGACAACTTTAGTAAATATATTTCAACAGCAAAATTCTCTTGCACTCTTTTTGATCCTCTTGGAAATACTATGCAATTGACGAATGGTGAGATAAAAAGTAGAAGCGTTAACTGTGATGGTTTAAACTAATTTTTTACTAAGAAACTAGTTATGCGCCAAGCCAAACAAAGCAACTAATTGCCTTTGAGACTATTATTTATAACTAATTTTGCCGTTCAAATTTTTATAATAATATCATGAATAAAGGAATAGTAAAGTTTTTTAATGAAACCAAAGGATTCGGTTTTATTACAGAAACAGGAACGGACAAAGAATACTTCATGCACGCATCAGGTTTAATCGACGAGATTAAAGAAGGTGACGAAGTAGAGTTCGAACTCAAAGAAGGTCAAAAAGGTCTTAATGCGGTAAACGTAAAGACTATTTAATATATTTTTTGAACGATATTAAAAGTCCTTTCGATTTTTCGTAAGGGCTTTTTTTTGCTCTAATAATTAGTACTAAGTGTTATGTTGAATTCGGTCAGAACAGACTTTTCGAGCTGCACTGGAGCTCCATATTATTAAAACGTTATTCCACGCTGCGATAGGAACCTGAAGATTTATTTGAGATTCCCGATTGCTCGGGAATGAACATTTGTTTTAGCGTATTTTGCTCAATAAAACCTACCGCATCAGCGTCACTTAACCCAAATAAACTTGTGATTCATTATCGTAATCCGTCAGCACCAACTGCCAACTGTAGTTTCCATTTTGCATCAGTAAACTGGTCTTTGGATGTATTCCATTCCACCCTTCGTCTGACTTGTCCGATTCAAAGAGCAATGTTCCCCAGCGATCAAATACCCGCAAACTAAAACCGTTTGTAATGTCCGTTACTATTTTAAACGCATCGTTTAAACCATCGCCATTTGGCGTAAATCCTGTCGGAGCATAATACAAACTCTCGCAATTGGCGCTGGTCAGTTCCAAGGTTTCTTTGCTGACACAACCTGCAATTAGACTCGTGATTTGGTAAACGTATTCCGGGTTTGCTGAATGATTTTATATGCTCAAAACTGCCATCGGCCAGCCACTCGATTTCTGAATTGTTTGGATCTGGTTTTATCTCTACTTCTACAATATCTCCGTAACACAATTGGTCGGGTGCATCATTGCTTGCAGTTGGATAGGACTCTACTATGATAGTAGTCGTATCTCGACCTACCCCACAATCGTTTTCTAACGCTACCCACACTTTTTTGCTTTTTGAAAATACTCTTGTCTTCTTTTTACTGCCATCATTCCACCTTGTTTGTGCTCGGTTTTCGCCTCCAACGTTATGCTTTTGCCTTCGCAAAGCAGCTTATTCGGCCCCAAATCGATGGTAGGAGTATTTTGAAAATCTACTTTAATGTCGGCTTGTGTTGTATTGCAAGGATTGGTTACCGTTACTTGGTAATTAGTTGAGTCTGATACTGTAATTACTGAACTCGTTTCTCCTCCTCTCCATTGGTATTTTCCTCTCGGATTTTCTACATTCAATAACAATGTATCTTGGTTGCAAATAATGGTGTCTGTTGGTAATTGTATAGCTACAGAATCTAGTTTCCCTATGTTGATTCCTGTAGAATCGTTTCCGCATTTGTTATTGGCCGTTACCCAGTAATATCCATAAATGCCTCCATTTTTGCTGAAGTTTGTTTTGTGAAAATCTTCAATACTTCCGCTGTGCCATCTATAGGTTGCCGAATCGGCTGACACTTATTAAAGAGTCTAGAACTTTGCCGTCTTTAAATTGAAGAAAAACACCTTTATCAAAGGTGCTTGTATTTTGTACAGAGCCTAAATACCAATCGTTTTGGCCTTGACTGGCTATCCAAATAAACAGAAACGATAGGATTAAGGTTAGTCGCATTATTCAAATGTAACTATTTGATTTTCAATATTAACAATCACTCTGACGTTTAATGGTTTCCTATACCTTTGGTTTTGCGTTTAAAAAATAAATAACTAGAGCATGTCTGATAAAATAAAATGCCCCAATTGTAGTCACGAATTTGCTGTAGAAGAGGCCTTAGCTGGTAAAATTGAGGCGCACTTGAAAGTGGAGTTTGAACAGAAGCTAGCCGAACAAACGAGACGTTTTGCCGGAGAAAGAAATCTACTTGAAAAAGAACGCGAGGCTTTCCAAAAAGCTAAGGAACGCGAGAACGAATTGTTCAAAGAGAAATTGAACCAACGCATTGATCAAGAAAAAAAGAAAATAGAAGAACAAACTCAGGAGTCGGTTTCATTAAAGATGAAAGCACTGACTGAAGAAAACGAAAAACGCAAAGGCGAAAACCTTCAGCTGCGTCAAAAGGAAGTTGAGCTGCTTAAAAAAGAACAAGCCCTAATTGAACAACAAGAAAACCTGGCGTTGCAATCAGAAAAAGAAATGCTTTCTCGCCAGCAAGAAATAGAGGAAAAAGCACGTAAAAAAGAACGCGAATCTTTTGAGTTGGAAAAGATAAAACTGATCAAACAAATTGACGACAACAAAAAACTTGCTGAAGAAATGAAGCGCAAAGCCGAGCAAGGTTCCATGCAGATGCAGGGTGAAGTTCAGGAATTAGCCATCGAACAAATGCTGGCGAGACAGTTTCCTTTTGACCAAATTGAAGAAGTACCAAAAGGTGTTAGAGGTGCTGATATTATTCAAAATGTTGTGAACTCATCACAGCAAGTTTGCGGTAAGATTGTTTATGAAAGTAAACGCACCAAAGCTTTTGCTGGTGATTGGACGGATAAACTAAAACAAGATCAAATTACTTGCAAAGCAGATATTGCTGTTTTGGTGACGGAAACTATGCCTAAGGAAATGGATCGTTTTGGTCAAAAGGATGGCGTTTGGGTATGTGGTTATCAGGAAGTTCAAAGTTTAGCGGTTGTACTTAGAGAGATCTTAATTAAAACACATGCGGCGGCTGCCTCACAAGAGAATAAAGGAGAGAAAATGGAATTACTCTATACTTACCTCACTGGTAACGAGTTTATCCAAAATATCAAGCGCATAGTAGAAAATTACGACTCTATGATTCACCAGCTCAACTCAGAGAAAAAGGCTATGACCAAAATATGGAGTCAGCGCGAAAAGCAGATCTGGGTAGTACAAGAAAATATTTCGAGTTTGTTTGGTTCTATAAAGGGAATTGCAGGGAACTCTTTGGCTTCTTCTGATGTGTTGGAATTGCCGGATACGACTATTGACGAGTAGAAAATTAATTTTGAGTTTTGAATGTTGAATTGCCTGTTCCGAACTTGTTTCGGTATTGAATGTAGAATTTACTTCTTTTGAGATGGAGTTTAAAGACTGAAATAAAAATGGAAGCAGCCAAAATAAACCGATTGCATCTATATAAACCAACGTCATTCAGGAAATGTAAACGAACCCGTTTACGATAGTAAAATGCGTGAAATGGTTATCCTAACTCAGTAGAATAGATAGATTCTCATTTTAACGGTAATGCCGCATGAAAAAGAGGAAGTGCTGAAATAAATTCAGCATTATTTGTGAATATTAAATAATACTAGATTTAATTATTGTCCTCTTGAATTTATTTCAGCATCTCAGGACATCTACGGTTCTATCCTAAATAATATAAACACAGAATCACAGTGCGATTCAACTTAAATCACTTACGAAAGCTCGGCGGTAAGGCCTCTTCTTAGTAATTCATTGCAAATAGGTATCAGCTTACGCTTGTCGCCCGATTTCACGTCGCATTTGCCTTTGTAGTGCACAATATTACTGCATTGTTCAGCCTGAATTGGGTCGTGCTCACATACTTCAACCAAAGTATCAATTACGTAATCGAAAGAATTGACATGATCGTTAAACAAAATAACACGATGCCCTTCCGTTTTTTTGGTAAGGATTAATTCTTGTTCTAAAACTTGTTCACTCATAGTTTTGCAAAGTTACTGTCCAGTTAGCCTAATTGCTTCTTGTAAATCAATTTTTTTTCCGTTTTGAAGTGCTACTACAAATGCACCGCTTAATCCTTGGTTAGCAATTTGTGTTTGCATTTGCTTAGCCTCTGCATAAGAGCCATAGTTTCCGGCCGTGTAATAAGTCATATCACCATCAACTTTAGTATCCAACCCAATATTGGATAGACTAAGGATAACCTTGGCATCTTCAACAGGCACTTCTTGCCGGTAGGCCCCTACTTGAACTCTAAAGTTAATTCCAGCAGCATTATCTCTTTTTGGAGCATTAACAGTAACTGGCTGCTCAGCAGCGAAACTTGTCCCACCATTAGCTAACTTACTTGCCTCATCCATAGAAACTCTGTTTCCATTATAAAACGCAGTTACAAATGCATCAGAAACACCTAAAGCTTGAATCTTATTTTTTGCATCACTCGCTTTATTGATGTCGTTATAAACTCCCGATCCGTATTTGTAATATGCTCCCGCTCGATATTCAATCAGTGGCGAAATACCAAACAATTCATTGGAAGTCACTTGATTTTTAAATGCACCTACTTGAACGGTGTACATAAGACCTTTAATATCTGAAAGCTGCTTTACTTCGCCTAAAACCGCAGAAGTTGGTACTACTGAAATAGGCATTCCATCAGCAGTCAATGTATTGCCAGAATTTTCTGGAGTTTTCTCTACTCCAGTTTCAAGATCCTTAGCACGAGACAAAGAAATGCGTTCTCCATTTAAATAAGCAACAACAAACGCATCTTCGTATCCAAGCGTTCTGATCTCATTTCGTTTAAGCTGAGCCTGATTCTTTTGTTGGAATAATCCTGCAGTATATCGAATCCAACCGGGACGAGTACTCTCTCCACGAACCGGTGCAAATCCCTTATAAATATCCTGTGGTGGTGGATTTCTAAATGCTCCAATTTGAACTTTATAAACTAATCCAGTTGGCATAGTATTGTCCATTGGAATTGGATTATCCGCGCTGTACAAACTTTCATTAAAGTCAATCATCTTGAATATAGCATCAGACAGTCTAGCAGGGTAATTATCAATCCCCTGCACTACTCTACTAAATTTCTCTGGAGAATATCCAGTTTCTGTAGTTCCATCGTTTTGTGGACTTCCAACAGAATTACTCGCAGAACTAACAGCACTAGAATTACTTGCAGTACTATTAGCAATGGCGGTACTATTTGCTACAATTAATTGACTTTCGCCAGAACCCGTTAAAGAATACGCTCCTTGAGTCTCAGCCAAATTTGCCAATGCAATTAGCTGTTCTCCCTTTATACCCTCTATTGATCGCAGACCATTTATAGCCTCATTATTCAATTTAGTATATTCTGAATATTTCTTTTTAGCTCGACTTTCTTTCTGATTCATCAGCTTAGTATTTTCAACTTTACTGCCAACCAACTCATCCAACTTATCTGCAAATTCTTCTTTTTGAGCACCATCTGTTGCGGATTCAATATCAGTTTTTACATTCTGAATCTCAGCATCAATTACTTTATTTTGAGCCTCTAAAGACATTTTTTCAGAATACAGAACCTGCGCCGCTTTATACGTTTTTAAAGCTTCTTTGCGTGTTGCATCGTATTCTTTATACTCCTCTGAAGATTGAACTTCTTGAACTTCTGCTTGAGAAATTTGACGGGTTGGTTTTGGTAATGACGCAGTGCCCAATCCTCCTTGTTCTGCAGCTATTACCTCATCCTCTATTTTAGCCAATTCTTTTGAAAGCTTTTTAAGATTAGTTGCTTCATACTCCAACTTATCCGCCTTGTGATTCAAATCATCAACTTCAGCCAATTTGATTTTTGTTTTCTTTTTCCCTCTTACTTTTTCAGTTGCTTTTGTGTTCGCTTCAGATCTTGATTCTTCTGCTTTAACGGTAACTGTTTCTGCTTTTTTTAGTTCTTTTTCAGAATCTCTTTCGTCGCCCGGCTCAAGTGCAAAAACATTGTCTACAGTGCGCGCAACAGCAGCCTTATTATATTGTAATAGTTTAGTTTCAAGTTCTAGTAGTTCTACTATCTGCTCTTCTTCTCTTATCTCAGCTTCGAGCACTATTTTACGCTTCTTTTTCGCACCGTCATACTCTTTTTGTTTCTCTTCAATTATGATGCGTTCAGATGCAACAACCGCTTTTTTCTCAGCTTCTACCTTTTCTGCTTCATCAGTATAATTGGTAACGATAGCTTCAACAGTTCCAGTTTTTCCCACGTCTAAAACAGCTGCTAACTTGTCTTCCTTTTGATTGGGAATAATCTCTCCATTATCAGCATATGCAATTGAAGAAGAAGATTCACTTGAACCAGCATTCATTCCAACACTGCTTACTCCATTAGAATTAGAACCATTACTGCCTTCTTGTTGGTCAACAGAATTAGAATTTTGAGCGTTATTTCCCTCAGCATTTACTGCTCCCTTCAATTGGCTATTATCTTGGTTACTTTCAAGTCCTTCAATGCTTTCACTTTGACCACTGTTAGGGTTTTCTCCTGATTCAGAATTTGAACCGTTGCTGTCTTCATTGCCTACTTCACTTTCAGCACCTGCATTTTTAATTGCCTGCGCTTCGGCCTCATTTTGAACAACTAACTGTGCCATTTCAGCTTTTCGTTGAGTTTGCACATCATCTCGCCTTTGTTCTTCTAAAGCAATCTCCTCTGCACTCATACGTCTTTTTCCTTCAAACACTCGATTCATTTCTGAACGATAATCGGTTGCAATTTCTCCGGCATTCTGATCTCCCTTCGGAGTCATTTCGTCTAACCTCTCTCTTGAAGATTCTAGGTCATTTAACTTAGTGTTTCTATAATCCTCTAGAACAATAATCCTGTTTTTAACTACTGTATACTTATCTGCTGGCAAGTCTCCCTTAATACTTTCTAAATAGCTAACTTCTTTTTCAATGTCAAGGAGCCAGCTTTGATTTAACACGTAAGTATTTACCGACTTAGTATAATCATCTTCTTCTTCAGCTAATTCGAAAAACTCATCCATATAAACTAAATGATAATTTGAATTCATCTGAGCGCGCAGAGACTGGTCTTCATTCTCTAGACTAGCAAGCGTATTTTCTGGGATAAAAGCTGAAGTAGAATTCCCTTCTTTCGGCAGCAACTCTTTATCTAATGCCGATAATGTATCGCCTTCTTCCATATCGGGAAATAGAGACATTTTCGTATCAATTTCAGGAATCGTCTTATTTATTGAAGCATATTTTACTGGAACAGACGCTACTGCTAATGGTGCTTTAATAACAGCATTCAACATATCAACCTCTTCTTGAGAGCTAATTGTTCTTTTTTGAACAATCAGTTCTTCTCCACTTTCATGCTGCACAGTTCCGGGAGCTTGAGTTAAATTTTCATTGGCGCTCTGAAGTTCTTCTTGGGCTTTTTCAATCGCAACTTTTTCTGCAATTGTCATCGTTTTTTCGTCAATCTCGTTTGTACTTTCCGAAGAAGTACCACCATCGACAGCAGTATTTACTTTTTGAGAACCTGACGTTTCCGTCGAGGAAGAATTAGTATTTCCACTAGTTTCAGAATCATTGTTACCAGAATTTAAATTAACTGAATTACCACTAGCAGCATTACCTCCGTTTGGAACATTACTCGCTATCAGATTACTGCCTGTTGATCTATTTTCATTTACAGAGCCAGGGCCGTCAATCAAGTTAGGAGCTGCAGCTAATTCTTTATAACTTTCATTTCTTTCCAACTCCTCAATAATTGCATCAAAAGCATCTAATTCAGCCTCTTCCTCTCTTGCTTCTGCCTCTAAAACAATTAACTCTTGTTCATCTATTCTACTTTTTTCTTGCATAGTCAATTGCGCTGCTCTTTCATTCAATAAATCCTCTTCTAGTGTTTTCTTTTCTTTACCTCTAGCTGACTTAAGTGCAGTTTCTTTTTGACTAATTATTTGTTTTGAATCTTCAATTTCAGCTTTTAATGCAGCCAATTCATCTGCGAAATGTTTATGTGTTTTTTCTTCCTTTTTATGAGCCGCTTCAGCTTTTTCTCTTTCATCATAGATATTATAAGCTTGGTCCGCCTCAGCTTCTATCAGCGCATTATAGTCGCCCACAGCAGCAGACCCAGAAACAGTGTTTGAAGCATCTAAATTGCTTTGTTTTTCAGACCCAGTTGCAACGGTTTGTTCTATGGCTGATAAGTTAGCTGATAAACTATTAGATGCTCTCTTAGCAATAGTTGCTTGACGCTCTAATATTTCAGCCTTGTTCAGTTTAACCTGAGCATCTAAATATTCAGACGAATTCAATCCATCCTCAGTTTCTATATCGATTAATGCCAATTCACTGTTGGCTTCTATTTTCAGTTGTTCGGCCTGTGACGATTTCCTGTCAGCTACATTCTCAGCAGATTCACTTTGAATCGCAATCATTTTTGCTGAATTTTTAGCCACCTTAACATTGTCTTGCATTGAAGATTCTATTTCCCCTTTGCTTGAACTGGCTGACGGATTTAGATTTATCGTTGGAGAAGCTTTTGTCCCTAACACTGAGGCTCCTGTATTCGAATATCCTGAAGAACCTGAACCTACTCCAGATTCAGAATTATTTCCAGATTGATTGCCATTTTCTTGAGCAGATTTTGACGAGCTATTTTCATTCGACGGACTTTCAGTTTTAGCTATTTGCGATCTGTTTTCATTTTGCAAAACTACTTCGGTACTTCCAGTTTCTTCATTCACGACTAACGCTGGACCGTCAGCATTTACAGTTGATCCAGAAATATTTTTTTCACCAGAAATATCACTAGCTGCTTTTCCAGCAGCTTGTGCATTTTGAGCAATCGAAGAATTATTGTCCATAATGGTAGGCAGTAATTCAGGTGCTCCTATATCAGCAACAACGGGTGTTGTTAGTTTTGGTTTTTTGTCTTTATACTTATCCTTATTAACTTTTAGTTTTGCTTTTTCTTTAAAGAATTCCGCTGTAAGCGCAACATCTTCCTCTACTTCTTGGTCAACTAGGTTTTTAATAATCAACTTTTCACTTTCAGTCCCCTGCCCCATCACAAGCATCTCTTGTTTTAATGGTTTAAACGTATTGCGCTCTTGCAAATCAACCTCTCCAGAATGAGTGACCTCACTACCTTCATAATCCACTAAGAATCTAAACTTGCCATCGTTTGGCAGTTTAATTTTATACTTACCATTCGCATCAGTCGGATACTCACCGATTATTGCATTTGTTTCAGCATTTTCAACTCTAATCGTAGCATTTTTGGTTGTTTCTGAAGAAAAAGTTCCATAGATAAAAGTAAAATCTAAGGGAACTCTTTCCATCTTTATTTGATACACACTAACCTCTCCAAGGGGTGTTTGTCGTTCTGAAGCAAAATAAGCAGTTTCGCCACTTAAATTCGGGATAAACAGATAATCATTCGCTGGAGTATTAATCGCAAAGTCAAGGTTTTGAGGCGCAGTCCAACTGCCTGAAGCAGTATCTAAACGAGTAACAAATATGTCATAGCCCCCTAAACTATTATGGCCTTCTGAAGCAAAATACAATGTTTTTCCATCTGCAGACATGTATGGATAATCTTCATTAAATTCAGTGTTTATAGATTTCCCCAGACTTATTGGTTTAGACCATGTAGCATCAGAATTTCGTATTGCATAATAAATATCCTTTCCGTTTTTATTTTCAAAAGTGTGACTACTAAAAAATATCTTTTCTGCATTCTTAGGAAAATAGAACAAACTATTTATATCGTTCTTCATTTCATAAGGCGATCTGAACTCATCAGTTTTCACTAAGATTTGACCACCTTGAGCACTCAAATCATATACTTTGTAGAAATCTTTAACCAATGTGTTTTTTTGTTCCAACACTATGAGATCGGTAATCGTTTTAAGCAACGTTTTTCCGTTTTCACACTGTCTAATCTGGTTTTCAACAGTATTTTTCTTTATGGTCGAATTATTCGCGGCATTTGTAAACTTCTTATAATACTTAATCGCTTGATCAAACTCATAATTCAAATGCAATGCTTCTGCATAATAGAAATATGCAATCGGTTCTACCTCCGGTCGACTTACTGAAAACTTAAGATATTTGACGGGCTTCTCTTTATCAGTACCTCCGTATAGCAGACTTGCTCCATATTTATAATTATAGGTAGGATCTTTTGGATAATTACTAACCAATGTTGAGAATAACGAAATTGCTTCTTTATAGTTTTTAGCATCAAACTGATCGTTGGCGCCTTTTATAAGTTGCTTTTCATTTTTATAATCCTGACCAAAACTGGAAAAGGATACTGCGAAAATCAGCAGCATCAAAAGGTATTTCAAATTCCGTTTATAAATGAAATTATAAATCATTGAGTAATGGTAATTATTGATCTTCATCTTCTAAATTAAACCTTTCATAGCCATCAATTCCACTTGACTTTGACTTATTACGACCCAATACATTGATATTGGCCTTGCTTTCATTTTTGCGTAACAATCGCTCTATGTTCTTTTGATGAGTTACCAGTACCATAATTGCTATGAAAATCGAGAAAATTACTAAAGAGGGAATCTCAGATTTAAAGACTAAAATAATTAATAAAGGAAAGCATATAGCTGAAATAATAGAACCTAATGAAACGTACTTTGTTAATAAGAACACTGCCAGAAAAATGCCGATACAACTGAATGCGGCCTGCGGGTGAATGGCAATCATTATTCCAAGTAAGGTCGCAATGCCTTTTCCTCCTCTAAAACCTACATAGACAGGAAAAATATGTCCAATTAAAACACCGATTCCTAACACTAACTGATAATTAACAAAGTCTGAGGTTCCCTCCTGATAATCAACAAAGTAACAGGCTAAATAGACTGCAATCGAGCCCTTAAGAATATCAAACAAGAGTACGGGTATTCCTGCCTTTTTGCCCAATACTCTAAACGTGTTTGTAGCGCCGGCATTTCCCGAACCAAATTCACGTACATCTTTTCCATAAAAAATCCTACCCACCCATACCGCCGTTGGAATTGAACCCAAGAGGTATGCGATTAAAAGTCCTAGTATTTCAAATAGTTGTACTTGCGCCATACAGAATGCAAAGAAAAAAAATAAAACGTACTAAAATTGACGAATTAACTGATTCGCCTTGGCTTTAGTTGTAGGAATAAATTTATACTTAGATTGACCTTTGGATCTTTCTTGTTTCGTCTTTTTAGCCTCTTTAATGGCAACATTATACTTATCGTTTGTGGAAACAGTCTGCATAATCTCAGTAGAATAGGTGAAGAAATAATACGTCTTTCTATCTTTCTTCAATTGTAAAACAAAGCGATCCCCAGATCGTTTTATTTTTATTTCAAACTTACCTTCTACTAGCCTGTTAACCTGATTCTTATATGAATTACCAAGTCCAATTGTACCGGTACTTTGAAACGCCATCTTTTGTGGGTTCCAGTACAAACTCATGTTGGTAATAAACATCAAAGTAGCTAATTCATTTGGAATTCTTTTCATTTTTCCAGTAAGACCAACATCTGCTCTAATTTTATCTCCAGCCTCTTCTCCAACAAAAGTTTTAAGGCCATAGCCATATGTGGGATTATCATAATCAACTCTTTCATTTTCCGATTCTTCAAAATCTTTGGCTAAAATTTTCATCGCTTTATCTTCAAAAAAGAAATTAAGCAACATAGATGTTTTAAGCGTTACGGAATCATTATTCAAGTTGTGTCTAAGTCTACTTACCGGTCTTAATTCTACTCTTCCTAGGTTGGCTCCCCACGTATGCTCACCTTCAAAGTTCACAATACATTCTTCCGATTTCAAAACAAAATAATTTCCTGTAAGATTTGGAATATTTATTTTTTGCTCACTACCCACTCTAAATTCTTTCTGAGCATAATTATATCCCATTACTCCTTGCACGCTTGAAACGACTCTATCTGTGGGCTTTGCTGGAAGAGCACCAAAAAGAGAATATACTTTGCTTGGTAAGCTCCCCATCATCTGCCCAACATGTACTTTTTTTCCGTTCTCTGTAGATGTATTAGAATCTATTGGTATAAGAATGTCATTAGGATCAAGGTATGCTGTAAACTGAATCCAAGGTTTACTTAACTGATCACAGACATGAACAACTTGTGTTAAACCAGAAAACGACAACAGTTCTTTACTTGATTCTAGAGCTACCCCACCATGATAACGAAATCTTGAATTCAATAGAAACTCTTGAGTTTTAGAAATATCACCACTAGCATTAGTTTGCAATTGTGGACTTACAAAAACATCATTAAATTTAATAACTGCAACATTTCCATCTAAATCTTTATAATCATATTTTCCACTACCTTTAAAAGAAACTGCATTTGAAATATCAATCGTGGCGCCGTAAATTCTATGAAATTTATTTTCTCGGTTGGCTATAACTTGTGCATTTTTTAATGTCTTTAATTTTGCAGCAAGAAGTACTACGATTCTCCCGCTATCTGGAATTATACGTGAATCTGCTACGTCTATATAAGGTACTTTATCGGCAGTTATTATCTCATTTCTAATGTCGAACTTACACGAACTCGAATAGAAAAAAAGACTGTCTTGGTTGGCATTCTCGTGCTTGCTTATATCAACCAATTTAGCGCCCTCAATTTCTACATCGCCTCCAGCTCCTTCACCAACATTTCGTTTCTTTGCCGTAAGATCTACTATATCATCATCCATGTACCAGCTAAATTCATCCATCCGAGCCATGTATTCATTTTTTCTAAAAAGAATCTCTGAAGATTCTTCGCTGTTAGCTGTAAAGTGACCTATCCTGTCTTTAAAGCTTACGTGTGCATTCATATTTTTTGTATCAAACCCTAATTCTCCAAGTGATCCTGTTTTTAATGCAAAATCAGCAGTATCGGCAAAGAATTCGAAGAACTTAAATCGAATATCATCAGAAACTGTAATTGCTTTTTCAAATTCAAACTTACCCCGCTTATCCCCCTTACCAGTTCCAATAAGACTATCTGGATTATAAATTAAAGTTCCTTCAAAAGTTCTACCAGCCTCATACATTGTAAATGGCGTACCATAATTTACGGCTGTCATTGTATCTTGAGAAGGGTACCAATGCCAATCTATATTTGCTCCTTCAACACTCGGATATTCTGGAGGACCTGGATATTGAGATTCGATAACAAATTGCTGAGCAGTGGCATAAGCAGAATCTGGATGAAAGAAAAAACTCTGTGATTCAGTAGTTGAAGTTATGTAATCGACATAACCTGAACCTTTTAATCCCTCATGACTTAATAAAATATCTGCTGTAAATATTCCTTTACCACCATACATGGGCATTCCCTCTTCAGGCGTAGGATGAATAAATCCTAAAGAAAAATCAGTCTGTAAGAAGAGTACTTCTTCAAATTCTTCAAATATTCCTGCACTCTTAAAACTTCCAGCAAACTGAATACTTGAATTCTCGAAGTTATCCAGACTATCAAATTCAAATGGTTCAAGCTTAAAATAAAAATCTTCTCTTTCATAAACACCACCTTCAATTTCAGGTCGATCGTAATAGGTATATGAATCATTATAACTGGTAAATACTGGCCAGCGTTTAATGGCGCGTTTACCTGATTTATTATTGAATTTATCTACTTCAAGTTTTCCATTAATTTGTTCAATTACCGTTTTCACTCGTTTCATTACAGGCTTTCCATACCGATCCATTTCCTCAGTTTCGACGTTAATTCTCATGGAGTCAATAAGTGGCATTTTGATTTGAAAAGAATCGTATTCAAACTTAAAGTCTCGCCCAAAAAATTCTAAGTTACCAGCAACCACAACACCGGAAAAATCGAAATCTCTATTTGGACGGAGCAGTATTTCACAATTCAGTGGATAGATTATCACATTATGTGAATCACTTAAGTTTATTCCACGAACACCATGTATCTGCATGTAAGAAGAATCTAAATTAAAATCTGCATTATTCTCATTACCAACACATTGCTTATCGCTTCTCTTTGGTGGATCAGATACAAATTGAATAATATCATAATCTCTCTTCCTTAGCCTAGCCTGAACATAATTAAAGGTTTTCGGTAAAATCCTCACCATTTTAGTGTCGTAATCGTATCGAACAAATCCTACGTTAGAGAGCACCATTAATGAACGTTGCACCTCTACAAATGGCAGACGCCAGCAAGCAGCAATGTCGGAAGCCGTCATTTCATTGCTACCCATTTCTTCAGCACATTTTTTTAGAATTACTAAAGGATGACGATTATCTAAACCATACAATTCATCATATCGATAGGCTCTATAGTAGTCTCTAGATTCAAATAAAGCCGAGCGATCCGTATTACCTAATATTGGTTTTAAATGAAACATATTTCCATCTATATTCCACTCTATCTCTTCAACATGCATGTCTAAATTATGGAAATGGTTGAAGAAAGGTGCCTTAGAACGCCCTACTTTATTTCGATAAAGCGTCAATGTTCTTTTACTGTTATCAAATTTAAAATTTAACCCTGGATGAAAAATAGTATCGCCGTTTATGTATATAAGAACCTCAGCGGGATCTGCTGTTAATTTACTTTCACGTATTACGAAGGTGTGTGCATAAGCCTCAATAAATGGTTTTCCATTTCTATTAATTACCACACGTGCCAATTTCTCGTCACTACCTTTACCTATAAAACTTGAGCCTCTTTGAATAAATCCTCCATGGTAATCCACCTTTGGAAAAATATTTTCAATGGCTAAATTGTCATTGTACGAATCGAATTTGGGATAAGAAGACCGTCCTTCCGAAACGTTTGCCAAAACCTTGTCTTCTAGGCCTCCCATAAGTTTTGAGGATCCAAAATAAACAGAATTCGTAAAGATGGCTGAGTCTGCTTTGTAACTAGAATGATTCATTTGTACTTGGTAGCTTTTAATTTCAGCTACTACCTGATTTTCTTCATAACCAGCTTTTTGCCAATTCACAATACCACCATATCCTTTCCATAATTTTTGATCCGGATAGTAGGTTCCTTTAGTCACATAGATAGAAGCACTATCCTTCTTGGCTAGACACATTAAATCCAATTCTTCTATAGTAACGACGGGCTCTTTTATCTCGTAATCCCAGAATATTTTGTAGTTCGAGTTGTCAGATTTCCATGTTGTAATGTTGGTTTTGTAGAGTGCATTTTCATTAAATAAATACTGACTAAAAATCAGAAAATCATAATAGCGTCGTTTACTGCGTGCTGATAGCTTATTTTCTACTGCGTTATGCCAAGAATTAAACTGTTCGATCTCATGATCTGAATTCACAAATGCAATAACTGCCATCAGATATGCCCTAAACTCTGAAAGAGGAAGCATCCGCTTCTCGTTCATTTTATCACAGGTGTTATATATTACTTCGCGGATTTCAGGCTCGAAAAAATCACTAAACCAGATGGGCTCAAATTCTTTGATAAATATTCGCCCTTCATCTTTTCCAACATTCAATTCCTTAAACATACCCTCCAAACGATTAAAGAATCCTATCGAGTCATGCGGGAATGGAGAACGATCCATTTGTGCCTTTCCAGCAAAGGAAATAAGCAAAAACAACGTAAAAATTATAAGGGAACGGAATGCCTGCAAATTGAACTTTTTATTAGAATTGACTAATCTATCAACTATTTCTTAAACACAAATAAATTCCAGTTATCTTTCTCTTCTAACGACTCAAGAATTAAACCAACCTCCTTGGCTTTATTCATGACATGTTCAACATCATGCGTCATTATACCACTGATCAATAGTGCTCCATTTTTACTCAATGACTTTTCATAAAGCGGTAAATCAGATAAAATCACATTTCGATTAATATTAGCTAAAATATAATCAAAGGTTTTTCCTTCAATAAGTTCTGACTCTCCAATTTCAACGTTTATTTTTCCTTCGCAATTGTTGAGTTTAATGTTGTCCATAGCATTGTCAAATGCCCACTCATTATTGTCGATTGCTAATGCATGATCAGCACCTAATTTAATTGCAAGAACCGCCAAAACACCTGTTCCTGTTCCCATATCCAAGACTTGTGCTCCTTCAAAGTTAAAGCTGAACATATTCTTTAATACCAAATATGTGGTAGCATGATGGCCTGTTCCAAAAGACATTTTTGGATCAATTAAAAGATCGTACTCGTACTTTTTTTCGATATTATGAAAAGTAGCGCGTACAATGCACTTCTCGCTTACTTCTATTGGATCAAAATTCTTTTCCCACTCCTCGTTCCAATTAACATCATTGATTTCGTTGAATTTGTATTCAACTGAATTTTCCTTTAACCATTGAAAGTCCTTGAGTACATTTTTATCAAAATCCTCTTCTTGAGCATAAGCCAAAATTTTTCCAGTTTCTTCAGCAAAACTTTCAAAAGGAAGCTCAGCAATTTCTGCAAGAACTATTTCACCATCCAATGCTTCTGGATCAAAAGTAAATTCTACTTCAATGTATTTCATATTCTAAAATGAGTTTGCGATGGCTATAAAATCTTGAGCGTTTAAGGCTGCTGCTCCAATTAAACCTCCATCAATATCTGGCTGACTGAATAGTTCCTCTGAATTCGAAGGTTTGCAACTGCCTCCGTATAGAATACTAATATCACTTCCAGATGCACCAAATTTATTGGCTAATAAGTTTCGAATAAAAGCATGCACCTCTTGTGCTTGTTCTGCACTCGCAGTTTCGCCTGTACCTATGGCCCAAATAGGCTCATAAGCAACGATAATATTATTTAAATCTTTAGTATTTAGACCAAAAAGAACAGCCTTAATTTGAGCATCAATAACATTCAAGTAATTACCGGTTTTTCGATCACTTAATTCCTCTCCAACACAATAGACGGGAATTAAATTATTTTCTAAACAGCGCATTAACTTTCCAGCTAAATCTTCAGGACTTTCATTAAAATAAGCCCGTCTTTCAGAATGGCCAACCAATGCGTACTTTACTCCAGCTGAAGCAGCCATATCAGCTCCTATTTCGCCTGTAAAAGCACCTTTTACGGTTTTAGAAATATTCTGTATTCCTACAGCAAAACAAGATGTGTACTGCTGACCTATCGCCAAATCGATAAACAACGCCGGTGGAATAACACCTAATTCAGTCTTTGTTGGAGACTTTTCTAACTCAGCTTTTAACCCGCCTAAAAGCTCTAAAGCTGAAGCTCTTGTGGTATTTTGTTTCCAATTTCCTAATAGCAAATTACGTCTCATAGGTTCAATTTAATGGGTCGGCAAAATTAGCCAAGCATTTGGAAGCGGAAAATCTCAATTTCTCTTTTATTTTCGCTGCATGTGGAGAACGTTAGATTATAAAAACCAAATTGATTTATGGAACGATGTTTCCAGATTTTTAACCGACGAGCGAAATGAACTTTTTGAAAGACTTTTAGAACATAGAACTCGTCATATTGTTATTGGTGTAGAAGATGTTTTTCATGAGCACAACTCTGGTGCACTTATAAGGAGTGCTGAGTGTTTTGGTATTCAAGACGTACATGTAATGGAAGATGAAAACAAGTTTAAAGTCCAGAGGGGAATGGCTATGGGTTCTGAAAATTGGGTTTCTATTCAATCGCACAAAGGTCCTCAAGGAATTTCGAATTGTGTTGATGATCTAAAAGCAGCTGGTTACACTATTGTCGCTGCTACTCCGCACGAAAAAGACGTAATGTTGGAAGATTACATTCCAAATGAAAAAACGGCATTTTTCTTTGGCAGTGAAAAATCGGGAGTGAGTCCTTTGGTATTAGGAAAAGCAGATATTCACCTTAGAATTCCAATTTATGGAGCTACAGAAAGTTTTAATGTATCCGTTTCTTCAGCCCTTATCCTTCAAAATATGCGCTCTAAATTGAACGAAATAGATCGTAGAGTTTGGGAATTATCGGATGAAGAAAAAATTGCTTTAAAAGTTGAATGGGGATTGCGAACTTTAAAAAAACCTGATATTTTGGTAACTGATTTTTTTAAGAGAAAGGACATTAAGTTTTGAGTCTAAATTAAAAATCCAACACTCAACTGAAAACATTCAAAATTCTTTTCAAAACATTGAACATTGAAAACTAAACAACAAGCGTTAACGCTGCACCACCAACTTTTCTCTAAAAACGCCTTCTTTATTCTGAACCACCACCACATAAGTTCCATTCGGCAGATTACTTATGTCTACTGATTCAGTTTGATTCATCGATTGTTCTATTTGTTTTTGACCATTAAAACTATACACTATTAGAGTAGTTGCTCCTTTAATTCCGCTAATTGAAAAACTCGCATTTGCAGGGTTAGGGAACAACCTACCGATTTCTTTTTGATTTTGAAAATCACTTATCGCATTCAAGATTCTCTCACCCTTTTCATTGAGAAAAATAACGTTTGCGTAATAGTCATTATTGGAACTTTTATAATCAAAATAGGTTCCCGAAATTGCTATAATCCCATTAGGTGAAATAGTAAGCTTATGCCCAAGATAATAGCCATTTTTTAATGAAATAGTTTTTCTCCAAATCAATTCTGCATCACGGCTGTATTTGGCTATAACTATTTGTGTGGTTTGGTTGTAGACCCAACTGTAGTTTTTTGGGGCATCTAATGTCCCGGCAACTATTACAGAACCATCAGACAAAACTGCTCTGTTTTCATAAACTGATAAAACTTCTCGATTTCCCTGACCCAAAAATTTCTCAGCAATTAAACCACCATTTTTAAACCATGCTAAACGAATTACCTCGTTACTTGTTTCGTGATTTTTTTCAGGATAATAAGCTGAATCTATTGTCCAGGCAGAAACACAAAGTACTGTATCTCCTCCAAGATGATAAATATCATAAGCCTCTTTATACATAGTATAGCTAAGAACATTTAGAATAGTATCACGATGCACAAAATAGCTAGTATCTCGCCAAGTGGAATCAGTATCAAAGTGTTTTTTAAGATTGAATTTGTTATCTGTTGTGGTTGTATAATTGGAATAAGTTCGAGCGGAATCTTGGAATGACTTGAAGTGTAGTATATACTCTTGATTAATAAAACTTTCACACCTACTTAAAAAAACTGAATCGTAAGCCTGAAGGTTTCTAATGCTTAAATCTTCATTGATTTCAAAAATTTCGCTTTTTGTAGCAGAATCACTTGAATTTAAGATTCCAATCCAACGATTATCAACTTCTTCCAAAAACACCAAAGCTTGAGTTTTAAACCTGTTAGTATCTAATTGTATGGTGTCTTTTAAAATTGATAGGTTTTCGTCAACTATCACCAAGCGATTTGGATACAGTTCGGTTTGTGTATATTCATTAAAAGCAATAGCAAATTTACCCTTGAAGTAACTCACACGAGTTACGTAACTCATGACATTTGGTGTAGGTATTGATTTGGTCAATTCAACCTTTAAATTTGAATCAAAAAGAACCAAATTAACCTCAGTAAAATTTTTGTTGTTGAATGCTAATAAGTGTTTTCCATTCTCAGAAAATGCACTGACAACTTTATTTCCTCTGTTTGTGAAATTAGTTACTTGTTGGTAGAACTCATTGTGTTGAGCAACTACATTAGCTGAAAAAAGAGCAGAAATAATGAAAATTAATAATTTGAAATAGATCATTTGTGTAAACATTTTTTCTGCTCTTTATTTTTAGTTACCGTCTAAATTTCTGTAAACACATTTCCCATATACAGTAGTTACATTTTGCCATATTCTAGTATCATATACTGCACATTCATCAAAAATAAACTCAAGAACTCTTTTATTTTGATTTGTATTATTTGTTGAATAGAAATTTGTTGATTTAGCTCTATTTACAGCCTTATTACTGTAATATACTATTTCACTTTTTGAAACACAACCACTAACGACTGTTGTTACTTGTGGGTTTTGATAATTTGTCCATTGCCTTGATAGACATTGATAAACATAACCTGAGGGATAAGAACTAGAAGTGTTGTATGTTCTTGCGTTGTGATTTTCCACAGAGACTTTCACTATGCCCGTATAAAAAATTTTACCGTATATCTGATTGCCACAAAAAGGAACGCTTACCCAACTATTAATACCCGACCCTCCCGAGTTATTAGGACCTGTTATGGAATTTACCGAGCTGTTAGAAAAGATTTCTAACCAATCATTTGAACCCAAACCCGTACCACAATTATCAGTTCCAGTATTGTTACTATTTCTAAAAATACATTGGCCATTTGGATAACAATTTCTACTAAAGCTGCAATTAAAACTAGCTTCTGGCAAGCTAGCTATGCTAATGTTTGTATACGACACCTGCACTAAAACTTCAGAATTACTAATTCCACTCTCTACATCAATAGATAAAATATTTGGATAATCATCTCCTAACGTAACTTGATACGTTAAGACATCAGATTTAATAGTGTTAAATAAATTTTTCAAGTTCACAGAAGATATTTTTCCAGAATTCAAAACTACGGAATAGTTGAAATCAGTTTTTTTAGTTTGAAGCATTTCCTCTTTCACGTCAGCGATTTCATAATTTAGCAATGCCTCTGAATACCATATCATATCTGACACAGATAAATCAATTAAAGATTCCTCTTCTAATTTAAACTGAAAATCTTCGATTTCCGTTATTAATTCATTATTGGTCGCATTATTTGGATCAAAGGAGGCTAAGCCAATTTTAGGTTCATTTTTTTGCCCTCCAACTGTAGATGTTGTTAATTGTTTATCAACTTGATTTTCTATCTCTTCTTTTTTACATCCGACAAATACAATCCCTAAAATTAGGGAAGCATAAATTATTTTCTTTTTCATTGTTTTGATTATAAAAATAAGTTGCCTACTCTGTTAGTTGCTTTTCAGCTGCCGCATGCTAGCAAACCAAAGATTGCTTCAAACCAATAGTTTAGGCTATCGGGTTTTCCGATAAAAACGGGTGTAATATTTTTTTATCGGATTTTCTGATGTTAATTTGAACTAATAAACTAACCTAATGACCGATTTTAATGAATCAACATGGTTTCTTCAATTAAGGCGAAAAAAACACTTTAGTCAAAGTGCTTTTGGAGAATTGTTGGGGCTAAGTCAACCAACCATAGCGGATATAGAATCGGGTACTCGAAAAGTTAGACTGCATGAGTTTCTTGCGCTTGTTGGTAAACTGGATTTAAAATACGATGAATACCCTAATGTGCTTAAACGCCACCAAATAATTGATAAAATTCTAGATATTATAGCTGAAGGGAATCCGAATCATGAATTAGTTAAACTTAGAACTAGCCGTCTTCAATTAAAAAAGAAAACCAGCCTAGAGAGAGAGAGAGAGAGAGAGAGAGAGAGAGAGTAATAAGTTGTGAGTTTAAATTTAACACTAAACACAAAACATTAAAAAATCACATCCTCGCCAATATTCCTTTATTGATTTTCTTAACCAACCCCGGTCCTTCATACACAAAACCAGTGTAAACCTGCACTAAATCACAACCAGCATCCAGTTTTTCAATTGCATCTTCGGCAGAGTGTATCCCTCCTACTCCAATGATTGGGAAACTAGCATTTGATTTTTTTCGCAAATAGCGAATTACTTCAGTGGACTTATCCTTGACAGGAGTTCCGCTTAATCCACCCATTTCTTGGATTAATTTAGAATCGCTTTGCAGCCCTTCTCTGCTCAATGTAGTATTGGTGGCAATAATTCCCGCAATTTTTGTCGTGGCAACTATTTCTACAATATCGTCTAATTGTTCGGTGGTTAAATCTGGAGCAATTTTCAGAAGAATAGGTTTTGAGATAGGTTTCTTGTTGTTTAGGTTTTGCAGCGTAGATAACAATTCAGTTAAGGGCTTTTTGTCTTGTAAAGCTCTTAAATTGGGTGTGTTTGGAGAACTCACATTCACCACGAAATAATCGACATATGGAAAGAGTGCCTCGAAACATATGGTGTAGTCTTCAGTTGCTTTTTCATTAGGAGTAACCTTATTCTTTCCAATATTTCCGCCTATAATTAAGTTAGTATTTCTCGATTTCAAACGCTTAACGGCACCAGCTAGACCTTCGTTATTAAAACCCATTCGGTTAATAAGTGCATCGTCTTGTTTTAATCGAAACAAACGTGGTTTCGGATTACCCGGCTGGCCTTTGGGGGTTATAGTTCCTACTTCTATAAATCCAAAACCAAGGTGCGCCATGTTCTTGTAAAGCTTTGCTTCTTTATCGAAACCGGCAGCCAATCCAACTGGATTAGGGAATTTTATTCCAAAAACCGTACGTTCTAATCGCTTATCCTTTACTTGAAAAAGCGCAGAAAATAGGGCTTTCATTCCAGGAACAGCCAACACATTGCTCAACATATTTGTGGTGAAATAGTGTGCTTTCTCAGGATTTAGAAGAAATAAAAGGGGTTTTATGATACGGTGATACATACTTGTAAATGTTTGTTCAAAAATACACTTCACCATTCACGGGTGTATGTTGAAAAGGACTGGTTTATTCACAGATTTCACACAATTTGCAAGTTAAATTTGAATTTATGTGCATTGGTAAACGCTTATTTTGGGTTACCCGAATTCTTATTCTAAATCTATTGCTGTCTATTGCTTTCTCATGGCGACTTTGGTTTGAATTTGAAGGATTGCCTCAAGTTCCTTTATTTAACTTCTTACCTACTCTTTTACCACTGGTTCAAAAGATAACTTTAGGCATCACTATCGTTTATTTAATTGCGGTTTTCTTGTATCCTAAAAGTCGGTTACCCCTTGGTATTGGTGTT
Organism: uncultured Flavobacteriales bacterium; assembly: GCA_913020435.1. Classification (GTDB taxonomy): domain Bacteria; phylum Bacteroidota; class Bacteroidia; order Flavobacteriales_G; family Salibacteraceae; genus UBA6770. The sequence goes on along the minus strand of CAJVZZ010000001.1, from coordinate 77,506 downwards.
TTATTGTTAATCCTTGTAGGTATCCAAGATTGGAATCGAATTCAGCCATGGTTTGTGCAATGTGTTGGAATGCTGGCTTTACTAATTCCTTTTCAGCGACTGTATAGAAAATATGAACCTCTTGAATACATTTATTTAGCCTTCAGAATAAGTGTTGTTGGCTTTTATGTTTGGGCAGGCATTTTCAAGTTGAATCCTGGCTTCAACGATTATGTGATTCCTTATGTGGTATCTCCAATTACCAATTATTTATCGAGCTTTAAAGCTGACATTTATGCCATTTCATCTGCGTTTCCTTACCTCGAAATTTTATTTGCAGTTGGTATTCTATTTCCCAAAATATCGAAATATTCAGTAATTGGATTAATTGGATTTCATGGAATCATTCTTTTACTATTAGGGCCAATTGGTCTCAATATCAATTCTGTAATCTGGATTTGGAACCTTGCAATGATTGGGATTCTTTGGTTTGGAATTGGAAAATCAGAGCCTTTATACAATTCAAAGTTTTGGTTTAAAAATAGGAGTGTTACTTGGCTTTCATTGTGTCTATTTACGATGCTACCTGTATTAAACTTCTTTGGTCTGTATAACAAAAGCTCTGCTTTTGAAATCTACAGTGGAACAAATTACGTGGCTAATCTGAAGATGTCTTTAAATGGAATTTCTAAAATAAGTAAAACCATAGAGCCGCACAGTTATAAGTTCCAAGACTCACTATTCATAAGTACTTACGATTTGTATATAAAGGAGTACAACCTGCCTCCCAATCCAGATCCAAAAGTAACTGCACGATTAGAGCAAGAATTGATTCAACAAATGAAGTAACTCGTTTTTATTGAGTCAGCTATCAACCAACAAATAGAAAACGAAAACTGTTGAGCCTGCGCCCAATGCCAATCCCAACCAAAACAACCAAGCTTTCGAGGCACTTTTAGTTCCTTGATCAGGAAAATTGATTTTCTTTAGTTCATTATTTTCCATATCCAATAGAAATAATGGAATATCAGGCTCAATAAAATGATATTCAAGTAGCTGCCTTCTTGTATCCTTATTTTCTATTCGAGGTGCTGCTTTACCCGATTTCACTTCAATAATCTGTTCTTGACCATTTTTAGAAACTTTAAAATCAGGTGATACCGTTATCTTTTTATCTACTCCGTTTTCCTTTAATAAATAACTCAAAGACACTTGGTAGTCAATGATTTTATAACCGTTACGCTTCAGCCATATAGCCGCTTCCTGTTCTTTTTGTAGTCCTCGGTTTAATCGACTTTTTATACTTCGGCCTTTAAAATACTTCGCCAGCTTGAGCGCAATCCAACCTCCAGCAATAATGCCAAGAAGCATTAGTAGTAAGGCGAAATAAACAGAAAACTCTCCGTCGATCATAACAACAAATGTTATCAAAATTTACCAGTAAGTAGCCAACATCGAATCCTTACTTTTGCAGCCGAAAAACAAAGAACATGTTAGATACCATTAAGGAAGCAATAGAAGACATTAGAAGAGGAAAAATCGTAATCGTGGTTGACGATGAAGATCGTGAAAACGAAGGTGATTTTATTGCAGCAGCTGAACACATAACCCCAGAGATTATCAATTTCATGGCTACTCATGGGCGTGGTTTAATATGCTGTGCATTACCTGAATCTAGATGTAATGAGCTTGGGTTAGAATTAATGGTTACCGATAATACGGCATTGCATGCAACGCCATTTACAGTATCTGTAGATTTAAATGGACATGGTTGCACAACAGGCATCTCTGCTTCAGATAGAGCATTAACTGTTCAGGCTTTAATCAATCCAGACACTCATCCAAACGACCTTGGGAAACCCGGTCATATTTTCCCTTTAAGAGCCAAGGAAGGTGGTGTTTTAAGAAGAACAGGACATACTGAGGCAACTATAGATTTAGCCCGTATGGCAGGACTTACTCCTGGTGGAGTTTTGGTTGAAATAATGAATGCAGATGGCACTATGGCTCGCCTTCCTGAGCTCAAAGAGATTGCAGAAAAATTTGATATGAAAATCATATCGATTGAAGATTTAGTAGCGCATAGATTAAAGGAAGAGACACTGGTTACAAGAGAAGTTGAAGTAAAAGTGAATACTGAGTACGGAGAGGTTTCTTTGATTGGCTATCGACAAAAAACTACTGGTGATGAGCATTTAGCGGTTACCATTGGCGAATGGAATGAAGACGAGGCTGTAATGGTTCGTGTAAATTCAAGTAGTAGTTTAGGTGCAATTTTTAATGCTTTCAAGCATGATGAACCTACTATATTAAGTAAAGCATTTGAAGCCATACATAAACAAGGAAGTGGTGCCGTTGTATATATGCAGCAGGGTATTCGCGGTTTAGGGCTTATCAATAAACTAGAAACTTACAAAATGCAATTGGATAAAAATCCTAATCAGGAAATTGATCTAGGCTTGCAAATGGATGATAAAGATTATGGTGTTGGTGCGCAAATCATACGCGACCTTGGTATTCGTAAAATGCGATTGATTACCAATAATGCAAAATCTAGAACAGGTCTTGTTGGATACGGATTAGAGATTGTTGAGAATGTACCGGTGAAATAAATATTGAAGGTTGAAGAAATTCACCATTAAAAACTGAACATTTTTTCCACTATTCTAGAAACTCAACATTATTTTCACTCTTCCTTAATCGCCTTTTGGTGCGCACGTTCAGCTTTTGTTCGTTTTCGTTTATCCTTTCTTTCTTGGTTGTTGAACACTTTTTGCCACAGCTCACCCGCTGAATTAAAATCTTCTCGCAATACAATTCCGACTCCCTGAGTCTGAGCATTTGCACCATCTTGAGTTTCTATCGAAGACCTATTTTCAGTTCGATTAAATACTTTACCTCGGATTTTTCCATTTTCAGTAATTAAGTACTCCAACTTAAAATCTCCTACAAATTGACCTTGATTTTCTGCATCTGGAGATGCTTCATCAGATCGATTAACGCCTACATTACTTTCAAGAATCAATCTATCGTCCAGTAATTTTTTAGACAATGCAATCTCAACCTCTCCAGTGTTAATTTCACTCACACCGACATCAAATAACTGGTTATTCATTTTCGCAATCCAATTATTTAATTGATTTGATATTAAATCGCTTGAAGTTGCTGCACCAACGCCCGAAGCGCTCAATCCACTTTGTGGTGGAGAATACCGATTGAATAACAGCAGCGAAAATACTTGCTTGTTTATTTCTTCTGGTGTACTCATTTGACTTTTAACTTGTTGTGCAATTCCAGGAGAAGCATTTGGCAAACGAATATCAAAGTCGATTTTTGGCTGAGATAAACGCTCGGTCATTTTCATCAAACACTCATTGTTTACTTTAGTGGTCATAGTAGAATCGTTCAGAATCTCGCCAAGCGGAGCACGCACATTGTAGATAGCGGTAATATTCATATCTGCATTCAAAGGATCACCATTCCATGCAATTGTGCCGCCCTCTTCCAAATCAAATTTCTTACTGAAGAGGTTTTTAAATGTAAAACTGTAATTCCCACTTGATACACGATACTTTCCAAACATGCCAAAGTCTCCTTTAGAGTTTATTTCTAGTTTTAGATTCCCATCTCCTCTAGCATTAAGTTCGTCACCCGTAACTTCGTCAAATAACATTCGGACTTTTGTAGAAGGGTCTACTTTCAAGTTAAACGTCATTTCAATGCCACTTAAATCCATTTTATTTTCACCGGAAGAATCAACCGAACCATCAGAATTCACAAATGTTATAAAGTCACTTTTACCAATTTCGGCCGAACCACTTAAGGGAATTACAAATTCACTACGTTTTGCCGTTTTTGCGTTCAATTCTAAAAGCAACTGATCATCATAACCAGAAATATCTACATCCCCTGTTAAATAGCCTGTTCCATAATACAAATCGTTGTTGTTGGCTGTAGTGTTTAATACTAAAAAGTCAGTCATATTTACACTCACATCATAGTTAATATCCGAAAAATTGGTGTGATAAACAGTCGCAATTGTATTTGCCTTATTCCCGTTTTGATCGGTTAATTTCAAATTATCAAACCCAAACCAATCTTCTTCAATACGCAGTTTTTCATTCTTAGCATAATAAGTAGTATTCAAATATTTTACTCTGAAACGTGAATCCACCAAATCGAATTCTCCTTGTAAAACAGGATGATCAAACTCTCCACTAACGCCTATAAATCCAGAAATACTACCATCTAAACTATCCATAAAACTTTTAGTAAACGGTTCAAGTGATTGCAAGTAAAACCCTTGTGTCCCAAGCTTTAAATCCAAATTATTTTCTTCTCGACTTGGGTAAATAAATCCGCTCATTTTTAAGCTATGAACAGTGTCAGGAATCAAACTATCTGGTAATCGAATCAAATCAAAATCTACCTCGGCACGTTCCAACGCATTGTTCCATTCAGAAACCAATTTACCACTTCCTATAGCCATCTCATTCAATTCTAACCCATCAATAGCGACATCCATAATGATAAGAGGACTTGTAGTAGTTTTATTTGAAATAATTCTTCCCGATGATGTTCCTGCCAGTTTAAGGTCGCTTCGATTAAGTATCCTGCCAATATTTGAAAGGTTTAAATCGTTAAAATCCAATTGAATTGAATCCGATAAACTTGGACCAATTACCCCACCAAGCTTGATGTACTTATTGTAACTATATACTTGTAAGTGGTCAATTTTCACTAAATTACTGTCAATTTCAACATAGTTACTAGGTGCAAATCGCCATACTGAATCTGCAACTTCGACAAAGGCATCATAAATGTAAAAACCAAAACTTGTTGGAGAATTAACTTTACCTCCAAGATTGACTCTTCCCGCATAAACCTTATCTCCTGTATTGTAGTAATTTAAATGAATATTTACAGAATCTTCGTTAAAATCAGACACGAGATTTAGGTTTTCAACTCTTATATTCTTATTCAGAGCTATAGAATCCGAAATCAGCTCAACATGAAAAGTTGAATCTAAAAATCCGCCATTTAATTCAAAAGAATCGACCATTAAATTAGCGTAAGAGAAACCTTCAGAATTGACAGAAAAATTAAGTGTCGGAGGGTCTAGAAAGAAACTAGAACGAACTACCAAATTACTATTTAAGCTCAACTCAGGCAGAAAAACACTGAATACATCGTTCAAGTTTTCATTCAAATTGGCATACAAAACCAGACCTCCTTTATTTTTATTTACATCGTATTGATTTTCAAAATAAGCAGGCAAAGCATTATCCAAAATTTTAGCGATTGCTTCATCGGCCCCTTGCAAAATCGCATCTCCTTTTAGAGAAATATCTCCCAAAGAACTCACTATATGTATTTCTCTTAAGCTATCCTTCACAAAGGATTTCACACTCATAGTGTCTATGTAAAGTGTACTGTCATTTTCCTGATAATAAACATGTGAAAAAAGAGCAGAACCCATAATGGTGTCAATGCTGGACCCAATTACATTAACGTCCATATTCCCGCTAAAAAATGCGCTAGAATCGCGATCATAAATACCCAGTAAAACAGGGAATAAAGTGTCCATTTGCAATTTAAAACGATAGGTATCTCGTTTTGTCAAGACATTTAAAGATCCGTCAAAATTCAATTTACACAATGGATCATTTACATTCAATTTTCCATTAAAAAGACCTTTTACAAATTGGCCGTCTATAGTTATACCCTTATAACGATATCCTTTAAAGTCAAAAGTTGAAACATTTCCTTTTGCCTCTACATTAGCTGATTTTGCAGTTGTTCCTGTTCCATTTACTTTAAAATTTCCAGTCACCAAATTCAAGTTTTGATTGTCAAACAATTTACCCAGTTGAAATCTTTTTAATCCAATAGCTCCCTGATAATTGATTTTATTAGCATTTGCATTCACTTGAACATCCGAATTTATTGTCCCTAAATTGGTGGCGAAGTTTGCAGCAGCAATGAAGTTTTTAATCGTACCAATATATTTTCCATCTAACTTAGCATATCTCCACTTCTTCAATTGGGTAGGAAGTTTTACTGTATTCGAAGCCGAAAATGGCGCTAATGATATACGCTCAAGGTCTGACCTTAGCACATAACCATCTGATAAATAAAGGTTTATTTGTGTTGACTTTATTTCCGGGAGTCCATGAATATCCATTTTACCTATCAAGAAAGTAGACTTCCCATACCCTAGCGTAAAACGTTCCATTTTAAAACTACTTACAGTTCCTCGGTAAACACCATCAATTCTAATCATTTCATCCGTTCCTTCTAATTGAGGAACAAAGAATGCTAGGTCATAACTGCTGAGAGTAGTTGCATCTAACACGGCTATCATTTCTACATCATGTATATAATCTGAAAATGATTTGTATGCATTGTGCTTCATTGCATAACTGCCTTTTATTGAGGTTTTCGGAGTCCTAATCGCTAATTTATTTAAGTCAATGACAGTATCATTCAATGTAAATTCTGTTTTCAAATTTGTTAATTCAAATCCGGATTTATCACTCAAACCTAACGATGAAATAGAAGCAGTAATCTCTTCTGGCGCAATTTGAACATCTTGTAAAGAAGCCGAAATTTTTCGCGCCTCTATATGATGAAAATTGACTCCATGTACCGTGTCAGGAAAATTGAAATCATTCCAATAGAAAAACACTTTATTCAATCTTACAGCCGCAAATTCAAGCTGGTAATCTATCGCAGAGGTATCTCTAAAATCACTAGAAAATCTATCAATTACAAATTGTAAATTAGAAATGCTATCCCCATCCTGTATAGACATATAAAATTTGGAGTGATCAAGAATGACGCTGTCAAATTTCAATTCAAAAGGAGAGACATTCCAATCTCCGAGGTATACTTTTAATGAATTGGCAAAAAATAGAGTATCCTTTTCCTGATCACTTAGATAGAGTCCGGAAACCTCCACAACTGAAAATGGAGTAATTGCAATGCGCTCTAAATCGAAATCTACAGTATCCTCTGCAAAAAGGTAATTAAGTGCTTTTTTGGCAATAATTGTCTGAACCGCAGGCAGAAACAATAAGCTGAGTACTATAGCCAATAAGGCAAGTACTCCTGTAAGACCGAAAGAGAAATATTTTACTGCTTTTTTGATAGCTTTGAAGCCTTAATTTCGTGCAAAAGTAGAACAATTGAAATCAGATATTTTCATACTTGCTATAGAGTCTTCATGTGACGATACATCTGCTGCTGTATTAAAGAACAGAACGGTTCTTTCTAACGTTATTGCGACGCAAAAAATTCATGAGCAATATGGTGGTGTGGTTCCTGAGTTAGCATCTAGGGCTCACCAAAAAAACATTGTTCCAGTGGTTAAATCCGCAATTGAAAAATCTGGAATCACTACAGATCAACTTAATGGAATTGCTTTTACTCGCGGTCCGGGTCTTCTTGGATCTTTGCTAGTGGGAACCTCCTTCGCCAAAGGTCTTTCTATAAATCTTGGAATTCCCTTGATTGAAATAAACCATATGAAGGCGCATATTTTAGCGCACTTAATAGATAATAATAACTACGAACAAGAAGTTGAATTCCCCCTGCTTTGCCTAACCGTTAGCGGCGGACACACTCAATTGGTTGTAGTTAACTCACCATATGATTTTAAAGTTGTTGGAGAAACCATAGATGATGCAGCCGGTGAAGCTTTTGATAAAATTGCAAAAACCATTGGTCTTCCTTATCCCGGCGGCCCTTTGATTGATAAACTAGCAAAAGAAGGCAACTCTAAGGCTTTCAAGTTTCCGATTAGTTCAGTAAAAGATTTAAACTACAGCTTCAGTGGGTTAAAAACATCGGTGCTGTATTTCTTGCAAAAAGAAGTAAAGAAAAACCCTCATTTTATTGAAGATAATAAAGCCGACTTATGCGCTTCAGTTCAGTTTACTATTGTACAAACACTGCTAAAAAAACTGATTAAAGCCATTGAAATCTACCAGCCAAAAAGCATTGCTTTAGCTGGAGGTGTCTCTGCAAATAGTGAATTGCGTTCCACTATTGTTGATCTTGGAAAAGAATTAGGAATCCCAGCATTTATTCCTGCTTTTGAATATTGCACCGATAATGCTGCTATGATAGGAATATCAGGCTATTACAATTTCTTGAACGAAGAATTTTCAAATTTAAAAGTAACAGCATCTCCAAGACTTTCAGTATGAGATTATTACTATTATCCTCATTATTGATTTGTAGCTTTTCACTAAGTGCCCAATTCGAAGAATATGTTGAAGAATCTCATGAACCTAACAAGCAAAATTCGGGACCCAAATTCGTTTTCAAAACGAACCCTCTTGCAGTTTTAAGTGGTGAAATCCCGATTTTCGCCTCAGAATATAGAGGGGTTATAGAATACGTTGCTGATTATAAATCCTCGTATACTGGTGGAGTCTCATTGTATACGATGAGTCCTTTCCTTAAATCTTCTTTAGAACAAGATTCATCATTTCAGAATGCGGGAATAACTGCTCAAGATTTTGCCTTGCTTGGTTTTAGGTTACAATTGGGATATAGACTCTACCCATTGGCAATGGTAAATAAAAATGCAATTGACGGAACTTTTCCACCAAAGGGCCTCTTTCTTTTTGGTCTTGTTTCCTACAGTGATGCTCGACTGTTTCAAAGAGCTAATAGAAGCGATCAAATACAATTTTCACATCTCAATATAACAGCCAACGCTGGTTATCAATTTGTATTTGATGAATTATTTACCCTTGATTTATACCTAGGTGCAGGTTATAAAAACAATCAAATTATTGAAGTTTCTAGAACCAATAGAAAAGTAATTAATGATGATATGATTAATGATTTGTTTATCTATAATAGTAATCTTAAAATCAATCTTGGGATCAATATTGGAATCATATTTTAACAATCCATTAGATCAACTTTTTAATATTGGATTATAGGTGCAACAGATTTAAGTATTCCTATAATCATTGGTGAAGGATTTAAAAACTCTAGAAATCTAGAATTAGATCTGAATATGCACACAATCCAATATTAAAAGTTTTATAAAATTGCATATTTTAGTTTTACTAAAACTTAAAATCAACCTATTAAATCATTCAAAACAGTAAAAATCACGTGTATAATTTTCATTTCGTTATTGGCAATACCAATATTAGATTCCTGTAAAAAAGGCTGCACAGATAAGGGAGATACTAACTATGACGATAAGGCTAAAAAAGACGACGAATCCTGTGTTTTTCGCGAAAAAACTAACTCAACAAATAATGCCTCTGTTGCTGGAGGTGACCTTTATTTCGTCTTGAAGGATACACCAAAAGAATTCACTGGTGTTGAAGTTTACGTAAATGCTGCATATATAGGATTATTGCAAAGAGGGTGTACGGAAAATTTAGATTGTGAAGCTACTTGTGAGAAAATTTAACAATTAAATCTTGCTCAAGGATCTCATAGCTACTATACAGTCGCTATTAGAGCAACGACCAGTAGTAAGAAGATATTTCACGGGTAGCGGAAAGAACTGTCTTTATAACAGACGGAGAATGTGAAGTTATTCTTGTAAGTAACTGATTACTTCACCAATCTCAACACCTGATTAACACCTTCAGCCTTAATCGAAATCAAGTAAACACCTGTTGAAAAATCTGAAACATCAAACTCAATGTTGTTTTCACCTGCAGTCAAATGCTCATTTCTAGAATGTAATTCACGTCCCATTTGATCAAAAATCTTAATATCTGCGTTACCAGCATTTACACTAATGAAACTCAAATTTGTACGCCCATTTTCGGTAGGATTAGGAAATAATGAAATCGAAGAAAGTGAATTAAGTTCTGAGCTGCTAATTGTAAAGTCTTCCGCCATGGAAAATGTTAAATAAGAAGCGTCTTTTAAGTTGAAATTCGCAGAGAAATAAGCTCCCATATCGGCTAACTCAAAAATTACTCCATCAGAATAATCCGCACTAGCAGCCATTATCAAACCTATTTTACCTGTAAATATAGGCATGTCAGCTTTTTCTATTCTCACTTCAACAGCGCCAACATCACCTCTTTCGGTTACTCTCCAAGAGCGTTCTAGAATTTCTAATTTTTCATCTTGAACATCTTTTATTTCATTCCAACTAGTTAATGATTTGTCATTATGTCCCCATAACAGAAACTCGGAATCCCCCATATCTGAACCTGCAACCATTCTAATAATTCCAGTTCCTTTTGCATCTGCATGATAATCGGTCGCACTTATTCTACCAACTCCTGCAACTTCAAAAGGATGAATTGTACTAAAATCGTATCGTATATCTTGCTTTAAATCAACATTGTATTTCGATGCTAAATAATTTGCAACAATGAGTCTTTTAGCTTCTTCAACATCTTCTTTGAAGTAAATCATTTCAGACAGTTTACCATCACCATATCGCTGGCCATTATCTTTCCCTAACCTCAATGAAATAGTATCCTCGCCGTCTCTAAAATAGTCTTGATTTATATTATCATATGTAGTCTGATTGTCAATTTGAAAGTTGTTTCTCCATTTACTAAAATCGGTTTGAATTCCAAAAATATGTTGATTGGAAGGATCTACCGCTTCCATGCTTGAGGTACCAACATACCGTCGTTCCTCATCACACACTACACTATAAACTGATTTTGAATTGTTGTTATTGTGAATTAAAAAACCATTGTCTTCTCTACTGTTTGCTATCCAAGTATGTCCTACCCAGTTTTCTTTATTCGATTTTGCTACAGCAAAAACAGAAAGGTTTTCGCCGACAGGGGTAATTTCATTTATTTTTAAAAAACGATTTGGTGGCACAAATTCAACTGCTGGCCACCCATTTATCCCTGCAGTATCCGTTCTATAAAACGGTCGTGAACTATCAATGCCTTGAGTAGCGAAATAATCCTTTCCCATAAAATTGTTCCAACGGTCAATTTTATCACCGTCATTTTTCAAAGTATCTCCAATGGAATTCATTAATATATGATCAGCTCGCATCCAAAATACAAGAGAGTTACTATCTCCCACTCCACCTGGACCCATATAGCCTAATTGTCCAGAATGTTTTTGATACTTAACTCTCCAAGTATTTGATTTTTGTGTTGGAAGATTAAAAGCGACATCATTTGCAACAGCATCGGCAATGGAGGCTGATACTCTGCCATATCCACTTGCCTTTATTTCTAATGTGAAACCAACGCCATTTGGTGTGAAAGATTGAATCGTTCCATTACTAACTAATACGTCCGTTGCGACAAAACCAATCACTGCTTTTTTGTGAATATGATTCTTAAAGTTAACTTCTATTTGATAGGTATCATCATAACTAAAAACACCTTCATTACTTGTTATGTATGCTTTTGCAGGTTCAGGAAGCCCAGTACCAGCAGCCAAATCACTTTCCCACAATCCACGTCCATAAGTTGCAGCTTTTAATCTACTCAACTTGTGATCCGCTGGATGATAGTAAATATCCATATCTCGCACTCTAGCGTTCAAGCTTAGACCTGAACTAAAAGGTGTCCAATCGGTATCATTTGCTCCTCGATAGAACACACCTGCATGAGATCCAACATATAAATCACGCGTAACGGTATCCACTTTGATAGTGTGCATTGGCACGTCAGGTAAAGATCCACTCATATCTGTAAAACTTTGACCACCATCTCTCGAAACTAGAACTTCATTATTTGCAAGCAGGTAGATTGAAAGGCTATCAAAAGGATCTGTCTCAAAATCAGAAGACAGTCTAGTGAATGGGTAGGCTCCACTTAAATCTGTCCAAACAAGATTGTTAGCGTATATATCATCGCACACTATTAATTGTGTTCTGGACCTTCCAGAAAGGCGTTTCAGAGCATACATTCTAGCCGAATTAGTTCTGTGCAGCTTAATTTTCATAAAGTCACCATTCGGATTGCTTGCAACTCCTGTGCTAATGTTTGTCCAATTTATATCTTTAGTCTTGTTAGCATAAAGGTTTGTAGTTTTCCATATAAACCTACCGCCACAGTACATCGTTTCTGGGTCATAGGCATCTAATATATAAGGCGTTACCCATGAACCTCGATAATCATGATCAGCTTTAGGAACGTTTTGTGCAGAACCTATGTGTTTTAAATGACGAACAATTCCTCCATATTGAAATCCTGTATAAAAACGAGTTGAATCAAAATGATCATACAATGCTTGCATTCCGTCAGCACCATAAACCGAAGTCCATTTATAACCATCGTAATATTTAGATCCGCAATCTTGATAACCTGTAAGGGTGTGGTTTCTGTCAAATGGACTTTGAGAAACTGAGTATATGGCTCCGATTCCTAAGTTTGTCAAATCTTCAAAAGAACGTCCATCGTCATAGGATCGATGAATACCTCCATCATCTAAAACGTAGAGTGTTTTATTATCGGGCGCATAGGTAATAAAGTGATTATCCGAATGGGTATGGTGCAACCTAATCCAGGTTAAGCCCTTATCTTGGGATTTGTATAAACGAACATTTCCTGTATACATAATGTTAGGATCTACATCTGATATTTCAAATGCGGCGTTATACCAACCTTGTGAATCGTAGTTTACCAAATGAGCGCCATCCTCATTCATAAGCTTCATTGAATCTCCATCATTCAATGAATAGTACATCTGGTTCCCTCCAAGTAAATACAATTTATTTGGTTCAGCCTTTGAAATTTCTATTTCGTACCTCGTATCGGGAAACAGATTATTGAAATAGTTTTTAATTACCCATGTTTCTCCTTTGTCCTTTGACACATATAAATATGATCCTCTACTCGAAGCAGTCCAATTGGTTGCAAACCAAATATTAGGATCATTTGGTTTCATCTCTAAATCTCTAAAATCACGATTTGCAGATTTTCTCACCCAAATTGCACCTGCATCTGTTGTCTTAAAAACTCCCGTTTTCGTGATACAAATAAAGTCGGTTGAAGAACCAGGAATTTGCATGATTTTGCCTACCGTTTCGTTCTCCATACCCCAGTTGGAAGACAACCAAGACTTTCCACCATCAGTGCTTTTATAAACGCCTACTCCATCGGTTTCATTTGCATTTATATCACCGGTTGCTGCATACATTATTGACGAATTTGTTTCATCAAAAATGATAAACGAAACTCCAAAATTTGGCAGATCGTTATCTACATTTTTCCAAGTTGAGCCTTTATCTTCAGACTTCCAAATTCCACCTGCAGGTGTTCCTACAAATAAAATGTTAGGATCAGTTGGATGAAATGCAATGTGACTCATTCTACCAACTCCTCTCGAATAATTTTCTTCTTGCCAAGGGCCAATTTCAGTCCAACGTCCATTAGCAGAACGAGAAGCATGATTAGAGTGGTACTCTTTTGAAGCTCGCATTATGTCATTTACAGACCGAATAGAGCCGTCATTCTGAACTCGTGGCTCTACATGATATCTCCAACGCTCAAATTGTTTGTGGCCGCTATGCTTAACCTTTTCATTGCCTGAGCCCACCCAGTAATTGTCATATGCTTTTACAATATCAAAGTAATTTGCATTGTCCTGCATCATTAATTCTGTCCATGAAGCATTTTGCGCCGTTACATTAGAAAAACAGGCAACCAGTGCTAAGCATAAATATAAAATTCGAGTCATAAGTTCCACTTAAAAATAAAGTCGTCAAATGTAATTATTAAGTAAAGCACATCTTCGACCTCTTAGAATACAATTGAATAGCTGCTTAGTTAGCTAGAAATTAAAATGGAGCTTTATCATCATCGTTCATTTTAGAACCCATAATCATTCCGCCGTCTTCATCAAATCCGCCATTTGCTTCTAAAGCACCAAAGGCGCCTTCCGCATTAAACTCCTCACGGTTCGAGAATTTCGCAAGCTTTCCTACGAATTTGAGCTTGACAGTGTCCAAACTTCCATTTCTGTGTTTTGCAAGAATTAATTCTGCTAAATCATCGGTTGGCAATCCGTCATCATCTTCTTCAATGCCATAATATGCTGGCCGATAAATAAACATTACCATATCTGCATCCTGCTCAATCGCGCCAGATTCTCTAAGGTCAGAAAGCATTGGTCTTTTTTCCCCTCCCCTAGTTTCAACTGCCCTACTTAACTGAGAAAGAGCAATAATTGGTACGTTCAATTCTTTCGCGATACTTTTTATAGACCGAGATATAGAAGAAATTTCTTGTTCACGGTTACCCTCATTACCGCCGGTTGTCATGAGTTGCAAATAGTCAATAATGACCATTTTAATATCGTGTTGTGATTTTAATCTTCGACACTTTGCTCTTAACTCAAATATGGATAAAGCAGGAGTATCATCAATAAATAACGGAGCATCAGCAAGCTTTGTGATTTTTGCATGCAATTGTTTCCATTCATGCTTCTCTAGAGTTCCTTTTTTCAATTTATCTTGGGCCAACTCGGTTTCGCTCGAAATCAAACGATTTACCAATTGAGCAGCACTCATTTCTAAAGAAAACACAGCTACACCTTGCCCAAAATCAACCGCAGTATTTCTGGCCATTGATAAAACAAATGCAGTTTTACCCATACCAGGTCTTGCTGCAAGGACCACCATATCGGATGGCTGAAATCCACTGGTCAACTGATCCAAGTCTCTAAATCCAGTTGGAACGCCAGAAACACCGCCTTCTTTCTTAGAAACCTCTTCAATATTTTTAATGGACATTGAAATTAATTCAGCCATTTTTTGACTGCTTCTTTTCAAATTACCTTCAGCAATGCTAAATAAATCTTGTTCTGAACGATTTAAGAGTTCAAATACATCTTGTGTATCATCATAGGCATCACGAATCGTATCTGAAGAAATCCGAATCAGTTCTCGAAGAATGTATTTTTGAGCAACAATTCTGGCATGAAACTCTACATTGGCTGCAGAGGCCACACGATTCGTTAATTGAGAAATGTAATATGGACCGCCTACCATATCCAATTTCCCATTGTTCTTTAACTCTTGGGTAACCGTTAAAATATCAACTGGCTCAGAATTATTGAACAATTGACCTATAGCTTCAAATATATGTTGATGAGATTCTTTGTAAAAAGATTCCGGTTTTAGGATATCGATAACATCGTTTAATGCTTCTTTTTCAAGCATCATAGCACCCAGCACAGCCTCTTCCAAATCAACAGCTTGAGGCGGTAATTTACCCGTTTCCAAGCCTTTGAAATCTGATGGTTTTTTTCGTTGACCGGTCCCTTTGTTCTGCATGACTTTTTTAACACTGTCCATAATTACAAAGTAACGGGATTAAACAGAAATCAACAAATAAAAATGAGATTACAAACAATTGTTTTACACTGAAAATTTAAGTTTTGAACGAGTTTATAAACGAGCTTATGAACATTTTTTAGGTATGCATTTAAATTACAAAACGTCATTTTAAACTTGACTAATTGACCATTTGAGAAGGATTCAGTATCTCTTAATTGTTTGAAATTGGAAAGATGATGAACTAAATTCAGTCTGACTGGCACTTATCTGGATTAGTGCCTCTATTTTTGACCAATATTTTGGTACGAACATCGTTCTAGAATTTATTTAGCTGAATTGGTAAGACTATTTCTCATATTCGTTTTTACACTTGCTACAGTCACTTTACATGGACAGCAGCAAAAAAAAATTTCCTATCAGATATACTGGTCTGATAGTGAGCCGACTAAAAAGCTAAAAAAGAACTCTAATGGAAAAAACCTAACAGCCAAGGAATTTAAAATTCAGAAGGATCGGTTGTTCGGTAAACTATCTGCTCAAGGCTACATTTCAAGTGAAATCGTGAAATTTGATTCAACTTCAACACCATGGATCATTGAAGTTGCCATTGGAAAACAATTTGAATGGAAAAAATTAGATGCTGGTAATGCAGAAGAAGGCATGCTCAGTAAAATTGGTTTTCGCGACAAAATTTATCAAAACCGACCAATTTCATCATCTAACGTAAATGAGCTTTTTAGCAGAGTAATCGATTATTATGAAAATAATGGTTATCCATTTGCCTCTATTCAATTCGACTCAGTGAACGTGAAAAAGCAGCAAATTGAAGCACAATTAAAAATTGACAAATCGATTGAAATAACAATCGATACCGTAATAATAACGGGAACAGCAAAAATCAGCAATCGATATTTAAGTAATTACCTAGGGATTAAATCTGGGGATTTATACAATGAAAAATTAATTCGAGATATCCCTTTACGCATTAAAGAACTCGCTTTTACTGATGAATACCGCGCTGCTGAAGTTGAATTTGGAATTGAAGCAAATTCAACTAAACTGTACGTTTATATCAACCATAAAAAAGCCAATGATTTTGATGGAATTATTGGTTTTATGCCTGATGATGTTACCGGAAAACTGCTTGTTACCGGAGACATTAAACTGAAACTTCAAAATGCAATTGGAAAAGGAGAAGTTTTAGATGTAAGTTGGAAAAAAATGCAAACTCAAACTCAAGATCTAAAGGCTAGAATCCAATATCCCTTTTTATTCGATACGCCATTAGGCGTTGATGCAACTTTACACATTTATCGCAGAGACACCACTTTTAGCACTGTAACTACAGATGTTGGTATACAATATATATTTAGAGGTGGTGATTATGTAAAAGTGTTTTGGGAAAAAGAACAATCCAACCTCATTTCAACATTGGATTTGGACATTGCCTCTGCATTACCAGAATATGCGGATGTGATAATAAACTCCTTTGGATTTGGAAGTAAAATTGAAGAATTGGATTATCGGCTTAATCCCACAAAAGGATTTGATATTGAAGGGCAAGTTGGATTTGGTAATAAAGAAATAAGACAAAACCCTTCTATCAATCCAATTTTATATGATTCTCTGAAGTTAAAAACTACAAGAATTAAGGGACAAGTAACTGCAAGATATTTTATTCCTCTTTTTGCAAGACACACGATAATGTTTGGAAATAACTCAGGTGTTTTGATCAATGAAAACTTATTTACAAATGAATTATTCAGAATAGGTGGACTTAAAACTTTAAGAGGATTTGACGAGGAATCAATATTTGCAAGCAGTTATTCCGTTTTCACGTTCGAATACCGATTTATACTAGAAGAAAACTCATACTTCAGCATTTTTTATGACCAAGGGTGGTACGAAAATCAAAGTTCAACTGCCTTTATTACGGATACGCCTTTCGGTTTTGGAACTGGTATTAGCTTCGATACAAAGATTGGTATCTTTTCTGTCTCTTATGCCTTAGGTAAACAAATGTCCAATCCTATTCTAATTAGAGCGGCTAAAATTCATTTTGGATTTGTAAACTTTTTCTAAATATAAAACCGTGACGAACCATTACCTTTGTCGGATGCGCATTTTTCGCCTTTTGGGTATTATAATATTAGTAAGTTGGCTAGCCTGCTCCTGCACTACAACCCAGAATATGAGCAAATACAATTTCGCTAAATTGTACAAAGGCTCCGAGCTTATTATCAAACCAAAATTTACTGTTTTTCATGAGACAGAGGGTAATTCAGAAGTTCATTTTCAAATACTTAGCAATGGATTATTATATAACAAACCTGAAAATTTAAAAGATTATACCGCTAATCTAAAATTCATGTATTTGCTTTATGAATCTTTTACTTCAACCACTATAATTGATTCGGCGTCTTTTGTCATTTCCGATGTAAATAATGAAAAAGTTAATAAATCCATTACTGGCATGTTTAACATAAAAGCACAGTATCCTAAGCGTTACATACTTAGAGTAATTGTAAAAGACTTGAACAGAGATATTGAGGAAGAGCAGTTGATTCAAATTGATAAAACTTCTCGTCAAAACAGGCAGAACTACTTCACGGAAAACGTAAAAACTCAACAGCCACTGCTGAGTTATCAAATCAATAATAATGGTGCGGTGCGAGTCACGCACAGCGACAAAATGATCAAACGCATAATCGTAAAATACTACGATAGAGAATTTCCGCTTTCTCCACCGCCATTCATAAGTTATAGTGCTAAACGATTTGATTTTGAGCCCGATAGTTTCTATTACGTGACTTTAGACGAGAATAGTTCCTTTGAAACTAATTTTATGCTAGAAGGATTATATCATATTCAGTCAGATTCAACGGCCACAGAAGGATTAACCATTATGCGAGTTGACAAATACTTCCCAGCAATTAAAAAGCATGAAGACATGCTGCCCTCACTTCGATTTATTAGCACTAACAAAGAATATAAAGCCATATCTGAAGCGATAGATTCGCAAGACGCTGTGGATGAATTTTGGCTGGATAGAACATCAAGTCCAGACAAATCGAGGAGATTAATACGTAACTATTACAGTCGTATTGAAGACTCGAATGAATTCTTTACTTCGCATGTTCCTGGTTGGAAAAGTGATAGAGGATTAGTGTACGTTGTATTTGGGCCTCCCGATAATATTTACCGATCAGTATCTGGCGAAAGTTGGATTTATGGAAACAACAAATCTCAACCCAATTTAACTTTTAATTTTACAAAAACCTTTAACCCGTTTAGCGACAATGATTTTAGGCTTAAAAGAAGTCCTGAATACAAATCATTTTGGTACAATGCGGTTGACACTTGGAGACAAGGAAGAGTATATAACTATTAGAATGCAAGAAGAAGAAAACGATAATCTGATTTATGGAATTCACCCAGTTAAAGAAGCAATTTTAACCGGAAAAGTGATTGACAAACTACTAGTCCAAACAGGACTTAAAGGAGAAAACGCGACCGAACTTAAGCGTATGGCTCGAAAAGCAGGAGTAGTAGTTAAGGAGGTCCCGGCTGAGAAATTATTTCGATTAACACCAAAAAATCATCAAGGTTTTGTTGGGTTTGTCTCTCCAATTGAAAATGGATCTATTGAAGAAATACTGCCCAAATTAATTGAAGCAGGTATTGTGCCTAGAATCTTAATTCTTGATGGAATTACAGATGTCAGAAATTTTGGGTCTATAGTCAGAACTGCCGAATGCATGGGAGTTAATGCAATTGTTTTACCGGCAAGAAATTCTGTACCCATCAATGCTGATGTTGTAAAAACCTCTGCCGGAGCAATCTTCAATTTACCGATATGTAAGGAAATTCATTTTGGAAGTACTATTGAATTTATTCAAAGTTGCGGTGTAAAATTGGTTGCAAGCTCAGAGCAAGCAAAAGATAATATTTATCAAACTGATCTTACGGGGCCAATTGCCATTATCATGGGAGATGAAGGTGAAGGTGTGCATCCAAAAACATTAGAGAAAGTAAATCACGTTGCTAAAATTCCGATGGGAGGCAAAATGGCTTCACTCAATGTTGCCGTTGCAGCAGGAATGATTTTATCGGAAGTAGAACGACAACAAAATTTTAAATAATGATTGGTATGGTTGGTAAAGTAGGAATCATAATGGGCAGTAAAAGTGACCTCCCTGTTATGCAAGATGCAGCTGACGTTTTAAAAGAACTTGGAGTTGAATATGAACTAACTGTTGTTTCTGCGCACCGCACGCCAGAAAGGATGTTTGACTATGCTAAAGAAGCTTATGGCCGTGGACTAAAAGTAATAATTGCAGGTGCAGGTGGAGCTGCACATTTACCTGGAATGACAGCTTCGTTAACTTCGCTGCCTGTTATTGGTGTACCTATAAAATCGAGTAACTCCATTGATGGCTGGGACAGTATTCTGTCTATACTGCAAATGCCGAATGGTATACCTGTAGCTACCGTTGCTCTTAATGGAGCAAAAAACGCTGGTATTCTTGCCGCTCAAATGATTGGCGCCCATCATCCTGCTATCTATGAAAATATAGAAAAATTTAAAATGGATCTAAAAGCTAAAGTTTTAGCTTCCGCTAATGAAATGGAATCTAAGCAATAGCTTAACCTAATCGAAACATGGAACAGAAAGCATCTTCCTATTTTTCAGAAATGAAAAATTCCATTTGGGTGGTTTGTTTTTCAATGTTTTTGCTAACCTCCTCTTCGATATTCGCATCGAATAATAATTATCCGATTGGCTCCAGAGCCTCGGCAATGGGAAATGCTTCGAGTACTTTCGTAAATGTATTTTCAAACTTTCATAACCAAGCTGGCTTAGCTGGTATATCTCATTTTGGAGTTGGAATAGCATATAAAAATAACTTTCTATTAAGCGAAACTGGTCTAAAATCGGCTGCTTTAGCCATTCCAATAAAATCTATTGGTGTAATTGGAATCAATGTTTCTTCTTTTGGGTTTGACCAATATGCAGAAAATAAATATGGTCTTGCTTTCGCAAAAAAGTTTGGAGATATTATTTCTATGGGCCTACAGCTCGATTACTTGCAAACTCGATTTACTGAGCCTTATGGCAGTAAAGGTGTTCTTTTTGCGCAGTTTGGAATTCGAGGCCAACTCACCGAAAACTTAGTTTTAGGTGTTCATGTATACAATCCAACCAGGACAAGCTTAGACAAAACATTAAACGATAGAGTTCCTACCATCCTAAAATCAGGAATAAGCTATCAGTTTAATGATAAACTCGTAACTGTTTTTGAAATTGAAAAAGACTTAGAAGCAAAAATGAACGTGAAAGCTGGAACTGAATATAGCGTTCATGAAAAATTTGATGTACGATTCGGGATAAATTCTTTCCAACGTAAAGTTTCCTTCGGTGCTGGAATCAATCTTGATGATTGGGAAATAGACATAGCCTCAGAATATCACCAGGCATTGGGCTTTATACCCAATATGACCATTAGATGGCAACTGAATCGCAATGATTAAATGGAATAAGTACATATTGCTTATTGCCTTTTCCTTAGGTTCGTTTTTAAGTTTTGCACAAAAAGAAAAATTGGAAAAAGAATCAACCAAAATAATTGAGGATAGAATTGAATATCTAATGCAATCTTTAGAGGCAGAGGAAGTTGATTTGACCACACTTTTTGACCAACTTTACTTCTATTTGGAAAATCCCATCAATCTAAATGACGCAACTAAAGAAGAACTAATTGATCTTCAATTATTGAATGATTTTCAAATCCAAGCTCTTCTTTACTACCAATCGAAAAATAGAGGATTTGCTAGTGTTTATGAACTGCGAACAATTGATGGGTTTGAACCGGAAATAATTCAGCAAATACTTCCTTTTATTAACGTTCAACCGATTGTATCGAAAAGAAAAATTCGGCCAAAAAATGTATTAAAATATGGGCGACATGAACTCATTGTGCGTCACATAAGAACATTGCCAACTTCATTAGGATACAATGAAGTAAGCGATTCAATATTGGCCGCAAATCCTAATGCAAAATACCTAGGTGGTCCAGATAGGGTTTATGCACGTTATCGCTTTCGATACAGTAAAACTATAAGCGCAGGAATAACAGGTGAAAAAGATCCTGGAGAAGAGTTTGCCTCAGGAAGTCAACAAAATGGATTTGATTTTTATTCGGCACATTTGTTTTTACAGAACATAGGTCCAATAGACAAGATTGCTATTGGAGATTACCAATTACAAATGGGGCAAGGTTTGACTGTTTGGTCAGGTTTTGGTTTTAGAAAATCCCCTACTCAAACAGTAAACATAAAACGATATGCACAGCAAATACGTGCTTATACCTCTACTGACGAGAATAACTTTTTGCGCGGAGCAGCAGCGGTTCTGGGTACAGATAAACTAAAACTTACAATCGCCTATTCTCAAAAACAAATTGATGGAAACCTAAACCTTCAATTAGATACCTTGACAGGTGAAGAAACATCAAGTTTTAGTTCCTTTCAAGCAAGTGGAATGCACCGTTTACCATCTGAGCTTATAGATAAAGATGCCATTGAAGAAAAAATTATTGCAGCGCGGCTAGGTTTAGATTTAAAAGGGTTTCAAATTGGTGTCTTAGGTGTTCAATCAGAATACGATCAAACATTAGATAGAGCTCTTACTTACTACCAATTTCATGAATTTGAAGGTGATAAGCTCACCAATATTGGGGTTGATTATCAATGGACACTAGGAAAATTTCACTTTTTCGGGGAAACGGC
The DNA here is from genome assembly GCA_913020435.1 of uncultured Flavobacteriales bacterium. Taxonomy (GTDB): domain Bacteria; phylum Bacteroidota; class Bacteroidia; order Flavobacteriales_G; family Salibacteraceae; genus UBA6770. Next base: position 55,482 of record CAJVZZ010000001.1, on the reverse strand, counting down.
ACAAAGTATTGGAGGTGGCAACGCAACCTTGAATGGAGTATTAATGAATCTAGATAGTCGTTTAAAAATGAGTGTTTTACAACGCTACTATGCCAAAGATTATCGTTCTCAATTTGCGAATGCTTTTGGTGAGAAAAATGGAGTTCTAAACGAAAACGGTGTCTACTTTGGAGTGGAAATGTACCCCATCAAGAAAGTGATCTTTAATGCATTCTATGATGTTTATTCATTTCCCTGGCTTTCCTTCCGAGCAGATGCTCCTTCTGGAGGTCAAGAATTTAGTGGACAACTAACCATTAAGCCAAAACGGGGACAAGAAGTAATTCTGCTTTATCGTCATGAGACTAAAGAACGCAATGCACCAATAGAAGAGACAACTGTTACGAATGTACTTTCAGATGAAAAATCAAGTCGATATCGCTTCCAATTTAGTGCAAACATCACCGATTGGGTTGGATTCAGAACGCGGATCGAGGTGAGACAATTTGAGCATGCACCAGAAAGCTTGAGTATTGGCTACTTATATTATAACGACCTTTATTTTAACATGTTAGATAATAAATTAACCCTAAAGATTCGTTATGCCTTATTTGATGCACCTGATTACAATGCACGAATCTATGCCTATGAGCATGATTTATTATATCAATTTAATGTTCCTGCTTATTACCTAACCGGGAGTAGAATTTATGGCGTAGTTCGCTATAAAATATTAGAAGGTCTAACCTTAAATTTTAAGATTGGCCAGACCTTCTTAGCTGATAGAGAGTACTTTGGAAGTGGCAAGGATTTGATTGAAACCCGAACACGTGCAGAAATAAAAAGTCAGATTATTTGGAAGTTTTAAGCAAAAAAAAACTCTTGAAATTCAAGAGTTTTTTTAAATAATTTTTAGTTCTCTAATTAATAGAACACTCAGTTTTAACTTCAGCATCTCCTGATCCTATGGTAATATCACCAGCATCACAAAGTGTTTCAGACGTTTTCTTTGTTCCTTTCACTGTGCTAACGTTAGTAGTAGATCCTACAATTGGATCAGTTGTAACACATGTACAATCATAATCTTTTGTACAAGAAGACATTCCTATAAATAATGCTCCCGTAGCTAATACAAATATTAATTTTTTCATTTTCGTTATTTTTCTATTTATTACAATAATAAAGGAAATTTAGTTTTAGCTTATCATAAATCAAAAGAATGCCTTACTCATCTATATAGCTTGAAATCCTAGAAATTTCATCATAGGAGAATTCAGAGCCCGACCAACGCTTGAGAACTTGTCCATCTTTTATCAGTAAAAATGTAGGAAGAAGTCCTTTAGTAAATTTAAAAAAGCTCTGATCGTGATACATTGTATAGGGTAAATTACTATTCGATTCAAACTGAAACTCATCCATTTTATCTTCGTCTCCAATAAAAAACGCGTGTATTCGTGGAAGTTCATGTTTCTTATCTGCAACTGACAGTTTTTGAGCACCTACCTTACAATGAGGACAGGTTATACTTAGAAAAGCAATCAGGTATTCTCCTTTTTCAATATTAAAAGGGATATGCATTTTGATAGTATCTGGAATCAATTCCGTTCTTAACTCATATGGATAATTGGTTTCATCAACAGAAGAAAAATATCCATCTGGCGGATTTAGTATGAAGGGCATTACGATAATTACTAACCCTCCAAAGAGATAAACCCATTTAAAATTTCTTTTTGTTGGAACAGATAACCTCAATGCTCCCATTACTGCGATTATAAGAAGTGCATTTTTTAAGAGTGACTCAATTGGAGTCATACTGAATTGGGTACCAAAACAACCGCAGTTAATATCGTTACCTCTAAACCACCACAAAAGCAAAAGATAGATACAAAAAAATAGCGTTAAATAAAGACCACATTTTAAAAAAAACCTTGTATGCTTAGTGTTAAATAGAAGTGCTAATCCTATAAATACTTCCAAAGCTATGAGCAATCGAGCGGTGTATGGCGCTAACGACCATGGAATTATACCGGTATCTACGAGCGTTAATTCAAATGGCTCTATCGGTGATAGTTTTAACCAACCCGACACTAAAAATACAATGGAAAGAAGAACTTGAAGAAAATACCTTAAAACAAATTTTTTATCGATAGTCATGCTCAATGTTTTACCAAATGTGTTGCTTCGGTTGGTACAACAAAGGTTTCAAAATACCCTTTCGACAAAAAGGACTTTGCACTCTCACGTGAAAATCTATTTAACTAATGTAATTGTTTCACATTTCCCGGAACCAGTCCATTCCGCAGAAGCTTCATTCATCCTTACTTCTAAATCTACAACCTCGTTCTCACTCATTTTTTTTTCGCCACAAATAAAATCACCCTCTTCTATTTTTTCACCTTCAGAATTGAAGTAACAACATTCGTAATTTTTTTTGCAAGAAGATAGCCCTAAAGTCAGTGCGAAGGCTAGTAGTAGAAATTTATTTTTGTTCATTTTCGTTTTTTAAACTTCTTACAATATTACATGATTTGAAGAATTCACTTTCTTAAATTTATGAAATTTCTGAAATCCTATTTATTGGTGATTGGAACAGCACAAATTGTAACCTTTTTGTCAAAAAACAGCAAAAAAAAGCCGTATTCATTTTATTGAACACGGCTTTAACAAAGAATACTATTATTATTTTTTCTCACAAGCAGCGGTACCATTGAATTCAGCGGCAGCAACTGCAGTCATTCTTGCATCTAAATCTTCAGCATCACTTTTGCTCATATTTCCAGTAGCACAACCAAACCCAGAAGTTGCATCTAATTTAGTTCCACTAGCATCTACATAACAACATTCGTAATCTTTTTTACAAGAAGACAGTCCCGCTATTATGAGCACTGTAGCAACAATCATTAATATCTTTTTCATACAATAAATTTAAAAAGTTACAAGAGAATACAATAATAAAAGAAAACCGCATTATTCAGTTTAAAAACATGAATAATTCATGAAACTTATTCCTTTAAAATCCCTGAGCTTAGTATAAAAAATTGTCTCTGACAATTCTATCTTCTGAAAATTTGGGTAATAAAAAAGCCACAGAATGCGGCTTTTTAATTTATAATATAATTCTAGTGAACTAGTCGATAACACAAGTAACACCTTCCATTGAAGCACCTTCGCAAGTTGATTTAGCGTTACTTTTCGTATCTTTAATTGTAGTAGAAGATGATACATCTGGAGTCGTTACTCCAAAAATTGTTACACCTGCAGCCGTACAAGTACATGTATAATCTTTTTTACAAGAAGACATTCCAGCAATCATTAGTCCTGCTGCTGCAATCATTAGCATTTTTTTCATAAAAATAAGTTTGAAACAATTAATAAAATACAATACTATACAATTATTTGGAAAACCATTATCTACTCAAATCAAATCATTAATAATTTATAACTTGACTATTTATTCAAAAAAAGCCGCTCCAAAAGCGGCTTTTCTAGTTGCGGGGACTGGACTCGAAACTGCGTCCGTCTCTGGCGAATAAGATCCCTACTAGTAATCTTTTACGTTCAACTTTAGCCACGCCCTGCCTTGGCCTGATTTTAAAAACTGTTTTCTCTTCATAGCTTCTTGCTTGGACTCAAAAAACTCAACGTAAATTACTCTCCATAGACGAGAATTAATTGTCCAACCTTTTGTTCCAAATGTATTGTGTGAGTGAAATCGGTTTATCAAGTTGCTGGTAAAACCGATATATCGCTTATCGTTAAGATTTGACTTTAATGTATAAACGACAAATAAATTCATGTAATAAAAAAAGCCGCTTCAAAAGCGGCTTTTCTAGTTGCGGGGACAGGACTCGAACCTGCGACCTTCGGGTTATGAGCCCGACGAGCTACCAACTGCTCCACCCCGCGATATATCTTTGTTGGTATTGGTTAATTTCGCGGCTGCAAATATACATCCTTTCTTTAATTTTGCACCTAAATAAAACTAAAATATGTCGCACAAAGCTGGATTTGTAAACATCATAGGCAACCCTAATGTTGGTAAAAGCACGCTAATGAATAAGTTAGTCGGTGAAAAGCTATCAATAATTACTTCAAAAGCACAGACAACAAGACATCGAATACAAGGTATTGTATCTGGTGAAGACTTTCAAATTGTGTACTCAGATACCCCTGGAATCCTTACTCCTGCTTACAAAATGCACGAAGGCATGATGAATTTCGTACAGAGTTCATTGCAAGATGCCGATATTCTATTATTTGTCAGTGAAGTAGGAGAAACGAAAATAAAGAATGAAGAAATCTTCCGAAAAGTGCAAGAAATGCACATTCCTGTCATAGTTGTTCTCAATAAAATTGACCTCAGCGATCAGGAAACTTTAGAAGGACAAGTTAATCTCTGGAAAGAAAGAATGCCCAAAGCAACAGTAATTCCTATTTCCGCATTACATGGAGCCAACATTCAACCGGTTTGGGATCATATTCTTAGAAATCTTCCTGAATCTCCGGCTTATTTTCCTAAAGATGAGATTACAGACAAGCCCATGCGATTTTTTATGTCTGAGATAATCAGAGAAAAAATCTTCAATCATTACAAAAAAGAAATTCCTTATGCCTGTGAAGTGGTAATTGAAGAGTTTAAAGAAGAACCAACTATTACGAGAATTAGGGCTGAAATTTATGTTGAACGTGACAGTCAAAAGGGTATTGTCATTGGGCACAAAGGACTAGGTCTAAAGAGAGTTGGGACTGAAGCAAGAAAGGAAATGGAAGTTTTTCTGGATAAAAAAGTCTTTTTAGAAATGTATGTAAAAGTGAATAAAGACTGGCGTAACAAAAATCCTGAGCTAAAACGATTTGGATACTTAAACTAAGCTTTACCCCTTCAGCATTTAAATAAGTGTTTCTTTGCAAAAAATTACCGAAAAATGAATTCAGTTGTAGCAATTGTTGGCCGTCCAAATGTTGGAAAATCTACTTTTTTTAACCGACTAGTCGGTACACGCGATGCCATCGTTGATGAGTTTAGTGGTGTGACAAGAGATCGCCATTATGGAAAAACCAACTGGAATGGTAAAGATTTTACTGTTGTAGATACAGGTGGTTATGTCAAAAACTCAGACAATGTGTTCGATGCTGAAATTCGTAAGCAAGTTCAAGTTGCAATTGATGAGGCACAAGTGATTGTGTTTATTGTTGATGTAATGACTGGAATTGTAGACTTAGATCAAGAAGTTGCGCAATTGCTTCGACAAAGCCAAAAGAAGGTTTTTCTGGTGGTAAACAAAGTTGACAACCATAAACGTGCTGAGGATGCAGTTGAGTTCTATGCTTTGGGGCTTGAAGAGTATTATTGTGTTTCCTCTATCAATGGAAGTGGCACAGGTGATGTTTTAGACGGAATAGTAAAGGCATTGCCGGATACAGATTTTGTTGATGAATATGAAGGCCTTGCCCGTTTTGCTGTAGTTGGAAGGCCAAATGCAGGAAAATCATCTTTGATTAATTCTTTAATCGGTCAAGAAAGAAACATTGTAACCGATATTGCTGGTACAACCAGAGATACAAACGATATCCGATTCAATGCCTATGGATTTGACTTTGTATTGGTCGATACAGCTGGTATCCGCAGAAAGAAAAAAGTACATGAAGATCTAGAGTTCTATTCTGTTATGCGAGCCATTAAGGCTCTCGAACGAGCTGATGTGTGTATTGTGATGATTGATGCCGTAGAAGGAATTAGCTCTCAAGATCTCAATATTATTGGACTAGCGATCAAAAACAACAAAGGAGTTGTTGTACTGTTTAATAAATGGGATTTGATCAATAAAGAAACCAATACTTCTCGCGATCTGGAAATAAGCATAAAAGAAAAGTTGGAACCTTTTGACGACGTTGATGTACTGTTTGTTTCTGTTCATGAAAAACAACGATTACACAAGACACTCGAAAGAGCCGTCGCTGTTTATGAAAGTCGTGCTCAAAAAATAAAAACTAGTGAATTAAATGATTTGCTACTGCCTATCATTGAGAAAAGTCCTCCACCAGCGCTTAAAGGTAAACACATTAAAATCAAGTATATAACCCAACTTCCTGTGCGTTATCCAACATTTGCTTTTTATTGTAATTTACCTCAATACATTAAGGAACCGTATAAACGGTTTATAGAAAATAAGCTTAGAAAACATTACGATTTTACAGGAGTTCCTATTTCGATTTTCTTTAGAGCGAAGTAGACTATTTGTTTTTTCAATCAGTTGTCTAACATGAGGTAAAATCCTGAAACCTACCATAATATAGGCGGCTGGGTAAGATCATATTATGCATCAGTTAACGCATCAAACTATCTAGACAACGTTTGTTCGAAGGGTGTTCTGTGCTGTATGCTACGACCCAACGTAATTTCATCGGTGTACTGCAATTCATCTCCAATGCTAACTCCTCTCGCAATCGAGGTTACCTTGCATTCAAATGATTCTAGTTTTTTGTACAAATAAAAGGAGGTTGTATCTCCTTCCATGGTTGCATTTAACGCTAAAATGATTTCTGATACTTTACCGGATTCTACCCTACCAAATAATGATGAAATATTCAAATCACTTGGTCCTATTCCATCCATAGGAGAAATTATTCCACCCAAAACATGATATAATCCCTGAAACAACTGAGTCGATTCAATTGCTAACACATCCCGCAAATCTTCAACCACACAAATAACCGACTGGTCTCTTTTAGATTGAGTACAGATATTACATTTTGGACCATCCGAAATATTCCCACATGTATCGCAAAACTTTACATTTTCCTTCATGCTAGTGATTGCATTCGCAAATTGGTTCACTTCCAAATTGTCTCGTCGCAATAAATGCAACGTCAATCTAAGCGCTGATTTTCTTCCAATACCAGGTAAACTGGCGATAGCTTCTACTGCTTCTTGAAGGTATTTTGAAGGTAATTCCATGAGGCGGTAAAATTATGCTATTCAACTTCTGAATGTGCATGAAAATGTAGTAGAACCCAATAAATCACTTCAGCTAATGATTTCTTTGCAGAATGTCTCCACTCATCATTATACTTTTTATTCTAGGCTACTTCGCCTTTCTTATAGGAATTTCGTATTTCACTACCTCCAAAAACAATTCCAATGAGGCATTTTTCACAGGAAACCGACAATCTCCATGGTACATCGTAGCTTTTGGAATGATTGGAACAAGCTTGTCAGGGGTAACTTTCATTTCGGTTCCTGGCTGGGTAGCAACTAGCCAGTTCAGCTACATGCAAATGGTGTTGGGTTACTTAGTAGGGTATTTAGTAATAGGCTTAGTGCTGATGCCTCTGTATTACAAAATGAATCTCGTTTCAATTTATAGTTACTTAGAATCGCGTTTTGGATTTAGAGCTTACAAAACCGGTGCTTGGTTCTTTTTGATAAGTAGAGTTCTTGGAGCTTCTTTTCGCCTCTATTTAGTGGCTATGGTATTTCAACTGGCCATTTTTAAACCTTTAAACTGGGATATACCCTTTTTCGTTACTGTGTTGCTCACAATACTTCTCATTTGGTTGTATACGTTTAGAGGAGGAATTAAAACCATAGTATATACTGACACTCTACAAACTTTGTTCATGCTCACTGCAGTTGGTGTAACACTTTATGTAGTTGGAAACGAACTTAATTTAGCTGGCGAATATGGATTAATCGAGACCATTGCAAACCACGAATACTCTCAAATATTCTTTTTCGACGACTGGAAATCTGGAAAATTCTTCTGGAAACAATTTCTAGCAGGAACATTTATAGCTATAGCCATGACCGGGCTTGACCAAGATATGATGCAAAAAAACCTAACCTGCAGAAACTTAAGAGATGCGCAAAAAAACATGTTTTGGTTCAGTACTAGTCTAGTATTAGTCAACCTCTTATTTCTAACGCTTGGAGCAGTCTTATACATTTTCATCAGCCAACAAGGAATCCCATTACCCGAAAAAGCGGATTACCTCTACCCTATGCTTGCAGTTGGTGGATATCTAGGGCCAGTGGTTGGTATGCTGTTTATATTGGGTTTAATTGCAGCAGCATATTCCAGCGCCGATTCAGCTTTAACAGCCTTAACCACCAGCTTTTGCGTTGATATTTTAGGAATTGAACGAAAGAATTTTCTGAATCCAGCTAAAACAAGAAAACTCGTACATGTAGGAATGTCAATCGTTTTATTAATTGTGATTACTGGCTTTCAAATGATAAATAATGAAAGTGTAATTAAATCTCTTTTTATAGCGGCCGGATACACCTATGGTCCATTGCTTGGAATGTTCGCTTTTGGAATTCTAAGTAAAAAAGAAGCAAACGATCGTTGGATTCCCTTAATCTGCATTATTAGCCCGATATTTTGTTATTTCCTGAAAGATTTTAGTCTAAAACTATTCGACTATACCTTCGGCTTTGAGCTGTTAATTCTAAATGCGTTGCTAACTATACTTGGTCTTCTCTTTGTTTCGACTGCCGGAAAACCAACTATGGCTAAGTAAACGTTTTCTGAGCTTCTCTGTATTAAAAATGAAAATGCAGTTTATTATGAATTTATTCTAAGCAAATTATTGTTCAACAGCTACATTTGTTACAAATACAATATTCAAAATGAAAAATATTATACTTTCGATTGCATTAATAACAATAGCTATTATTGCAAAAGCCCAATGCGATACTATTTTAATTGCGCCTGCAAATTACTCTGTTAACTCTATCTCTTCTGAAAATGGCTCAAATACTGGAGATAAAACTTTTGATTCAGACAACAACTCAAGGTGGAGAACCAAAGGCGGAACTGACCATGAAATTGTCGTAGATATAGGTTCGCTGCAGGATATAACTGCGATGAGCTATAAAACGCGTTGGACAGGAAGTGGTAAAATAAACAACTTTGAAATTTTCGTAACGAATATTTCTTCTCAATGGGGTCAAGGAGAGCAGTTTGGACTTGGTGATTACTCTAAAAGCAATACTTCTGACACAATTTACTTTGGCGCCATTAAAGGCCGTTATATCAAACTAAAATGCACTTCTACGGCTGGAGATCTACAATTGTCGGAGTTAAGATTTTTCAAAAACACCTGCGCGTCTACTGGCAAACAAAATCAGCCAATTCGTTTTACAGAAATTACCAAAAAAGAAACCAACTCAGACCCTATTCAGCTTATTGCAAATTCTAATGGCTCAGGAACGTTAACTTACGCCATAGTATCTGGTCCAGCCGCAGTAAATGGTTCTACCCTAAGCTTAACAAAACAAGCTGGAAAAGTAATCGTTAGAGCTTCTATAAATGGAACTGCAACCCATTATCAAAATTCTACAGATATCGAATTTGATGTAATTGATCTTGCAACATACAAGCCTACTATGTCAACTCGATTAACGGAAAGCTATCCTATTGAGCTGGCGGATTCCAATGGTATTTATATGATTTATGTTGATGCAGATATTGATGAAAAAGATTTTTTGAGTATTGATAAAATTGAGATTGAAATAGAAGGCGAAATTGTAACTGCAAGAGAGATTAGTCAAGGCAGCTATTACCTAGCTTGGAAACCAAAAAACTTTAAAAGTTATATTGTAAATATGACAACTATTGCCTCTAATGGTGAAACTGCCAATTTATCAAAAACAATAAATATTATTGAAGGTGGTTCCACTAAAACGGTAACGAGCTTGGACGACGTTGTAATCGAATTTCAAACTGCTAACAGCAGGGATTACTATGGAGCACATGATCTACCGCAATTTGTAGGCACTTACGATAAAGTTATTGCTAAGCTAAACGTTGAATGTCCAAATGGAAATTGTGACGATTGGGATCGTTGGGCACATTTTGATATCAAGGCTCCAGGAGGAGATTGGATTCAAATTATTCGTTACATGACTCCATATAATGTTGGGTGTAATCACGAAATTGATGTAACGGAATATGCTTCTTTACTTCAAGGAACAGTTGATTTTCATGTGTTCATAGATACATGGGGAACTGGAGGTTGGCAGCTTACTTTAGATTTTGAATACATAAGGGGAACACCAAAATACACCTATTCTACCCTTACTGAAGTTTGGGATGGTGCATTTGATTTTGGCAATATTGCCAACCTTGAGCCTGTGCCGCAGAAAAAGGTGTATATTCCTAGAAATACTGAGGAAATTTCTCTGATTATGTCAACTTCTGGTCACGGATGGGGACAAAATAATACAGGAAATGCTGCGGAATTTTATCGTGCCAAACACGATTTATTGGTGAATGGAAATAAAGAATATGAACAAGATTTATGGAACGATTGTGACCCTAATCCTGACAATTGTCTTAACCAACAAGGTACTTGGCCATATGATAGAGCGGGTTGGTGTCCTGGGGCTATTGCGCCTCCAAATATTGTCAATTTGAGTACTTTCAAAAGTGCTGCTTCTATAGACTTGGATTATAAATTTCAGAGCAACTACAGAGATTTTTGTCATCCCAATAACCCAAACTGTGTTTCTGGCAGTACTTGTGTAGATTGTAATGCAGGTTATAATCCGCATTATAATGTTGACGTGCATGCGGCTTTCTTTGGAAACAAACCAATGGCTTACGGTATAAGTAATAGAATAATTGAGTTCGCATCAGTACTTGATGAGTCAGTAATTGATTATGCTTTTTCGTTATTCCCCAATCCTAATAATGGACGGTTCAATATTCAGGTTGAAAATTTTAATTCTCGAGTTACTGGCGCTTTGTATTCAGTCGATGGAACCCAGCACAAACGTTACTCGTTTAGTTCTGTTGAAGAGCTAGAAAGCTTCGAGTTTGATATTTCAAATTTGGAATCAGGTGTATACTTCCTTGAGCTAACGGACAACACTAGTAAAGGCTTTAAACAAATTGTTTTGCAATAGCAGCTTGAATTAAATAGAATAAAAAAAGGGGAGCAAATAACTGCACCCCTTTTTTATTGAACTTTTTAATCGAACTGTTTCCTAAAGGATACTCGTAATTTCTTCGTCCATTGGAGAAGTTCTTGATCGATATCTGTGGATTAACTTACCGTTTTCATCAATCATGAATTTTTCAAAATTCCAATTAATGTTTCCTGTGAAGTCTGGATTTTCTAAAGCATTTAACCAAGTGAATAGAGGATGGGTGTCATCTCCTTTAACAGAAACTTTAGCCGCCATTGGAAAAGATACTCCGTAATTCTTTTTACAGAAGGACTCGATTTCTTCATTAGAACCTGGTTCTTGTTTCCCGAAATTATTTGCGGGGAATCCAACTACAACAATGTTACTTCCATATTTTGCATGTAGCTCTTGTAACTGCTCATATTGTTTGGTATAACCACACTTAGAAGCAGTATTTACTATTAATATTTTCTTGCCTTTGTAATCAGCAAAATTGATTTCTCCGCCGGTAAGACCGTCAACTTTAAAATCATAGATAGAGGATTGTGCCATAGTTCCGAAATTTGATAATAAAACACCTATTGCCAGTGTTAATTTGAATATTGTTTTCATAGTTTCCTTTATATTTAAACAACTGTCAAAGCTATCGGTTTAAAATAACACCTTAGCCTTCTCTCTTAAATTATAAGAAGAAGCCATTACTTCTCCATAAGCACCTGCAGAGCGGATACCGATGAGATCGCCTCGCTTAGTATCTTCTAACGTTACATCTTTTCCAAAACAATCCGATGACTCACAAATAGGACCTACAACATCGTACTTTTCTCTTGAAATATCATCCAGGTGTCGTTTAGAAAGGTTTTCAATTTTATGATAGGATTGATACAAAGCTGGTCGAATCAACTCGGTCATTCCTGCGTCTAGAATCAGGAAATTAGTATTGATTCCTTTCTTCACATATAGCACCCTACTGACCAATGTTCCCATGTTTCCAGTAATACTGCGTCCCAATTCAAAGTGTACTTCTTGGCCTGATTGTAATTCCAAGAAATCTTTGAATATCTGAAAATACTCTTCATAAGGTGGTATCGGATGTAAGTCTGGTGTTTCATAATCTATACCTAAACCACCACCAACATTAATGTGCTCAATTGTTACATTTCTAGTCAAAAACCACTGTTGTAATTCGTTGATTTTATTGCAAAGGTTCTTAAATGGAGTCAAGTCAGTAATTTGAGATCCAATATGAAAATGCAGGCCAATCAACTTTATGTTTTCTGAATTAGAAATCACTTCCAGTACCTCTTCTAACTGCGATGCATTTATTCCAAATTTATTCTCTTCTAATCCAGTTGTAATGTAGGCATGTGTGTAGGCATTTACATTTGGATTCAATCGAATAGCAATCTTAGCAACCTTATCTTGCTTTTCAGCCAATTCGTTGATTACTTCAATCTCTTGAATGCTCTCGCAATTGAAACAAAAAATGTTTTTTTCAAGCGCATAATTAATTTCTTTATCGCTCTTACCTACTCCAGCGAATAAGACCTTATCTGGTGAAAAACCAGATTCAATTGAAGCTTTTATTTCATTTCCGCTAACACAATCTGCACCTAGTCCGCTTTCGCTAATTAACTCAAGAACCCGAGAATTGGCATTAGACTTAATTGCATAATGAACATGAAATCCACAGGGCTTAGAAGCTGCTTTTAATGCATCAACATTACCTTGCAGCATTTTAAGGTCGTAGTAAAAGAAAGGAGTATCTTGGACTCCAAATCGATCTATCAGTCTAGAGTTCATGATTAAAGATTAAAAACGCCTTTATTTAATGCAGTAAGTGCCGCTTTCTTTTGCTCTGTCTTTATTAAAACCGAAACGTTGTGATTACTCCCACCATATGAAATCATTCGGATTGGAATTTTATCTAGAGCCGTAAATATTTTACTTGCATAGCCCATTCCTTCTGCCGAATAATTCCCAACAACACACACAATTGTCTGATCTTGATCTACTTCAACGCTTCCAAAATTCTTCAGTTCTTTAACAATTCCTTCTAAATTGGTTACTTCATCAATTGTCACAGAAACAGCAACTTCTGATGTTGTAATCATATCAATTGGAGTTTTAAATCGTTCGAAAACTTCAAATACATTTCTCAAGAAACCATAGGCCATAAGCATTCTTCCCGATCGGATTTTTATAGCAGTAATCCCCTCTTTTGCAGCTACAGCCTTAAATCCTTTCGTTAAACTTTCTGCATGAATCAATGTTCCATGCGCATTTGAATCCAATGTATTTTTTAACCAAACAGGAATGTTCTTTTCCTCAGCTGGTCGAATACTTGCTGGATGTAAAATCTTTGCACCAAAATATGCCAACTCGGCTGCCTCTTTAAAAGACAACTCTTTAATAGGCTGTGTATTATCTACTACCCTAGGATCATTGTTGTGCATTCCATCAATATCTGTCCAGATTTGGATGTTTTTAGCATGTATTGCAGCACCAATAAGAGAAGCGCTGTAATCCGATCCTCCTCTTTTCAAATTGTCAATTTCTCCAAACGCATTTCTGCAGATATAACCTTGGCAGATAAAAAGATTCTTTTTTGGATGTTTTGAAAGTTCAAATTGTAGATTTTCTTCTATGAATTTTTGATCTGGCTCACCACTCGAATCAGTACGCATAAAATCTAATGCGTTCAGTAAAACCGACTTTTTTCCTTCGCTTTTTAAGTATTGGTGAAAAATATTAGTAGATATTAATTCCCCTTGTGCAAGAATTGAACGCTCAATGAACGGACTGAATAACTTTTTAGAATACGATCGAATTCCATTTAAATAAGCCTCGATAATTTCGAATGTTTCTTCCTTAAATGAGGGCTCAGAAACTTTGGAGAATAAAGACTCGATAAACTGCTTGTATAAACTTTCAAGATTATCCGCAAGCAACAAAGCTTCATCTTCATCCCTTTTGTGCAATGCAGTGCATATTTGGACCAAGGTATTTGTAGTTCCAGAAACAGCAGAAAGTACAATTACCTTTCTCTCACCATCTGCAATTAGTTGAGCAATTGACTGCATTCGTTCTGGTGTGCCTAATGATGTACCTCCAAACTTTTGTATTATCATGATTCTAAAATTGGCTGCAAATGTAAAAGGAACTTAGAATTTTTAAACTTTTCGATACCGATATTCACTTCCAAACAACTCTCATTACCTCTGCAAGTGTTCATGCTGATTTTATCTCAGTATCTCTTACCGCTATTTAAATTATAATGTTCTGAAAATAAATCTGGAATGATATAAATTGAAGAAAAGAGAATCTTTATAGTTCACAGTGCATCTTCTAAATTTAAAAAAAACTCATCCAGCAGTTAATCATCAAAGAAAATCGATTCATTAAAACCTCAATTCATATCTTTTAGAATTCTTTACAACCTCAAATTTTATCCCTATCAATTTATCCTAATTTTGACCGTCGAAACACGCTTATATGCTGGTATTACTGCAAAAAGAAATAAATGATTTTTTGAACTCGCTTATCGGGTACATGGTCATCATCATCTTTCTAGTTGTAGTGGGACTTTTTCTCTGGGTTTTCCCTGGCGAATACAATATATTGGATTCGGGATATGCTAATATTGATTCGCTTTTCATTCTTGCTCCATGGGTATTCATGTTTCTTGCTCCGGCAGTAACTATGCGCATGTTCTCAGAAGAACAAAGGAACGGTACTATTGAATTACTGCTAACTAAACCGCTATCAGAATGGCAAATTGTATGGAGTAAATATCTTGCTGGTGTTTTGCTGGTTATGTTTTCTCTTCTACCTACACTAGTCTACTTTCTTACAGTAAGTGAATTAGGATTACCAAAAAACAATGTAGATACCGGAGCTATGTGGGGCTCTTATATTGGATTATTTTTCCTTGCCTCTGCATTTATTTCTATTGGAATCTTTGCATCAAGCATCAGTAGCAACCAAATTGTAAGTTTCGTAATAGCTTTATTTCTTTGCTTTTTCTCTTACGTGGGATTTGAGTCATTGAGCAGTTTAGAATTATTCGGTATTGCTGATCATGTCATTTTAAAATTAGGTGTAAACGAACATTACATTTCTCTGAGTCGAGGTGTTATAGACAGTAGAGATATTCTTTATTTCTTGAGTTTAATCGCCTTATTTCTGATGCTTACTAAAGTAAAATTAGACAGCCGAAAATGGTAAGTAATGAGTAAAAAGCTAAACGATATATTAGGCTTAGTTCTAGGTCTTGTGCTAATTGTGCTACTCAACATTGTTGGAGGTTATTTCTTCGAGCGTCTAGATCTTACTTCAGATAAACGCTACTCGCTTTCTAAAGTATCAGAGCTGCAAGCATCGGAATTGGAAGACGTAATCTTTGTGCGTGTTTATTTAGAAGGTGATCTTCCTGCAGACTATAAAATGTTGCGGGATGCAACCAAAGAATTACTGGACGAGTTTAGAGCATATGCCGGCGATAATATCCAATACGAATTCATTGATCCTAGTTCTGGAATTAATGAAAAAGAACGCGAAAAGGTTTATCAAAAATTATTTAAAGAAGGACTGCAGCCCACTACTCTGCGAAAGCAATCTGTTGAGGAAGCTTCTGAAAAAATAATCTTCGCTGGCGCAGTGGTAACTTATCGCAGTAAAACCTTGCCTTGGCAAATTCTAAAATCTCAGATTGGAGTTCCTGAAGCTGTAATGATCAACAATTCAGTTCAGCAATTGGAATATGAGTTTGCGAGCCTAATCAAGAACCTTACTAACGTTTCCAAAAAACAAATCGCATTCATTCATGGCCATGGCGAATATGACGAATTACATGTAGCCGACTTTGAAAAATCTATAGGCGAATTTTATGGTGTAAGTCATGTTACTCTTGATGGCCAATTAAACGCTCTAAAGCTCTTTCATGCGATTATTGTTGCGGGTCCTGAATCTAGTATTAACGAAAAAGACAAGTTTATCATTGATCAATTCGTAATGAGAGGTGGAAAAGTAGTCTGGTTATACGAACCCATTATTGCTTCAATGGATAGCCTCAAGGGAGCCAATACCACCATGTCAATTCCTCGTGACTTAAATCTTGACGATCTATTTTTTAAATACGGCATTCGCGTCAATCGTGATTTAATTATGGATATCCAATCCTTGCCCCTACCAATTGTAACTGGACAAATTGGAGATGCACCAAGACAAGAGTTTTTCCCTTGGCCCTATTTTCCAATGGTCATGACAAAAGCAAAAAACCCAATTGTCAAAAACTTAGATGCAATTGCCGTCCATTTTGCTTCGAGCATAGATTATGTAGGTAAAAATGATGGTCTGAAGAAAATCACCTTATTGGCCTCATCAAACTATTCAAAGTTGGTGAGTACTCCTGCTCGAATAAGCTTTAATGTACTGCGTAATAAGCCAGATAAAAGGCAGTACAACAATGGACCTCAGAAAATAGGTGTGCTAGTTGAGGGTGTTTTTAAATCCAATTTTGCCAATAGGATTCCGACGAGATTACTGAATGACCCTTCCATTGCATTCAAAGAAATGAGCACTCCAACACAACAAATTTTCTTGTCAGATGCGGATATTATAAAGAACGAAATCAATGAAGAACGTGGAGAATTTTTCGCCTTAGGATACGATAAATACACCCGCAGGATTTATGCTAATAAAGACTTTTTGTTGAACTGTATGAACTACCTTTTAGATGACTCCGGTTTATTGGAAGTTAGAGCAAAAGAGTTTAAAATCAGATTATTGGACAGAACTAGAACGTTAAAAGAAAAGCGAAAGTGGCAAATGGTTAATTTAGTGATTCCGGTTTCGGTAATTGCGCTATTTGGAGTACTCGTTTTCTTTCTCAGAAAAAAAATATACGGATCAAAAGGATGAAAAAAAGCGGAATAATAGGTTTACTAATTGCTATTGGGTTATTGTCTTTTGTGGTCTTCTTTGCAAGCAAAAACAACGGTTCAACCTTAAAAAAACAGCTCCACGATTTTTCGATAGAGGATACCGCAAGTATTACTAAAGTTGTTTTGAACGATAAAAACGGTAACAGATTGGTTCTAAGTCGCATGAGTGCTAGTGAATGGTCTGTCAAATCAGAAGATCAAGACTTTAAGGCTCGTCAAGATGTTGTTCAAAACATGCTTAAAACGATCAAAGAATTGACAGTAAGGGCTCCAGTTTCAAAAGCCAGATTTGATTATACTGTAAAACAGATTGCGGCCAATTCAACTAAAGTAGCCATTTATCAAAATGGAGAAAACTCACCTTCGAAAGTCTATTATGTTGGCGGTGCAAATGGAGAAAATACAGGAACATTTATGTTACTGGAAAAATCGAGTGTACCCTTCCTGATGCACATTGAAGGGCATTATGGTTTTATTCAGAGTCGATACTCACCAAGAATGAACGACTGGAGAGACAATGCCATTTGGTATTTCCCTGGTGAAAAAATAACTGGCATAAAAAACCTTAAAGTGGAATATCCACAAGAACCAACAAAATCCTTTGAAATCAGCAAAAACTCAGAAAGCGAATACACCCTGAAAGATGGTAACGGAAATCCTGTTGCAGTTCCAGATATGGGTGGTATTTATGAGTACCTAAAACGTTACAGAACTATTAGTTACGAAGGGTTTGAAGAAAATAGAACAAAAGTATATTGCGATAGTCTGCTGTTGGAGACTCCGATTAAAACGGTTTGGACCCTTGAAGATGACAAAGGAAATATTACAGAAATAAAATCGTATCTAAAGCCTGCGAAACTAGATGCAGAAGATTGGGAGGGAAATGCTATACCGCATGATTTGGAGCGTATGTATGCAACGATTAACAATGATCAATTAGTGATCATTCAATTCTTTGTGTTTGACCCATTAACAGTAAGTTTGGAAGAGTTTATTGCTCCCTCATAACTTGTTGAAAAGTAGACCCACACCCACTTACTAATTCTGTGAACCGACCTTCGATTGCAATAAATTTGTTTTACTTAAATTAAAGGAAATAATATGAAATTCATTGTATCCAGTTCTCACCTTTTAAAAGAACTAAGCGCTATAGCTGGCGTGCTAAACACGTCTAATACCCTACCGATATTAGACAATTTTTTGTTCGATATTAAAAAAGGCGATCTAACTGTTTCAGCTTCTGATTTGGAAAGCACCATTTTCACTAAAATAAAATTGGACAAATCTGACAAAGACGGAAATATCGCAATTCCTGCTAAACTTTTATTGGATACGTTAAAAACATTTCCTGAGCAGCCATTAACTTTTAACGTATCTGATGATAATTTTGGAGTTGAAGTAGTTACCGATAATGGTAAATATAAACTGGCTGGTCACAACGGAGATGAATTTCCAAAGACACCAGAATTAGAATCTCCAGCGACTATAATATTGACCTCTGATATTTTATTCAATGCAGTAAACAAAACACTTTTTGCAAGTGGTAACGATGAGCTAAGACCGGTAATGTCTGGTGTATATTTCGAATTAAATAGCGATAATGTAACGTTCGTTGCAACTGATGCCCACAAATTAGTGCGTTACAGAAGAACTGACGCTAAGGCTAAAAAAGGCGCTGCATTTATTCTTCCAAAAAAGCCTTCCAATTTATTAAAAGGCTTGTTATCTAGCGTTGAAGGTGATATAACTGTAAAGTATACCGATACGAATTGTTATTTCGAATTTGGTCAAATCACTCTAATTTGCCGTTTGATTGACGGGAAATATCCAAACTACGACGCAGTAATTCCCAAAGAAAATCCAAATAAAGTAGTTATTGCAAAAGGTGCTTTTTTAAGCTCGATTAAAAGGATTTCTATTTTCAGCAATAAAACTACACATCAAGTGCGTTTAAAGATTTCTGGAAACGAACTAAGTGTTTCTGCTGAAGATCTTGATTTCTCGAATGAAGCAAACGAGCGTTTAACTTGCGATCACCAAGGAGAGGATATCGAAATTGGATTTAACTCTCGATTTCTAATCGAAATGTTAAGTAATATTGAGACTGAAAATGTTTCCTTAGAAATGTCTGCAGCAAACCGCGCAGGGTTATTGTTGCCAGCAGAGGGGAATGATGAAAACGAAAACTTGCTTATGCTAGTTATGCCAGTTATGTTGAATAGTTAATCGGAAAAGTATCTAACGTATTGAAAAGGCCTCTCCAAATTTTTGGCGAGGCTTTTTCATTTAAAGGTTTTTGCGCTCTTGCAGCGATATTGAACAAAGAGACTCAATCGTTTATATAAATTTGTAAAACAAGTCACTAAACACGTTACACTTGATTCGTCAATATTTTTCTGAGCCTTATTCTCGTTGGTTATTAGTGCTAATTCTGGCATTTTTTATCACTATGTTCTCATTTGAGTTTATAAATGAACGTTTGTGGTTAAATGATTTCCGAGTGTTCTACGATGCTTGTAATGCATTATTAGCAGACCAGCAGGTTTATGGTAAAAATTTCGGATTGGATACGGGATTCTATAAATATTCTCCCTCGACTCTTATTTTGTTTGTTCCGTTAGCTTATTTACCCTACTCATTAGCCATGAGTATTTACTTTTTTCTGCTAAGTTTTGCGGTGGTACTTCTTTTAAATTCAATCACACAATTTTGGTTTAAAAAAGAAAAAAACCAGCAACTTAAATTCTGGTTTTCAATCTTCTTAATGCTCTCAATTGCAGTGCACTTAATTCGAGAGTTACACCTAGGTAATACCAACTTACTTCTATTGCTACTCTGCTTTTATGCCTTTAACTTTTCCATTAAAAAAAAATCGATTCTTAGTGGTTTACTCTTGGCTATAGTCATTATGACCAAACCATATTTTGGTCTTTTATTTTTGCCTTTGATACTTTTTGGTAAATGGAGAACGTTATTTTCGAGTGTTTTGTTTATACTGGGATTAATGCTGTCGATCTTTTTGATTAAAGGATTCGAAATTGGAATTACCCTTCATAAAGAATGGATAATATCGATGACTGAACACTCAGCCTATTTGACGAGTGCTCAAACCATTTCTTCTTTGGCTAAAACCTATGTCAATTTTGAAATCTCCACCATATCATCAATGATTTTATTGGTGATCACTATTGTCGTTTTGTTCTTGCTCTTTTGGCAATCTATCGGATTTACAGGCCTATTTAAAAGCAAAATATTAAACAAAACTGAAGAACGAAAATTCTTTGTATTCTATTTTCTCACTATAGCATTAGTACCTGTTTTTTTAATCACTGACACAGAACACTTCCTATTTGTACTGCCTATGATAGGCGTCGTTGGTTATCAAATAGTTCTAAAAAGGAGCGAACTCCTTCTCTGTTTGTTTGGATTGCCCTGGTTTTTTATTGCCAGTTATGGAGGCGATTTATGGGGGAACGAATGGTTTAAAATCATCGATTCACATGGGTTTTTAGGTCTAGGAACCCTAATTATTTGCGCGCTAGCCACAATAATTTCACTTAATTTTAAGCAAGGCAAAAATGAAAAGGATGAAATTTCTCAAATCCCAAAGGAAACAAACAACCCGTAAATATGATTATTCTAAACGTTAAAGAAACTTGACCATTTAAATTAATAATTTTGAAATATTCATTTTTTACAAAGCCGAACTGCAAGGCAATAAACTACAGTCCGCTAACGTTTCGAAGAAACAAAAAAACGATTCAATGAAAAACCTCTCAATTACAATAGGAACACTATTATTTGCCACTTTAATTTGTTGCAAAAAAGACAACTGCACAGCCAAAGAAAAACTGAATTGTATAACTACATTAGAGTATGCTCCAGTATGTGGTTGTGATGGAAACACATATAGTAATCGCGGAAGCGCAAATTGCAACAGTATAACTGACTATACTGAAGGAGCCTGTAAGAAATAGTAAAAGTTTACTGATTCTTTCCCACTAGAAAATTTGCCACGAGATAAATTACAATGCAGGCTAAACTTGTGAACGCTGCACTCCAAAATGGAATGTTTTAATTATTGAATTGTCTTCGTCTTTGTTTTCTTTGCTTAATATCTAAATACATTACCAATTTTAATTGTGTTATAATGGATTATACTGAAAACCCTAGGAGTATTAAATATCATGTAAAGAAGTACTTAACTAAACATAAACTTAGGTTCACGGGCAAAAAAGTAATCGACTTTCCTGCTGGTAATGGAGTTACAACCAAGATTTTACAAGATATAGGTGCCGATCCTATACCCTACGATTTATTCCCTGAATATTTTAAAATTGATGGTCTAGAATGTCTGCAAGCTAATATTGCGGAAGGAATTCCTGCAGAATCTAAAAGTGTCGATTTTGTGCTTTGTCAAGAAGGAATTGAGCATTTTTCAGATCAATTAGGAAGCTTTAAAGAATTCAATCGTATCCTAAAAAAAGGCGGAAGCCTGATAATAACAACACCGAATTACTCAAACTTAAGGGCTAAAATGAGTTACCTATTATCCGAAAGTGAACGATTTAATTCAATAATAGCCCCTAACGAATTGGACAGCATTTGGATGTCGGATAAGAAATTAACCAACGAAATATACTACGGTCATATATTTTTGATTGGTGCATTAAAACTGCGTTGTTTCGCAAAATTATCTGGTTTTAAAATCAAGCATATCCAGTTTACGCGTTTAAAACCAACTTCAGTGTTGCTCATGTTTTTATTTTATCCATTCATATTAATCTCAAATTGGATTACCTATCGAAAACGCCTGAGAAAGAATAAGGACTTTGATGAGCAGACAAAACGAGAAGTTTATAAGGAGATTTTTGATCTGTCTATAAACCCCAAAATTCTCACCGATGGACACTTATTTATTGAATTTGAAAAAGAAAAAGAAGTAGATGAGGTAGCAAATGATCTTAAAAGTGTACACAAACAATTTGGCACTACTTAAGCTTTTTTAGATTTTTAGAAAACGAAAAAAATAGAGCTATTCTGTTTAGATGAACTATTTGGAAAATAACTAGTGCTTTTTTATAGAAAAACGAAGCGTGTTTTCACTAAGTATTAGGTGCTATATTGGAATTAATAGGGAGGTACTAAAAAAAGACTAAAAGCTTAATTTCAAAACAGCTTATTTTTAATTGATTTCGTTAATTTGCAACAAGTTTTTAGAACAACTTATTATACTTAAAAAATAATATCATGGGTAAAGGAAAAGACGCAAAAAAAAGCGTAAAAAAAGAAGCAGCTAAATCTCCAAAAGAGAAAAAAGAAGAAAAGAGAATAAAGAAAGCCGCTAAGTAAATTTAGCCTCAGCTGGCTGGCTGATTTACAACTCTCCTCTAAAAACCTGCTCTGCAGGTCCTTTCAACCAGATGTTTGTAAAGCCAGTTCCGGCAGTATTCTTTTGGTAAGACACTTCTAATTCACCGCCGAGGACTTTCATTCTTGAAGCATTAGCCTTAGTGTTTCTGACTTCCAGTTCTGCTACCAAGGCTACTGCAGTTACACCGGTTCCACAAGCAAGAGTTTCGTTTTCGACTCCTCGTTCATAGGTTCGAACTTCTAAATATTCTTGGTGGATTTCTACGAAATTCACATTGGTGCCTTCATCTTTAAATCGATTGTTGTTTCTAATGGCGCGTCCTTGAGAAACTAAATCTAGACTTTTCACTTGCTCTCTAAATGAAACGTAATGCGGAGAACCAGTATCTAGGAAATAGTCATTTCCTATTTGTTCGATTTCATTTACGTCAATCATTTGAAGTTCTACCCAATCTCCACTGAGTTTAGCATGGTGAATTCCATCAATAGCTCTAAAGACGCAAACTTCACCTTCAAAAACAGTTAAGAATTTGGCAAAAGCCACAATGCAACGTCCACCATTTCCACACATGGTACTCTCATTTCCATCCGAATTGAAGTAGACCATTTTAAAGTCGGATTCTGCGTCGTTTTCTAACAAAATTAGACCGTCAGCACCTACTCCGAAGTTTCTATTGCAAATGCGGTTTATGGCATCAGTATCTAGGTTTGTACCCAGCTCCAATTCACCTTTTCGGTTATCAACCATTACAAAATCGTTGCCTACTCCTTGGTATTTGTAAAACTCCATCATCTATTCCCCAACTATAGCCTATAAATGTACGTTTTTTAAGTAGCAGAGAAAAATTAAACAATATTCAGGAACTCAACAATATACTGAATGTCAAATGGTTAACTAATTTTAACCAAAAAAATTGAACTAAAAAATGGGCTTAGAGTTCTACTAATAGAACGTTTAACTCTAAATCAAAAAAGAAATGAAAAAGACATTGGTATTAATAGCAAGTGCAATGGTAGGCGGATTTGTCGCTTTGGGTATCCATGAATCTTTCTTAGTCAAAGAAGCTTTATCACAGACCACTATTTCAGAAAGAGAAGTTCCTGTACATTTTGCGAGGGGTACTTCTCCGGGAGTTCCTGATTTAACTTATGCTGCCGAAAAATCCTTAGCTGGAGTGGTTCACGTAAAAACCATTTTTAGAGGGCAGGATTACAATTCCAATCCAATATTTGATTTATTATATGGTCGTCCAAGATATATGCCACAACCCGAGGGTACTGGATCTGGAGTTATCATAACAGACGATGGTTATATCGTTACCAATAACCACGTTGTTGATGGTGCTGAAAAAGTAAAAATTACCTTGAACAACAAAAAACATTACGAAGCCAAAATTATTGGTCGCGATCCAAGCACTGATTTGGCGTTATTAAAAATAGATGCTACCGAACTTCCATATCTGCAATATGCAAACTCAGACGACATTAAAGTTGGTGAATGGGTATTGGCAGTAGGTAATCCGTTTAATCTTAATTCAACTGTTACCGCTGGAATTATTAGCGCAAAAGGTCGAGATATTAATATTCTTCAATCAGATCCAAATTCTGGCATTAGTCCAGTTGAGGCGTTTATACAAACCGATGCAGCTGTGAACCCAGGAAATAGCGGTGGAGCTTTGGTAAATACTCAGGGAGAATTAGTTGGAATTAACGCTGCGATAAAGTCAAATACAGGTTCTTTTGCAGGTTATTCTTTTGCAATTCCATCAAACATCACTAAAAAAGTGGTGAGCGATTTAATAGAATTTGGGGCGGTCCAACGTGCTTTTGTGGGTGTATCAATCCAAGACTTGTCTGAAGAAGTAATTAAGAAAAATGATCTAAAACTAAGAGATGGTATTTTCATTGCTGCACTTGCCGAAAACGGAGGTGCAAAAATAGGCGGCATATTAGTTGGAGATATCGTTACAAATATCAATGATAAAAAAGTAAATAATGTTCCAGAATTTCAGGAACAGCTAAGCAATTTTAGACCAGGAGATAAAATATCGGTAACGGTAGATCGTCAAGGCACATCAAAAAAACTGGACATTACGCTAAGAAATCAATACGGAAATACAGAATTAATTGACAAAACGGTCGTTGAAGTGTCTATTTCATTGGGAGCACAGTTTGCGCCTATTAATGATAAAATGAAGAAACGATTGAGTTTGAAAAATGGCGTGCAAGTGCAAGACTTATCATCTGGTAAACTCATGAAAGCTGGAGTAAGAGAAGGATTTATAATTGTACGTGTTGATGGAAAGCACATTAAAAATCAGGATGAATTAAACGCTCAACTCAAGGGAAAACAAGGAGGAGTTTTGATTGAGGGAATTTATCCAAATGGTAAAATGGCTTACTATGGTTTAGGTATGTGACGAATATAATTGGTTGGTTGGTTATTCCAAAATTCGATTTAGCAGCAGGGGTGCATTAATTACTAAACGAAAGGAAAACTATGAGACAGTTAAAAATATCGAAGTCGATTACAAATCGGTCGGACAAATCTTTGGACAAATATCTACAGGATATAAGTCGAGAGGAAATGATAACGGCTGAAGAAGAAGTTCGACTGGCAATTCAGATTAAAGAAGGTGACGAAAAAGCAAAGGAAAAATTGGTTCGTGCCAATCTTCGTTTTGTGGTATCGGTTTCCAAACAATATCAAAATCAAGGTCTTACTTTACCCGACTTAATAAATGAAGGTAATCTTGGATTAATAAAAGCTGCAGGACGTTTTGATGAAACGCGCGGTTTTAAGTTCATTTCTTATGCGGTTTGGTGGATTCGACAATCTATTCTTCAAGCGTTGGCTGAGCAAGCGCGTATTGTTCGTTTGCCCTTGAATCAAGTTGGTACTATTTCTAAAATCAATAAAACCTTTTCGCAATTAGAACAAGAATACGAAAGAGCTCCTAGTGCAGCGGAAATTGGTATACACTTAGACCTAGATGCTAAAAAGGTGCGCGATTCAATGAAAAGCTCTGGACGACATGTTTCTGTAGATGCCCCATTTAGAGAGGGTGAAGATTTTGGATTGATTGACATGATGAGTGGAGATGGTCCAAAAACAGATGATGGTCTTATTCAAGAATCCTTGCTACAAGAAATTGAAAGATCTCTCGCCACACTATCAGAAAGAGAAAGACAAGTGATTAGAATGTTCTACGGAATTGGAAAAAAACAAGGAATGACTTTGGATGAAATCGGATCTGAATTTGACCTGACTCGTGAGCGAGTGAGACAATTAAAAGAAAAAGCAATTCGTCGATTGAGACACAACTCTAGAAGCAAACTTTTAAGAGCTTACTTGGGTTAATAAAAGTCACTTTTAAACAATTGAATTATAATACTTTTGCGGCGCTATTTGAGCAATCATTTAGCGCTGTTTTATTTAATAATATTAACTAAAAGAAATTTTTATCCGCTATGGCTAATACGGGTTTGACAAGTTACAGTGAAGCACACGGTCAGTGGCTTTCCAAAGAAAGAGCTGCTATTGAATTAATCTCTGCAGTTGGGAAATTAATGTACGAAAAGCAAGTTGAATTGGTGCTTTTTAGAAATCATTTAGTAAACGTTTCTTCTTCAGAAATTCTGAGACTGCACGAATATGCTGCAAACGTGGTTCAGAAACCAATTGAAGTAGCAGATACAGTAGCATTAGCTTCTGCATTAAACGCTATGGACCTGCCTCCAGCGAAAATTGATATTGGAAAGCTTTCTTACGAGTGGAAAACCGAAGGAAGCAATTACGCCTCCCAAGCTGAGTTTATAAGCGATAAATTAGGAGAGATTGTTAATGGAACCTCAACAAAGAAAACAGAACCAAGAGACGTAGTACTTTATGGTTTTGGTAGAATTGGTCGACTGGCGGCACGTGAGTTAATCAAACAAGCTGGAAAAGGTCAACAATTAAGATTAAGAGCAATTGTAACTAGAGATGCTTCTGACGTGCAGATTACGAAAAGAGCTTCTTTGTTAAGCAACGATTCCGTGCATGGACAGTTCGAAGGAACTGTTGATGTTGATTTAGATGGAAAATGTTTGATCTTAAACGGTCAGCGTATTCAAATGATTGAAGCTAAAAATCCAGAAGATGTAGATTATACTTCTTACGGAATTGATAAATGTTTATTGATCGATAATACAGGTGTTTTCACAGATCGTGAAGCACTAATGAGACACAAAAAATCTCAAGGTGTTCATAAAGTATTGTTAACTGCCCCAGGAAAAGAAATACCAAATATCGTTTATTCTATTAACCAAGGTACGGTTGATATAGATGAAGAGACTATCTATTCAGCAGCTTCTTGTACAACAAACGCTATCTCTCCAGTTTTGTCTGTAATCGAGGATAATATTGGAGTTGAAAGAGGTCATATTGAAACGGTACATGCTTATACAAATGACCAAAACTTATTGGATAACATGCACAAAAAACCTCGACGAGGTCGTTCTGCTGCTATCAATATGGTTATTACATCAACAGGTGCTGGTAAAGCAGTAACTAAAGTAATTCCAAGTTTCGAAAATAAGCTGACAGCAAATGCAGTGCGTGTTCCTACTCCAAATGGTTCATTGGCTATTTTGAGTTTGAATTTGAAGAGGGAAAGTACCAGAGAAGAAATCAATACTCTGTTGAAGAAAGCTGCTTTAGAAGGAAACTTGGTAAATCAAATCCACTACTCAATGGATGAAGAATTGGTTTCTAGCGATATCATTGGCAACACTTGTTGTTCGGTATTCGATTCGCCTGCTACAATAATGAGTAACGACGGCAAGAACGCAGTTCTATATGTATGGTATGATAACGAATTTGGATATACTAAGCAGGTAATTCGTTTAGCGAAATACATTGCTAAGGTGAGAAGATTGCATTACTACTAGAAATTAGTTTTTAAATAAAATTCAAAAGCCCTTTTCGATTATTCGGAAGGGGCTTTCTTGTTTTCCAAAACTACTCTGTCATGCTGAATTTATTTCAGCATCTCTAACAATTAATATTGAGATTCTGAAACGAGTTCAGAGTCACCCAAGAAAAATGACTGGATCACTGCTCATTACTTTGCGTAACCAATTTCTCTGGAGGTAAACCGCCTTCTTTTAAGTGATGCGAAACAGCCTCATGCACATTCATGTAAAAGTGGTTTGAACCTAAAGCCGTTGCGATTTTAGCTTTTCGGAATTTATCTCGAACGGGACCTTTGACTCCAGCAAATATCACCTCTACTCCATTATCATTAAAATGTTTTATCAAATCAAGCAGCATGTATGAGGCTGTAGAATCAATTTGATTTAACGGTTGTGCATCAATCAAGACTGTCTTGAGCTTTGGCTTTTTTTCGGCCCAATCTAATACGCTATCTTTAAAAAACTCGCAATTGGCAAAAAATAATTGAGCATCAAATCGAACGATAAGTAACTCCTCAAATTCTTCGGCTTCATTAAATCGTAAAACATTTCGGTAATAATTGGTCCCTTTTATTCGGCCTAATTTTGCAAAGTGTGGTTTACTTACTCTAAAAATGACCAAACCGATACTCAATAAAACACCAATCAAAATTCCATTTACAATTCCAAATACCAACGTGGCTAGAAAGGTTGAAATCAGCATTATAAACTCTCTTCTATCCGTATTCCATAGGTGTTTCCCGTATTTAATATCGATTAGTCCAGATACCGCTACCATGATAATAGAAGCTAAAATAGCTTGAGGCAAATAATAAAAAAGTGGAGTTAGAAAAAGTAATGTGAGCATTACCAAAGCGGCACTAATCAATGACGCAAGTCCCGTCTTAGCTCCTGCTTGATCGTTAACCGCAGTTCTTCCTAAACCACCAGTTACAGAAAACGACTGGAACATTGAACCTACAATATTCGCAATTCCAATAGCAAACAATTCTTGATTCGGAAAGATTTCGTAATCTCTGTGTTTAGCTTGAATGGCCTTAGAAATTGAAATCGCTTCTGTAAATGCAATTAAACCAATAGTAAATGCTGCTGGAAGTAACTTCTTCATTATTTCCAAATTAAAATTAGGTAACCTAAAAGCTGGAAGCCCAGCTGGAATATCTCCTACAATTCGAATGGATTCTGAACTGAGATTTAAAAAATAAACCGCCAGAATACTAACAACAACTGCCGTGAGAGCTCCTGGTATTTTGCGATTGATTCTCTTAACCGAAAGGATTAAAGCAATCCCAAGCAGTCCGATTACTAAGCTCAAAACTGACCAATTTGAGAATTCAGAAAATGACAAAAAGAGTGTTTCAAAAACGTTTCCAGAACTTTGAACTTGAATGCCTAACAAATGCCGTAACTGACTGACTCCTATAATAATGGCTGCCGCAGCAGTAAACCCGCCTATAACAGGTTTCGAAAGAAAATTCACCAAGAAACCTAAACGCAAAAAACCAAAGAGTATTAGAATAAGTCCTTCTATAAATGCAAGGAGAATAGCCAGTTCCACAAAATATTCTGAACCTACTTCTGCAAAAGCACTTACTCCAGCTAAAACCAATAAAGAATCGATTGCTACTGGTCCAACTGCCAATTGTCTGCTAGTACCAAAAAGAGCATAAATAATGAGTGGAAAAGTGGAAGCGTATAACCCATAAATTGGCGGCACTCCTGCTATCATAGCGTATGCCATTCCCTGAGGAATTAGCATTACCCCAACAGTTAATCCGGCTGAAATATCACCGGATAACCACTCCCTTTTATATCCGGGAAGCCAACTGAGAATAGGAAAAACACGCTTTTGAGACATAACTTAACTAAGTGTCAAAGTTATAATTTACAGCTTGTTGAATACGTGCTGGTTTAACTTGAGATTCCAGCTTTCGCAAGCATAACGAATAGCTTAATAGGCGCTAATTAGTAATCGTATTTGAACAGAAGTTGCTCCAAGCATTACAGAGTAAGCAAGAATCTGTTTCAACAAAAAGCGGATAATAATTTAAAAATGCAGCTGAACTGCTCCATAAAAATTAATTGGATCAGCAGGTATAATTCCAGGTCCTGGATAACCTGCAGCACGTCTTGTAAAATATCGATTGTCAGTTAGGTTATTGATACCCGTTTCGAATTTCCATTTTTTGTACTCGTAACTGGTGCTTAAATCCATAACCCAAAAGGCTGGTATAACTCCTGCCAAAGCATTATCAGTGTAAACTGCATTGGTAGCATCTGAAAACTGCTCCGAATTATATGAGTATTGATAACCAATTTTAAATTTTTTCCATTTTATATTCATACCCGTTTTTAAAATCAGGCTTGGTGCATTTTCTACCTTTTTATTTTCAAAGGCTGCTTCTGCAGAATTCACATATCGAGCGTCTTGCAAAGTGAAATTACTAAACAAATTCAAATTTATTTT
Source organism: uncultured Flavobacteriales bacterium (assembly GCA_913020435.1). Classification (GTDB taxonomy): domain Bacteria; phylum Bacteroidota; class Bacteroidia; order Flavobacteriales_G; family Salibacteraceae; genus UBA6770. The sequence continues at coordinate 25,847 of CAJVZZ010000001.1, read as the reverse complement.
AGATTTTCCTTTGGTTATAATTCCCAACAAATCAACTTCACCAAAAGACTCTATTCCAAGATTTCTTGAGTCCGATACATTTGTTCTAAAGCGATAAATTCTAAACGTATTTTCATTTACTCTAGCAACTGTTCCAATCCTGCCTGAGTATTGCAAATAATAAAGGCTTACATCGTAAATAAAGTATTTACTCAAATTACCTCGTAAACCAAGATCAGCCGAAAAACCGGTTTCATCTTGCAAATCTGGATCTACTCGCAGATTAGGATTATTTATGCGCATATCGTTAAAATTGATTGCTCGATAATTCTGACTTATATTAGCATAAACCTCATTATTCTTGAATTTATATGCTGTTCCAATTCCTCCAATCGCAAAACCACGGGAACTACTTTGATGATCTGCAATAGTTGTGTCAAACAAAGACTCACCCGCCAAATTAAAATATTGAACATTGTAACTTCCTACTGATTCTGTAATAATATGTTCCATTCTAAATCCTGGGGTAATACTCCAACGTTCAGAGAATTGAAATACATTCTCTGTGAAAGCAGCTATATTTTGACTTGGAAATCTATAATTGCTGTATTCTGGCTTATCGGGATCAGCGTATTCAAAATTAGCATCACTGTCAATAGAGCCATCTCCTTGTTTTCTTTTTGTAAAACCACGATAATATCTAACGCCCAACAACAAATTATTTGGATTTCCTAAAAAGTTGTAGGTATGAATCATCCGCGTTTCATTCCCTACATTTAGGTATTCGTCTTTTATTAAATCTCTCTTTCCCAAAGGATCGGGTCGGTTTATATAGCCTAGAATTCCTAGCGCATCTCTTGAGCCAATTAACCCAAAATTTCGCATTTCAAATCTCCACTTTGAATTCAAGCGATAACTCAAAACTACTGCACCAACATTCCAATCTACAGCAAACCAATTTCTTTCTCGGATACTCTGTCCAGCATCTCTATTAAACAAGGTATCTGTTAATCCTCCTGGTTGCTGGGCAGTATAATTCATTTTTGTAAATTCAATTTTATAACTGAGCTTATCATTGATTTTGTGGTGTAACTGCACATGGCCAACAATAGAATTAAACTCACTATTTGGACGCCAACCGTTTCCTTGTTTATAATTAATAAAACCGTAATAGCCAATATCCTTGTTCGTTCCACCAATAGAATTAAACGTATTAAAAAGGCCGTAAGAGCCAATACTTTGTCTCAACAAGACATCCATTTTTTTATCAGGATTAGGTCCTCTTAAATCAAAATTTAATACTCCGCCAAATTGAGTTCCATATTGTAAACTAGATGCTCCACGCGTTACTTCAATGCGTTCGATAGCCTCTGAAGGTGGAGTATAATAACTTTCTGGATAACCTAGAGCATCAGCTGCAATATCATATCCATTTTGTCTGGTATTGAAATTACTGGTTCTATTTGGACTTAGACCTCTTCCACCAATATCTAATTGCAAACCACCAGCACTACTTTCCCAAATGGTTAGGCCTGCAATTCGACTGTAAATTTGTCTAGAGTTATTGGTTGCCAAGTTCACATCTATTTGATCCATTATAATTACCTCACTCTTTTTTGCTGAGTAGATATCCATTCCCTCTACTGCTGACATGTGCATTAGACCAAAACTTGAACTTGCCTCCTCCAGAACCACAAATTCATTCAATTCAATAGAAATACTGTCCAAATCAAAATCCAAGGTATTTTTTCCTGGTTTTAAAACAACATCTTGTTCGGTTGTTTCAAGACCTAACGTAAAAGCTACGACCGTATAATTCCCTGATTTTAAATGACTTAATTTATAATTTCCTTGTTTATCTGTTTTGGTTTTATAAGGTGTGTATTTCAGAATTATTTCACTTTCCGTAGCAGCTTTTCCATTACTTTCCCACACAACTCTCCCTTCAAGACTTGCTTTTTGGGCGGAGAGTAATTGTCCAATGACAAGTAACACAATCGTTATGAAATTTCTGATACTCAATTTTCAAATGGTAAAATCCATTGCTTTTCTTTCCAAGAGTCTTGGATAGAAACAAGATTAATTTTTGAATCAATAAACGGTCTAGTTCCACTGCCATTTAAAGTAACATACACTTCAGACCTTATCTCTGGATTCTCCCAGCCTTTAGTCTTTAAATCGTCTGCAATATGGTGAGCGAACTCTAAAATCATATCGGGTTGTGTTGCCATCATTTTCTCTTGGTTGGCGGTAAGATAATCCGAATTTCGTATTTCAAAATGTTTATTGGTTTCGAGTTCTGAAGCATAAAAAAAAGCAGTTCCAGCCTTTTCAATTAGCATTACTCTCCAACCAAAACGGTAGCCTTGCTCATGCCAAAACAATGGACCTTCATATACCAAATGGCGAAAAGGAAACACTACTTGAAAACATATCAGTAATACGATACTTAGTATTCCAAAAGAACCAATTCTTGGGGTCGAGAATACTGAACTGTCCTTATTCTTCCATTGCACCATAACTTCCAATCTACGAAGCAAATTTTTATGGAATTCTTCAGAGAAAAAAATCAAGGTGCAGCTAATCATGATGAAAGGAAACATTCCGATTGGAAACAACCAATAAGTTAAAACATGAAATATTATAACCAATAGGTAAGCCATGGGTCTAAATTTCTTGGACAGCAATAAAAACGGAATTGCCAAATCGTACAGGGCACCAAACCAACTAAACAAATAAGACACACCAGTATATTTGAACAAGAATCCTATAACTGGTTTTGAGGCATGCGCTGGTAACCAGATTTTTAGTGGCATTGCATTTACGAGCCATTCATAATTGAGTTTTGCAATTCCAGCGAAGAAATAAACGATTCCCAATTGCAATTTCAAAAGATTAACAGACCAAGCCTGAATAGTTCTACTCTGCAGTTTAGGATTCAATTTACAATCTATAGAAAAGTACTGATTAGCTGGCAAAAAAACCATTAAAAAAGCAATCAAGCTAACGAAATAATAGTGATTCAAATAAGTAGTTTTATCAATGAGCTCAATGTATGTGAAACCCAGAAAAAATACTGCAGCAGCTATTCGGTAAAAAAAACCAAAGAACATAAATACTGAGGACAGCATTACAAGTAAAAATAAAACATAGATGCCCGGATCACCAAGTGCTTCTATCCATTCAAATCCAAAATATTTAAAATGAAATGTAGGTAGAATGTATACATCATAGATCCAACCTTTAGCCCAAAAACGAACTAAACTCGATAGCATCAATAGAGAAAATACTAAACGAAAAATCACCAAAGGAGCAATATCTACTTCTTTGGTGATTAAATTATTTTTAATTCTAGAAAAAAGTAATTTACTAGTCTCCGTCATTATCTTGATACGTAATTAATATTCCTGTCGCAGATGGGACATCGACTTTCAGAAGTACCACAAGCTTTTGAAGAGCCTTTACAGCGTCGTCAACTTTAGCTTTATTACTAACCAGATTATCTTTCAATGGTTTTGGAAGTGCTTCGATAGTTTCTATACACATCAAAAATTGATTTTTTATAGCATCATTCAATGAGCCGCTGTTATAGGTTGCGTTTAAACTCACTAAATAATCATCGAGTCCAATTCCATCTGTTCCATCAACAGGTTGTCCTAAGTAAAGTGATTGAATTGCAATCACATTTTGAAGTGCTAATTCATTAGAACTTTCACCATTATAAAATGCTTCAACATGATTTGGCAAAGCTGTTCCCGAAAAATTTCTATTTCCATTCGGTATTCCCAATTTACCGTCTCTAAGAAAACGTTCAATATGCTCATTCAAAGCATTTATAGTTAATCCTAAACTACTACCGACATCTGTTCCTATTGCCGAATTAAATTGACTAACATAATTGCTTCCAGCACTTGACCATTTCGTGCTAACTCCAGAGGCATTATCAGCAATTTGAGATACAACCTCCAATAAATAACCCAAACGATTACTCCCAGAAGAAGCATCTGTGAAAGTAGATAACACAGATTCAATTGAACCCGAATTAATTAAATAATCAATTGCAGGAAAACCTTTCACATCCAATCGATTAGCACCCGTGATGTTAGTTGAACCTGCTCTCACTAAACCGTTCAATTCTGCAGTATCTAAAGGATAAATATTGGTTTGTCCCCGCAATGTAATATTCGCAGCAGGTCCAAATTCGTACATTGATACTGTTTGCCAAGAAAGATAAGCAACCTTCCATTTAGCTCTCAAAATTTCTAGATTAGATACAGAAACATCGGATTGAAAAGCAGATGCAGCTGACTTCAAGTCAGCTGCATCTGTATTGTACTTTTCATAATTTGGAACAATGATAGAACCCGACCAACTTTTAAGCAAGTCTTCTAAATAAAAGGCACTACTCGTATTTGGCAGCTCAGGTAAGTTGGGATCCTCTTTTTTGCAAGACAATAAACCCAGAACTATTATCAAAAATCCTAAACTCAATCGCATACTTAAAGTTGCTCTTTAATAGATTCAAAACCATAAGTTGTAGCTAAAGCATCTCTCACAGCAGTAAGATTTGCAGCTGTAACAGCATAAAAATCAGTTCCAATCAATGCTTTGAGTTCAAGAATCCGAGCAGCAGTAAGTTTACCATCTTTAGCAAATTGTAAACCACCTATGAAAGCCCAAGCTTCACTTAATGCATGATTTCTTAAAGCGTCATCAGTAATTTTGCTTTTTGTAGAATTTAAATAATGAATAGCTGTGCCAGCACAAACTTTTTCTAATTCAGTTCTAATAATGGTAATTTGTGCATCTCTTGCAACGTTATCTTTTTGCGTGATAGCAAATCTACCTGCAATAAACGCATTCATTAACTTAGAATTCGATTCTAACAAGTCATTTCTACCATCTGCATATTTACCCCAAAAACGATCAGAACCTTCAGTAGGAAAGTCTGTTGCTCCAAACATATAACCAAATGCTTCATCCCAATGATGTTCCATTTTCGTATAAGATTTGCTTTCTACAACTGCTTCATTATCAACATTCATTTTATCATCTCCTAAATAGACAAAAGAAATTTGATACATCATTACAGCTCCCATCAAACCTTTCTCGATTAACTGAGTGTATTCATGACCAGATGCACTTTGTAAATATGCTTTAGACCCTGATTGAGCTACACCTATTTTCCCACTTTCCGCAGCGTATTTTCCGGCTTCAGTAGAATCAGAAGCCATGTCCATATCGTTGATCAATTTTTCAAATTCAGCGACTATCGCAGGATCTTCTCCAGCTGTTTTATTTTTCAACTGTTTCGTAGAAGCGTTCAAATCCGCATTCGAAAAAGGAGAAGCTTCATTCGCATACATATTAAGCAGCTTAGTAGCATCAATCGAAGTACCAGGAGTATTCGCAGTTTTCATGTAAGTAACCATTTCAGACAACATATCCAAACGTTCTACTTGTCCCGAAAAACTTACCGAAGACTCACCGTTTCGTTCGAACATATAAGTACTTGGTGCGGTTGCTACTGGAGTGACGACTGCATTATATGTACAAGAACCATCATCTTTCTTAGCTTTTTCAACATAATTATTAGCTGCACTGTCAGTACAACCTTCTTTCTTACAAGCAGTAAAAACTGCTAATCCAACTAGTAAATAACCTATCTTTTTCATCCTTATCTTTATTTAGACTTATTTTAAATAACGGTGCAAATGTACTCTCAGAGTTCAACCTCCACAATACCTATTGATAGGTATTTTTTGAAAAAAATGCAAATTTTTTTAATACTCAATATCTATAAAAAGACAGAATAAATGGGCATAACAGCTCATTTAAAGGAATACATTTGTGGGACAATGGCTAACAAAAGATTTACTAACGACGTTCATATAAAAAACAATAAGGCTCGATACGAATTTGAGTTGATGGATGATTTCATTGCTGGTATTCAATTGGCTGGAACCGAAATAAAATCGATCAGAGAAAGCAAGGCCAACATCAATGAAGCTTTTGTAAGTTTATTAGGACAAGAAGTGTACGTGAGAAATATGTTCGTTGCTGAATATACCGAAGGAACTTATGATAACCACACACCAAAACGCGACCGTAAATTATTACTGAATAAAACAGAAATAAAAAAGATCAGGAAACACATGCTAATTAAAGGTTTTACAGCCGTACCTACTCTTCTTTTTGTAAATGAAAAAGGACTTGCAAAACTCAAATTCTCTTTAGCAAAGGGTAAAAAATTACACGACAAAAGAGAAAGTCTAAAGCAAAAAGATTTGAAGCGACAAATCGATAGAGAAGCTTAAAATGCCGAACTGTTAAAAATAAGATGTCATGCAATATTTGCACTTTTGAAGTACTTGTTTATATTTGATTTTCAAAAAAAAAATTACAATTGATATTTATATCCATAACATCCTATGAGTGAAGAGCTACTGAAAGCACTGATGAAGCTGTTTGCAATGGCCTCAGATGTCGATGACATTACTCAAGAAAGTAGAAATATTGTTGAGAGTTATCTTACTCAAGAACTAAACTCGGAGCTTGTTCCAACCTACTTAGATCTTTACGATAAAAACATAAAAGAAATTCATCACGGTGAAGGTAAAGACGCGTTGGCAGATAAAAATGTCATTGAAGTTTGCACCAAGATCAATACAGTACTCCAACAAAAGCAGAAGGTAGTAATTTTAATAAGACTGCTAGAGTACATTTTAGCTGATGAAAATATATCAGATCACGAATTTCAGTTTTTAAGAACCACATCTGCAACCTTTAAAATACCGACTGATGAGTTTGACGATTGCTTGAAGTTTTTGGAAGCTGAACCTCAGTCTATCCCTGACCTGCTTGATATTCTTATTATATCTTCAGAGGAAAAACCTGAACTTGAAAAATCACAATTTATACACCGACCCGGAATTGAAGGGAAAATAATCTTTCTCAAATTTCCAAGTGTAGAAATGTATGTGTTACGCTATTTGGGAGTTGACGATTTGTACCTAAACGGTCAAATTTTATTTGCCAACAGAGCGTATCCGCTCAATGTTGGATCTAGTGTAAGAAGTGGAAAGGTTTCTCCGATTTTCTATAGCGATGTAGTAAGTTCATTTTTGGTACGAACTGAAAGTGAAAAAATTGTTTTTAAAGCACAAGACTTAGTTTACCGCTTTACAACTGGAAATATAGGAGTTCAGCCATTTAAAATGTGCGAGGAAAACGGAAAACTCATTGGTATTATGGGTGGTTCTGGTGCAGGTAAATCTACTTTACTCAATATTCTTAATGGAGAATATATACCTACAGAAGGTCAAGTTACCTTGAACGGTATAGATATTCATAAAAACCCAGAAAAAATAAAAGGAGTAATCGGTTACGTTTCTCAAGACGATCTCCTAATTGAAGAACTGACTGTATTCCAAAACTTATATTACAATGCCAAATTAATTTTTGGTGGAAAATCTGATAAAGAAATTACCACAAAGGTGATGGACTTATTAGTGAGTCTTGGACTGAAAGAAACTATCGACCTTAAGGTGGGTAGCCCAATGGAAAAGTACATAAGTGGTGGTCAACGTAAACGATTGAACATTGCTCTTGAATTAATTCGAGAGCCTGCATTGCTTTATGTTGATGAGCCTACTTCAGGCTTAAGTTCTAGAGATTCTCAGAACATTATGGATTTGCTAAAGGAACTAACCTTAAAAGGCAAATTGATTTATGTGGTAATACATCAACCATCTTCAGACATTTTCAAAATGTTTGACAAACTGATGATTTTAGATGTTGGTGGTTATTTGATTTATAATGGTAATCCCGTAGAAGGAATTAAATATTTCAAAAGAGCAGCCAAATTTGCAAATGCAGACGAAGAAGATTCTAGTGGAAATGTAAATCCAGAAATCATCTTTAATATCATTGACCAAAAAGTGGTTGATGAATTCGGAAACTTAACCGAAGACCGGAAAGTTGATCCACAACAGTGGTATAACTTATATTTAAAGGAAATTGACAGCACCGTAGAAATGCTGCCGGACCCGCCGTCTGCGCCAACTATTGATTTTAATCTTTCCGGTGTAGTTAAGCAGTTTAAAATCTTTGTTACAAGAGATATTCTGTCAAAACTAACGAACCGTCAGTACATGCTGATCAACATGTTGGAAGCTCCTGTATTGGCTTTAATCTTGAGTTATTTCGTTCGCTATTATCCATTTAACGGTGAAGATAGTGAATATGTTTTCCTAGAAAATGAAAATATTCCAGCTTACATGTTTATGTCAGTTGTAGTTGCTCTTTTTATAGGGCTTACAGTGAGTGCTGAGGAAATTATCCGTGACCAAAAAATCCGGAAACGAGAATCTTTTCTTAATCTTAACAATAGCGCATACTTGATTAGTAAAATCCTAATCATGTTTTTAATCTCTGCTATTCAGACATTTACATTTGTATTTATTGGTAACAATATACTAGAAATTGAGGGTATGTTTTGGGACTACTATCTAATCTTGTTTACAATCGCTTGCTTTGCTAATGTGTTAGGCCTTAATATTTCAGCAAGTTTCAATAGTGCCGTTACCATTTACATTCTTATCCCATTCATAATTATCCCTCAACTTATCTTCAGCGGTGTAATTGTGAAATTTGATAAGTTAAATCCAAGTATTTCTTCAAGAATTAAAGTTCCGTTTATTGGAGAAGCAATGGCCTCGCGTTGGGCATTTGAAGCACTAGCTGTAAATCAATTTATCGAAAATAAATTTGAAAGATACCTCTACCCTTACGACAAAATTCAGTCGATGGCTAATTTTAAAAAGGTGTATTGGATACCCGAATTGAACTCTAAAATTGGATACATAGAGAATTATTATAACGATCCTGAGAAACAAGAAAAGGTTCAAAAATCTCTTGAACTAGTGCGCAATGAAATTACTGCACAAAATAAAGTCTATCCAAAACTTGCTTATGCAGGTGCGGAAAACTTAGTGTTTGGAACAGTAACCGATCAAGATTTTCAAGCCCTTAAAGATTACTTGAAATTGCAAAGAACCTTCTACAACAAGTTACACAATAGGACCTTGGATGATAGAGATGATGCTATTAACTATTTGACTAAAGACGCTAATATTAATTTTACTGAAGCCAAGAATAAGCATAGAAATCAAGCTTTATCAGATTTGGTTTCTAACAAACTGGAAATAAGTCACATAATAGAGTATCAAGGTAGGTTAATTCCTCAGGAAAACCCAATTTATAGAGATAGTGAATCTATCAACAGTCACTTTTTTGCTCCGCAGAAAAAATTCTTTGGGAATTACTTAAAAACCTTTTGGGTAAATATTGTAATGATCTGGCTGATGACTGTACTTCTTATTGTTACACTATTCTTTGACTTTTTCAGAAAGTTACTGAATCTTTTTGATCGTTAGTTCTTAACGAAATTCATCACTTTTAGACAAGAACTATAAGTATCCAAAACAGGATATTTAATTTTGCCAAACACTTTTACCATTACAATATGAAAAAAATAGCAGTTATAGGTGCAGGAACCATGGGAAACGGAATCGCCCACGTTTTTGCCCAAAGTGGTTACCAAGTAAATTTAATTGATATTCAGCAATCTAGCCTCGACAAAGCTGTTGCAACTATTACCAAAAACCTCGACCGTCTGCTTGTTAAAGAAAGAATTACAGCAGCCCAAAAAGAAGATTGTTTGAATAATATTTCAACGCTAACTTCTATAGCCGAAGGTGTGAAAGATCGTGATTTAGTAGTTGAAGCAGCAACTGAAAACATAGATTTAAAGCTTAAAATATTCAAGGAATTGGATCAGCATGCCAACGAAGCATGTATTCTTTCCACCAACACTTCATCTATTTCCATTACTAAAATTGCCGCAGTAACCAACAGGCCTGAGCAAGTAATTGGCATGCATTTTATGAATCCAGTTCCGATTATGAAACTGGTAGAAATCATTAGAGGATATGCTACTTCTGACGAGGTAACTAAAACCATAATGGATGCGTCTAAAAGTCTTGGTAAAATTCCGGTAGAGGTTAATGATTACCCTGGTTTTGTAGCCAATAGAATTCTTATGCCAATGATTAACGAGGCCATCATTACCTTACATGAGGGTGTGGCCGGTGTAGAGGAAATTGATACGGTTATGAAATTAGGAATGGCTCATCCTATGGGCCCATTGCAATTGGCCGACTTTATTGGATTAGATGTTTGTTTGTCTATCATGAACGTGCTTTATGACGGATTTGGCAATTCCAAATACGCTCCATGTCCATTACTCGTAAATATGGTTATGGCAGGGAAATTAGGTGCTAAAAGCGGCGAAGGGTTCTATTCTCATAACCACGGAACCAAGGATTGGATTGTAGCTGATAACTTCAAGAAATAAGTTCAACTACCTACGAAATTAAAAAGCGGCCTTATGCCGCTTTTTTTATTTTAACTCAACCAATATTTAAGTCAAATTCAAACTAATTTTACAAGCAACTCAATTTCCTTTGCTCAAGAATCAATATAAACCAGTCAAATACTTTTTGATTTCGGAATACTGGCCCTAACTGTTGATCCGGTAACTTTTCCTTCACCTAAGATTTTATAATAAACGTCCTACTCTTGAAGAAATTTGAAGTTGGCTTTATTATTTACGTTCTGATCTAAAATGACATGAGCCATTTACCCAAGATTAATTTGTATACTTAAATAGTAGTTTTAGAATAAACTAGCTTTGCAAAGTATAAACAGAGAACGCATTTTAGGTTTTGTTATGCTTTTGTTTTCTATGCTCTCAGCTCTCTATTTTTCGTCTTTCATCTGAAAATAAACAGTCAGCCAAAGATGTTCAATATTAAATTAATGTAAATTCAATTTTAAAAGGCAATAATCTAAAACACCAATCGTCATGAAGAAAATTATCAAAATGAAAATCACTTATTTTAAAATTATATTTTTCGGAATCTTAATAGGAACAAACTTGCTATTATCATGCTCAAAGCATGCAGAAAAAGTAGCTGACACTTATATGGGTTCATTAAATAGAAACGATACTCTTGTTTCAAGCAATACAGAAGTCCTAATTCAAGAGATTGATAATAGCAAAATTTCAGTAGTTAGTGATGCTTTTCCAACATATGAAGTTGAAATCGATAAAAAGAGATACTATTCCTCAAAAACCTATTTCTCAGTTGATCCCAATGAGCAATTAGAGGTGTCTGATGATGGTAATATTATGTTAATTCACAGTAGTGATAAAGGAGATCAATTCATTTTTTTTGGCTCAAGTAATTAATCGTATGTACATTAAAGCATAATGGTTCTGGCTAACAAACGTGTCCCGAAGGGCATGCTTTGTTAGCCTTTATTGGCAAACGTTTTTTATTCAATTTTTCTTCCTTCAGTGCGCACACCATTCATCCAATAGAAATACTTACCATCTTTTTCCTCTAGTGTGAATGAGGGCTTTCCTTTGGAGACTAGAGAGGAATCTTCAAGAAATGTTCTCATTTGATTTTCAATCGTCCATAATCCTATACCAACTGTGTCGCCTTCCTTGCTGAAGGATACCATTAAATCAATTGGTAGGCCGTCCTTCCAATATGCAGTTGTCTCTAATTCACCGGTACAGTAAAAAACTTTATAAGGGCCTTCTTTGATGTCATTTATATATGTGTACTCAAATCTTAAACATCCGTCATCTTCATAGATTTTCCATTTACCGTGCATTTTACCATCTACATATGTGCCTTCTTTAGTTGGAAGTTTGGCAGGATTGTAGTAGATAGCATATCCGTCCAATTTGTCATTCTTGTAGTGAACTTTTTTTATTGTCCGACCGTAATAAAATTGTACCAACTCTCCATTTAGCAGGTCGTTTTTATAATTGGCTTCAATCTTCAATTCACCATCATCAAAGTAAGTCTTACCAAGTCCTTCTTTTTTGCCATTAACTAATGGGACTTCAAACTTTAATTTTCCATTTTCATGAAATTCTTGATACACTTCCTGAGATTGACACGAGGTTAGGATAGAAATAAGAATTATTGAAAGAATGAGTTTCATTTATTTAATGTTTGCCAACAAATCGCTATATGCACCGTTACATATATCCCCCTTGTAGCAATAACAAATATATTTAATCTAAAGGGCTTGTAATTGAATGAAACACACCTATCTGCCTTTATACAAGTTATTTAGCCAGCACCAACATCCTAGCCGAATCCAAATTAAAATTCTGTGTTTGTGAAACTGCAGTTGTTTTAAATAAAATTACTTTTTCTACCATCTCAATCTCATTTTCTCCTTGGGTAAGTGAAATATAATCAACGCTTTTCCACTTCAGCAGCTTAGTTTTAACGATTGTATCAGTAAGTCTTCCTTCTTGTCGATTAAAATCTTGAATCATTCTATCAAAATAGATTTGCTTTTTAGGATAGATAAAACCAGAATAACACCTGCTTTTTTCCCCTTCAAAAACCTCAATCACAGGTGAATTGTATTGATAAACCAAAACTCCAGAAGAACTCAATACTTCATATTTTCTCCATGAAAACGAAATACAAAGCATTAATGCTATAGCAAATCCAGCTTTTAAAAAGAACCCTTTTCTGTATACCAAAAAAATTATATTGCAAAGAATAAATAGGTATAGTACGAAGAGCTGTGCTAACGATATTTCAATTTGAGTAATAGAACTGTAAGGAAAGGAATAGAGAATTTCAATAAATTCATTGAGCAACCAAATTACTTTTTGGAGCAGCCAACCGATACACTTTTCGATTATTGAAAATCCTAACTCGGTAAAAGCACTACTAAAGAATAGAGCAAATCCACCAAACAGCACTAAAAATGCAGCTGGAATTACAACAAGGTTTGTAATAAAAAAATAGGTTGGAAACTGATGAAAATAATATAATCCCAGCGGAAATGTAACCAATTGAGCTGCGATTGCTAAACATAATAAACTCCAAATTTTACTAGTTATCCAGCGTTTTGGTTCTAGACATTTAAAGAGCTTAGGATATATAAAAATTATACCCAAAACAGCAATATAAGAGAGTTGAAAGCCAATGTTAAACAGCAGCTTTGGTTGATAAATAAGCATCAAAAAAGCGGATGCAAAAATGGTGTTGTAGGTATCTCCTACCCTGCGCAATAAAATGCCCAAGCTTATTAGAATAAACATTAAGGATGCTCGGGTTACCGAAGGCGAAAATCCGGTGATCGCTGCATAGCACACAATTACAGCTATCACTAAAACAGTGTGAATAGCGTTACCCTGAGGCAGGCTAATTAATGGTTTTAAAAGCCAGCTAAACAATAGAAATACAAGGCCTACATGTAATCCAGATACTGCCAAAATATGCATTGCACCTACTCCTGCAAATGCTTGTTTTGTTTCTGTTTCTAAAAATTGTTTTTGACCTAAAACCAATGCTTGTGCAACACCCGTTTCACGTATTTCCAGATGGCTTTCGAGCAACGTTGCCAGATAATTTCTAACACGATACACTGCCCTCCAAATACTCCATTTTGGCCGATGAAGGATCTTTATAGTATTGGCTCTAATTTGAAGGTAATTACCATTTTCCTCCATATACTGCCGATAATTAAAAGCACCTGGATTAGTATTTTCAAAAAATTTCTGTGCTTTTCCTCTAATAAAAATTTGATCGTCGGGTAATATATTTAGAAACTCATTCTTCTTGTCCTTTATTATCGCACCTACAGCACAATCAAAAACCGTATCACCAATGTATCCGTTTAGTAGTGAGATATTTATCGTAGAGGAACTGTCCGAAAAATGTACATCCTTAACAATAGCTTTTGCATAGAATTTAGTACCGTATTGAAGGTCTTTTATCCCCAGTTCATTTTCTGCATCATGAATTAACAGTGCACCAACACAAGAAAAAACCAGAAATACTCCCAACTGAAAACCCATGACTCTTTTCGGCCTACTGTACTTGTAATAAAGAAAATGGAAAAATAGAGCTGTAAAAATTCCAAACGATAGCATTGACCAAAGCAAGGATTGATCCATATGAACTGTATCATTAAGGATAATTCCAAATATGATATAGGGAAGTAACCTAGAAAAAGGCGATAGTCGGATTGGCATTTCCTAAAAGTAGGAAATATCTGGTTACTCTCCTCTAAAGAAGTCTAAAGCGGATAGATGAATGAGGTGGGTGTCTTTGTAATAATATTTTAAAATCTTATTGTAGGGAATTCCTAATTCAGCCATACGCATAGCTCCTTCTTGGCTTAAGCCGACCCCATGTCCAAAACCTCGCCCTTCGAAATACACATACTTACTTTCTTCTCCTTCCTTGATGGTGAAGAAAGTAGATCTAAACCCCCAATCTATTCGAATGGTTTTTAAGAGCGTATTGGGAGCTAAAGGAGACAAACAACGATCGCGCTCTGTTGGGCAGTAATCCAATACGTATTCTAAATAAATACTATCCTCAATTGGGTAGCCGTACTTCTTCTTCAAATAGGTGAGCCATTCTTCTTTTTCTAGAAATGTTTTCCAATTATAATGCGGTTGATTCAGACTAAACGTATCTGGAACCGATCTTAAATACCCTAACGCTTTACTCCAAGCATCCTCACTGTTAGCAGTTTGTCCACCAGAATTTGAGTGAAATACCGCTTGAATTAAATTGATATCACTGTCCACCAAAACCAGTCCACGAGTTGCGTTAGTGGCCTTTATTATATCTGGATTTCTCGTACTCATTCCTTTGTAAACTTGACTATTTACTCTATCGCAAACATTAAAACCAAATTTGGAATACTTACTCAAATTACTCAACACATAAGTACGAGCAATAATCGCTTGTACCTTATAGTACTCATAGGTTTCTCTACTTCCTGATTCTGCTTCTACTACACCGCCAATATAATGCTCTATATAAACGTTGTTTATCAGCTTTAGCTTGTTCAAATAAACGGAGACCTTCAGGTTGTCGTTATAAGTTCTTTTAGCAGTAGCAGGAGACATCGCTTTTAAATTAAAAGCAGATCCCCAAGTATTTCTTTTCAATCGAATACTCTTAAAACTACCAACAACTTTACCACCTGAAGTAACTTGTACAAGAGCTCCATTTGTACGCAAAACCATTGTTTGATTGATGGTGAATTGCTTTACAGGATTATTATCTCCATATAACGTGTAAGAACCGTTATGAATAGAAACCAGTGAACTTGCAGGTCTTTTTCCCCAAAGTATTCCAACATTGATTACCTCCCTTAATGCAAATGCAGAAAAGGATAAACTTGAAATAATTAGTATGAGAATCAGACGTGCCATGCAGCGAGCAAAGGTAATCGGCTTAAAATGGACTTAGGCTGTTGGCTCCAGAGTTTTCAACATGAGATTGGCAGTAAGCTCAGATGCACCTTCACCTCCCAATTTAGTTATGAGGATTTCATAATTAGCCAAGAGTTCATTTCTATCATTTTCACAGTTTAAAATCCGCTCTAATTCTTGAACTAAGCGTTTTTCGTTCAAATCAGATTGAATCAACTCAGTAACAATCTCCTTATCCATAATAAGATTAACCAGTGAGATGAATTTTACTTTAATGAGCATTCTTGCAATTCCCACACTCAATGCTCCACCTTTATAACAAACAACTTCGGGTACTTTAAAAAGAGCAGTTTCTAAAGTAGCGGTTCCACTGCTTACCAATGCAGCTTTTGCCTGCAAGAGTAATTCGTACGTTTTACCTTCAATTATTGAAACATTCTGTTTCGTTAAAAACGGTTGATAATAATCTAACTCTAATGCAGGAGCAGCAGCTAATACAAACTGATAATCCGGAAAACGATCTACCACATTTAAGAAAACTGGTAACATTTTAGTTACTTCTTGTTTTCTACTTCCTGGAAGTAAAGCAACAATTGGTTTTTCGGGTAAATCGTTCTTTTTACAAAAAGCAGCAAAGTCTGGTTTTTGATTTTTGTACTCTTTGACTGCATCTAATAACGGATGACCTACGAAATGAACATCTAAATCAAACTTTTTATAAAATTCCTTTTCAAAAGGTAAAATCACGAACATTTCGTCCACGATTTTTTTAATCTTAAATCCTCGTTTTTGATTCCAAGCCCAAATTTGAGGAGATATATAGTAGAGGACTTTTATACCTCTTTCTTTTGCCCACTTAGCTATGCGAAGATTGAATCCAGGGTAATCAATTAATATAATTGCGTCAGGCTCGAATTCTTCAATATCTTTTTTACAAAAACTGATATTCCCAATTATGGTTCTTAAATTTAGAATTACTTCTAAAAACCCCATAAAAGCTAGATCTCGAATGTGCTTTACAATTGTGGCTCCGGCAGATTCCATCAGATCTCCACCCCATGCTCGAATTTCTAAATCAGAATTCTGATTCTTTAGGGCTTTTACCAAATTAGAGCCATGCAAATCACCCGATGCCTCTCCCGATATAATGTAAAGCTTCAAACTACGTGTAAAAATAAATTACAAAAGCTATCACATATCCGAAATTGGACAATAGAATTCCTCGTCCTATTTTGTCTTTTTTGAAGGTGTTTAAAACTACCCACATCAACCCAGCATTTAATCCGATTGCCAATAAGCAAACGTTCTCCAAATAGGTTTGAGAAAAAGTTAGTAAATCCTCATTAACGGACATAATAAGAGTCTCAACCACAATTAGTGGAAAGATTGCTCCAGCAATTAAGCCTATTATTAAATTGTCTTTCACAGGTCCCAATTATTAATTTCACTAAGTGCAGTATACGCTGTTAGATCATGTTGCACAGGAACAATACTAACGTAATTATTCTCTAAGGCCCAAATATCGGTATCCTCGCCATGATCATTATTTTTAAACGTTCCCGTTAACCAAAAATACTCCTTGCCCATAGGATCTTTACGTGCCTCAAATTCTTCTTCCCAATTTCCTTTTGCTTGTCGGCAAACTCTAATTCCGGCAATTTCTTCTAAATGCAGTTTTGGGATATTTACATTCAAACAAACCCCCTTTGGCAGTCCTTCTTCAATTGTTTTTAATGTGATTTGCCTTGCAATCTCTTTTGAAGCAGAAAAATCGGCATCAATACTGTGATCAAGAAGACTAAACCCTATGCTCGGAATATCCTCCAGTGCACCTTCTACTGCTGCAGACATAGTTCCAGAATAAATTACATTGATAGATGCATTACTACCATGATTTATACCCGATAAAATAACATCTGGCTTCACTTCCATTCTATAAATCGCCAGCTTAATACAATCAACAGGAGTTCCAGAACAGCTATATATCGTTAACCCAGCTTCTTCGCTGATTTTTTGCATTCGGAGAGTTGAATTAATAGTAATTCCATGTCCAGTTCCACTTTGTGGTTTGTCTGGCGCAACAACCATAATATCGCCTATCTCTCGAACTGATTCTATAAGCGATTGGATACCTGGAGCGGTGACTCCATCATCATTACAAATTAAAATTAATGGCTTTTTCATACTGAAAATCTTTTAAATTCAGAACACAAAATAGCAGTTGCGGAAGCTACGTTTAATGATTCCCCGCGTCCCAATTGAGGAATTTTCACTTCTTTAGTCAAAAAGGATTTCACTTCTTCCGAAATTCCATGGGATTCGCTTCCCATTACTATTGCAGAGTTTTCATTAAGATCCATTCCGTAAATATTTTCTCCTTCTAAGGTGGCTCCGTAAATAGGTTTTAGAGGATTGTTCTTGCGCATTTTGGCTAGGATAATGACCAAATCTTGATACAGAACATTTATTCTAAAAATACTTCCCATACTGGCTTGTACCACCTTTGGGTTATACAATCCAACACAATTAGTAGAACAGATTACATGGTTTATCCCAAACCAATCGGCACAACGAATTATATTTCCCAAATTGCCCGGATCTATAACTCCATCAATCATCAATACCAAATCTTCTTCGTAATAAGGTATCTTATCTTGCGGCACTTCAACCAATGCCAACACTTGATTTGGACTAGAAAAATTACTAATTTTCTCTAATTCACCTTCAGTAATTTCAGTTTGTGGAACATTCAACTTTTCTAACTCAGTAGAATACTTTAATTTAAAATCAAGCGTATAAAAAAGCTCAGAAATACGATAAGGACATTTTTCACGTGTCTCACATTCGTGGATTAATTCGTTGACCATTTTCTCTCCTTCAACTATAAAAAGTCCGAATTCTTTTCGGTTCTTTTTGCGAACAAGTGAATTAATTAATTTGATTTTGTTTTTAGTAAGCACTTGGGTCTTTAGATTGCATTTTCAGTAATTTTGCAAAGGTATAACTTTCGCCTTTGGGCGTGCTTTGAAAAACCTACTTAAACCCATATTAGCCCTTATAATTACTGGAATTTTTCTAGCCAGCTGCAACCCTTATAAACAATTGGCTGATGGTCAGTACCTTCTTGAAAAGGTTGAAGTTGATTACGATCTTGCTTCAAAAAAGCGAGATTCCGAGTTTTATAAAAAATTAAATACGGATGATGTTTCCGACATTATAAAACAAAAACCAAATAACAAACTTCTAGGTCTGTTCAAATTTCACTTGAGAGTCTACACTTTTGGATCAAAAAAAGACAATAAATTCAGAAACTGGCTAGTGCGAATTGGAGAATCTCCCGTTATCATTGATACTAATTTGGTGAGCAAAAGCTCGACTCAAATGCTCCTTTACCTTAAAAAGAAAGGCTACTTCGAGTCTATTGGTTCAGATTCTGTGGATTATAAAGTTAAAACGAACTGGAATGGAAAAAAAATAAAAAAGAGAAAGGCATCTGTCTACTATTCGCTTACCCCAAAAAAACCATGGGTTGTAAGCAAGTATGGATTTGCATTCGATGATGACAGTCTTAGACCGGTAATAAAAAACTATTCAAATAATGAGAAAGACGAAGGCCTTTCGTTAGAACTCGGCGCTAATTATGATGAGTACAAATTGGCGACCGAACGAGATCGCATGGATCGATTTATGAAAAATAGAGGTTATTATAATTTTAGCCGGCAATACATTGAATATAAAGTAGATACCCATTTAAATAGTCATAAAGTAAAATATCAGATCAGTATTAAAAATCGTTACGTAAAAATTCGAACAACCGCTGGGTTAGATACTTTGATAAGTAAAAAGCATGAGAAATTTTACATTAATAAAATTGTGATTTCCATGGGAGACAAAAGCAATTCAATTGCTGCAGATGATACCTTAAAATTTAAAGGATATGACTTTGTAAATTATAGGGGTAATGTAATTCGCCCCAAGGTAATTGCACGAGCCGTATTTATTGAAAAAGGTGACCTATATCAACTTAATAAAATTGAATATACATACAGCAGGCTTACTGCACTAGGTGTTTTCAGTACCATAAATATTGATGTTTCAGTGGATCCAATTAATCCAAATGGAACGAATTTGATTGCTTACATCACCTTGAATATGAGTCCGAAATACAACATTTCATTTGAAACTGAAGGAACTAATAGAGGTGGTAATCTCGGCGTCAACTCTAGCGTGAACTTTACAAACAAAAACACATTTAAAGGAGCGGAGGCTTTAAGTATTGGTGTGTTCGGAGGACTGGAAGCACAGCAAACCAATAACGATTTATTTGAAGACCAAACCGAACAAATTAATGACGCATTACCATTTAACACCTTAGAATACGGAGCTGATGTAACTTTAAAAATTCCAGATCTACTAATTCCAAAAATAAAGTTTGGCTTACCTAAATATTTGAATCCAAGTACTGAAATTGGAGTTATTTACAACTATCAATATCGCGGTTCTTATGACAGGGATGTGCTGAATATAGCCTATCGATACAAATGGTTCCTAGGAAGAAAACATGGCTTTGTATTGAGTCCAATCGACATCAGTTTTGTAAGACTAGAAAAAGATTCAGCATTTGAAAATAGATTAAAAGCTACAGGTAACTCACTACTAATCAATTCCTATCAAGATCATTTAATAGCAGCCACAAAATTTCAATATACGTTTACAAATCAAAAATCTGATGAAAGAAACTATGTGTTTTTTCGTTCTAATATTGAAAGCACTGGTAACCTTCTGCATGCCTTAGATAAAATTACAGGCAGTACTCAAGACCCTGTTGAAGGATACTATACAAAACTGGGTATTCGATATGCTCAATATATTAAACTTGATGGTGATTTTAGATACCATAGTATACTTACAGAAAATTCGAAATTAGTATACAGGATATATAGTGGAATAGGTCTACCATTATCAAACTTGAATGTACTACCTTTCGAAAAATCCTTCTTTGGTGGAGGAGCAAACACAAATAGAGCTTGGGTAGCTCGAACTTTAGGTCCCGGAGGTTTACCAGCGATAGATTCCCTAAATACGATTGACCGAATTGGCGAATTAAGTTTAGAAGCCAACTTGGAATATCGATTTAATATCGTTGATGGTTTAGAAGGCGCATTTTTTACTGACATTGGAAATGTTTGGTTGCGCGAAAAAGATCCACTTCGACCAAATGCAGAGTTTAATATAAACCGCTTTTACAAAGAGATGGCAGTTGGTATTGGTGCAGGATTACGAATTGATCTCGACTTCTTTGTTATTCGGGGTGATTTTGGTTTTAAGGCTCGAGATCCATCTTTAGCTGAATCTGAACGATGGTTTTGGGAACCAAAAGATATTTATCAATCGTGGAACGGACGAGAATATAAATATGGAATTAATTTTAACTTAGGGATAGGTTATCCTTTCTAATATAAGAATATGAATAAAGAATTCACTCCTATTTACGACCTTTTAATCAATTATGGGTTATCCGATTTCTGGGCATCATCTGCAAGATCAGGAGTCTTAATTGTAGTCCTATTTATACTTGCAGGAATCCTTCATATTGTTGGTAGAAGTGTTTTCTTGAGGCTAGTCAATCAAATAACAAAAAAGTCAAAGACAAACTATGATGATATATTCCTTGAGAATAAGGTATTCCAAAAATTTAGTTTTCTGTTTCCTGCTTTTGCAATTTATGCATTTGACGAAGTTGTTTTAGCCCACCTAGGGCCCGCAAAAGATTTGATTATTGGCGCAACAAATATTTTTGTTATTGGCGTTACGGCTTCCCTTATAAATGCCGTTATTAAATCGTTTCAAAATATTGCAGAGACTCGATCAGCGTTTAAAAATAAACCGCTAACGAGCTATCGACAAGTTGCCACGATTTTAAACTATGGAATTGCAATAATCATAATAGTAAGCATCCTAATTGGTAAATCCCCAATGTATCTATTTAGTGCTCTAGGGGCGTTAACAGCAGTGCTTATTTTGGTATTTAGAGATTCTATTTTAGGTTTTGTTGCTAGTATTCAACTAGCATCAAACGACATGATTCGCGTTGGTGACTGGGTAAGTGTAGAAAGTTATGGAGCAGATGGAGATGTTTTAGAAATAAACTTGAATACAGTGAAAGTCAAAAATTTTGACAACACTATCACTACAGTTCCAACCTATGCATTCATCTCGGACTCATTTAAAAACTGGCGTGCCATGCAAGAGAGTGGAGGTCGACGGATAAAACGAAAAGTAAGCGTAGCAATAAACTCCATTAAACATTGCGATCAAGATTTATTAAATCAAATGCTGCAAATTGATTATTTGGAAGAATACGTTTCCAAAAAAATTGAAGAGTTAGACCAATACAATAAATCTGCTGTAAAAAATGGTTCAACAATGGTAAATGGTCGCCGATTAACCAATGTTGGTTTATTTAGACAATACATTGAACAGTATTTAAAAAAACATCCAGATGTAAATACAGAACTGACCTGTATGGTGCGGCAATTAGAATTTACAGAAACAGGTTTACCGCTAGAAGTTTATTGTTTTAGTAAAGATAAGGACTGGGTGAATTATGAAAAAATACAAGCCGATATATTTGATCATATTTTGGCAGTAGCAGGATTTTTTGATATTGAGTTATTTCAAAATCCATCAGGTTCTGACTTCAAGAAGTTAATGTCTAACTAGTGTGGTCAATTACTATACGCCAGCCCTCAGGTTTTAACTTCCATAAAAGCGTAAAATAACCTCCAACATTGGGCTTTTTTGAATAGGATAACTCCCAAGAACCGACAACAAATACACAATCATCGGACAGTTGCCTTACTTCATTCAATTCAAAAAACAACTGACCCATTTGTTCTTGATTGGGATAAGCTTTCTGATAGTTCTCTAAGACTTTTTTCCACCCTTTTGAGATTCCATTTTTACTTACAAACTGTAGCGAATCATTTTCCCAATAATAATTCATGAATGCGGGTATATCTCCTTTATTCCAACTATTCATTTGTTGCTGCATTGCGCTCTTTACAGCGGATTCTCCTCCGTTGGTTTCTGTCTTTACACCACTGCATGATGCAATCATTAAAACGACAAAAAACACGCTTAAACTTTTAATAAGATTAGCTCTGATAAAGATAAAGCTGCCTTTCATTTTATAATACTTTAGTCGTGATTAAAGGTATGCAAAAAGAAGCCGCTAAAATATTAATTGTAGAAGATGAGCCAACTATGGCTTTTATCTTAAAGAAGCTCATTACTGATATGGGCTATGAGGTTTGTGCAAGTGTTGTTTCTGGCGAAGAGTCCATTATTGAAGTTGAAAAACATAAGCCCGATTTAGTATTAATGGATATTAATTTGGAGGGTGAAATGGATGGAATTGAAGCTGCCGAAATCATCCTTACCAAATTTGGAATTCCAGTAATATATGCTACCGCAAATGACGAAGAAGAAACGATAAATTCAGCAAAAAGTACTTTTCCATTGGGTTATGTATTAAAGCCTTACAATAAAGAAACTTTAAAGTCAACTTTGGTCATAGCTCTTTCAATTCGAGAAGTTGAAAAGAGAAAAAATCAAGAACTTCAAGCGGCATACGATACCATTTCATACCAAACTAAAGAACTAATAGATAGTTTTAAAAGTGCTAAAGAAATTCAACGAGCCATACTTCCAGCTGAGTCTGGGTTTAAGTCATACTTCCCGAATTCCTTTATTCTAAATATGCCAAAAGACAATTTAGGAGGTGATTTCTTTTGGTATCGCGTTTTAACTGACGGCAAAATTTTATTTGGAGTAATAGACTGTACAGGCCATGGGGTGCCTGGTGCCTTAATGTCTGTTTTAGTTAATTATCAGCTCAACTATGCGCTTAAGTCCCTAAATTCTTACGATGAAATAGGTGCTATTTTTAGACAGATTGATAAAGTTCTATCGGGTTACGAATCTGAAAATGAGCTTTCTATATCGAGTTCAAATAACGAAATCAGCGAACTCAACAGTGGATTTGATGCAGGCTTATGTTTGTATGATTTCAAAACAAAAAAAATTAGATTTTGTGGAGCAAAACGACCACTTTATCTTTTCAGAAATGGAATATTACAAGAATTCAAAGGGAATAGAAGTTCTGTCGGCCTATTTTGTTTACCAGACAAAAAATTTGAAGAAATAGAAATCCAACTTGAAGAGAATGACCAGTTATTTCTTTTTAGTGATGGCTATACCGATCAAATTGGCGGCCCAAGAAAAAAACGGTTTATGAGTAAACTCCTAAAAAAAACGCTGCAAGATATATTGTTAGAGTCTCCTAATAGCCAATGTGAATTATTGACTGAAACCTTGCTTAATTGGAAAGGTGAAAATGAAGAACAATTGGATGATATATTAGTATTAGGAATGAAATTCTAAACACAAGTTACTTTTACTTGAAGTGCGAGAGAGGAAATTTGTTGTTATCTATTAATCTACAAATTATTCCAAAAAACCCGTCGTCACGTTTTATAACCTTATCTCTGGAAGTCCTATAATTTTTCAAGCAACTATTTAAGTCCTTTTAATTGGTTTTTTAAATCAGAACAACTGCTTCGACCTGTAATTTCGTTGATTCGTAAATCTATTATCAGAAAATAAAATTTTAAAATAATGCATCTGAAACTTGATAAAGAATACTGGAATAGTCGATACATTAATAAAGAAACCGGTTGGGATATAGGCTATCCCTCAACGCCTCTAAAAGAGTATATCGACTCACTTACTGACAGGAACTTGAAAATATTGATACCTGGCGCAGGAAACGCTTACGAAGCAGAATATTTGTATGCTAAAGGATTTAAGAATGTCACAGTTGTTGATATTTCTGAGGAAGCTTGTCAAAAACTAATTATTAGAATTTCTGATTTCCCAAGTCAACATATTATTTGCGGTGACTTTTTTAAAATAGAAGAGCAGTTTGATATCATGCTCGAGCAAACATTTTTTTGTGCCATTGCACCTAGTGAACGCGAGAATTATATAAAAAAAGCCAATCAAATACTCCAACCTAGTGGTTTTCTAGTTGGCCTCTTATTTCAAAAAGAACTATTTAAAGATCACCCGCCTTTTGGTGGCAATGAAAAAATATATCGAAAATTATTCGAGCCATTTTTCAATATTCAAAAAATGGAAACGGCTTACAATTCAATCGAACCAAGAAAAAATTCAGAATTATTTATAAAAATGGCGCCTAAATAAGGGTTTTTATACATTTGGAAGGTGAACGCAAAAGCTCGAAATAAAATCTTAGACGGAACGGAAATCAAAGCAAAGGTTGATAGAATTGCTCATCAGATTAACGAAAATTGCTACCAAGAAGAAAAGTTAGTCCTTGTAGGAATTGCTGGTCGTGGTTATGATTTTGCCAAACGCTTGCAAAAAGAATTACAAATTATTGCGGCATTTAAAATTGAATTGCTTCAAATAGATTTGGATAAAGACAATCCAATAAATAATGAGATTACGCTGAAACAGCCAGAATCAATAAAGAGTAGCGCTGTTATACTTGTAGACGACGTTTTAAACTCAGGCAAAACATTGGCTTATGCAGCTGCATATTTATTGCAGTTGGACCCAAAAATGATCAAAACTGCAATATTGGTAAATAGAGAACACCACCGCTACCCTATTACCGCAGACTTTGTTGGCCTTTCTTTAACTACAACGCTAAAAGAGCACATTCAAGTTGAACTAGGAAGGTCTGATGGAGTCTATTTGGTTTAGTTGTTCTACTAAATCATTCAGTTTTGATGCATTCCAATTTATACTTTGAATCGTTATGTGTGCTTTTGAATAAGTTGAATTTCTATCATTAAATTGATTTTTCAACTTTTCTATTGTGTTTTCAGTTAGCAAAGGTCGATTAGAAGATTTTTCTAGCCGACTCGCCAACATTTCGAGAGGCATTGTTAACTGTATCACAATACCCTGTTCCAACATTTTATCCATGTTTTGATTAAAGCAAGGCATGCCTCCTCCAGTTGAAACAACACAGTCTTGTTCAGAAGTATTCGGTAAGCCTGAAAGTAACTTACTCTCTAATCCTCTGAAATAGAGCTCTCCATGAATTCTAAAAATCTCTGAGATAGACTTTTGTTCGTTTTTTTCAATAACTGTATCAGAATCCAAAAAACTGACCTTTAATCTACTTGATAGTTGCTTTCCGATAGTACTTTTACCAGTTCCTGATAGTCCAATTAGGAATATTTTCATACTACAAAAGAAGCTAAAATGTAGTATAACAGCAGGATAGAAAAAGAAAGAAAAAAAAGAAAAAAGCAGCTTGTTGAAACGAAAGAGAATTTTATATTTGCCGCCTCAATAAAAGACCTGGTAGCTCAGCTGGTAGAGCATCTCCCTTTTAAGGAGAGGGTCCAGGGTTCGAACCCCTGCCAGGTCACTTTTAACCAAAGCCTCTTGAAGAAATTCAAGAGGCTTTTTTTATTAAATGATAATCCTA